>JAWODJ010000122.1:0-74527 GCA_046483315.1 Bacteroidales bacterium | reverse complement strand
TTCAAACCTGCATATTTGGTGATGTTACTGCCTGTAAATGAAGCTCTAACAATTTTTGATTGGCCGTTTAATTTTTTCTTTGTATTTTTCATCTGAAAAGTGATGTTTTTTTTGTTTGTGTTATTTGTGTAACGACTTAAATATAAACAAAATACATCACTTTTCCTTGTTTTTATTTTACTATTTTAAGTTCTATTAATGTCAATAATCTTACAATTACTTAAAAACCTCTTGATAGTTTGAATTTCTCCTGTAGTATGGCCAGCAAAAGAGAGTAATTCCATCTCTGTTATAAAGGAAACCCATAAATCTCTTTCATGAAGTAGCTCATATACTCTTTCATTACCTTTAAAAAGGCAGATAAGGATATTGGTGTCCACTAAGAGGCTATTCCCACTCATCCCTTAATTTTTCCTGATATTGCAACGGATCAATATGCTGAAATCGAACTTTGCCCACGTACTTCCGCAGATTGAATTTGCGTTTCTTTGCTGTAATCCTCTCAATCTCATTGTCAACCTGTGATCGGCTTACAGATTTTTTCACTTCTATTATTTTCCCCATGATGCTGTTGTTTATACAAATATAGTAAACATAAGACTAAATGAATAAGCTTTTTATTGCTTATCAAATAATATATAATTTGTTTCGCATCAATTAAGAATTTATAAATCAATGGTCAGAAGGATTCCTGATGCTCCAGACCCATCCTGTTGCTTTTCATGCCGGGGTTGTGGATGGATTGTGGGAAATCGGGTGGGGGTGGGAAAGAAAAGGACACCGACCAGAAAATGGAAGATGTCCTGTCATGTCGGGGTGGCAAGATTCGAACTTGCGACCTCCTGCTCCCAAAGCAGGCGCGCTAACCGGGCTACGCTACACCCCGAATAAAATCCGGAAAAAAAGTAAATTTGTGAAGTGCCAATAAATCCGGCTCCTTAGCCTTTCTACTGCCGTATCCAAATTTTGCGGAGAGAGGGGGATTCGAACCCCCGGTACCCTATAACGAGTACGGCAGTTTAGCAAACTGCTGGTTTCAGCCACTCACCCACCTCTCCTTTAAAGCAGCACAAAAGTATAAAAAGCATTTAACTTGTCAAAATATTAACCTTAAAATTCAAACGGACAGAATCAACTCAACTCCAGGTGTACATAACCGTTTACCGGGAGTACGTTTCTGAACAGTTCAGAAACCCTTCAATCAGGAACAATAAATTATTCCTGATACGTATCCTTACTGATTGCCGGGTCGGGAAACATATCCGTTATTACCGAAAGCGAAAATCTGCATTCCAGGATAATCGGTTCCGGAGACAATTATTTACTGGTTAATCCCACTACATTATCAATCCGGCTTCCCGACAGGGATAAGACTCAAAGGATCTTCGTTTTCAGGCAGGCCCAGGACCTCTTTTACCCTGCCATCGTAAAAGGCTCCCACAATAACAGTTCCCAGTCCGCAACCAATGGCCTGGAGACAAATATTTTGTCCCGCATGTCCAACCTCCATATGAACATACCGTTCTGCTCTTTCTCCATACCGCTGTGCAGTGCGGGAGTAATCAGCCGCAATTATTATTATGGCGGGGGCATTTCTTACATGATCCTGTCCAAGTGCCGCTTCGGCAAGCTCCCGGCGGAGATCCCTTCCTTTAGTTAAAACAAGTGAATGGCCGTCAGGAACATACCTGTACAGGCCCGATTGAAGATTGTTGACCTTTCCCGCCGCAAGATATATTTCCAGAGGATAGGTTGCTCCGGCAGAAGGTGCGGTGCGTAAGCCCCGTAACTCCTGTGTTATGCCCTGAGCGGCCCACAGCAGCTGGGACACGGATTCCAGTTCAAGTGGTTCATCAAGGTAGGAACGAACCGAACGTCTTTCAAGAAGTGTCTCTTCAACACTATATTCTCCCTTTATATCCGGGGTAGGCAGTTTTACTGTTTCTTCCTGCATAACAGATGTCTCCTTTTTTTCTGTAGTGTCAAATACGGTGGAAACTGATGAAAAGAATAACCAGACTACAAGAGCCGGTATAAAAATCCTGGGAGGCAGTAAAGGAATTTTCATAGTTTAAAGCTTTAGGTTGCATTATTTCAACGGTTATTATAATTACCTGTATAAAGACGTCAGATGATGAACAATTATTATCCTGATGACTCTAATAACATATAAAACCGGGATAAATAGCATGTTCTTCCCTTCGCCTTATAATACACTTAAGCTATTAAAAACGGGAAGATCACTCTTCCCGTTTCTTATTCCACAGTATGACAGGCAAACCAGTATTGCCTGCATATTATCTGTCAGTTACTTCCTATTTTTTCTTGTCCGAATCAGGTGATTTTGAAATAGAATCGCGCATTCCGGTGTCAGCCTCGATATTCTTAAGCCTCATATAGTCCATGACTCCCATGTTACCCGACCTGAGGGCATCGGACAGTGCCTTGGGAACCTCAGCTTCGGCCTCAATAACCTTGGCACGCATCTCCTGCGCCAGGGCCTTGTTCTCCTGCTCAAGGGCTACAGCCATGGCCCTGCGCTCTTCTGCCTTGGCCTGGGCAATGTTCTTGTCGGCATTGGCCTGATCCATCTGAAGAACGGCGCCAATATTCTTACCTATATCAATATCTGCAATGTCAATAGATAATATCTCAAATGCGGTACCTGCATCCAGTCCCTTTGATAATACAACCTTGGAAATCTGGTCGGGATTCTCCAGCACCGCTTTATGCGAAAGTGCCGAACCAATAGATGATACTACTCCCTCACCTACCCTGGCAAGAACAGTATCCTCCCCTGCTCCGCCAACCAGCTGTTTAATATTCGCACGCACCGTTACCCTGGCCTTTGCTATAAGCTGTATGCCGTCTTTGGCCACCGCAGCTACCGGGGGTGTATCAATCACCTTGGGATTTACCGACATCTGCACCGCCTGGAAAACATCCCTGCCGGCAAGGTCAATGGCTGTGGCCGAGTTAAAATCAAGGGGAATATTTGCCTTATCGGCGGAAATAAGGGCATTAACAACATTTATTACGTTACCGCCAGCAAGGTAGTGGGCTTCAAGCTGATCCCGCGAGAGCGACAAGCCGGCCTTGGTTGAATTGATCATCGCCTTTACAATGACTGAAGGTGGCACCTTCCTCCACCGCATAAAAATAAGCTGAATCAGTGATACCCGCACACCGGAAAGGAGTGCCGAGAACCACATCCCGATAGGGATAAAATACAATATTATCCAGAGTCCCACAAGTGACCCGACAAGTATAAAAATATAAATTCCAATGTCTTCCATAATAATTATTCATTTGTTGGTTTAACAATCAGTTTATCGCTCAATACTTTCACTATAACTATTTCTGTTTCAGAATTAATAATATTATCTGATGATTTGGCATCGTAGTAAACTCCGTTAACCTCAACCTTACCGATTGGCGCCAGGCGTGTAACGGTTTTACCGGTATCCCCGGGTTTTACAATGTTGTCCTCGAAAGTGTTTACTCTGCCTTCAAGCTTTGATTCAAGCATGGTGCGCTTCCAGGTCTTTGATTTAAGTGAAAAATAGACACTGACGAACATGAACAGGACAGATCCCAGCAATACATAATTGCCTGTTGATGCTCCATAAAGATCATAGGAAAAATAAATACCTGTTCCTATAAGCAATACACCGCCTATTCCGGCAATTGTGATTCCGGGAACTACGAGGAATTCAACCCACAGCAATACCACACCGAGTATTATTAACAGTATAATGGCATATAGCGACATATTTTAGCAGAATATAAGATCAGTCTATCGTTACTTTAAGTTCCTTCTCAGACATGGCTTCCCGGTATGGCTTCAACTGGCTGTATCCGCCCCTGAGTACATCACAGTTTCCCTTGAAATGAACAAGATAAGTGCACTGTTCGGCCTGCATGGCATCATGGCCGCATATTTCCATAAGGCACTCAATAACATACTCAAAGGTATGTACATCGTCATTGTGCAATACCAGAAAGTGCATGTTGCCTTCTCCCGTATCACCTTTAATTTCTGGTTTGTTCCTGGTAAATATTTTTTCTCTGCCTGCCATTATGAATGTAATTCCAATCAGTTATAACCCCTGAACTCACTGTTTGTTCATTAACTGATTTGCTTCCTCCATGCTGATGCGCAAATCATCCTTGTAGGGAATGATGAAAGCATCAGGCACTTCACGTTGCCTGAAAAGATCTCGTACCCTTACGGCCTCATCAAAAGTATAAAAATTTCCCGTATAATAGACATATAACCCCCTATTATTTACAGTATAATCAATTTTTTTACCTCCGGATATATCCAGCCACTTTCGGTGAACATCGGATTGCAGCGGTCTGCTGAACGCTCCCAGCTGGATCCTGAATGTTACAATAACAGCCTTTTCCAGCTCCGGAGGAGAGGATGTTGTATCAACCATGTTAACAGTTGAAGGATCGGCGGGAGGGGCAGCCGACGGAGCATCGGTTGCCTGATGGGCTGCAACACCTGCAGGCTGTTGGCTCCTCTCTATCTGACCTGCCCTGTTAACGGAAACTTTGCGTCTGTCATTATATGCTACCACAAAAGCATCACTGAATCCCTGACGGCCGACTTCGATAAGTGCTTTCTCCGCCTCCGGGAGGGTCCGGAAAACCCCGGTAAAATAACTTACAGATTCTCCTTCAGGTTCTGCCCCGGCCATTACCGGTATCAGGCCACCAAAAGAATCCGGGGTCATCATGACATTGAATACACCAAGCTGAATGCTGTAAACCAGTCCCATTGGCAATAACACGTTAAAGGGAACAGGATTCTCATTTGAATATGCCGGTTCCGGAAGAACTGCAAAACCAAAGTTTATTTTTTCCCTTTCATGGCCGGGAACAATTTCATCTGAAGACTGCACTTTTTGGGGGACTGGTTCTTTGGCGGGTTCTCCTGCCCCTGATAATGCAGCCGCGGGATCCCCGGGTCGGTAAACGCCGGAAGAAAGTTTTTCGCGGACTTCCTGAGTGTAATCCGGGGCACTATTGTAAATATCAAGCGCCTTTTCCATTGCTTCAAAAGCTTTTAATTCTTCTGTATAAGCTCTTAAAATGTATCCCTCAAGATATTTATCACTTAGCATATCAGCCGACGTTGCACGCAGACCCTGTGCCTGGTTGAAATTCTCCGTGGCAACCTGTTCATGTTCCAGACCTGCTTTTATTAATGCCGAATCTTTTAATTCCTCCCGCCTTTCCTCAAGAAATCTGATTGATGCCGTGTAGCGCAGTTTATTAACTTTTTCATATATCTGCATTGCTTCCATTTTCATCCTGAAAGTTTCTTCGGAGAGTTCATCTATCTGGCGGTTTATCCTTCTTCTTTCCTTCCTGCGTGGATCTGAATCAAGAAGATATCCTAAACTCTCCATCTCATCGGTCATATCCGATACTTTCCACATCAGATAGTTGGCCCTTTCATATTCAGGTTCCAGTTCAGCGGCAAGTGACAGTTCCTGCCGCGACAGCATTGAACTGATATCCTTATCCCCAAACACAAGAAAAGAAGGCTCCCCGGGTGTTGCAATATTTTCTCCGTTACCCTGCCTGCCGGCCATCATCCTGAGTTCTGTTGCGCGTGCCTGTGCATAAAGACTGTCGGCCTGTTTCTGTAACTTATGGGATTCACGTTCCAGGTCAAGTATATGTTCTTCCAGGTCGCTTCTCCCGTCAGCATCACCTGAAAAGGCAAGCTCTCTTCTTTTCTGGCTGGCTGTGCGCGTAAGTGAATCGGCCTTTACCTGTAACCTGAGAGCTCCTGTTATATATTCCTCATATTGCTGTTCAAGCCCGGTCCGGATATCAGGAGTGGACGGTAACTGGGCAATTACAGTGTCAAATCCACTGAAAATCAACACTAAGATCAATGTAAAAACTATACGGGACCTCTTCATCGGTATTAAAAATATTATTTAATAATAAGGCTTTAAAATTACTACAATAAAAAGAAATTCCATAATGCCGCATCTCGTTAAACCGGACAAAATAAACTGTATGGAAACAATTATTATCCTCTTCAATAAAAATCAAAATGCGGTGTTGATAAAAAAACAGTTATCATACTGATTTATCCGGCGGATTCTTTTTATCTTTACATAAAGCAGATACAACCTGCAGAAAATCAATCAAAACCCAATATATCAACAAAGTAATTTAAAAAAACATCTCTATGGGAACCAGTTTAAAGAAAGGCGACAAAGCACCCCCTTTTTCATCAACAGATCAGAACGGCAACGAAATCTCGCCGGACAAATACAGGGGCAAAAAAATTATACTCTATTTTTACCCTAAAGACAACACACCCGGATGCACAAAAGAAGCCTGCAGTTTAAGGGATGGCTATGACGAGCTGCTGGCTGCAGGTTTTGTTGTTGTGGGCGTAAGCCCGGACAGTGAAAAATCACACCGGAATTTCAGCAAAAAGTATGATCTGCCATTTCATCTTATAGCCGATCCGGAGAAAGAACTGCTCAAAAAATATGGTGCCTGGGGAGAAAAAAAGATGTACGGCAAAACCACTGAAGGCGTTTTAAGGACAACATTCATTATTTCTGAGGATGGAATAATTGAACATGTCATTCCAAAAGTGGATACAAAAAATCATGCTGAACAGATAATGGCACTATACAATTAATTTATCAATCAATGGAAAAAGTTAAAAACGACAAAAAGGAAAACAAGACCCAGGCAGCCAACCAGGAAAAGCTAAAGGCATTGCAGCTTACACTTGACAGAATAGATAAGGAATACGGTAAGGGTGCCATTATGAAAATGGGTGACACGGCAATTGATGATGTGGCATCAATACCTTCAGGATCAATTGCACTTGATATGGCAATTGGTGTTGGCGGGTTTCCGCGGGGCAGGGTGGTAGAAATATATGGCCCTGAATCATCGGGAAAAACTACACTGGCCATACACGCAATAGCAGAAGCACAGAAAGCAGGCGGCATTGCTGCATTTATAGATGCAGAGCACGCCTTCGACCGGTTCTATGCAGAGAAACTGGGTGTTGATATTGAGAACCTTCTCATATCCCAGCCCGACAACGGGGAACAGGCTCTGGAAATTACCGATCACCTGATACGATCCGGTGCAATTGATATTATTGTAATCGACTCCGTAGCAGCCCTCACCCCGAAATCGGAGATCGAGGGAGAGATGGGGGATTCGAAAATGGGACTGCAGGCCAGGCTTATGTCACAGGCTCTCAGAAAACTGACTGCCAATATAAGTAAAACCAAAACCACCTGCATATTCATCAACCAGCTAAGGGAGAAAATTGGGGTTATGTTTGGCAACCCGGAAACTACAACAGGTGGTAATGCTCTCAAGTTTTATGCTTCTGTGCGGATAGATATCAGGCGTATCAGCCAGATCAAAGAGGGTGAGGAAGTTATCGGAAACCGGACGAGGGTGAAAATTATTAAAAACAAAATTGCTCCCCCTTTCAGAAAAGCTGAATTTGACATAATGTACGGCGAGGGTATCTCACGCTTCGGTGAGATCATTGACCTGGGAGTAGATTTTGACATTATCAAAAAAAGCGGGTCATGGTTCAGCTATGGAGACACTAAACTCGGGCAGGGCAGAGATGCGGTAAAGCAGTTACTGGGAGATAACCCTGAGCTTACTGAAGAACTGGAGGTGAAAATAAGAGAAGCCGTGGCACGACCAAAAAAATCCTGACCTTAAATATCAAACGGGTAACGGGCAATATTAATCACACACAACGATGATCATAACCTGATGAGTTTTACCTGCGTCTGATCTCACATGCAATGTAACGGCTCTTTCGCAATATTTACTGGATGTGACATCCATCTGACAATTAAAATCAAATTATATACACATGAATCATCCATGTGCCAGGGCACACAAAAAGACATGAATTTTACATTTAGTATATATTGCCAAAAGAACAAAATAATGCATGTAAAATCGACGAAGTCAATAAAGCATGGGTGTTCCATCGGAATTGAAACACTGAACATGAATTACATGCTAAACATAACTAATTGAATATTAACTTTATTAACCTGTTTTATTCGGATGAATCATCCATGTGCCAGGTCACACAAAAAGGTATGCATAAAGCATGGATGATCCATGGATTGAAAAGCAAAATATCCGAATCATGAATTATTAACACATTGTTAAACTGATTGCTAACTATACTTTATACGAATGAAAAATAAATTTTTTGTATATCTGACTTTCCTTGCACTGATAATTACCGGTGCCTGCAAAGAAGAAGCAGTGTCTGATGAACCCGAATCAGACTTTTCAGGCCGGCTAACCCCCGAAGAGATCGAGGGAGGGCGGCTTACAGCGGAAATACTCTGGAAATTCGGTCGTACAGGCGATGCACGCCTGTCACCCGACCAGAGGAGTGTGATTTACAGCCTGACAAGATATGACTACAAAACAAACAAAAGCAAGACTGATATCTGCATGGTTGATGTTGAGACACATGATACAATGACTTTGACTACCTTCAGGGGAAGAAACTTCAATGCACGCTGGTATCCTGACGGTGACAAAATAGGATACCTTAGCGCAGAAAGTGGATCCGTTCAACTCTGGGAGATGGGTCCGGATGGAAGTAATAAAAAACAGGTTTCGGATATAGACGGCGGGATAAACAGTTTTGAGTATTCCCCTTCCGGCGATCACATCTTCTTTACCAGCCAGGTAAAGCTCGATGAGACCCCATCAGAAAAATATCCCGATCTTCCGCTTATTGATGTCAGGATAGAAGATGAGCTTATGTACAAGCATTGGGACAGCTGGCATAATTATTCATACAGCCACATCTTTACGGCACCTTATAGTGATGGCACACTGGGGCAGGCAAAAGATATAATGGAGGGTGAAAAATATGACTCGCCGCTGGCTCCTTTCTACAGCCCCGCAGAAATTGCCTGGAGCAGCGACGGAAAGATAATTGCCTATACCAGCAAAAAAATGGGACGTACGGAATATGCCCAAAGTACAGATTCAGATATTTACCTTTATTTCATGGAAACAGGTGAAACAAGGAATATTACCGAAGAGAACCATGGTTATGACAAATATCCCGTTTTTTCTCCCGACGGGAAATATCTGGCATGGCAAAGCATGGAAACTCCTGGTTATGAATCTGATAAGGCAAGGCTTTTTGTCTATAACCTCAGTACCGGTGTAAAGACATATCTTACCAGGGATTTTGAAGAGAACGCCTCAGACTTTGTATGGAGTGACGACAGCCAGAATATCTTTTTTATTAGCGGCATCAACGCCACCTACCAGGTCTTCAGCATTCATGTACCCACAAGAGAAATCAGGCAGGTAACCAGAGGGACACACAATATATCCTCTATCGATATGGCCGGGAATATCCTGATAGCAGAAAAGATGTCTATGTCAATGGCCAGTGAAATATTCAGGGTTGATCCTGTAACAGGAGATGAAACACAGATAACCTTTACCAACCAGAATATTTATGACAATATTGCCATGGGACGGGTATCTGAAAGATGGGTCCAAACCACCGACGGAAAAGATATGCTGGTATGGGTTATCTATCCGCCTGATTTCGACTCAAACAAGAAATACCCTGCACTGCTTTACTGCCAGGGAGGCCCCCAGAGCGCTGTAAGCCAGTTTTTCTCATTCAGATGGAATTTTCAGATAATGGCAGCAAATGACTATATAATTGTTGCCCCGAACAGAAGGGGACTGCCTACATTCGGACAGGAATGGAACAGGGAGATATCGGGAGACTGGGGCGGACAAGCCATGGACGACTATATCTCCGCCATTGATGAACTTAAGAAGGAGAATTACATTGATGAAAGCAGGCTGGGTGCAGTTGGCGCCAGCTTTGGAGGTTATTCTGTATTTCAGCTTGCAGGAACCCATGAGGGGCGTTTCAGCGCTTTCATATCGCATAACGGAGTATTTAACCTGGAAAGCATGTACGGTTCAACGGAAGAGACTTTTTTTGTAAATCATGATCTTGGAGGCGCCTTCTGGAACAGGCCCAAACCGCCAGGCTATGATCAGTTCTCTCCCCATAAATTCGTACAGAACTGGGACACACCGATACTTATTTTTACAAGTGAAAATGATTTCAGGGTACCCTATGCCCAGGGAATGCAGGCTTTCAATATTGCAAGGCTCCGCGGTATACCGGCAAGATACATACATTTTCCCGGTGAAGGCCACTGGGTCCTTCAGCCCCAGAATGCAATAATGTGGCAAAAGGAGTTCTTCTCATGGCTTGATAAATGGCTTAAGTACTGACACATCTGATTAACAGCTTTCAAATAACTGAAAGAACATTAAGACCGGGTGATGCCCGGTCTTTTTTGGATTGATAAAAAATGTGGCTAAATTGCAGTGTAACCAAACGGAACAGTACTCTTGAACCTGTTTATTCATATACTTTTTATCACGTCTATCCTCCTTACCTATGTGATAGCCTTTATTACAATAAAGCCATTTATGATAAACCGCAGGCGTAAATACTCAACTTTATGCCTTAAGATCAGCTACCTTCTTTATCTGGCCGTTTTTTTAACCGCCATCTACTGCTTTGTGTTTTACGGCGACCTGGAGATGGAAAAACAGTTCCGTGACACCTTTTTTATCCTGTCAATGATACTTTTGTTCCTTCCGAACCTGGGAATGATGGCAAGGAGATCAATAAAGCATCAAAGAGTTTTTTTTAATTATTTCTTCTCTGTTATGAACTTACTCCTGATTTACTTTATCTATTTCCTGCTTTCACACTCAGAATGGATATTCTAAATGTGTTTTTCCAATATTTTTAAAGCCTTCTTTATTTTTCTCTCCGCAGACATACCCGCATCCAGCCAGTGTATGTTATATCCCCTTTTTTCCATTCTCCTGAACCAGGTCATCTGTCGTTTGGCAAACTGATGAATAGCCGTATTTAGCTGGCTTTTCATCTCATCATAAGAGATCATGCCCGTTATGAAAAGAGTGATGTATTTGTATTCAAGACCGTAAAAAATGAGATCTTCCGGTGCTATTCCATCCTTCAGCAACTGCTCCACTTCCTCAATTAGGCCTTCCTGCAGCCTTGCCTCCAGTCTGTCAGTGATACGCTTTCTGCGTTCATCCCTGTCGATGTCAATGCCCAGAATGACATTATCAAATGCCGGGAATGAGAATGCAATATCTTTTTTGTTGCCGGTAAACAGAGCTATCTCAATGGCTCTTACAAGCCTTTCCCTGGATGATGTATCAGAAATATTATGCAATTTACGGCAGGAGGAAAGTATGCGGGTCAGCTCTGGAACGGATTTTGACTCCAGCTCCTTTCTCAGGCTTTTGTTATAAGGTACTTTTACAAGCTGATATGCATCTGTTACAGATTCAATGTACATTCCGGAACCACCGCAAAGGATTGCCTGCTTACCCCGTTTTCTTATATCTTCCCAGACTTTGGCAAAATCCCGCTGGTATTCAAAAACACTGTATTTATAACCGGCATCAACAATGTCTGTAAGATGACAGGGAACCTTTTGCCCTTCAATAATATATTCAGAATAATCCTTCCCGGTACCGAGGTCCATTTTCCTGTACACCTGCCTGGAATCAGCACTTATGATTTCACCTCCGAGACGATGGGCCAGCCGTGCCGCAAAGGCAGTTTTTCCTGATGCAGTAGGACCAAGTACGGTTACAAGAAGAGGCCCGGGCATAATGAATAGGTTCGGTAGTTTATAAGGAATCTAATTGGCGAAATTCAGTTTTTTTAACCATAAAATCAAAAAAAACAGATAATTTTGTTATTTGAATATATTCTAAATAATCAGGACATAAAATGCATCATCTGAAAATTATCGCTGTTATTGTTAGCATGCTTTTAACGGCATGCTCTGAAAGGGGCCGGAAAGACACACAGCCCTCAATAACGGTAAGCATATTACCACAGAAATACCTCACTGAAAGGATCACCGGCAATAACTTCACTATAAACGTGCTTGTTCCCCCGGGAGCCAGTCCCGAGACATATGAACCGACTCCCAAACAGATGCAGGATATTGCAGAATCGCGAATTTATTTCAGGATCGGTTATATTGATTTTGAGAGGACCATAATAAGAAATCTTCAGGATCAGAATAACGATCTGAAATTCGTAAACACATCAGAGGGAATGGATCTTATTACCGCAGGGATAACAGAACATGGCGACCATGTTCATCTGCAAGGTGTGGACCCGCATACCTGGCTGTCCGTCCCGGGTGTAAAAATACAACTTGAAAATATGTTAACCGCTATTGTGGATATTGATCCGGAAAATAAAGATTACTACTGGAATAACTACAATGAATTCAATAATGAGCTGGATAGTCTGCATAAGGAACTCACCGGAAAATTCAGTAACATAAAGAGAAAAACATTTCTTATCTTTCATCCTGCATTGGCATATTTTGCCCGTGATTACGGTCTTTCACAAATATCCATAGAACATGAAGGCAAAAATCCAACAGCCTCCAATATGAAACAAATAGTTGATATTGCCAGGGAAGAAAATATAAGTGATATATTCATACAGATGGAATTTGAACGTGATAATGCCAGGGCAGTTGCCAGGGAGCTTGGTGGTGAAGTTATCGAAATTGACCCGCTTTCGGCGGACTGGATGGAGAATTTTAAAGATATTGCTGATAAATTATACCAGGTTCTGAACAGATGAAGAAAATCCTTGAAATAAAAGATCTTTCAGCCGGGTATGGTGATGAGGTAGTGCTAAGGGATATAAACCTGGTTGTATACGACCATGATTTTATCGGTATTATAGGGCCTAACGGCGGAGGAAAAACAACGCTCCTGAAAGTCATTCTTGGCCTTATAAAACCATACAGGGGCACTGTTAAATTTTTTAATGACCGGCAGAAAAACCCAAATAATATTATTGGTTACCTGCCGCAGATCAATCAGATAGACCTGCGTTTCCCCATTTCGGTTATTGATGTGGTATTATCCGGGCTTATGAGTAAAGAAGGAGTTTTCAGCCGTTACTCCGGGAACCGGAAAAAACTTGCCGGAGACCTTCTTAAACAGCTTGGTATATACGGCCTGAGAAAAAAAACAATCGGAGAGCTTTCGGGCGGACAACTTCAGCGTGTTTATCTGTGCAGGGCAATTATTTCATCTCCGCGCATGCTGATGCTCGATGAACCAAATACCTTTGTTGACACTAAATTTGAAACTGATTTTTATGAAATTCTGAAAGACCTTAATAACGAAATGGCCATCATCGTTGTTTCGCACGATGTCGGAACAATAAGCTGGTATGTGAAAACAATTGCCTGCGTAAACCGAAAACTTCATTATCATCCGACCAACATAATAACCCAGGAACAGCTTGCCTCCTATAACTGTCCCATACAAATTATTACACACGGTGATGTTCCACATACCGTACTGAAAATTCATAACCACTGAAAATGTCAGAGTCATTCATTGAACTGCTACATTATAAATTTTTTTCAAATGCCCTGCTTGCCTCATTATTTACAAGCATAAACTGTGGTATAATAGGAACTTACATAGTTTCCAGGAGACTGGTTTTTATAAGCGGAGGAATTACCCATGCCTCTTTCGGCGGCATAGGAATAGGATATTTCTTTGGCTTCAATCCCATAACCTCGGCTTTGGTCTTCGCGGTATTTTCAGCTCTCGGAATAGAATTCCTTGCCAAAAAAGCCAAAGTGAGAGAAGACTCGCTTATTGGGATATTCTGGGCTTTCGGAATGGCCCTGGGCATTATATTTATCTCGCTTACCCCAGGTTATGCTCCCAACCTGATGGGATATCTCTTTGGAAGCCTTCTGACGGTAACAAACCTTGATTTATGGCTTATGGTGGCATTGACGGTTATTGTAACCGCGTTTTTCATCCTTTTCTATAAAGTCATTCTATTCATTGCCTTCGATCAGGAATATGCAAAAACACACAAGGCCCCCGTCCAGTTCATCAATTACATGCTTATCAGTCTTGTTGCCGTAACAATTGTTCTAAGCATTAAAGTTGCAGGAATAATCCTGATTATCTCACTTCTCACTGTGCCCCAGACAATTGCAAATATGCTTACAGAAAACTTCAGGAATATCATGTTTTTATCGGTGCTTATTGCTTTGTTTGGTGCATTTACAGGATTGCTGATATCATACAGCTTCAACATACCCTCAGGGGCAGCAATTATAATGTCTCTTGTATTTGCTTTTATTGTTGTCAAATTGTTCACTATAATTGTAACACGTATTAAAAGAAATAAGGCTGTCTGACGATAAATAATAATCCGTTTCTTTGTTAATTATATTAAATACACAATTATGCAATACGATCTGATAGTTTTAGGAAGCGGGCCCGGCGGATACGTTGCCGCAATCAGGGCCAGCCAGTTAAAAATGAAAGTTGCAGTTATCGAAAAAGAAAAACAGGGAGGCGTATGCCTTAACTGGGGCTGCATACCTACCAAATCACTTCTTAAAAGTGCACAGATTTATAACTACATGAAACACTCATCCGATTACGGGATAACTATTGAAGGAAGTTTCAGTGCAGACTTCAAAAAAGTGATCGAAAGAAGCAGGAAGGTAGCAGATGGAATGAGCAAGGGTGTTCAGTACCTGATGAAAAAAAACAAAATTGAACATATTGCAGGTTTTGGAAAGCTGACAGGAAAAAACAGTATCGAAGTGACTGCAGGAAATGACAGCAGAACCACCGTTACGGCAAAAAATATAATACTGGCCACAGGAGCCAGATCCCGCGAATTGCCGGGAATGGTGCAGGACGGAAAGAAGATAATTGGTTACAGGGAGGCAATGTCACTGGATAAATTGCCCGAATCGATGATAGTTGTCGGATCGGGGGCAATAGGAAGTGAGTTTGCATGGTTCTATGCTTCCATGGGAACAAAAGTCACCCTGGTTGAATATCTTCCTGCAGTTCTGCCACTTGAAGATGAAGAGGTATCGGCACAAATTGGGAGATCTTTCAAAAAAATGGGAATAAAGGTAATGACAGGTTCTTCGGTAGAATCGGTAAATACAAAAGGTGATATATGTAAAGCAAAGGTGAAAACCGGCAAAGGGGAAGAGACCCTTGAAGCGGAGATCATTCTTTCTGCAGTTGGCATTACACCTAATACGGGAGGAATCGGACTGGAGGAGGTTGGCATCGAAATGGAAGGCGAAAAAGTAAAAACAGACGGGTTTTACAATACAAATACAGAAGGAATATATGCGATAGGAGATATTGCAGGCGGACCGGCTCTTGCTCATGTAGCTTCCGCGGAAGGGATAATTTGCGTGGAAAAGATAGCAGGGCTGAACCCGGAACCTCTGAACTATAATAACATCCCGGCATGCACCTATACAAGTCCGGAAGTAGCCTCAGTGGGCATTACTGAAAAAGCGGCAAAAGAAAAGGGTATTGAGATAAAAGTGGGAAAGTTTCCGTTCTCGGCATCGGGAAAAGCAAACGCGGCCGGGGAAAAAGATGGTTTTGTAAAGCTGATATTTGATGCCAGGTACGGTGAACTCCTGGGGGCTCACATGATAGGAGCAAATGTTACTGAAATGATTGCTGAAATTGTTGCGGCAAAAAATCTTGAAACAACCGCTCATGAGATAATTAAATCGGTACACCCCCACCCTACAATGTCAGAAGCCGTAATGGAAGCTGCAGCAGCAGCTTACGGAGAAGTGATCCATCTTTAAAAATCCAACGGTTCCGGTCATTCCATGCTGTGCTCATGTATATTCCAGGTGCGGGAATAAATATGTGATTGCCCTGCATAAGGACAATCACATTTAATATCCTTAGCGTATCTCTATGGTAAACTCTCCGAATCCCAATCCTCCTTCACTGCCTGTCCCCTCAATTACTATCTTCATTTTACCTGCATCCTCATAATAAGGAAAGTAAACAGTTTCATCATCCTCATCACCCGAAAAAGCCAAAGCCTCCCAGTGGATTGTACGGACAGGCATTTCCTCATCGGATGTACCGGTGGCAGAGGGAAGGATATCGGAATAATACTCCCTGGGGGAATGATAACCTATCATCATATACTCCCTGGTATCCTGAAATCCCCTGTCTCCGGCCTGCCGTGTAAACGTAATAATAACCCCTGCACCACCCCTTACTCCGAACATTGCTGCGCTTGCTCCCCTGTAGAGTTCAATACGTTCAATATCACGGGGATTCTGACTTAATACTGCCCCTTTGGATGACTGCACACCGTCAATCATAAACATTGGCTCAGAACTTAAATTAATGCTGGAAGGCCCCCTGAACATTATCTCGTTACCGTAAACCTGCAAACCCTGGGCCCTTTGAACAAGGACATCATATACTGTACGCTGTGTTACTTTGTCCCGGTCAATAAAAATAGTCTGGTCAGGAATACCATACCGTCGGGGAGTGGATCCCTGATCAGGAGATTCAGCATACGGCGACCTGCCTGCATCGGAATCCCTGCTCCAGTTACTGCCCCTTTGTGTTATGCGTTCCTCCCGTGTATAAATACCGGGAGTATAATCATAGCCCGTTACATCAGCTTTAAAAAGCTCAAATTCAGGCGGATGTCCGGCAGGCAGCCTGTTGGTTGACAGTTCAACCCTGTAATTGTCAGGATACTCAAGGCCTCCAAACTCAAACATCCCTCTCCCGTCTGTGGTTGTTTCATATACATCATCATGTCCGCTTAACACTTTCAGCTGAATTGTCTGATTACTTACAGGTTGATCTTTTGCAGGATCGGTAACCCTGCCACCAATTGAAAGGCTTTCTGAAGGAGAGTGTGGCATTTCAGGTATATTCCCTGACAGAACGGTTTCCCAGTCGAATCTTCTCCATCCATGGGTCATCATTAAAAGATCCAGCTCATCCTTCAATTCTTTTGCAGGATCAAAATAATGCTGCGGATTTTTAACTACGCCCTTAAGATCGGATGTAAGGAGTATATTACTTAAAATATTACCCCCGGAACCTGGAAAATCAAAATCTCCTGTAAGTACTGAAACAGAGAAATTACCTTTAACAGGATCCCCTGTTTCATCGGTTATTTCCATCTGCAGTCCCAGAAATTCCTGCTGTTCATGCTCCAGTTTCACAATCTGTGGTATAATGGTAAAGCTGTCTTTCCTGTCAATAAAAGCAAGCCTCTCGGCCAAAGGCATATTGTTTGAAGAAAAAACTGTAAAATGAGCTATGCCTGAAGGAAACAGATCCTGAGGAATAGTTGCATTCGCAGTACCGTCAGTTACCGGCATATTCTCATAATACCTTACCTTGCCCCTGGTATGGGCAATAACAATAACTTCATCAATATTGTTTTGCGGGCTATGAGAAATGCCGGAAGAAACTGTAAGAAGAATATTGTCATCTTCCCTGTCAAGCCTCAGTGCCACCCCTTCACGTCTTGCCGCAGGCAGTTCAAAGTCAACGGGCCGGCTGTCATTAAAACTGACACTTGCCTTGTATGAAACACCTGGTTCCGGTATAAGCTCAAAATTCCCCATTCCATCATAAACTGTAGTGAAATGCACAATTTCATTGCCCTGTTCATCCAGAACAACGCCCTGGGCATCAAGTCCTCCTCCCAGTGCATTTACTGCCCTGAAAGCTAAACGGTTGGTTACACCTTCTATCAGTTCGCCACCCTCAGGAAAAAAAGCAATATCATATTCTTCCTCCATCCTGGAAAGGTTCCTGTTGAACCTCCTGTTTGAACGAACCTCAGAGCGTGGAATAATATCTTCATACTTGTCGTTTCTTATATATAAGTACCGCTTGAAATAGAATTCTTCATCAAAATTCCTCATCCGGTCTGTATATGCACGTATAAGATAGTTTCCGTCGGGTATTGTTAACGGAAGACTGATGTCTCCTTCTGCAGAACCGTTCTCAGCCAGCAGAATGCGCTTTTCCATCAGCACCCCATCTGCATCGATAAGATCAACATAAATGTTGGTTCTGGAAGTATCGGGAAGGTGTGTGACGGAATTCAGGAGGTATGCACTGAACCATATCCCGTCACCTGCGCTATACTGGTTTTTATTGAACTGTAAATGCAGTTTCCGTGATTCGGTATAACGCGTGTAATGATCCAGCCTGTTTCCCGGATCGTCACCTTCCTGGTATGCTTGTTCTGCAAAAATGCCGGAGGGAGCCCCGATGAAAAGAGCAGCAATAATAAATATAGTTTTCATTTTCATTCTCATTTATTTAGATGTTTTTTTATTTGCAATTTGAATTTCTCTTCTCCCGGATCACCGGGATGAACGGATTGAAAAGATTCCGAAACCAAGTCCCCCCTCTGCTCCTGCCCCCTCTATAATAAAAGTAAGTATACCGGGGGTGCTGACCGCCGGAACGGAGGTGACCATGCTGCCGGAATCATCAGAAACAAGATTCGGTTCCCAGTAAACTGATCTTTCCCTGGCCTGCCTCTGATCATAGCCGGTTTGGGTGGACACTAAGTCTGAATAATATTCCCTTGGTGAATGATATCCCTGTATCAGATAGTCCTCATAATCGGTTAAGCCCGGGTCACCTGCCCTCCTTGTATAGCCAATAATAGCTCCGGAAGCACCCCTGACACCGAAAACCGATGCGCGGGGACCGACGAAAACTTCAATGCGCTCTACATATCTTGGATCAAGGTTAAGAAAAGCACTCTGTCCTACCTCCGTACCATCAAGAAGAAACAGTGGCTGGCTGCTTAACTGAATACTTGTCGGTCCCCTGAACTGCAGATTATGATTCAGTCCCCTTATCCTGGTAACAAGGATATCATACATATTGGGCTGCTTGCTGTCACGATCAATATAGACTGTCTGGTCAGGAACTCCGTATTGTTGTGGTGCAGCGGGATCATCAATCTCATCGGAATATGGGGATATGCCTGCCCCCGGTGTCCTCTCCCAGTCTTCGCCCCTGCGGGTAATCAGTTGCGGCAGGGTAAATGTATTGGGCACATAATCTGTTCCCCTGGTCTCCCTGGAATGCAAGACCAGGTCCGGCGGATGATTTGATACCAGGCGGTCAGTTGAAAGTCTGATCCTTACATCATCATGAAACTGAAGACCGTCAAAAACGAAAACACCTCTATTGTCAGTAGTTGTCTCCCATTCACCGTTATCCTCACCTGTTATTTCAAGTTTAACAGGGAAATTCGGAAGCGGCTGATCCCTGGAAGGGTCTATTGCAACGCCTGAAATTGCC
The DNA here is from genome assembly GCA_046483315.1 of Bacteroidales bacterium. GTDB lineage: Bacteria > Bacteroidota > Bacteroidia > Bacteroidales > PUMT01 > PXAP01. Next base: position 55,222 of record JAWODJ010000122.1, on the reverse strand, counting down.
AGTGAAGACCGTGGCATATGATCAATTTCAGGTAATTCAGAAGCAAGAACATCTTCCCATGAGAATCTCCTCCATCCGTTGGTCATCATTAACAGGTCAATGGCTTGGGACATATCTCTTTCAGGATCAAAATACTTGTGGGCTTCCTCTGTAATCCCGGGAATATCTGAAGAAATTAAAAGATTGCTTACTATATTGCCATCCAGAACCGGCATATCATCTCCGGTATGAATTACTGACATGGAAAAATGGCCCTCGACAGGATCGCCATCCTTATCTGTTACATCAAGGTTAATAACATAATATTCCCTGTCTCCTACCTGTTGTTTTCCTGCATCTGGATAAAATACAAATGTGTCATCATGAAAAATGAATACAAGCCTTTCAGCAAGAGGTTTAAGGTCTTTATTAAAGACCGTCAGGTGAGCCACCCCTGATGGAAACTCATCTTTTGGCAGAGTCAATAACGCCCTGCCATCCTTTAAAGGAACTGATTCGCCAAGTATCAGTTTGCCCCTTGTATGAGCCACAACAATAACCTCACCGGTAAAATTCAAATCTCCGGGAGCATGGGTAGAGACAATATTAAGCATTATACTGGTGTCATCCTGCTCCACCCTGACAGCGGTGCCGGCAGGAAGAGATTCGGGCAGATTAAATTCCTGGGGCCTTTCTCCGCTGAATGAGACCTGCGCAATATATTCTTTACCTGCTTCTGGTTTAAGTTCGAAGCTTCCGGTACCGGCATCATTTGTGTTAAAGCTGGCCAAAACCACGGAACTGCCATCAAGTATCTCGCCTTCGGCATCAATTCCCTGACCCAGTCCGTCAAAAGCTTTAAAAGCCACCCTGCCGGAAACACCATCGACCATTCTCCCCCCCTCAGGGAAGAAAACTATGTTGGTAACATCTTTAAGATCATCAATCTGCCTGTTAAATCTCCTGTTGGCCCTTGCCTCGGATCTGGGAATTATACTGGCATAACTTTGGTTGTGAATATAAAAATACCTGTTAAAATAAAATTCCTCTCCAAAATTCCTCATCCAGTCCGTGTAAGCAACAACCTTATAATTCCCGTCAGGGATATCGTTTGGCAAACTGATATCACCCTCAGCAAATCCATTTTCAACAAGCAGGATGCGTCTTTCCATTAAGGTTCCCGTGCTGCTGACAAGATCCACATAAAGATTGACGCTGGCAGTATCAGGTGAATGTCCAACTCCATTAAACAGATATGCCTTAAACCAGATTGCATCACCGGCATCATAGTGGGTTTTATTTATATGAAGGTATACCTTCCGGGGAGAAACATAACCGATATAACGGTTGATTTTCTGTTCAACTGCATCTTCAGGCGATATAATCTCCTGGGAAAACAGAGGTTCTGCAATCCATATCTTCAAGAAGACAAACAATAAAGTAATTAAGATTTTCCGGATCATAACAATAGGTTTTATTTCAGTTTTGAGGTATGCTGTTTTCCAATCATAAAAGTAAAAATTATATCGGTACGGTAATAAAAAACCGGGGGCCAGTAACTGTTAAAAAACCATAATACTCCTGATATTAAGAACTGTAACCCTACTTATCAAAATTAAGAATAAATGAGTCAGATCCGAATCCGCCTTCAAAACCAACTCCCTCAATCACCAGCCTGACAGGACCCAGACCTTCTATCGACGGGATAGGTATCAGGGCCTGTCCGGCACTGTCGGTAACAACTTCCGGGTCCCATTTAATTGTCCTTATGGCAAATGGTTGATCTTCCACACCGCTGGTGGTTACCGGTATATCACTGTAAAAATCATTCGGAGTGTGATAACCCATAAGGGTATATTCCTTTTTATCACTGAAACCCTCATCTGCAGCCCTCCTGCTGTATGCAATTATCACACCGCTCGAGCCGGAGCTGCCAAAGGCTGCTTTGCTTGTCCCCCTGAAGATCTCAATTCGCTGCACATCAAGGGGTGATAATTCAAGTACAACATTCCTGCCGGTCCTCACACCGTCAAGCATAAACATTGGTTCACGTTCAAAAAGCAAATCTGTACGTCCCCTGAAAACAATACGCCCGCCATCAAAATCAAGTCCCTTGGCCCGGTGCAGCAGGACTTCATAAACCGTATTCTGCCGTACATTATTCAGGTCAATAAGGATTGTCTGGTCAGGTCTTCCGTATAGTCCCGGCAATGCCTTTAATTCAGGAGCTTCAGAATAAGGGGAACTGGTAACCCGGGAAACCCGTTTCCAGTTATTTCCGCGACTGGTAATATTCTTCTTCCTGGTGTGCATATTGGGAATATAATCATATCCTTCCGTTTTAGTCCGAAACAACTCTATATCAGGAGGATAATCCTCCCTGAGCCTTTGACTGGAAAACGTTGCACGTGTTTCATCATAAAAAACCAGTTCATTAAACTCAAATATACCCCTCCTGTTGGTATTGGTTGTGAATACTTCACTATCGTCATCCCCCAGCACAAGCTCAACAGGATAATTGCCCAGCGATTGATCACCGGCAGGTTCTGTCAGTTTACCGGTTATTGTAATTCCTGCCGTAGTGGAATCCGGTTCTGTGTGACCCTCCGACAATACTGTTTCCCATGAGAATCTTTCCCATTCGTGAGCAAGAAGAAAATCTGATGAAGCATCAGCATTATTGATCGTGTCAAAACAAGAAACAGGACTCTCAACAATTCCCTTCACATCGGAACTTAACAACATATAGCTTACAATGTTGTCATGAAGACCGGGATAGACTGTCTCACCGGTAAGAAAAGAAACTGAGAAGCTGCCATGCACGGGATTATTGTCTTTGTCTGATACCTCAATAATGAGTCCGAAATGCTCCCTGTCATCAACCACCTGCTTGACAACAGCCGGGAAAAAATGAAAATCATCGTCATGATAAACCAGAAAAAGACGTTGGGCAAGAGGTCTGGTTTCCGTTGAAAAAACAGTAAAACTGGCAATCCCTGAGGGAAATATCCTGTCGGGTATCGAAACCCCTCCCTCACCATTATCCAGGGATATCACTTCACCATATATATGCTCCCCACCTGAGTGTGCAACAAGCAATACTTCATCATCTGGAAAAGCATTGCCTGTTCCGCTGCGGGATGCAACACCGACTGATAAGCTGTCATTAGCCCTTCTTACTTTCAGAACAACTCCCGAAGTTTGCACCTCAGGGAGGTCAAAAACCCTGCTCCTTCCACCACGAAATGATACCCTGGCAACATAAGATTCGCCCGCAAGGGGAGTAAATGTAAAACTTCCGTTACCTGCCAAGCCGGATTCAATATCTGCCACAACATCTCCGTTGCTGTTAATTATCTTGCCTGAAGCCCTGACACCCTGTCCCAGTTCATCAAAAGACTTAAACGCAACCATGACAGGTATACCCTCTACCAGGGCCCCTCCTTCGGGATAGAATGCTATCTCAAAATTACTCTTCATCCTTTCAAGTTGCCTGTTAAATCTCCGGTTCGACCAAACTTTAATACGCGGAATTGAATTTTTAAACCCCGGGTTATTTATATAAAGATATTTTGTGAAGTAAAAAGACTCATCAAAGTTCTTCATCCGGTCAGTATAGGCCCGCAACATATAATTGTCATCAGGAAGTGATACCGGCAGATCCATGTCGCCAATGGCAATACCGTTTTCAGAAAGCAGCAAACGCTTACCCATCACAACACCTTCAGAATTTATTAGTTCTACATTGATGTTGACATCATTTGTATCGGGCTTATGAGAAACTGCCTCCAGCAGATATGCTTTAAACCAGATTACATCGCCTGAATTATAATGATCTTTGTTGGTATGCAGATATAACTTATGATGTGAGACCTGAACCATATATTGATCAAGGTCACTGACAATCTCATTCAGAATCCGCTTGCTGTTAACTGATTCCTGCGAAGCAGAAAAAAATGGGATGAATACGATCAGAAAAATTAATTTCAGCCTCATTGGCAAATATATTTTTCAGATACCGGCATAAGTTAAGGTGTTATTTGAAAATAGTCCGGATCATTAATTATGCCTTAAATAAATAACAGGTCATTCCTGTAATAATAAAACAGATTTTCAGTCTGTTTTGTTTTACCAAAACCTGATAATACAGCCTGTTATTACAGATAATATATTTATCCGGGGTTATATCTCCATAATCCCCTTACGGAGATCATGTTATGCAACATCCGGATATTATTTGCCTGACTCTTTGCGCCATGCTTATATATAAATATGACCGTTAAAAAGAGAAAAACCCTTTTATCCGAACAAGCCAGTTTGATAAAATAACATATCAAAGCATATTTCTGCAGAATTAATTTATTTATAAACGTCTGGTTTATCGCTAAACTGGTAAAGAGAAAAAAGTCAAATTAGTGCAACCAATAGCTATTTTTTTGCATCATTTAAAAAACATAATTCAGCCGCAATAAAATTTGTATGGCAAAAAATTCGTTAATTGGCTTATAAAAGCTTACTTTGGAAAAAGTAAAAAGCCAGTGAAAATTGACGGATAACCTGGATGAAATAATTGCCGGCTGTATTAATGAGGACAGTAAAAGCCAGGAGGAGTTATACAGACTACTCTCACCGGTGATGTATAATGTATGTCTTCAGTATGCTTCAGATCATGATGAAGCCAAGGACTTTTTGCAGGAGGGTTTTATAAATGTTTTTACAAAAATAAAAAGTTTCCGGCACGAAGGCTCGTTTGAAGGGTGGGTAAGAAAGATAATAGTAAATACGGCTTTGCAATTTCTAAGGAAAAAGAAGCAGATTTATGTAATCAGGGAAGAATTAACCGAAGATAAAGACCATGACATAACGGAGATCGATTTTGAGCTTAATGAGGAAGATCTCCTGGGGATGATCCAGGGATTAACTGTAAACCAGCGTATCGTTTTTAATCTTTATGCCATCGAGGGCTATAACCATGCAGAAATAACCGAATTGACCGGAATACCGGAAAATACATCAAAATCACATCTGCACCGTGCAAGAGTTTCATTAAAGGAGATGATAAAAAAAAGAAATACTTCTGAACCAAGGAAAAAAAGAAATGCCTGAAAAGAGACAACATATTGATGAATTGTTCAGGAATGAATTGTCGGGAGGCAGATCAATTCCGCCTCCGGAAGTCTGGAATAATATCAGCAAAGGTCTTAAAGCAAGGAAAAGGTCACGAATAATTAGCCAGTTTGCAAGAATCGCGGCAACAATAACTCTTTTACTGGGGATTGGCGGGGGCCTTATTTATGTTACCAGGCAGGACACCCTAAGGGATAACTACCTGTCACCCGAAAAAACGGTGATAATCCCTCTGCCTGAATCGTCTGACATGCCTGCCCCCCCTCCAGCCCCTTTAATTATTGACGAAAAAGAAGATATTGCTGAGATTTCTTCTCCTTCCTCTGCCGATAGAAAGATAGATGCATCAAAGGTTCAGAATGATATTATACCTGAATACAGCAGCAGAATGAAAGAATACCTGCTGCCGGAACCTCCCCCGTCAAAAACCTCTGAAGAAATAGCTTATGCAGAAACCTCTGACGCCCTGAAATATATGCAGGAGAGACCGTCACGCCCCCGTGATGAAACACTTTTTACCGCAAGCGGACAAAAAGGAAAACTTATTATAGGTATAGCAGCAGCTCCGGCATACTCATACCGTTCATTGAGTAACGGATACCCCGGAGGTTCAGGCAAAACAGATTTTAACAATGCTGAATCAGGACTGGCATCTTTTTCAGGTGGAATAAGCATAACCTACATTATAAATGACAGGCTCTCTGTGCAATCCGGACTCGGTTTGTCAAGAATGGGCCAAAGCATCGGCGGGGGTTTGATTATCAAGGAATTTTCAGAACTGGAATATCCGGCGGAAAGCCAGCAACTTATACTGGAGGAAGGCGTTCATTATGAGCCTAACTCACTGGGAATGATCAATACAACGAATAAATATCTGGTGGCTGAAGGCAAAAGAAAAAATCTTCCTTTTGTAGGAAGATCCGATCATGTCAGGATCATACAGGGATTGTATTATATGCATACACCCCTTCTGATAAAATACCGGCTATCAAACGGAGATTACAGCCTGGTGCTCTCAGGAGGCTTTGGGGCTAATATACTGGTGGGCAATAGTGTAACCCTGAAATATCCTGGAGAAAATATCAATCTCGGTCAGACACTGAATTTAAAGAATTTCGGACTCAGCGGTATTCTGGGAATTGGAATCGAGCATAAACTGAATGAAAATATGCTTTTGATAGTTGAACCGAAGCTGAATCATTTCATAAGTCCGGTTAATACCCGATCATACCTGCACTTTCACCCTTATTCACTATCCCTGTATACCGGAATATCATACAGGTTCTGATAACAGCCACGCCCGGAAAAACACATTTCCCCCTGCTTACATTCTTTGTGCATATCACCGGCCAGTCCCATTGATTTAATTACCACTGAAGGCACCGAATATTATAATATTTTCGTTATTTTTGGACTTTTTAAAGTCATTCTTTTGATAATATCCGGACCAAACCACCGGCAGGAAAGGGATTGTTGACCGGCAGTCAATTACCCGGACACCGTAATGATTTCTCCGTATATAATGTTTAACCCCTTAATAACTTAAAACTTGCTGACAAAGAATAATATCAGAAACTCTTTTGTTAAGTTTATTATGCGTCCCGTTTCCTTTCTGTTTCTCATTCTGATGCTGGGTGCTGTTATTCAGCTTTTCAGTTTTTTTCAGCCCGATGATAATCAGGTTACTATTGACGGTTTCAAGAATCTTTATGGCATTTATGCCCTGGATATACCCGATAAACTGGAGTTTGCAGGCGAAGCAGTCCCTGTTGAAAATTTTGATGTAAGGGAGGGCTTTGACAGGGAGATCCTTGTAAACACATACTGGCAGTCACAAACCCTTCTCTTTATAAAACGCGCCAACAGGTATTTTCCCGAAATTGAACCCATCCTCGAGGAATTTGGCATTCCTGATGACTTCAAGTATCTTGCCCTTGCCGAGAGCGGACTCACAAATGCAATTTCACCTGCCGGAGCAGTTGGTTTCTGGCAATTCATGAGGGGGACAGCAAGAGATTACGGGCTCGAAGTTAATGAAGAGGTGGATGAAAGATACCATCTTCAGAAATCAACTGAAGCAGCCTGCAGGTTTCTGCTGGAATCATACGCTAAATACAACAACTGGACCATGGCTGCTGCAAGTTACAATGCCGGACGCAGGGGTATGGATAACCAGGTAATAATCCAGAAAGAAACCAATTATTACGATCTTCTGCTGAATGAAGAAACCCAGCGGTATATTTTCAGAGTGCTTGCCATAAAAGAAATTATTAAAAATCCTTCTGAATATGGTTTCCATTTACAGGAAAAGGACCTTTATCACCCGGTGGAATATATTGAAGTGGAGGTGGACTCAAATATTGATAACTTTGCCGATTTCGCCAAACAATATGACACAAACTACAAAATACTCAAATACCTTAACCCATGGTTGCGCAGGCCATATCTGACAAACCGGCACGGCAGAAACTACATTATCCGTTTACCAGCTGAAAATGCCCGGATCACCAAAGGATATTTTTCAACGGATATACCGGATAAGGATATTGAATATTAGACTGATCCATACCATTTATACACATGCAAATAACCATTACCGGAGTTGGGAAAATCAGGAAACAATTTTAAAAGAGATAAGACAGGCAACATTGAAGTTCTGGGTGCCAGGGTTCATAACCTTAAAAACATTGACGTAAGCATTCCCAGGAATAAGCTTGTTGTGGTTACGGGCTTAAGCGGCAGCGGTAAATCTTCCCTTGCATTTGACACCATATATGCAGAGGGACAAAGAAGATATATGGAGACCATGTCTGCCTATGCAAGACAGTTTCTGGGTAACATGGAAAGGCCGGATGTGGACAAAATATCCGGGCTCAGTCCGGTAATTGCCATAGAGCAGAAATCCAACAGCAAAAATCCCCGGTCTACCGTTGGCACAATTACAGAGATATATGATTTCCTCCGGTTGCTCTATGCACGGGCATCTAAGGCATATTCATACGAAACAGGAGAAGAGATGGTCAGGTATACCGATGAACAGATCATCCATCTGATAACTGAAAAATATAATAACAAAAAAGCCGTCATACTTGCACCGGTTGTAAAAGGCAGAAAAGGTCATTACAAAGAGCTGTTTGAACAGATAAGAAAGAAGGGATTTCTTTATGCCAGGGTCAACGGAGAGATAAAGGAACTCCGGCCGGGCTATAGTGTTGACAGGTATAAAACACATAACATTGAGATTGTAATTGATAAACTGGTTGTTACCGGAAAGGACAGGAAAAGGATTGACGATACCTTGCAAACGGCGATGTTTCACGGGAAAGGTATTATCATGATTCTTGACATGGAGAGCGGTGATACAAGGTATTTCAGCAAACAGCTCATGTGTCCCTCAACAGGGATATCATACAATGAACCGGCGCCCCACAGTTTTTCATTCAACTCTCCGCGGGGTGCCTGCAAAAGATGTGGCGGACTGGGAAGTGTGACCGAGATGGACCTGGTCAAAATAATTCCCAGACCTGATATTTCAATAAAAAAGGGAGGAATAGAACCTTTGGGTCCTTACAAAAATTCCCTTATATTCTGGCAGTTGGAAGCTATAGCTGCCAAATATAACTTCACCCTTAACACCCCCATTAAAGATATTTCCGAAGCTGCTATGAATATAATACTTCACGGATCGGAAGAATCTTTTAAACTGCTGCACTCTCCTCTGGGTTCGGCATCAAACTATTTTATGAGTTTTGACGGGGTAATAAACTATATTGCAAATATTCGTACTAACGGCAGTAATAACAGGGGAGAAAAATGGGCCGAACAGTATCTGAAAAAAACAATATGCCCTGTATGCAATGGCACACGTCTGCAGCAGGAAGCATTGTGGTTCAGGATAAACGGAAAAAATATTGCCGAACTTGCCGTAATGGACCTGGATGTTCTGGATAAATGGTTTTCTTCACTTGAAAGCCATCTTTCAGTTAAACAAAAGATAATTGCAACAGAAATAATAAAAGAGATCAGGTCGAGACTGGGTTTTCTTCTCAGTGTGGGCATTAATTACCTCTCCCTGAACCGCAGTTCGGCAAGCCTGTCCGGCGGAGAGAGCCAGCGTATCCGTCTGGCAACACAGATCGGTTCACAACTGGTCAATGTTCTATATGTGCTCGACGAACCCAGCATAGGCCTGCACCAGACAGATAACAGAAAACTGATAAATTCTCTTCAGCAGCTGCGTGATAAGGGAAATTCGATAATCGTGGTTGAGCATGACAGGGATATGATACAGTCGGCCGATTATGTTATTGATATGGGACCCAGGGCAGGCAGGAAAGGAGGCGAAATAGCAGCCTGCGGCACACCAGACGACATAAGTATGTCAAATACCCTGACAGGTTGTTACCTTTCAGGGAAAAAAGAGATTGAATTGCCTCCCCGGCGACGTGAAGGCAACGGTATGCATATTTATCTGAAGGGAGCACAAGGCAACAATCTCAGAAACATTGATGTCGATATCCCTCTCGGCAAATTCATCTGCGTTACCGGCGTCTCTGGAAGCGGAAAATCGAGCCTTATCAAAGAAACGCTGCAACCAGTACTGAGCAGGCATTTTTACAGGTCGATGACAGAACCCCTCCCGTATAGAAGCATTGCAGGTATAAATAACACGGACAAAATCATTGAAGTTGACCAGTCACCCATTGGACGTACTCCCAGATCCAATCCTGCTACATATACCGGAGTATTTTCTGATATCAGGAAACTGTTTGAACAGACACCTGAATCCAGAATCAGAGCCTACAAAGCAGGCCGTTTTTCCTTCAATGTCAGGGGAGGCAGATGCGAAACCTGCAAGGGCGCAGGTTTACAGACAATCGAAATGAATTTCCTGCCCGATGTCTATGTTTTGTGCAAAGATTGTAACGGAAAAAGATATAACAGGGAAACGCTTGAGGTTAAATATAAAGGCAAGTCCGTTAGCGATGTTCTCGATATGACAATCAACCAGGCAGCATTATTTTTCGGGAAAATCCCGGCCATAAACCGGAAACTGAAAACCCTTCAGAAGGTCGGTATGGGATATGTGAAGCTGGGGCAGGCATCTACCACCCTCTCGGGGGGTGAATCACAAAGAGTAAAATTAGCCGCCGAACTGGCAAAGAAAGATACCGGCAAAACGCTGTATGTACTGGATGAACCGACAACCGGACTGCATTTTGAAGATGTAAGAGTTTTGCTGGATGTCCTGAACACTCTTGTAGATAAAGGAAATACCGTAATTGTGATAGAACATAATATGGATGTTATCAAAGTTGCTGACCATATAATAGACCTTGGTCCCCAGGGGGGCAACGGAGGTGGCATGTTACTCGCTTCAGGAACACCCGAATCAGTTGCCCGGAACACCGGCAGTTTTACAGGAAAATGCCTTAAAGCCATTTTAAATCAAAATACTGCAGAGAAAACTTTAATAAACCCTTAATAAAGTAATATATCATACTATGATGCCGGATAAAGAAAAAATAAAAAGTGCTTTTTCAGAAAAAGACTGGAATGAGATTAAAACTTTTGATTCATGGACTGTGTTCAAGGTTCTTGCCGAATTTGTCGAAGGGTTTGAAAAAATGAGCAGAATAGGTCCCTGCGTCTCAATTTTCGGTTCAGCCCGGACTTCTCCGGACAATAAATATTTCAAACTTGCAGAAGAGATCGCCTTTAAGCTGACACAGTTCGGATATGGTGTAATAACGGGTGGCGGACCCGGAATAATGGAAGCCGCAAACATGGGTGCACGAAAAGGAGGCGGACGGTCTGTCGGCCTTAATATTGACCTTCCCCATGAACAGGGTGCAAACATGTTTATTGACCCGGATAAGCTAATCACCTTCAACCATTTTTTTGTGCGCAAAGTCATGTTCGTTAAATATGCCCAGGGTTTCATTGTACTGCCGGGAGGTTTCGGCACATTTGATGAACTTTTTGAAGCCATAACCCTGATCCAGACAAAAAAAATCGAAAAATTCCCTATCATACTAGTAGGTAAGAAATACTGGAATGGATTGATAGAGTGGATAAAAGATGTGATGATGACAGAAGAGAGCAACATAAATCCTGATGATATGGAACTGTTTGCACTTGTCGATACTGCCGATGAAGCAGTGGAACAGATCAACTCATTCTATTCAAAATACCTTCTCAGCCCAAATTTTTAATCCAAATTTCTGGCTTCTTTTATTACCTATGAATCCCCATTCATCACACTGTTGATAATTTGTTAATATTTGATTTTAAGGTAATTAAAAACTTTTGTTTTTTTTTCTGACTTTTATCAAATATTTGGTGCTTTCCCCGGAAGGGGTATCATATTCTTAATTTACAGATTCACTGCTGATATGATAAAATATATCATTCTGGTAATTATTCTGAATTCAGTTCTTTTTATCAGCATGTTCAACAACCAGGATGTTTATCTGCAAATAAAAGCTCCTACCGTTGCAGAGGCAGGAAGCACCGTTGAAGTAGAAATAGAACTTCACAAAGGCCAGCTTACCGGATTTGCCCGCTTTCAGCAGGAACTGCCATACGGAGTGACAGCATCACCCGTTTATCCGGCAGATATGAATTTCTCCTTTGAAGATAATACCGTAACAATGATATGGCTCAGCCTGCCCCGGGAAGAGGACATAACAATACGTTACAGGCTCCACATTCACGAACGTCTTAAGGGAGACCTTCAGCTTAACGGGACATTCAGCTATATTGAAAACAATCAGCGCGTACTGGCCGGGGCTTCGGGCATGACCATGGCTATCAACCCCTCACCCGTTATTGAGGAGAGGCTTATTGTCGATATAAGCGAAGCCGCCGCAAGGTTGCCTGCCCCGGCGGCTGTCAGTACCCGTGACATTGTGGCGATAAGGCAGGAACCTGTTCCGGATAATGACCTGGGGTTTATTGTCACTATACTTGTCAATAAGGAAGACAAGGAACATTTTGCAAAAATTGAAGATAAGATTCCCGATGGATTCAGAGCCATTGAACTTGATAGTCAAGGTGGTATATTCTCTTTTTCAGGACAAAGGGCAAGGATCATATGGAGAAACCTGCCTCCTGCAAGAACTTTTTTTGTCTCCTACAGGCTTATTCCCGATGAACAGACTGATGAAATCCCCGAATTGACCGGAGAGTTCTCATTCGTGCACAACGATGTAACAATAAACAGAAAAATAACACAGGATGATGCTGATCTGAGAGAATTGTCTGAAAATGAAAGGGAACAATTGATCGCCTCTGTATCAAGGGAAACTGAAATTTCAGATCAGACACCGGTACCGGTAGCTGCAGCCCGAACTCCTCCTGCCCCGCCAACTGTTGCAACAAGGCCTGATTTCAGGCCTGAGATGAAGCTGAGTAATCCACTGGAAGCCGAACAGGGTGTATATTACAGGGTGCAGCTGGCTGCGGGGCACAGGCCGGTTGATGTCAGGAGTTACTTCAGAAGATTAAATATAACAGATGAGGTACATACGGAGATCCATGAAGGCTGGATCAAATATTCCATAGGCTCATTCTCCGATTACAGGTCCGCCAGGGACAGGAGGGTCAATATATGGAATACCACCCCGGTAGGTGACGCCTTTGTTTCAGCCTATAATGAGGGACAGAGAATTACCGTGCAGGAAGCTCTGGTAATAGGAGACCATCAATGGGTAAGGTAAAAATACCCTGTCCCTGTTTACCGGGCACCGGGATAATGAAAGAAAATCTTTAAATTGAAGTTTTTAAAAGATATCTTATTATTTTTACTCTCGCAGGAAATATCAAAACCCCGTAGAGTAAATTTAATATGAGGTTTGTAAATCCCTTTCTTCTATCACTTATACTGGTAATCATTACCACTAAATTCCTGTATGCACAGACCGGCGAGGATGATGAATTCGAACGCCTTCTTATTGAAGAAGTTGAGGTGGATGATCCCGTCTACAAACCGGTTATTGCTTTAGGTTTAGGTTACTTTGATTTTGCAGGTGATGTGAGTGATTATTATAACGGCATGTGGGGTACACAACCGGGCTTCAGGATCAACATCTCCACCTTTCTCGACAACAGGAGAAACTACAGGCTCAATTTTTTCATGCTCTACGGAAAGATCACAGGGAATGAAAGATCTTATCTCTCTCCTGAAAGGAATCTCAACTTCCAGTCCGAGATAATCAACTTCGGAATGAATTTCGAGTACACCTTCAACCATATCTTCAGGAGGAACAGGTGGATAACCCCTTTTGTTTCAGTCGGTGCCGAATCATTCCAGTTTAATTCCAAAGCAGACCTTCTTGATTCAAGCGGCCGCCCTTATAACTACTGGTCTGACGGCACTATAAGAAATATTCCTGAAGATGCGCCCAATGCACATGAAAGTATTTTAATTCAACGCAACTACGTTTACGAAACCGACCTCAGGAGTGCCAACCTTTACGGGTTAGGTGAGTATCCCCAGACAGCCTTTGCCATTCCCGTTGATTTCGGTCTGGATTTCAGGGTTTCAGACAGATTATTTATAAGAGTAGGTAGTTCAGTGCACTTTTCCTTTACAGACCTTATTGACAATGTCAGCTCTGAAGGCACAGGCATTACAGGCAGTAACAGGAATGACCGGTTCTCATATTCATATGTTACGTTTCATCTCGACCTCTTTTCAGATCCTGAGACAATCATAGTGGAACGGTTGTATGCAGATGTTGAATTCGATTACACACTTATCGAAGATGAAGATGGTGACGGAGTATTTGATTTCTATGACAGATGTCCGGGCACCCCGCAGGGAGTGGAAGTTGATGAGCACGGTTGTCCGGCAGACAGTGATGGAGACGGGGTTCCTGATTACATAGACAAAGAATCAGACACCCGTCCGGGAGCATTTGTTGATGATTATGGAAGAGAATTAACCGGTGATCAGTTAATCCGGCTTCTCGGAAAAAGCGAAGAAGCTGTCGCCAGACATGAAACAGACCTGCTCACTTCCGATACCCCATACCGTTACAGCGGGTATTCGCGTCGCAGCTATTCAGGGATACCCTCAAAATTCAAATCACTTGATAAAGACAGTGACGGATTCATATCTTTCGAAGAACTGATAAGGGGTATAGACATGTTTTTCGATAGTGAATCAGATTTTACGGCAGAGGATATATATGAGCTGAACGACTTCTTCTTTTCCCAGTAACCTACATTTTCCTTATCCTGTCAAGCTCTCTTTTGGTATCACGTTTTCTGATATCCTCACGTTTATCATATTCCCTTTTACCCTTTGCAAGAGCAATTTCAAGTTTTGCCAGTCCTTTTTCATTGATAAAAAGACGTGTAGCAACAATGGTAAAACCCTTTTCCTGTGATTTTTTTTTCAGTTTATTCAGTTCCCGCCTGTTCAAAAGTAATTTTCGGTCCTGCTTCGGGTCATGATTATTGTAACTGCCAAATGAATACTCGGCAATGTGCATTCCGCTTACCCACAGCTCATCGCCCTGGAAAAAACAATAAGCATCAACTAAATTTGCCTTACCCTGTCGTATTGATTTAATTTCTGTTCCGCCAAGAACTATCCCTGCAATAAATTTCTCTTCGAACTGAAAATTAAAAGATGCCTTCTTGTTTTTAATATTTATCTTGCTGTTTACCACCTTTATATGATTAAATCATTAAAAATATTTCACTATTTGTCTTTAACCAGGTATCGGTCAAGCAGCTTTTTGGCAGCCATGAAGCTTGATATCCGCCCTTTGACAACATCCCGACTCATCATTTCCAGCTCCGGTGCAACTATGGGATCTTTATAGAATCCTTCTTTCAACTGTTGCAAAATACTCTCATGCATCCAGTAAAGAGCCTGTTCACTGCGGTTTTTGTCAAAGAAACCTGTTTTTTGTGTAACATTAAAATATTCATCAATGGTTTCCCGTATCTCTTCAAGTCCTTCCCTTGTATATGATGAACAGGTATGAACCCTTGGTATCCATCCCGAGGCAGACGGAGGAAAAAGTTGCAGGGCATTCCGGTACTGTGAACCTGCAAGGCCGGCTCTTGCTACATTATTTCCATCGGATTTTGTAATCGCTATCATATCGGCCATTTCCATGATCCCTCTTTTTATACCCTGTAATTCGTCACCTGCACCGGCAAGCATTAAAAGCAGAAAGAAATCGACCATTGAGCGCACCGCTGTCTCACTCTGCCCTACACCGACTGTTTCGACAATGATTGTATCAAAACCGGCGGCTTCACAAAGAATGATGCTTTCCCGTGTTTTTTTGGCTACCCCTCCCAGTGATCCTCCTGATGGAGAAGGTCGGATAAAAGCAGAAGGATCAGCCGACAGCTCCTCCATCCTTGTTTTATCACCCAGTATGCTGCCCCCTGAAAGCTCACTGCTCGGATCAACAGCCAGAACAGCAAGTTTTGCTCCACGCTTTGTGAGAATTTTGCCAAAGCTTTCAATAAAAGCACTCTTTCCAACACCCGGAACGCCTGTAATCCCAATTCTGACAGAATTTCCGCTGAATGGCAGGCATTCCTCCACAAGTTCTATGGCAATCTTCTGATGATCAGGCAGAGAGCTTTCAACCAGTGTTATCGCCTGGCTGAGAAGGCTGATATTTCCTTTCAGTATCCCGTCCCTGTACCTGATAACGGATATCTTATCCCTGTTCCTTGCCCGGTAAGATTTCACTGAGCCGGGATTCACAGAAGGGGGCTGCTCAACACCGCTGTTGACAGATAATGCACTTTTATTTTTTTCCTTTTTTTTCATTCTGCTATTACCTCCCCGGTAATCCGGAGAACTATATGGGGACTTGAGGGGTCATTGCTGATGACCGATATTCCCTTGTTCTGCTTTCCGCGGAAGCCCCGTGAGCTAAAAACAGCCTTTATAGCGCTTGACTCTCCGGGCTTAAGCAAAGTCTTCAGCGGCTCTATTGCCGTGCACCCGCAGCCTGCCCTTACACGACGAATAATGAGATCAGACCTGCCAGTGTTTGTAAAGACAAAATCATGCTCAATGCTTTCCCCGTGCACTATTTTACCAAAATCAAAAACCCTGGAATCAAATTCTATGGAAGGGGCATCTAACATCTCCTGTTTACTCATCCCGGAAAAATCCTCCTGAATGTTGGCACTTGAATATATAATATTACTGCCCCTTGCTTCGCCGTTAACGACAACCCTGAAATGTCTGGTAATAACACCCCATTCATCAGTCTGCCCCCCATCCCAGTTTGCCCTTAAAACACCTTTGTCTCCGGGTTTCAGTATGCGGGGAACAGCTTCAACTGTCAAATTCCCGGGAATACCTGAGAAGGATATGTCCAGATCCCTGTCCGAAAGATTTATAACCTGAAGAGAATCAGTTTTTACAGAACCCGGTGATAAGTTCCCGAAAGAGATATGGTTGGACCTCAGCCTTAACAATCCTATTTCCCTCGGATATAGCTCCTCAGGGGTTTTTTCCCTGGGAATAACTTCTCCCAGCAGTCTGAGTGACGCAGAAGAAGGATTTCCTGTGGCACTGACAATGATGTTCCTGTTAAACCTTCCGGGCATATTGACGGGATTGAACTCAAGGGTTATTGCTCCTGAGTCGCCAGGCATAACCGGACTCCTTGTGAATTGTAAAACAGATACACCCCTGCCTGCCCTGACATTTGTTATAACCAGCGGATCAGTGCCTGTATTGGTAAACAAAAAATCATGCCTGACAGCACCTTCTGATTCATTTATAATTCCAAAATTATGCTGGTTGCTATCAAAATGAACTGACGAATTATTGTTCTGGGACCGGACAGAAGACCAGAAAATGAATAACGCTGCGACTATTGAAAAGGTTTTTACTAACTTCATGACCAAAAGTTTTTATGTCAACTGAAAAAATCTAATCTCCTGAAATCACAATATTTATCATATGTAGTATCGAAACCTGAACCTTACATGCATCAATATTTATTATCTTTGCAAATGCCCTGACATCGTTTCAGGCAAAAATACTTTGATTTTAGATACTCCCCAATAATGCCTCAAAAATACAAAGGTATCAATATTATCAGGATAAAATCATACTCAAAATGGACCTTGCAGATAAAATAAAAGAAAAAGCCGGTCTGTATTTCAACGAAATCAGGGAGATAAGAAGACATATACACATGCACCCCGAGTTGTCATTTGCCGAATTTGAAACTTCCCGCTTTATTTCAGGCAAACTACGCAAATTTGGAATAGATTTCAATTCTGTTGCAGGTACAGGGATTATTGCCCGGATAACGGGAGAGAAGAAAAAAAGCAGCCATAGCGTTGCATTGAGAGCAGAGCTTGATGCACTGCCTGTTCAGGAAGAAACAGGCCTTCCATTTATGTCATGTAAACCCGGGATAATGCATGCCTGCGGACACGATGTGCATGCCGCCTGCCTGCTTGGAAGCGGCAGGATAATCAAAGAAATGGAAAAAGAATTCTCCGGCACTGTTTACCTGGTATTCCAGCCGGGAGAAGAGAGTCTGCCGGGAGGAGCAAAAAAGATGCTGGAAGAAGACCTGTTTAAAGGCAGGGAACCGGACCTTATCCTTGCTCAGCATGTCTTACCGGAACTGGATACCGGTGTTGCCGGAGTTAAATCCGGACTTTACATGGCATCGGGTGATGAAATTTACATCAATATCTCAGGAGAAGGTGGCCATGGCGCAATGCCTCATATGCTTGTCGACACAGTGGTTGCCGCTTCGCAAGTTGTTGTGGCCCTTCAGCAGATATCAAGCCGTCTGGCACCGCCCGGTATACCGACCGTTCTGAGTTTTGGTAAGATGATTGCCAACGGTGCTACCAATGTAATCCCGAAAGAAGCAATACTTGAAGGAACTTTTCGTACAATGGACGAATCATGGAGAGCAAAAGCCCATGAAAAAATAACCTCTGTTGCAACGAATACCGCTCATAATCTGGGGGCAAAATGCAGTGTTGAGATAAGAAAGGGATACCCTGTTTTAATTAATGATCCTGTAAAAACCTCACTTGTAAAGCAGTTGATGACAGAATACCTGGGAGAGAAAAACGTGAAAGAGCTTCCCGTAAGAATGACAACGGAAGATTTTGCCTGGTTTGCAGGAAGCTTTCCCTCAGTATTCTACAGGCTGGGCACAGGCAGACCGGGAAATTTATTGCATACTCCCGGTTTTGACATTGATGAAAAATCCATTATCACCGGCAGTGGCCTGCCGGCATGGCTTGCTTTATCATTTCTGAACAATATATGATGATTTTTTGAAAAACTGATTTTTTGCAGTTTTCATAAATAAGTATTGTATTACTTTTACCTTTTCTCCGGCAACATATGAAGTTTATTTAAATTAGCTTCAAATTGCCTGAATGTATCAAAAATCATTTCAGTATCTTATTTTTGAGAATATATTTGCATTCGATTTAATTAATGAATCTTTAACTAAAATCAACAAAAAATGGCTTACGTAATAACAGATGATTGTACAGCTTGCGGTAGCTGCATAGATGAATGCCCCGTTGAAGCTATATCAGAAGGAGACATCTATAAAATAGACCCTGAGGTATGCACAGATTGCGGTGCATGTGCCGATGTTTGTCCGGTTGAAGCAATTCACCCGGAATAACAGGCATTATAACTGCATAAAAAATGTCCGTGATCAGATTCACGGACATTTTTTATGCATGGTATTCAGAAAAGGCCGGAAATATTCCCTTCATCATCAATGTCGATTTTCTCTGCAGCAGGAGTGGCTGGTAAGCCCGGCATTCGCATTATATCACCGGTTATTGGAATAACAAAGCCTGCACCAGATGCAATCTCAATCTCCCTTACCGTCACAATAAAATCTTTTGGTCTTCCAAGCAGTTCGGGATTGTCTGATAGTGATTTTTGTGTCTTTGCGATACATACCGGCAGCTTCCCGAGGCCGAGTTTTTCTATCTTTTTAAGATCCGCCACGGCCTTCTTTGTGAAATCAACCGCGTTGGCACCGTAAATCTTTCTGGCAACAGTTTCAACCTTTTTAGGAATATCCCATTCCCATTCATACATTGGTCTGAATTTGTTTTTGCAATTGGAAGCAACCATGCTCACCTTCTTTGCAAGTTCAACAGCGCCCTCTCCTCCTTTACCCCATACATCAGTTACTACAGCCTCAATACCAATCTCCCTGCAGTGATGCATGATAATATTGATCTCCTCATCTGTGTCTGTGGCAAACCTGTTTATAGCAACAACAGCACATATATCAAATGCCTGAATGTTCTCTACATGTTTTGACAGGTTGGGCAAACCCTTTTTCAATGCCTCCGGGTCAGGATCACTGAGTCCTGCCGGATCATCACCTCCGTGATATTTCAACGCCCTGACAGTTGCAACCAGGACCACTGCTTTGGGCGATAATCCAGAATAGCCACACTTGATATCAAAAAATTTTTCGGCTCCCAGGTCAAAACCGAATCCTGCCTCTGTAACGACATAATCGGTAAGCGACAGTCCCATTCTCGTTGCTATTACGGAATTGGTGCCCTGTGCTATATTGGCAAAAGGACCGCCATGGATTATGGCAGGAGTATTTTCCATGGTCTGAACAAGATTTGGTTTGACAGCATCTTTCAATAAGGCTGTCATAGCACCATGAGCATTCAGGTCCTTTGCATAGACGGGTTTCTTATCATTGGTAAATCCAATGAAGATATTACCCATCCGGTTTTTAAGATCAGGAAGGTCATCAGCCAGACACAGTGCAGCCATTATTTCAGAGGCAGCTGTTATATTAAATCCCCCTTCACGCGGGACCCCGCTTAATGCACCTCCCAATCCTACAATGACATTCCGCAGGGACCGGTCATTCATATCCATTACCCTTTTCCACAGAACAGTGCGCGGATCGATACCAATGCTTCTTGTCCTGCTTTGAATATTGTTGTCAATAAGGGCCGCAAGTAAGTTATTGGCTTTTTCTATTGCAGAAAAATCTCCCGTAAAATGGAGGTTTATATCCTCCATAGGTAAAACCTGGGAATACCCTCCCCCGGTTGCACCTCCTTTTATCCCAAAAACAGGTCCCAGCGAGGGCTCCCGCAAAACTACGGTACACTTCTTTCCTATCCGGTTAAGTCCCTGTGAAAGCCCGATTGAAACGGTTGTTTTACCTTCTCCTGCAGGAGTGGGTGAAATTGCCGATACCAGGATAAGGGTGTTCTTTTCTGCCTTTTCCTTATCAATATATTTCAGAGGTACTTTGGCTTTGTACCTTCCGTACAGTTCAAGATCATTCTCGTTTATTCCGATATCTGAGGCAATTTCAATAATATGTTTCTTTTCGGCTTTATGGGCCAGTTCAATATCAGATTGCATAGTAAAAAAATTAATAAATAATAGTTTAAATTAAGTATCTTAAAATCCGTATCAACTTCATTTTATTATATTTACCGGGGCCTGTATCTGGCGCTGTTCAGTATGCCCTGGTAATCAGTGTCCAGCATCAGCTCCCTGGCACTTATATGGTTATGCCTCTTCATGTATGTATCCACAATCTGCCAGCCCAGCCATACTGCGGCTCTTCCCGGGGATTCCACGGAAAACTCCCTGGTAAAAGGACCCTCATTGATAAACCGGCTAATTGTCCTTGAATCGGTGGAGAACAACAGTTTGTTCTCCACCAGGTAAGTCCACATCCGGCTTTCATTTTCAATGCACCACTCCAGCTGCGACAAACTAAACCCGGCCTTGAGTGTGTCATGCTGGTCAGGCAGCAACATATCGGCTATGTAAAGCAATTTACCGTGATAGATCATATGACTGAGCAGGTTGTCATCATTGTCATTAAATTCATATTCCGTCATAACCCATGCAATCATACAGTCCGATGATATCTTTGCGGGGTGCATATTCATCTTCTGATAATTCGGCAACTGAAGTTTAAAATAAAATTCATTATCGCTTCCCAGATATTTGTCAAGTCCTATAGCCAGGATATCTTCGGCAGTGACGACGGACTGGTTGAAGCCGGAAATATAGGTATATACCTGTGGAACCTGGTGATCGGGGAAATAATAAATAAAATACCGGAATGCATTTTCGAGCTCTTCTTCCAGATTATCCAGATCAGGAAACACCCTTTCAACTTCTTTGTACAGCCTGTAAATATCATAATCTGTAATAAATCTGAGCAGCTGTTCATTATAGACGGGAGAGCGGGGACTGCCTGTGCGGATAATAAGGTGATTGAATATTTCAAAAAATTCATCGTATTTATCTTCTATTTCCGGTAATTGATCGGGGATGCTGTCAATATCCATAGCAAAAAGATCCTTCTCAAGCCTCATGATTTCTATCCGGGCATCAATACCATCAAGGTCGGGCTTTCTCTCAGATGTTGAGCAACCGGTCATAATGACGGATATCAAAAGCAAAAAAGCTGTGCAGTAAACGGTTTTAAAAGGTTTTCCCTTTCCCTGCCCGGGCTGTATTCCAATCATATAATTAAAAATTAACCATATAGTTATAACTAACACAAACAAACTGTCCTTCTGTCAGATTAATATGTATAAAGCACGTTAAAAATTTATATATCAATTAATTATATTTTGCAATTAATTCCGGTTAAGTGTTTCAAACGAATGCATGTCACATCTTCTTTGTATTGCAAAAAGTGAATAATAACAAATGTGAGATCAACTGCAGATCAAACCCATATGGTTTATTGACCTTTGATCGAACTCACATGTAGTAAAATTGCCTTTTGCCTCATAGAAATGATGTGAAATTCATATATTTGTAAGTGATGTTCTGGTTCATAAAATTGATTTTACACATCTTTGTAAAGATAAGATTTTAGAAATTATTTTAAAATAACAGGTCCGGTCAGCCTTTGGTTGCTGTCAGTTTTTTGTTTGGCAATGCTGATGAGCCGGAATAAATAAGCGATCGATGAATAAAAAAGTGTCACCTGAGCAAAAGCATTCATTCATTAAATTATACATAGCCGTTTTTCTAATTGCTTTTCCATGCCTTACCAGTGCACAGGGATTAAGATTCAGTGTTTTTGCCGACCCGCAGATTTCGTGGTTAAAATCTGAATCACGCATTGCAGAGAATGCCGGCATAAGGGGAGGCTTTAATGCAGGGTTTGAAATGGATAACTTCTTCAGTGAAAATTATGCCCTGTCAACAGGGCTGTCACTTAACAGCCTGGGAGGGAAGCTTAAATTCACTGACAGTGTTGCATTTCAATTCGACAATCATGCTGATGCTGACACTTTAACCCCCGGTAACATTGCAATCTATAAACTGCAATACCTGAATGTACCCCTGGGCCTGAAATTTACAACAAGGGAAATAGGCTATACCACAATTTATGTCAGGCTCGGTGTAAGCGGTCATTTCAATATAAAGTCCAATGCTGATATCAGCACACTGAACATTAGAAATGAGAGCCTTGATGATGAAATTGAATTCTTCAACCTTTCATACCAGTTCGCCACGGGAATCCACTATTCTCTCGGTGGCCAGACCGCCTTTATTGCAGGATTTGAATACAGACACAGATTCCTTGATATTGCAGCTAATGACAATTATAAAGCTCTCCTGAATTCTGTGTCATTGAGGTTAGGATTGCTATTTTAACAGCAACTGTTTTTATTAATGTTATGTGAATCAAAATATAAATAAATCCCTCATGTTGTTTTGTGATAACCAGTATCATGGGGATTTATCTGATCATAGATTTGTAAAATATTAACCGATACAATTATGAAGATTGCCCTTGCCCAGATTAATCTGCACATTGGTAACATAAATGATAACACAACCAGGATTGTGTTCTGTATAAAAAAGGCCCAGCAGTTCAATGCAGATCTGGTAATATTTCCTGAATTATCAGTTTGCGGCTACCCCCCCCTTGATCTGCTTGACTACAAACACTTTACTTCAAAATGTCAGGATACTGTAAAAAAAATCGCGAAAATTTGTACAGATATAGCTGTCATTATTGGCTCCCCCTCCTTAAACCCCGGCAAAGAAGGCAAAAGTTTATTTAACTCAGCTTTCTTTCTGTATGAAGGGAAGATACAAAGTATTCATCACAAAACCCTGCTTCCTGATTATGACGTTTTTGATGAATACCGCTACTTTGAGCCAAATAGTGTTTTCAACATCGTTGAGTATAAAGGCAAACGAATTGCCATAACCATTTGCGAAGACTTGTGGTTCGACCAGAACTTTGAGGACAGTTCTCTGAACAAAAGGCTCTACACGGTTTCACCTATGGAAAAACTGGCTCAGCAAAACCCCGATTTTATTGTGAATATCTCGGCATCGCCTTTCTCCCGGACGAATATTCAGAAAAAAAAGGATGTTTTTATTAACACTTCAAAAAAATACGGACTGCCGATATTTATGGTTAACCAGGTTGGTGCAAATACTGACCTTATATTTGAAGGAGGCTCCCTGGTCATTAATGATAAAGGAGAGATCTTTGACAGGATTTGTTACTTTGAAGAGGATTTCCAGATCTACGAGTTGCAGGAAGTGCTCAATGCTCCTGCACACGGTACGGTACCTGCACAAACCCCGGGTACTGAAATGATATACAGGGCACTGGTTCTGGGGATAAAGGACTTTTTTGCTAAATCGGGTTTCCGGAAAGCCTTACTGGGCATTTCGGGAGGACTGGATTCCTCCGTTACTGCTGTAATTGCAGCAGATGCCCTCGGCAATGAAAATGTTTATTCTGTTTTTATGCCTTCCGGATTCTCCTCTCCGGTTTCCCGGGAAGATGCCGGTAAACTTGCCGCTAATATAGGTGTATCATATAATGAAATTGAAATTGACAACCTGATTGATTCATTCAGTAGTTCTCTTGCCCCCCTCTTTAAAAATCTGCCTGAGGATACAACGGAGGAAAATATTCAGGCAAGGATCAGGGGCACACTGCTTATGGCAATGGCAAACAAGTTTGGGTTAATTATGCTCAATACCTCTAACAAGAGTGAATCGGCTGTTGGATACGCTACCCTGTACGGTGATACAAACGGCGCTTTGTCTGTTCTCGGAGATGTATACAAAACACAGGTGTATGAGCTTGCCCGGTATATTAACCGAAATGAAATAATAATTCCCGAGAGTACGATAAAAAGGGCTCCCAGTGCAGAACTGAAGGAAAATCAAAAGGATACTGATTCTCTTCCCGATTATGACCTGCTGGATAAGATATTGTTCAGATATATTGAACAGAAAAAGGATGTACGGGAAATAGCAAAAGAGGGTTTTGACAGAAAGCTTGTGGAAAAGATTTTACATATGGTAAATTCAACAGAATACAAAAGATACCAGAGCCCGCCGGTATTGAGAATTAGTTCCAAAGCATTCGGTAAGGGCAGGGCTATGCCGCTGGTAGCAAAATTTTGACAACCTGAAAGACTTTGATAAGATATTTGCACATAAGCATATAATCATAATTTTGTGACTTTGAGCTTCATCCGGACATACATGAATAGTTTCTGTTTTAAAAATATCAGGCATTCACTACATTTGCACACTGGGTTCAATAATTACCGACATGAGCAACATTATCTGCAATCACTGCATCAACAATGAAAATTCCATTTTCTTCGGACTGACGCAGAAGGAGAAGGAAATTCTTTCAGAGAAACATAAATGTTTGAAGTTCCGTAAAGGAGAAACAATATACAGTGAAGGGGAAAGACCTGAGGGACTGATATGTCTGTCTGCCGGGAAGGTCAAGATATACAAAGAAGGTATCGGAGGCAGGGAGCAAATTGTAAGGATGGCCAAACCAATTGGTTTTATTGGCTACAGGGCGCTTTTTGCCGAAGAGAATTACATGGCTTCCGCCCTGGCTATAGAAGATTCTACAATATGTATAATAAACAGGGAATCTCTGTTTAAGGTTCTGCAGACAAATTCAATGCTTTCATTAAGCATCATAAAATCATTTGCCACCGAACTGGGCTTTTCAAACAGCCGCACGGTAACCCTGACTCAAAAACATATAAGGGGGCGACTGGCCGAATCCCTTATATTCCTGAAGGATACATACGGAATGGAAAAGGATAATCAAACAATTAAAGTATATCTTTCAAGAGAGGATATTGCCAACCTTTCAAACATGACTACATCCAACGCCATCCGCACCCTGTCAAACTTTGCTTCTGAAGGCGTTATCTCTATTGATGGCAGAAAAATACGGATTCTTGATTATGATCAGCTTGAAAAAATAAGCAAACATGGCTGATTTGGAAATTTATATTAACGGGATTTGCGGTATAAATGTCTCAGCTTAATGTACTTAAGAAATGTCTCAAATGATTTTATTCCACCCAGCACCACACCGTAATAACCGTCAAGTATACCTCTTCTGATAATCAGTTCCCTGAAAAATTTCCATGCCGGATGAATAAATATTTTCAGATATCCGGCACTTATATTGTTCTTGTAGTAGGCATTGGCTGCTATATCGGTGAACAGGTTAACCTTATTGATATGCTCGGAAATTGATTTATAGGAATAATGTTCAATATTGCCTTTAAGTCTGGCGGTTGAAGAACCCCTCCTCAGTTCCACCCGGTCATGCGGATTTAATCCGCCCCAGCTACCCCTCTCCTTATCAAACAACCTCATAACCCAGTCCGGGTACTTACTATTATGCCTCATCCACTTACCATAGAAATTATTTATCCTGTTGCAGTAATATCCATCATGTCTCCAGTCTTCCTTGACCTTCAGAATTGAATTTTCAAGTTCTGCCGAAAGAGCCTCATCAGCATCAAGAGATAGAACAACAGGGTATTTTGCCATAGAGAGCGCAAAATTCTTTTGTTCAATATACCCGTTAAAAGTGTTGTGGACAAACCTGGCTTTATATTTACTGCATATTTCAGACGTTTTATCTGTTGAAAAAGAGTCGACTACAATGATTTCGTCTGCAACATTCCTAACCGATTTAAGGCACCGTTCAATGTTTGCTTCCTCGTTAAATGTTATTATTACTGCTGATATCTCCGGCATATTATATATTTACTGTTATTATTCCTGAACATAAACACGCTTAACTCTTCCCGAAATATTCGTAAATACTTCATATGGAATAGTGCCCAATAATTTTGCAATATCGGAAATGGTAACCTCATCACCAAAAATAATCACCTCGTCACCCTCCCTTGCATTGGTGCCGGTTATATCAAGCATACACATATCCATACAGATATTTCCAAGAACAGGAACAGAAAAACCGTTAACGATCATCATGCCCCTCCCGTTGCCCAGCCTCCTGTCCAGTCCGTCAGCATAACCAACCGGCACTATGGCAACCCTGGTATCAAAAACTGTTCTGTGTGCCCTGGCATATCCAACGGTCCTGCCGGCCGGAACATTCTTTACCTGCGATATTACGCTCCTGAAAGTATTCACATTGGCAAGCCGGTTATTTCTCAGCGAGCTTATACCGTACATACCTATTCCCAGCCTCACCATATCAAACTGTGCACCGGGAAAACGTTCAATACCCGCAGAATTAAGAATATGACGCAAAACAGGATAACCGAGTTTTTTGCAAATATTATCAGACATTACCCTGAAAAGGGCGATCTGCTCTCTTGTAAAATCATCATGAAAAGGGTCATCGGCAGCCGCAAGATGAGAAAACAGAGATTTTATCTCAATGGACTTACCGGCAACAAGGATCTTAATGAGTTCGGGTAATTCATCAGATGTAAATCCAAGCCTGTGCATCCCTGTATCAAGTTTAATATGAACGGGATATCTCTTAAGATTTTTACTCTCAGCCATCTCTATGAAAAGTCTCAGACCGGAAAAGCTGTATATTTCAGGCTCAAGCAAATTGTCAGCCATCAGCGGATAGCTGGAGAAATCAGGGTTCATAACCATAACTGGCAATGAGATACCTGCTTTTCTGAGGCTAAGGCCCTCATCAAAAAATGCCACTGCAAGATAATCTACAAGATTATATGAAAGTATGTTTGCTATCTCATAGCTTCCGCTGCCATATGAAAAAGCCTTGACCACAGCCATGATTCCGGTACCGGGTTCAAGACGGGACCTGAAATAATTGAAGTTCATGATAAGATTGTTGAGATTGATCTCCAGAACTGTGGCATGTGCCTTTTCTTCAAGAAGTAATGATATACGCTCAAATCCGAACTTTCTGGAACCTTTCAGCAGAATGGCCTCATTACTGAAACTGCCCGGATTAAAATCGCTGATAAAATCGTCAGTTAACCTGTAATAAAAAGAATTGCCGCTGTAATATCTCCGGACTTCCCTTATGTTATCACCAATACCAATAAAACGGTCTATTTTGTGACTTCCAAGTAAATTCCCTATCTCCATATACAGTTCATCATTGCCTTTGCCTGTTTCAAACATATCAGACAACACTATGGTTTTCCTTTCATGCTGACCCTGCCTTGCAAGAAATTCCATTGCAATTGCAAGGGAGCCGGGATCGGAATTGTAACTGTCATTAATAACCGTACAGTTATTTATACCCTGTTTCTGCTCCATTCGCATGGCCACAGGGATAAGTTCTCTCATATTTTCTGCAATGTAATCATGAGAATACCCAAGCATAAGCAGAACTGCCCATGCATGTATTGCATTCTCTGCAGAGGCCCGATCGGTAAAAGGTATGGATATCCCACAATTCTCACCCCTGTAAATGGCATCCATTGAAGTAAAATCTTTCTTCCTGGAAATCTTTTTAATTTGCAGATCAGCAGGAACAGCCGATGACCATGTAAAAAATTTTTTTCCTGCGAAGTCAGGATTACTCATCAAATGATCATCAATCAGTTTATGATCCCTGCAATAGATTATTACATCTGAATTTTTAAACAAAGAAAGCTTTTCGGCCAGTTTCTCATCCATATCGGTGAAATACTCCTGATGAGCCTCTCCTATATTGGTTATTATACCAATACCGGGCTTTATTACCGGTTCAAGAAAACCCATTTCTCCCGGCCTGGATATACCTGCTTCAAAAAGTGCAATTTCATGATGAGGGCCCAGTTGCCAGACTGAAAGAGGGACACCGACCTGTGAATTGTAGCTTTTAGGGCTTCGTACAATAATTTTATCTTTATGCAATAACTGGAATAACCACTCTTTAAGAATGGTCTTTCCATTGCTTCCGGTAATTCCCATAACCGGAATATCAAATACAGACCGGTGCATGGCTGAAACCTGCTGCAGGGCAGTAAGAGTATTTGGAACAAGTATAAAAATTGCATCCGGAAGATCTGATATATTATCCGGCAAGCGGCTAACAATAAAGCTCCTGACATTTTTAGCATACAGTTCTTCTATATAATTATGGCCATCATGCCGCTCGCCTTTTATTGCAACAAAAATTGATTCGCCGGGAAATACCGGTTTCCTGCTGTCAATAAGAATATTTCTTATAACAAAATCCGTTTTGTCGGCAGGATGCAACTCCCCGCGGCAGGCTTCTGCCAATGTACTGATTTTATATTCTGACATCCTTCCGGTTTTGTGCTTCAATTTTTAATTTCCCTGCCGGGATGTTATAAGACCTCAAGTAAGTCCGCCGCATATCAATTAATCGTCTCTTCCCATGGATTTGAAAAATAATAGCTGCGCGGACTGCAACTTACCGCCGTCGATGTATTTCATAAAAGCAGGCACGGCAAAGTGGTTCGTAAACATTTTTTTCACCAATAAGAACGACCTTCTCCGAAATATCCTTACGGAAAGAAAACTGCGCCAGATTACCACAATGCATGCATATGGCGTGTACCTTTGTTACATATTCTGCAGCAGCAAGCAAATCAGGAATAGGTCCGAATGGTTTGCCACGAAAGTCCATATCCAGTCCCGCAACAATGACCCTGGTACCTCTGTATGCCAGATCATTGCATACATCAACCAGGTTATCGTCAAAAAACTGGGCTTCATCAATCCCCACGACATCAACATCTGTGGATAGAAGCAGGATATTGCCGGATGTCGATACCGGTGTAGACATAATGGCATTGTCATCGTGAGAGATAACCTGCTCATCAGAAAACCTTTTGTCTATATCGGGTTTGAATATCTCGACAGTCTGGTTTGCAATCCTGGCTCTTTTAAGACGCCGTATCAGCTCTTCAGTTTTTCCGGAAAACATTGAGCCGGCAATCACTTCTATCCACCCTCTTTTTTTATTACCCCTAATTGAATTTTCCAGAAACATCCCGGTAGCTTTCTCATATAATTGTTAATTTTACAAAATTAAATAAAATGCAATACCAAATGTTATTAATAAAATATGTATTCAAAAAGTTTTGTCAAAAGCCTGAATTATAAACTTAGAGAACTGGAATTAATTATTAAACAGTTCGATACCGGTAACGAACCATCAAGGATCGATACAGACCTGGCCCTTGCCAGGACAAGGGAACTCTATGATATCCTTCTTCAACTGACTGCTGCCCCTCCTTCAGGCAAAGAAGATGAGGTGCGATCAGAACATGCCGGCAAGCCGGTGGTACCATCCGATCCGCAACCGGTTGATAACAATAGATTATTTGAGGCAGAAGGAATCATTCCGGATCCTGTAACAAGACAAATGGACGATTCCCGGCAGGAAAGAAAAAGTACAGTGCAAAAAGATACCGGAGAGGATACAAAACCGGAGACAGATCAGCAGCGAACTTCAGAGTCAATCTCTGAATCAGGAAATGCAGACCGGGGACCGGATAAGAAACCGGATCGTGAAAAAACAGAAGCAATACAGAAGGACGAATCAAACAAAGAACCAGGGGAAAAAGAATCCCCCGAAAGGGATAAAGAGGAAAAACCCGGAAAAAAGAAAAACGGGACGGGCGACATTGAAAGAGTGGCGGACAGGTTCCAGTCCTCCAAAAATTATATTAACCGGGCAATGGGTGACAAACAGGCAAAAAAAGACCTTACATCAAAGATGCAGTCAAAGCCTATATCTGACCTGAAAAACTCTATTGGCCTGAACGAAAAGTTTTTATTTATCAAAGAACTTTTCAGGGGAAGACCGGACAGGTATAATGAGTGTTTAGATACCCTGAATAATGCATCTTCCTATGAGGAGGCATTAGATTACATAAAAACCAACTATAACTGGGAAGAAGATAATGAGGTTGTTGAAAAATTTCTCAGCCTTGTTAAAAGAAAACACCTCCCGGAATAAAAGACCTCTAATGGGAAAGCTCATCCTGGTCCCAACCCCTGTAGGAAACCTGGGAGATATCAGCCTCCGGTCAATTGAAACATTGAAATCGGTCGATGTTATTTTAGCTGAAGATACCAGGAAAACGGGCATTCTTCTCAGACATTACAACATCAGCAAAAAATTACTCTCTTACCATCAGCACAATGAACACAGTAAAGTCGATGCCTTAGCTGACAGAATAGTCAAAGGAGAGACATTTGCCCTTGTAACGAATGCAGGCACACCCGGAATATCAGATCCGGGTTTTTTGCTGGTTAGAGAATGTATAAAGAAGAATATAGAAATAGAGTGCCTGCCGGGGGCTGTAGCTTTTATACCGGCACTGGTGAGTAGCGGACTGCCTTGCGACCGTTTTTGTTTCGAAGGATTTCTGCCTCATAAAAAAGGAAGGAATAAACGGCTGAAGGATCTGTCTGAGGAAAAAAGGACGATGGTCTTTTATGAGTCACCCTTCAGGCTCCCACGGCTACTCAGGGAACTTGCAGAAGTGATGGGCTGCAACAGGCAGGCTTCGGTGTCGAGGGAACTCACCAAAATTTATGAAGAGACACTGAGAGGCAGCCTTGAAGAACTTTTAAACTATTTTCAGGAAAAAACAACAAAAGGAGAAATTGTTGTTATTGTTTCAGGAAAAGATGAATAAGATGGAAAAATCCAGGTATACATTACTGGAGCTGACAGGTATGATCGGTAAAACCATCGGTGATGCATTCCCCGAAAGGTACTGGCTTATTGCCGAAATAAATGAGATGAGGGAAAATATTAACGGACACTGCTACCTGGAACTTATTGAAAAGGATCAGGGAGAAGACCGCATCGTGGCCAGGTCAAGGGCCACCATTTGGGCCTATACCTGGCGAATGCTTAAACCATATTTTGAAACTTCCACCTCACAGCCAATAAGCAAGGGTATGATGATTCTTGTGGAGGTGAGCATTGAATTCCACGAGCTTTATGGTATAAGCCTTAATATAAAAGATATAGATCCTTTATACACCATGGGCGACCTTGAAAGGAAAAGGGCCGAAACCATAAGGAAACTTAAAGAGGAGGGTATCATTGACATGAACAGAGAACTGCCTTTCCCTTTAATACCTTCTCGTATAGCAATTATTTCCTCTCCCCTCGCTGCCGGATATGAGGATTTTACACATCAGGTAAAAAACAATCCACTTGGATACCATTTTGAAATGAGGCTTTTCGCTGCATTGATGCAGGGAGAAAATGCAGGGCGATCTGTTACAAAGGCACTCGATGAAATATTTGAAATGGAGGATGAATTTGATGTTGTGGTAATATTACGCGGCGGTGGTTCCGCCTCCGACCTTAACTGTTTTGACAGCTATGACATTGCCTCGCATATTGCACAGTTTCCCCTGCCCGTAATCACAGGAATAGGGCATGAAAGAGATCATACAATAGCGGGAATGGTTGCCCATACAAATCTTAAAACCCCTACTGCTGTTGCCGAATTTTTAATCGGCAAATACCACGAGCTGGATCAAAGGATAGGCAGACTCTCCACACGGATTGCAGCTGAAGTCTCCCATATAACCGAACAAAACAATCAAATGATAAAAACCATGATTAGGGATATCCCTTATATTATCAATAATAATTTGAAAACCAAACGGAAACATCTCTCTGCTGCCGGTTCAATCCTTACAAGGTCAGCCACCGGTTTCATCCGGGGCAACAAACATAAAGTCTGTTCGGAACACTCCCGTTTTGGATTCATAATAAAAAATCATTTACTTCGGCTGGAAAGAAACAGGCGGGACTTTGAACTCCGCATAATCCCTGAAAAAACAAGGGTCAATTTAAGAAAAAAGAGTGACCGGCTGGGACTGTTTGATGCAACGATCAAACTGGTTGACCCTGAAAATGTATTAAAAAAGGGGTATGCACTGGTAATGAAGAACGGCGGGATAGTTAAATCGACAAAAGAGGTAAATAAGGAAGATACCCTGGAAACTAAATTGCATGATGGCCGTATAAAAAGCAAAGTGCTGAATGTTAATATTAACCAGGAAGAACTTTAATTCTTTGTTTTTGAGAAACCTTATCAGATACACTATTGTTTTTATTGCATTTCTTCTGCACTCCCTGCTGATGTTTGCAGAAGAAGGCATTATTGACAGCCTGAAACAGGATCTGCAAAATGCAACTGCCGGTGACAGTATCAGTATACTCAATGAAATATCAAGAGCATACTGGAATGTATCACTTGACTCAAGCACTGAACATGCAAACAAAGCCCTGGAGCTTGCAATTTATCATAACGACAAAAAAGGAACAGGCGATGCGCTGAACCGTCTTGGTAACGCTGAATATCTTAAAACAAACTACCGGAAAGCCATTGAGTATTATAACCGCTCACTGGAGTTACGCCGGAATATTGGTGACAGTCCGGGAATAATGGGTTCATGCAATAACCTGTATCTGGCATACAATATTTTAGGGAACAGGGATTCGGCAATTCATCATATTGAGATGGCCCTGGAGCTAAGCCTGGATACGAACGATGAACCGGAAATCGCATATTATTCAAATATCCTGGGCTCCATTAAGTCTGAACTTCATGATTTTGAAGCAGCAAGAGTCAATATTGAGAGAGCCCATGAGATATATAAAAACATCAATGATATGCAGGGTATTGCATCAACTCTCAATAACATGGGAAGTATGTACCGGAGAATGAGTCTTTATGATAAGGCACAGGAGTGCTATTTCGAGGCTTTGCAGTGCTACAGGGAAACAAACGATATGTCTGGTGTTGCATCGGCAATGAATAACATCGGTATAATTCATAAAAGAATAAACAACCTGGATATAGCGCTTGATTATTATAACAATTCACTTGAAATATATAAAGAAACGGGAGGAAACAGAAGTGGTATATCATCCCTTTTAAATAACATAGGGATCATCTGGCATGAAAAAGGAGATTATGACAAAGCTTTGGACTATTATACGCAGGCTCTGGAGAGTTATGAAACTGCAGGAAACATCCAGGGTATTGCCACGGCCAGCCACAATACAGGCATTGTGCATACCAGACTTGGAAATTATGAGGATGCGCTGAAATCATATATGAAGTCTGTTAATATCAACAAAACCATCGGAAGCAATTTTAACCTTGCAAATAACTTCAATAATCTTGGCGAATTATACTTTTTGCAGAATGATTATTACAAAGCCCTGGAAGTTCTTGAGGAGGCTCTTGGCATGGCAACCAGTATGAATGCCAAGGAGCTTATAAGCGAAAATTACCTGTTCCAGTCCATTATCTACCGGGAAAAGGAGGAGTATGAAAAATCCCTGCATTTCTATGAGCTGTTCGATCAGTACAAAGACAGCATATTTACAACTGATACCGGTGATCAGATAGCAGAACTTCAGGTCAGATTCCAAAGAGAGAGCCAGATGACCGAACTTGATTTTCTGGAAAAAGACAATTATATACAGCAACTCCGGATCAGGGAACAGGAAACCCTTCTTTTATACCTGGGAGGCATAGCATTACTTACCGGAATCTTTGTATTTGTAATACTTGGAATGTACAGGTATAATAAAAAGCTAAACCTTGTTCTTAAAGAAAAAACCCGGGAACTTGAAAATGCCTGCAATGAGCTTACGGATCTGGAAAATACCTTAAAAAAACTTAATTCAACAAAAGATAAATTTTTTTCAATAATAGCACACGACCTGAAAAACCCATTTAATGCCTTACTTGGTTTTTCAGAAACACTGAATCAGAATTATAAGGATCTTTCCAGAGAACAGGTGTTTACCTATATCGACATCATTGATAAATCAGCTGTAAATTTATACCGTTTGCTTGAAAACCTTCTTGAATGGTCTAAAAGCCAGACAGGAAATATGCATTATAAACCGGAAAAATTTAACGTGAAAGGTATTGCAGAGACAGGTATCGATACGGTCAGAGTCAATGCCGAACGAAAAAATATTAATATCTCAACCAGGATCAATCCGCGGCTTACAGCCTTTGCAGATAAGAATCACATATCAACCGTAATCAGGAACCTTCTCAATAATGCAGTTAAGTTCACACACCGCAACGGAGAAATAATAATATCGGCAAAAAAGACGGACAGGCATGTTGAAATATCGGTTGCCGATAACGGCATTGGCATAGCACCAGGGGAGCAAAAAAAACTTTTCAGCCTGGATCACAATATTACGACTGTCGGTACAGATGATGAAAGAGGAACAGGTCTGGGATTGCTGCTTTGCAAGGAATTCGTGGAAAAAAGCGGTGGAAGATTATATGTTGAAAGTGAACCGGGGAAAGGCAGCATATTTACATTTACTTTACCCCTTTCATTCGTATAAAATTTAGTTATCAAATTATTTATCAGGATGTTAATAATTCACAATAAGGTAAACTTGTTTTTCAAGCCCATGGAACCCCCATGCTTTATACATTTCTTTTTGTGTACTTTGGCTCATGGGGCTTTCATCTTAAAATGGCTTTGCCATATAAAAGCATGTTAACATAACCCATAAAATGACAGCTATAAGTACAGGAAAGATTATTCAATATTCAAGACAGGTTCTGATCCTGACTTTCTTCCTGTATTTATTTCTTTCACCCCTGTACAGCCAGATCAATCCATATACAGAAAACGATCTGGACAGCCTGAAAAGTCTCCTGGATAATAAAAGCGGAACAGCCAAAGTTGACATGCTTCTTGAAATAAGCCAGGCTTTATGGTCGAGCAGTCTTGAAGAAAGTATGAGCTATGCTCAAAGGGGACTTGATCTTGCCGAAGAACTCAATTATTTGGAAGGAAAAGCCGATGCACTTAACCGGATCGGTAACGTTCACTATTTACTGAGAAATCATGGTAATGTAATTGAAACCTATAATTCGGCATTTGAAATTGCACAATCCTTCGAAGATTACAGAAGAATGGGAATATATCTCAATAATATCGGGTTATTATACAGGGAGCTAAACAAGTATGACTCTTCTGAGGTATATCTTCTCAGGGCTCTCAGGGCAAAGGAGGAGTACGGTGACAAGGATCTTATATCCTCAACTCTCGGAAACCTCGGAGTTCTTTACCGTGATAAGGAACAATACAGTCTTGCTCTTGAATATTTTGTCAGGCAAATTGATATTCTTGAAGAGAAAAGAGATATCAGGAGCCTTTCCTATGTTCACATTCAGGCAGGAGAAATTTTCAACCTTAAAAAGATGCACAATGAATCCATCAGGCATTTTATGATCTCTTTAAACTATGCAAAAGATATTGCCGACACATTATATATGGCAAATGCTCACCATAACCTTGGAAAATCCCTTCTTGAAATCGATGAAACAGATGCTGCCCTTGATAATATTAACAAAAGTATGGATCTGGCCCTTGCCGTTTCATCCAGGCCTCTTAT
Source organism: Bacteroidales bacterium (assembly GCA_046483315.1). GTDB lineage: Bacteria > Bacteroidota > Bacteroidia > Bacteroidales > PUMT01 > PXAP01. The sequence continues at coordinate 19,406 of JAWODJ010000122.1, read as the reverse complement.
CCGCAATAATTATCAGCTTATTTACAGGTACCATAAAAAAAAGAAGGATTACAAAGCCGCCATTGAATATCTTACACATTACAGTACACTCAAAGACTCAATCAGAAATCACACTATAGAGGAACGGATAAAACAGATGGAAGGGATTTTTGAAATAGAAAGACAAAAAAGCAGGATTGAACTGCTTCAGAAAGACAACCAGATACAGGAAATCAGGATAAACAGACATGATAATATAAAGATATTACTGATCCTGTTATTGTTGATCCTTGTTGTTTCCATTATGATAATTGCTTTCCGTTTCCGGAATATCAGGAAGACAAACAAACTGTTAAAACAAAAAATCAATAAACTTGAAGAAACCAACAACAAGCTGAGGTTATCAGCAAAGACACTTGAGCAGCTTAACGCTACCAAAAACAGGTTTTTCTCAATAATTGCCCATGATCTGAAGAATCCTTTCAATGCCCTGCTGGGATTCTCTGAAATCATAACCAGTAGATTCAACCAACTGAATGAAAAAGAAATTCGTGAATACATAAGCATTGTTCACCAGTCCTCCCGCAATCTTTACAAACTTCTTGAAAACCTTCTGAAATGGACTGCTGCACAAACCGGCACTATGCATTACCTGCCGGAAGATTTTGATCTTGTAAGCCTCATCCATTCAGAAATTAATTTCCAACGAATCAACGCAGGAAAAAAACAAATAAATATCTCAATGAACCTCCCCGATGAACTGATAGTTAATTCAGATAAACTGCTGCTGTCAAGTGTAATAAGAAATCTTTTTGATAATGCCATTAAATTCACACCTTCCGGAGGCAGTGTAAAGATATCAGCAGAGAAAAAAGACCATACAGTGATTGTGGAAATAACCGACACCGGGATAGGTATTCCTGATGAGATCAGCAAGAAATTGTTCAGACTTGACGGTGAAGTTAGCAGAAGAGGGACAGATAACGAAGAGGGAGGCGGTCTCGGACTGATTCTTTGTAAAGATCTGATAGAAAAAACAGGCGGAAAAATCAGTTTTGAAAGCAGGCCGGGACACGGCAGCCGTTTCTGGTTCTCATTGCCGCTCCGGGAAATTAGTTCAGACAGACAGTAAAATATTGACTCTTCCCTCACAAGTTGCAATGAAACATCCATTTATAATTATCTGCACACATGCGCAGGATTAAATAAAAAACCGTACCGATAAAATGTCAAAAAAAGCTATTAGTTACAATGAGGCGGTAAAAGAGATAGAAGATATTCTGCACCAGATTGAAGATGAAGAACTGGATGTGGATGATCTGTCAGACAAAGTAAAAAGAGCCTATTTTCTGCTAAAGTTATGCAAGGATAAACTGCATTCCACAGAAAAGGATATTGATAAGATTATGAAGGACTTCTCTGGTGGAGATTAACTTCTTCGGAAACGCCCTCTTTTCAGGTTTATCATTTCCCGCCTGATACCGTGTTTGCATTTCGTGGGACTGCAATCTGGCGATTGTGCCTTATATTTTTCAGGTATCTTGATACCCTCTCAATGGGTACAGCATAACCGGAATTCCTGCTGCTGCAAAGATATATCTCCCTGGCAAGATACTTGATCATATAATAGCTGGCTGAGAAGACCTGGACAGGATCGATATCTCCCACGATCCATTTTCCTGCAGATTGATCAAGAGCCCTTATGTTGGCATTAATAATATTTTTAAGTTCTTTATGCCTGAGGACAGATGATGATAAATATTCTGTCATGACTCCGATAACCTTTCCGGTAACAGCACTGATAACGGGAGTTCCGGCATTGCCCGGCTCAACTGAAGCTGCAATATAGATTAATTCTTCACCGTTTTTATTAATCATACCGGATATCAGTCCGGTTTTTATGTACAGGTGACTTATTTGCCTGCTGTATGACAGGAGAACAACAGGAGTGCCAACTTCTGCCTGTTGTGAATATGCCGACCTAACCGATGACACATACCTTAGTTCATCTTCATTCATGGATATGGCAATTACCCCGGAAATGCCGTTCCCGGCAGTGCCGGCCATCCGCTTGCATAACTCACTTACAGTAATGCTTATTGAACAAGGTGAGTGATTACTGTCGGCCGGAGGAAAACATATGACCGCATAACCGGCCTTTTCTGCCTCCTCTTGAAAACATCCGGTAATGACATAGTTGTCATACAAAAAACCGGTTGACCTGAAAAAATGTATTCCCCTTTTATTATATAAATTCAGGGAACATACAGATTGAAAGTACCTTTTCCATAACGATCCGTACATGATTTGTCATAATTAATTAATACTAAACCTCGGATTTTCTGAATTGTATTTTAAAAGAGACTCCGGCAGAAATACCGGCAGGTTGATCCGTGTTAAAACCAGGTGATAAATATATCTTTTTATATAAGGTGCATTTTATATAAAAAATGTGACAAGGGTTTTTCAACAATTGAAGCTCTGTTTTTGATAAGTTATCAACACCTGATTCACATTTTTTGTAAACCGCATAATAACAACACAACCCGTTGTTAATAAACTGTTAATAACAAATAAGCCTGATGAAAGAAATTTTAAAAGTTTTCTGACCCGGGTCCCTCGTGCAGAAGAGTGTTTGTTATTTAAACACTAAAAGGCAGTCTTTTTATACATACACTATTTAATCTCCTTCTGTTCACGAATTGCCTCATCCAAAGAGACTTCCTTTGTGTAAAACTTCTGCCATTTATACTCAGGGTCTGGTTTTGTCAGCAGTGAAACCACTATTAAAACCACAACAGAAGCACCGGCAGCAGGAATTACAATATAACTTGTGCTGATAAAAGGTTCAGATAAAACGGAATTAATCACTGTTATCATTATTGTAACACCCATACCTGTGGCAATAGAAGCTACACCTCCGGAAGTGGTAACTCTCCTCCATAAAAATGCAGCCAGCAACACAGGCGTCAGACCCGCTCCGACCATGGTATAGGCTGTAAATGCCATATCCAGTATTGTCCTGAATTGTGTAAGCAACAGGTAAGCAAAAAATCCCAGTAAAACCAGTGCAAATCTCTGGAACAGGACTATCTGTTTTTGCCCCGCACCGGGATTTATGAATCTTTGGTATATATCCCTGGTCAGGTTGGTTGAGGGAGCCATCAGAAAACTGTTCCCTGTTGAAGTAATTATGGCAACTGAAGCGCATATAAGAAGAAGTCCGGCAATAAGAGGCAGTCCCACTTCATTACTGTATCTTGCAGTATGCAGGATAATCTGCTCTGAGTTTTCAAGTGACAGGAAGTAGGTTGATGAATCAGGCAGGTTGTTAAAGTGGCTGAATGCCAGGATTGCGAGTGAAGCGATTGCCGTTTCAACAACTATAGTTCCCATTACCCACCATACGACTGCTGATTTGGCCGATTTCTCATTTCTTGCCGAAAAGAACTTCTGGTACATATTTGACTCTCCCATGAGAAGAAGAAATGTGGGCATAAAAATTCCCATTGCCCAGATAAGGTTATTTTCACCAAAAACAGTAAGCATAGAGGGATCAAGACTTGATGATATATGTTCCCCGCCTCCCAGGTGAAAATAAACGAGGGGAACGGCAATTATCACTGCAAGAGTTATTATTGCACCGTTAATAATATCAACAGAGACTATTGACATCATCCCTGCAAAAGCGGTAAACAAAATAATGAACAATGCTGTAATGATGACTCCCTGCCACTCCGGCAGGCCGGCGACAAGATTTAATACAAAGCCTCCGCCCCTGAACTGGTATCCCACTATGGTGGTGTAGGCTATTACTATTACAAGTGTACCCAGTATCCTGGCATATTTATTATACCTGAGTTCAAGAATATCAGGAACAGTGTATTGAGCTATCCTTCTGACTCTTGCAGCAAGAAAGAATACCAGAATAATACCTGTCCATGCCCCTGCTGCCATCCATAGCTCAGAAAGTCCCACCCGTGCGGCAAGACCGGCACCGGCAAGAAGACTTCCGGATCCTATCCAGGTGCAGAGAAGAGTGCCAACAAGCTTATAAGTTGGAACTGACCGGCCTGCAACCATAAAATCATCCTGTCCTCTGACTGCAAAACTTTTATAAACTGAAATCCCCATCAGCAAAGTGAGGTAACCCAATACTATCCATAAAAAGATCATATCATAAAATTTTAAACTTATATTTCCTGATTAACCTAAATTGAATAAAACAGTTCTGCACCGGGGCCTATGGGTAATCCGATCAATATCCACACAATCAACAGTAGCAGCCAGACTATCAGAAAAACAAAAGTATAGGGTAACATGGTTGCTATAATAGTCCCTATTCCGGCATTTTTATCATATTTCTCCATAAAAGCAACAATAAGGGCAAAGTAGGACATCATAGGCGAAATAATATTTGTCACACTGTCACCCACACGGTAGGCAAGCTGGGTAAATTCGGGCGAATACCCCAAAAGCATGAACATAGGGATAAACACTGGTGCCATAATAGCCCACTTGGCAGATGCACTTCCTATTACCAGGTTAATGAATGCCGATATCAGCACCAGGCTTATCATAAGGGGTATCCTTCCCATACCGATGGCACTGATCGCTTCAGCCCCCCTGATCGCAAAAATAAGGCCCAGATTGGTCCAGTTAAAATAGGCAACAAACTGGGCTGCAAAAAATACTAGCACAATATAGGTTCCCAGAGTTGACATTGATTTGCCCATACCATTGATCACATCAGCATTACTTTTCAGAGTGCCGGCCCCAATCCCGTATGCAATCCCCACAACAGCAGCAATTATGAATATCATTGCCACAATACCCGACATAAATGGTGATCGCAGAAGGTCTCCCGTCAGGGGATCACGCAAAAAACCGCTTCCGGGAACATAATCCCACATACCACCACTTACGGGCATGATAGCCCAGAATAAAAGCAAAACAATTACATAAAAAGTGTATGAAGCATATTTCAAACCCCGTTTTTCGTTGCTGGTGATATCATGAAGTTCTTCCGGTTTGGCATCTCCCCGGTAGGGACCAAGCCGGGGCACAACAATCTTTTCAGTTACCCAGGTACCAACGATGGCTATAAAAAATGTCGACACAAACATAAAATAATAGTTGGCTGCAGGATTCACCTCATATGAGATGTCAATAATATTTGCAGCCTCTTCCGACAGGCCTGCAAGCAACGGGTCAATAGTGCCAAGAAGCAGATTGGCGCTATATCCTCCCGATACACCGGCAAATGCCGCGGCAAGACCGGCAATGGGATTCCTGCCAACAGCAAGAAAGATCATTGCGCCCAGTGGTACAAGCACCACATATCCAACCTCGCTGGCCGTATTGGATAATATCCCTGCAAATACAATCGAAAATGTAAGAAGCTGTTTTGGAGCTGAAAGTACAAGCTTACGCAGTGCAGTCGACATAAAACCACTCGATTCCATTACCCCTATCCCCAGAAGAGCCACCAGAACTGTTCCCAGGGGTGCAAATGAGGTGAAATTTTCAACCATCCCGGTAAGAATCATGTGCAGTCCTCTCACTGAAAGAAGACTGAAGGGTTCAATTTCTTCATGGGTACCGGGATGTACAACTGATACATCAAATGCACTGACAATACCTGATAATAGAATGGTACCGCCTGCAAAAATGGCAAAAAGGGTAGCCGGATGCGGAAGTTTATTGCCTACCCGCTCAATAGCCGTAAGCATTTTTGATACGAATCCGCCGCCTGCATTCCGGTTAGATGTCATAACACGCCTGCTTTAACAGTTGTCGCCCCTTTTGTATCCCGGGCATAAACAGATCTTATTCGTATAAAGTATAGTTAGCATATTGTTCACCAATGTATTACTAATTAATGATCCGGGTATTTTATTTTTGAATTCATGAATGTCACATCTGATTTATATTGCTAAAAGTTAATATTAGCGCATGTGAGATCGATGAAGTCAATCACCAGTGTTGTTTGCTCATGCTTTGTTATGTTATGAAGTAACACTGGTGATTCAATAAAAAATTGATGCAATTTTAGTATTTATTACCAACTATACCAATAAAAAACAAATGAACCGTTAAAATTTAGAACAGTTAAAGAAACTCAATAATTAAACCGGTTTATAAGAATTTATCCTGTAAATACCTTGTAACCAAATTCTTAATTATTATCGTTTTGCCTGATGCAAACTGAAAAGGCTTTTATATAAAATTTTGTAATTTTATTTTTTATAAGCACAACAGAACCCTTTAGAGATAAATTACTGTAAGTAATGAAGATACCCTCAATACGTCAAATAAAGGAAGCGGACGAATATACCATAAAACATGAACCGGTCAGCAGCGCAGACCTTATGGAAAGAGCAGCAGGAAAAATGGCTGACCGGATCGCTGAAAACTACAGGAAAGAGATTGTCATAAAAATCTTCAGCGGACCTGGAAATAATGGCGGTGACGGACTGGCTCTCGGAAGGCTGTTAACAGAAAAAGGGTTCAGACCTGAAATATTCCTGATGGCATCCAAAACAGGCTATTCATCTGACACCTCGGACAATTTGGAACGTCTAAGGGCTATAAATATTTCACCTCTTATTATTGCTTCCGCAGAAGATTTCCCGCCTGTTGCCCCACCCGATATTATTGTTGATGCTCTTTTTGGTACAGGACTGAGCAGGCCGGTAACAGGACTCCCGGCACAACTGATCGATCATCTGAATGATTCAGGGGCAGAAATTATTTCCGTGGACATACCTTCAGGCCTTTTTGGCGATGACAACAGAAATAATTCAGGCAGCAGTATAATTAAAGCAAAAACCACCCTCTCTTTCCAGTTCCCAAAAATGGCCTTTATGTTTACTGAAAATGAACAGTATACGGGAAATTGGGAGGTACTTGATATCGGACTTCACCGGGAATTCATAAATCGTTTAAATACCCGCTTTCATTATCTTGATGCAGGACTGGTCAAACCCATGCTAAAAATTCGCAATAAGTTCGCACATAAAGGGATTGCAGGTCACTGCCTGCTGATATCAGGCAGTTATGGCAGAATGGGAGCAGCAGTGCTGGCAGCAACCTCCTGCCTGAGATCGGGCGCGGGTCTGGTAACCGTACATGTTCCGGTCAGGGGATGTGATATAGTGCAGAACTGCATTCCTGAAGCAATGGTAAGTGTGGATAAATCAGAAACCTGCTTTTCTGCCCTGCCACCACTTAATCGGTATGATGCTGTTGCTGCAGGTCCGGCAACAGGCACACATCCTTCCAGCCGGAAAGCACTTCAGCATCTGCTTAAATCGGTTAAAGTCCCCCTGGTGCTGGATGCTGACGCGTTAAATATTATTTCAATGAAAAAGGAGTGGCCGGGTCTGATTCCGGAAAACTCGATTATCACACCCCACCCGGGTGAATTTGACCGGCTTGCCGGAAACCATAAAAACAGCCATGACCGTTTAGTCAGTCAGATTGCAATGGCTAAAAAGTATAAAATTATTATTGTTTTGAAAGGAGCCTTCACTTCGGTAGTTACACCCGAAGAATTATGTTTCTTCAACAGTACAGGAAATCCGGGTATGGCTACAGCAGGTTCGGGAGATGTTTTAACAGGAATTCTTTTATCTTTGCTCGGTCAGGGTTATGATCCCGTCAGTGCTGCTTTAACAGGCGTTTATCTGCACGGTATGGCGGGAGATATTGCAGCGTCGGAATTTTCACCTGAAGCTTTGATTGCCGGTGATATAAGTTTGAACCTAGGCAAAGCATATGAATCTTTAAAAAAATAATGTTATGCGATATATAATTGCATCGGTATTTATCCTGGCTGGCCTTTCATGGGGCTGCACGGGTCCAAAAATGATTGAATACAGCACTTCGGCGGTTCATGTTTCTCAGGCCTCACATCCTGAAGCATATACCATTGCTTATTCCATTCCTATGACAACTTTAAAGATTAAGGTTGAAGCATCACGTGTAATTGTGCGACGCGGACCGTATTACCAGTATGCGGAAAAATACCTTGGAATTACAGATGTACCCGACCGGGATGAAATAAAGTGGGAAATTGACAATATAGAAATTAAAACCTGCCAGGAGGCTGATCCTGATCATTATTATTTGCTTAAGACAAACGACAGACACGTTACCAACTTTTTTAAACTTGGCGACGAAGGTTATATCCTGCCGGTTAACAAAAAACAACTGCCGGAGACGGAAAGCTCCGGGCAGAATATTGAAGAAATTCCCGAAACACCTCTTTATACAGATCTGTCAATACATCCGAAAGTTGTTGAGGAAACCCGCACTGTAATGCGTATGGTAAGGCAGGACACTGCTTTTGTAAATGTTCCCGTGATGCAAAGACAGTCAGTAACCAAAAGTCCTGAAGAGAAGGCAGCCGAAGCAGCTGATCTGATATTCGAGCTAAGGAGTAACCGGTTTAAACTGATTTCAGGCGATCTGGACCTTTTTCCCGATGGCAGGGCACTGGAAGTCATTATTGAAGAATTTGCCAGGATTGAAAAGGAATATCTCAGACTTTTCACAGGTAAAGTAGCCGAAACCAAACACGAGTTCACCTTTGATTATACACCACACAGAGACAGACTGGAAAACGGAACAGAATACGACATACTTTTCAGGATATCCGATAATGACGGTATCCTTCAGGCAAATGACGTAAGGGGCAGACCGGTAACACTGGAGCTGGATAATGAAATGAAAACTCAGTTGCTTGAAGGTATCTCACCTGTTGAAAGTCCAGGAAGGAGCAACGCAAACAGCTTGTTTTACAGGATTCCAGATGTTGCCCGTTTACAGGTGAGTGACGGGAAAAACACAATTGTTTCCACACGTATCCATGTAAACCAGTACGGAAGGGTTGTATCTGTTCCGGCGGACTTTCTGTGGGAGTGACTTTGTAACGCCGTCATACAGTCCGGCTCCTAATCTGTCCGCTCCTGCCCTGGCTGAATCTTACCTGAAGGATCCTGTAAAATCCTCATTGAACTCTTCCCATGAAAAATTAAGATAATGATCCTCTCCAAAATAAAGGAGTATGGGTTCAATACGTTCAGGTGTCAAAAAGCCCGGCACAGAAGTCAGAAGCTCAAGATCTTCATTCATGTAAACAGTCGAAGGATATGACATCTGCCCCTGCAAAAGTGCAATGGACAACTGGTGCGGTGAACGTCTTCCCTCCCCTTCATTTATGAACATATGTCCCTGGAAGTGAATTGTATCCCTGGTTTCCGAATTGAGCTTGACCGGATAAAAGTTACGGTTGATATATCTGGCAACCTTTGTATTACTGAAAGTCTCGGCATCCATTCGTTTACAAAATCCACACCAGTCCGTATAAATATCAATAAAAATTTTTCTCGGATTTTCAGCAGCAAGCTCAACAGCTTCCTCAAAAGTGTACCAGTTTATCCTTTCATTTTCCTGAGCATTTCCGGGAAACATAAATGCTGTGGTAATAAATATGATTATGATCAGAATCTTCATAGCGGACTATTAATTAATTTACAAATAATAAAATATCAGGCTTTTTATCCGGGTCCGAAAAATACAGCAGCCAAAATAATTTTAAATAAAAAAGTATAGTTATATGCAAAATTAACATTATTCAAATTACATATATTTATATTTAAATTTATTTAACACTTACCAAATTCTCAAATCAATAACGATATTATATACAAATAATCTTGAAATAATGTTCATAAACATATGCTATTGAAGGTTATTTTTTTTTTACATTTACGCTTTTAATTTGCAAGGGGGTAATAAAATCCCCCGGAGATATTTAATAGAGGTACTTTCCGGATTTGTACCTGCAAATTCTTAACACGGGCAAACCATATGTCCTTCAGTATTTTATAAAATGGATTTAAACAATCATAATTATTAAAATAAACTTTACCCTGTAAAATATGAATAATTCGGACGAAAATAAGAAAGAGAAGCCCGGTTTTTTTCAAAGGGCACTTGACAAGGTTGAAATCATAGGTAATAAACTTCCACAGCCGGTCACCCTTTTTGCAATGCTGATGGTGCTTGTATTGCTCTTATCATGGATATTCGGGGGGGTGACAGTAGATCATCCGGGGAAAGAGGCCGGTCTGCTGGACAGGGAAGGCCAGCCTGTTGAAACCATCGAAGTAATTAACCTGTTATCCAGGGAAGGTGTCCAGCGGATATTTACTGAAATGGTAAATACCTTTGCCGAATTTCCCCCGCTGGGTCTTGTTCTCGTGGTAATGCTCGGCATAGGAGTTGCCGAACATAGCGGGATGATAGCAGTAGCTCTCAGACTTTTCGTTTCGAAGGTGCCCAAATACCTGATTACTTTTTCAATAGTTGTTGCAGGTATGGTAAGTTCAGTTGCCGCCGATGCAGGTTATGTTGTTCTTATACCGCTCGGGGCGGTTATTTTTATGGGAATGGGCAGGCATCCCCTGGCAGGTATAGCAGCCGCCTTTGCAGGTGTATCGGGCGGATTCGGTGCCAATTTCCTGCCTACCGGCCTCGATCCAATGATTGCAGCATTTACCGAGCCGGCTTCACAGATTATAGATCCCGGCTATACCGTCAACCCCCTGTCAAACTATTACCTTATGGCTGCCTCTGTTCCCCTGATAGGTCTGGCCGGCACCTGGGTTACGGAGCGGATCCTTGTTCCCCGGCTCGGGGAATACCATCCTGAAGGAGAGATTATTACAGAAGATAATAATAATATATCGGCACAGGAGCGTAAGGCACTTAAATGGTCGCTTTTTTCAGTTGTAGTAATCCTGGGCCTTGTAGCTCTTACAATAATTCCTGCCAACGGACTGCTCAGGGGAGATATTGACCCTGAAACCGGTACACGCAGCATGAGACCCTTTTATGATTCGCTGGTTCCTATAATGTTCATAATATTTTTTGTCGCGGGACTTGTTTACGGGATTGTGGCCAGAACCATTAAAAATGACAAGGATGTTTCAGATATGACCGCTAAAGCCATGGCTACCATGGGACTTTACATTGTCATAGCGTTTGTGGCGGCACAGTTTGTTGCCTATTTCAACTGGTCAAACCTCGGGAGTGTTCTGGCAGTAAAGGGATCGGACGGACTGAAAGCTATAGGATTTACCGGAGGTCCACTGCTGGTGGCATTCATTATCGTGGCCTCGATGGTTAACCTTATTATGGGAAGTGCATCAGCAAAATGGGCTCTGCTGGCCCCGATATTTGTGCCAATGCTGATGCTCATGGGTTATTCACCTGAACTTACCCAGGCTGCCTATCGTATTGGTGATTCCTATTCCAATATTCTGACTCCCCTTCTTCCATATTTTCCGCTGGTAATTGTGTTTGCCCAGAAATATGTTAAGAATGTGGGAATCGGTACGCTGATATCAATGATGCTGCCTTATGCAATTGCTTTTATGATAATAAGAATACCGATGTTGCTGTTATGGATATGGCTGGGTCTGCCTCTCGGGATAGAAGGGCCGATCTATTACAGTCCCTGACACCCTATTCACCGGTATTAAGTGAACGGCAACATATCTGTATTACAGTTACAATCGCGCTGCCATAACCGGAAAAGCAGTCATCAAATTAATAATTAAAAATCATATGTATGAGCAAAGAGATTAAGAATATTAACCCTACGCCGGTATGGAATTTTTTTTATGATCTTACGCAAATTCCCAGACCCTCTAAAAAAGAGGATAAAATCATTGACTATGTAAGGAAATTTGGCGAAGAGAGGGGACTGGATACCGTAGTTGACAACACAGGCAATGTTATTATTAAAAAACCTGCCACCAGGGGTATGGAAAAACGCAAGGTTGTGTTACTCCAGGGACATCTGGATATGGTACCACAAAAAAACAGTGACAAGGCACATGATTTTGAAAATGATCCCATAGAAGCTTTTATAGAAGGTGAATGGGTATGCGCACGTGGAACAACCCTGGGGGCTGATAACGGAATCGGGGTCGCAGCAGCACTTGCCGTGCTTGATTCGGATGACCTGGTGCACGGACCTGTAGAGGCACTGTTCACAATTGATGAAGAGAGCGGTATGACAGGAGCATTCGGATTGGAAGAAGGAGTGCTCGACGCTGATATCATGCTTAACATGGACTCTGAGGATGAGGGAGAATTATATGTTGGATGTGCCGGCGGACTGGATGCAAATATTGGCTTTTCATACAAAGAAATTCCTGTACCATCCGGCACTGAAGCTTATGAGATCAGTATTACCGGACTTAAGGGAGGTCATAGCGGACTGGATATCGGACTTGGCCGTGGCAATGCAAACAAGCTGCTTTTCCGCTTTCTTAAATATGCAGCAAAGGAATACGGTGCCATCCTGACCGGTGTTGACGGCGGCGGGCTCAGGAATGCTATTCCGCGGGAAGCCCTCGCAACTGTTATCATTCCTTCAGAAAGTAAAAATTCATTTCTATCAGGTATCGGCGAACACGAAAGAATATACCGGGCCGAACTGTCTGACACCGAGCCAAACCTCTCATTCAGCTTTAAAAAAGCAGATATGCCTTCCGGTACACTGGATGAGGACACCCAAAAAAGGCTTATTAACTCTGTCATTGCATGTCCCAACGGAGTAATGCGAATGAGCAATTCTATGCCCGGACTGGTTGAAACATCAACCAACCTTGCAAGTATTAATGCAAAAGACGGTGAAATAAAGGTAAAATGTCTTATGCGCAGCTCAGTGGACAGTTCAAGGGATGAACTTGCAGGAATGATGGAATCTGTATTTACCCTTGCAGGGGCAGAAATATATTTTGACGGGGCTTACCCGGGATGGAAGCCTGATATGGACTCGGAAATTCTGGTTGTCATGAAGAATGTCTACAAAACCCTTTATGGTAAAACACCTGAGGTAACGGCCATACATGCCGGACTGGAATGCGGACTTATTGGCAGTGTGTATCCGCAACTGGATATGATATCCTTCGGACCAACGATCCGTTTTCCTCATTCACCGGATGAAAAGGTACATATTGAGTCTGTTCAGAAATTCTGGACCTTCCTGATCGAAACACTGAAAAATATTCCGGACAGAGAATAATTCTTTGCGAAAATTCACAAAATAAAAGAGGCTGCCTTCCTGAGACAGCCTCTTTTATTTTTTCATCTGACAGGGTTCATACCTTGTGCCTGGATTCATCGGATACTGTGAGCCGGCTCCGTCCCCTGGCCCTTCTGGATGAAATAACCCTGCGCCCGTTAGCAGTGGCCATTCTTTCACGAAAACCGTGCTTATTTTTTCTTTTTCTTCTTGATGGCTGAAATGTCCTCTTCATCGCAAATTATATATTTATAAGATTGTATTCATATTCTCTGATCAGGTCTGCAAAGGTACATTTTTTTTGTTTTTTACAAAAAACTTTCTGATTTAATAATCAGAACTGATTCATTGTTCCTGTTTCTTTTCATAAACCCTCACATAATCAATAACAAACTGCTGCGGAAATATATCATCATCTATTCCCTGCTGTCCGCCCCAGCTACCACCAATGGCCAGGTTAAGCAACAGGTAATGAGGCTTGTCAAAAGGCCAGACACCGTCATCATCAGATTTCTTTTCAAAAGTAAAAAACATCACTTCATCAACAAAAAAATCGATCCTGTCTTCAAACCATTCAATGGCATAAATGTGAAAATCCTCCCATGGCTTCTCAAGTTCAACTGAACTGCCCCTTTGGGTATTCCTGGTATGATTATAAGCTGATGTATGAACATATCCGTGAACCCTCTCAGGATCAAATCCCACATTCTCCATAATATCTATCTCTCCGCATGCGGGCCATCCTGCATCACCGATATTGGCACCGAGCATCCAGATGGCCGGCCAGGTCCCTGTTCCTGCAGGAAGCTTAGCCCTTACTTCAAAGCGTCCGTATGTCCATGTGGCCTTACCCCTGGTTACAAGCCTTGCCGATGTATAACCGAAGCCTTCCCATGGCTCTTTCCAGGCTTCTATAATCAGGTGTCCGCTCTCCACCCTGGCATTCTTCAGCCTGGACATGGTATAATATTGCTTTTCATTATTCGCAATATAGCCGGTATCATATGCCCACTTCCCGTTGTCAGGAAGTCCGCTGTACTCAAATTCATCATTCCAAATAAGCTGCCAGCTATCCTGACCATTGCTGATTGCAGGCAGGATAAAGCAGGCAAAGAGAACCGGAAGGGTGAGTTTATACATAATTCTAAATTAAAGTGCCCGGACAATAATAATAAAAACAAGTCAATAAAAAAACAACATTAAATTAAAATATAACTTCATAGATCAAGACGAGGATTGAAAACACCGGTTATCCTGGAACCAAATGTATAGGATAACCCGATGTTACCTCTTAACTGGTAGCTGGTTGCCCTCCTTCGCTGCTCCAGGAGTATCTCTTCCAGTGAAAGATCTGTCCCTGGAATTGCAACAAGATCGTTGATAATATCAAAATTTCCCCTGACATTCAGTGACAATCCTTCGATGATCCTGAGATTAAGATCAAGAAAAATTTCTGCCCTGTTGGACCGGATATCATGAAAATGATGAAACCCCACCAGTCCTGACCTTACATTTCCCCAGGGCTGACGGAAATCGGCCGATGCTACTATTGCCTGGCCAAAAAGTATCTCCTCGGTTTTACCAAATATCGTCTCTTCAAGATAATCATAATAGCCGGCCCCAAACCTCCATGCAAAAGTTATAGAGCGTCTTGTGGCTTCCTCATAGGGAAATATGCTGTATTCAATAGCGGGCGAAACCTCTGCACTGAAACTCATATTATCAAAAGTACTGAATGCTATATCGCCAAATACACCTGCAGCCCAGTGATCGCTTATACTCCTTATATGATAGCTGTCAAAGCCCCCCCTGTGAAAGGTAGATGTTATAGTAGTGGAATCGGTTATAAAATTTCTTTCACTATAATTATTATAGGGACGTAATCTTGTCCTGGACTCTTTTGTTATCCTGTCAGCAAAAATGCCATACCTGATATGCAATGAGTTGTTTGTTTCCTCCCTGTTGAAGTTACCCCCGCCATATATCTCAAAAACCCAACTGTTCCATGAATCTTCAATAGCATCCTCATCAATTGTTATTTCCAGTGGCGCTGAATCAAATTGAATTGACATACTTCTGGAAATACCTGATGAAGCCAAAAACGGAGCAAGTCCGCTTTTGATTTTTTCAGTATATCCCCTCCTCGTTTCATCAGAAGTATTCGATGAGGGCGCCCAGTAGCTGAGCTGGTAATTCTTATCCTTGAAATCTCCGTACCCGATAAACGATATGTCATAGGTCGAACCTGTGGTTCCGGCACGATGACGTGACATTATTATATGAACATCGGCCAGTTCCCTGTCCCTCACATATTCAACAACCGGAATTTCCTGTCTGATATAATCAGTATCTGTATACCGTTCCATGTCAAGAAAAACACTGACGGTATTGTTATTGTTCCCCTGCCCCGATAATTGCACAGAATAACCCAGAACAATAAGAAAAATAATAAACCCTGTTTTGTTTGCACCAAAAATAATCCTGTTCATAAACTACTAATTAAAATTTTTAAATAACATTTCCAACATAATAACAATGTTAATACTTAAACTTCAAATCTGCAAAGTTAAAAAAAGTTAAACCAGGCGATTTGGGAGAGACCATAATACAGATTTGAACCAATCAGCCCTGAACAGGAAAAAATTATTAACCAGTTTGAATAATATTTTAAGCCGGTTAAGAAAAAATTTAATTACTATTGCAGGTAGAACAGTCCGGTATAAACAAATAAATATTTTCAATATGAGACAGATTAATATATTATTTACACTTGGGTTGGTACTTTTTGCTGCATCAACTGCACTGGCTCAGGAGAACAGGCCGGTTACGGTAAGCTTTCTGGAAATAATTGACATTGATAGCAAAGAACGGGAAGTAGTCTATTCCGATACAAGCCACTTTGAAGCTCCCAACTGGTCGCCAGACGGTAATACACTCTACTTCAACAGCGGAGGTTATATTTACAGCATACCAGTTGAAGGGGGTGAACCTGTAAAACTCGATACCGGCTTCGCCAACAGGAACAATAATGACCACGTACTGTCTCCCGGGGGCACCCATATGGCAATAAGTCACCATAGTGCTGATGACGGAGGAACTTCAATTATTTACATTGTTAATATTAATGGCGGTGAGCCTGTCAGGATAACAGATAAGGGCCCCTCCTACCTGCACGGATGGTCACCTGACGGAGAAGAACTGGCTTATGTTGCCCGCAGGGACGAACAGCAGTATGATATTTATGTTATTCCCGTAAAGGAAGGACCCGAGGTGCAACTTACCGATACACCGGCACATGAAGATGGCCCCGATTACAGTCCTTGCGGCAACTACATTTGGTTTAACTCCGACAGAAGCGGGATAATGCAGATATGGAGGATAAACCGTGACGGCAGCAATCCTGTCCAGATGACCTTTGATAATTATAATGACTGGTTCCCTCACCCGTCCCCGGACGGCAAACATATCGCCCTTCTTTCATACGACAAGGATGTTGAAGGACATCCGGCAAACAAAACTGTCTGGCTCAGACTCATGCCGGCTGAAGGAGGTGATCCTGTTGTACTTACCAAACTTTTCGGCGGACAGGGCACCATCAATGTGCCATCATGGGCTCCCGACAGCAAGAGATTTGCATTTGTTAGTTACAAACTTTTAGATTAGGAGATATTGCCGACCGGTAAGGAGGGTAGGATACTGCAAATAAGCATTTTACGGCAAACCCTGCTTAAATAGACTTCTGATAAATTGCCTCCTGCAAAACTAAAGGATATGGAGTAAAAGCAGGATTCTTTCACTTTACTTTTATTTCCCCGGAAGGTAAATAAACTATGCTCTTGGTACGGAAAAAATCCTCTTCAAAGAACCCGGATATTTCGTAAATATACACCCTCTCTTGCCAGTCCGCCAAATCATCCCGCAGGTCGCCCCCCTTCAGGCTGTAGATGCCATGATGTCCTGCAGGGGAAGGGTCTTTAAGAAGTTTACCTGCAGATAATTCAATAAGCTTCGGAAAAGAACATACTGCGCGGCTTATTACATAGTGAAACAGGCCATGAATATTTTCCGCCCTTGTATGCACAGCCAGAATGTTTTGTAATCCAAGCTCATTTTTGATACTTTCAACAACCTTTATTTTTTTTCCAACAGAGTCGATTAAAGTGAACTGAACATCCGGATACATTATGGCCAGCGGAATACCCGGGAAACCTCCACCGGTGCCGATATCAAGAACGGTTTCTTCCCGGCTGAAGGTTATGACCTTTGCCAGGCTGAGTGAATGCAATACATGATTGAGATATAAATTTGAAAGGTCTTTCCTGGATATTACATTTATTTTCGCATTCCAGTATTCGTAAAGGACGGCAAGTCTTTCAAACCTGCCTGCAGCATGAGGATCCATGCCGGGAAAATATCGGGCTATACAGCCGGAATCCAAAACCGTCAGAATTTATGGGTAGTGTTATTGAATACATTAAATAGCAAATCCCTGGCCCTGAAAAGCTGTGCTTTAACAGTACCGATTGGCAAATCAAGTTCCCGGGCAATTTCATCATAGGAGTATTCATTGAAATACCTTAATTCAATGAGCTTACGGTATCTCGGCTTAAGCTTGGAAACAATATCTTTCATCATTTTCAGTTTCTGATGACTGATCAGAGTCTCTTCCGGGTCCATATCTTCTGACTGGATATGGTGGGAAGGGTCTTCATGATCTTCTCCGGCAGTTTCAAAAGAAAGAGGAGTGCTCTTTTTCTTGCGCATAAAATCGATACAGTTGTTTGTTGCGATCTTGAAAAGCCATGTACTGAAAGCAAAATTGGGTGCATATTGATTAATACTCTTAAAAGCCTTTCCAAATGCTTCTATTGTAAGATCTTCAGCATCACTGGGGTTATTAACCATTTTCAGCAACATAAAATAAATAGAATCACGATACCGGCCAAGTAATTCAGCATAAGCCTTCTGATCGCCTTTTACCGCTTTCAATACCAGGTCATAATCATATTGTGCCTTCTCGGAAAGATTAGGGCTTATCTCCATCTGCTTCTTTTTTGAGTAATAGAATTGCTTATCACACAGAGGGCATTAATCAGGAATATCATTATATCAAACAACGGCGAAAATACTAATAATTTTTTTTCATTCAAACGGTTCATTCCCATATTTAAAATCAGGGTACTGGAAATAAGTCGAATAATAAAAATAATACCTGCATAGGGAAGATATATTTTGTTAGCAAGCAAAAGTATTAGTGATACATAGAAAATCAGCCTGCTAAGCATCTCCATACCAAGTAAAAAACGTGTGAATCCCCTGTAATGAAATCCTGTGGTCAGATGTCTTCTTTTTTGCCTGATCCAGGCACCCCATGTAGGCGGGGGCAACGAATATGTATGTGCCAGGTGAGAAAATTCAACCCTGGTATTGCCTTTTCTGGCAACCTGGTTAACAAACAGGTCGTCATCGCCCGATTCCAAAGCTATATGAGATGCAAACCCCTTGTTTGCAAAAAACATTGAACGCCTGTAAGCCAGGTTTCTGCCCACACCCATATACGGAAAACCCGCCAGGGCAAATGAGAAATATTGCATGGCTATAAAAAATGTATCATACCTCAAAAACTTATCAAGCAGTCCCTTCTTCCTTTCATAACCTCCATATCCGAGCACTATATCACCTGAGGGGATAAAATGACTCTGCATCTTTGATATCCAGAGGGGACTGGCAGGCCGGCAGTCCGCGTCCGTCAGCAATACCCAATCATGCTTTGCTGCCTTTAAGCCTATTGTTAAGGCTAATTTTTTACCATGCCGGAACCTGGGATCCTTCCTGATGCGGGTAGATCTGAGTTTACTGTATCTGTTCTTTAATCTGTCGAGAACCTCTTCTGTGTCATCTTCCGATGCGTCATTAACCACTACAACTTCATAATCGGAATAATCCTGTTCAAGAATCAACGGAAGGTTATTCTCCAGGTTAGCAGCTTCATCACGTGCACAAATCACCACCGAGACAGCCTCCCCTGAGCTTTTTATCCTGTCATTTGTCCCGGAGATGCTTACCCGCAGGAAAAAAAAGAAGTAATAAAACATCTGTACACCAAAAGATGCAATAAAAAAACCTGCAATGATCATCC
Source organism: Bacteroidales bacterium (assembly GCA_046483315.1). Classification (GTDB taxonomy): domain Bacteria; phylum Bacteroidota; class Bacteroidia; order Bacteroidales; family PUMT01; genus PXAP01. The sequence continues at coordinate 183 of JAWODJ010000122.1, read as the reverse complement.
AGGCCAAATCTGTCTGATACAATTCAAAATTCACATTAGATCTTTAAAGAACTGCAATTTTACTTAAGTTTTTGAATTATATCAAATCAATCTGTCTTGTTCCAATCAGATATTTATGCGGAAATCGCAGGCAATATTGTCTAAACATAAAATTTATTTCATCTGACTGTGTGTAATTTCATC
>JAWODJ010000028.1:0-5281 GCA_046483315.1 Bacteroidales bacterium | reverse complement strand
TTGATTCTGTAAGACCTTTAGGGTCTCAGGTTGAATCCTGTCACCCGAAAGACCCTAAAGGTCTTCAATTGAGATGGCTTAACCTCACCAGGACTCGGAGTATGCGACAGAAGCTCAACCCGTTAACTGATTCTGTGAGACCTTTAGGGTCTCAGGTTGAATCCTGTCACCGGAAAGACCCTAAAGGTCTTCAGTAGAGATGAGTTATCCTCACCAGGACTCGGAGTATGCGACAGAAGCTCAACCCGTTGCTTGATTCTGTGAGACCTTTAGGGTCTCAGGTTGAATTCTGTCACCGGAAAGACCCTAAAGGTCTTCGATTGAGATGGGTCATCCTCACCAGAACTCGGAGTCCTTATGCTGGATGAACGCGATGGTATATCATATCCTGATGGTACTCAGGCTCCTGATGGCACTATTTACATTTCATATGACCGTGAACGGTCCAAACTTGGTGAGATACTTATGGCATGCATCACTGAAGAGGATATACTTGCAGGAAAGCTTATTTCGCCCGGGTCAAAACTTAAAATACTTATTAGTCGTCCGTTGAAGAATCGGGCTAACTAGCTGAAAAAAAAGAATGAAATATCCTAATAATATCTGACTATGACACAATAGTAATGGCAGATGGTATCAGTCTAATACTTTACAATCCGCTTCATCTACCACAGGTGTGACGCTTATAGATATCAGTTTTGACGGTAGAGAGATCACGGTACCCGAAGAAGGGGTTACATATACTACTGAATATATTGGCTCATTATCAGGATTTGATACATCAAGTACACCTACCCGTGACGGGGAAGGAACGAAATTGCAAACACCACAAGGACATACAGTGAAGATATCGGACTGGTGCTTGCCGCTTCAAATGATCTGAGATCAAGCTATACCGTTGCCGGAAATGAATTGTATGTCTGCATCAGGATTACTTCCTCAGCAGACCAGACAGCCAGGATAACAGGAGACGTGATCGGCACACAGGTTGCCTGGTTACAACCTGTTGTACCTGGTTTGGGTTTGGGTGTGACTGCCTCCAAGTTAGTTTCGGTATAACCCTAATATGCTGTCATCTGGGCAATGATTTGATTATTTAATCGGTTCCGGGAACTCACGCATATGCATGTAGCGTGGGTATGAATCAAAGATATCTTTGTCCGGTCCGACCACCCTGGGATCTTCTGACCTTATAAGTTCCTGTATCAAGGACTATTTCATCTCTTTTTCGATTGCTGAATAATCTGGGTTTCCGGTAAGGTTGTTGAGGTTGCACGGATCGTTTTTTACATCAAAAAGCTCAAATTCAGATCTTTTGGCCACAGCCAAGTCAAAACATAGAAGAAAGTTACAATGGTAAAACCAAAAAAACAAAAAGCCTTCAGAAAATCCGGTCATAAAACAAGGTGAAGGTTCGAAAGGGGAGGGGCCGGTGCATTTTTGTCTGAGTGACGACCATCGGGAGGAACGAGTTAAAATGCACAGGGGAGAACCTAGCCGTAGTTTTACCCGGATTTGATGTCAGCCTTGATTTTTGGTTTTATGAGTGCAGGATTAGCATGGGTATAGCAAACTTGAGCCGGTAACCGGCGAAATTTGCATATACTTATGCGGGAGCAGGCAGAATTTATTTGAAGAATTGATAGTTAATGCTTAAAAAATTAGATATAAAGATATTAAGTCAGTTGATATAAAGCAAAACTTTTTTGAGCGCAGGCAAATATAACCGCAGTGCAGGCAGGTGTGATGGCACTGCGCATACAAAAATTTTTCATAGATTAATTCAGGAAAAATTTTTTAAAAGCAATCTGGGCTGATGTGTGGCTATTTAAAATAATGGCTATATAGGACAAACCATTCCGAATATAAATGTAAAGCGCCAGAGATTGATTTATTGCCGTCAAAATATTTTGAGCCACGCAAAGGTGAGCCGTAATCTTTTCCAGGCAAGGCCGGGAAATTACTTTAACATAAAATCCGCACCGTTATCGGACTGCCGTTAGCAAGGTCTCAGCGCCGGCTGCGACCGGATTTTACCGGGCTGTGCTTCGACAAGCTCAGCATCAGCCGCGATAACTGATTTTATGCTAACCATGCCTTTCTGGCCTGGCCGTAATTCCCCTTTGTTTGTCCTATAATGGATTGCATTATGTTAATATAGCTTTGGTGGTTTAAATTCTGTCTTTCCCTCAGCAGGGATGGCTGTCAGATCGCTTTACAGGCTCTGCAGGAGGGGATCTAATCCGATTGACTCCAGACCTTGGTTGTTCTGGTTGGCGAGTGAGGTGAGGGGAAAAGCAGAATTTATCAGGTTATTTTTTATTGGGAGGAAAAAAGTTTTACTCGAATTCCGGAGCTTTCATTGATGAACACTCTTTTTGTGAAGCGTAGCGAGCAAAATGGGTGTGGAATTACTGAAACTGGAACTCTGGATCTTTTAATAGATCAATAAAAAATTGTACATTTATACTAAGCTTAAATTGTTTTATAGTTTCATCTAATTCCTTTAATGACAACTGATTGGTCAAATATTGAACTGGATCTTATAATTGCTGATTATTTCAGTATGCTTCGTATGGAATTATCCGATATTGCATATAATAAAGCCGAACATAGACGTAATTTACTGCCATTATTAAATAACCGTTCTGAAGGTTCTATCGAGTTTAAGCATCAAAATTTTAGTGCTGTACTGGCAATATTAGGACAACCATTTATCAAAGGGTATTTACCTCGCTATAATTACCAAAGACTTCTGGAGGATCAAGTAATTGATTATTTAACGATTAATCTTAATATCGAAGAATTATTTAAATCCTTTGCCGACAAGGATGTGAAACCGGTCAGAGCTTATAAATTCGATAATTTCATTATGGAACCTCCAAAAACCGTGGGGGTATCAGAGTCAATACCCGCATACAAACGAAATCCAATTAAAATAAATTATTTGGAGAAATAACAAACAAACCGCAGGCTCGGTTTTTCAGGTGAAGAAATGGCAATAACATTTGAACGCTGGAATTTAATCCAACTTGGGAAAGAAAAACTGGCCGGTCAAATAAGATGGATTTCCAAAGAGGAAGGAGATGGGGCCGGTTTTGATATTTTATCAAAAAACATGAATGGATCAGATAAATACATTGAAGTAAAAACAACCAAACTTTCTAAGGAAACTCCTTTCTATTTTACCCGGAATGAGCTATTGTTTTCATCCTCACATTCTGATGAGTATCATCTTTATCGGCTTTTCAATTTTGACAAGGATGCAAAAATGTTTGTTAAACAAGGCAGTTTGGAAAGTATATGCCAATCAATACCGGTAACATATAAAGGATTTTTCTAGAAATATGCGAAAAAATAGTATGTTAAAGATTTGGATATTACATATGCTTAATAAACCCCATTTATTATGACTGGTTCAAAGAATAATGTTAAATTCAACTATCTATATCGTGACGGTGGCAATTATAAACAATTTGGTTATATGATATTTAGCAACGAAAATAATATTCAAATTGAGGAAATTGAAAACCAAATAAGGATAAGGTTAATTGACGGTGATTTTTTTGATCCTAAAATGTGGAAGGTGAAAACCCTTTATAAATATCCCTATGATCCTGATCTTGATCATTCCTGGCACGAATTTGAGAATATTGAGATAACCAAAGAGGCACCTACATCAAAAACTGATATTATGGATTTCATTAATTCCTTGGACAGATAAATGAAATGCACGAAACTAACCGTATAGAATTCAAATTACAGCTTACCGATGAGTTGGAAAAGGAAGTTATCGCTTTTCTGAATTATCCGGAGGGAGGCTTATTGTTTATCGGTATTGATAAATCAGGCAAAGTGAAGGGTGTGACTGATGTGGATAAATTGCAACTTAAAATCAAAGATCGTCTGAAAAATAATATTCTGCCTTCCTGTCTGGGTTTATTTGATATCATAGCTGAAGAGAAGAATGGGAAGGATATTATTAAAATCATCGTTGCCAGTGGCCCGGAAAAGCCTTACCATCTGAGAAAGTACGGGATGTCTGAGAAAGGCACCTTCATCCGGGCCGGCAGTGCGGCTGAGCCTATGACTGCTAAAATGATTGAAAAACTTTTTGCCAGGCGAACGAAACATTCACTAGGCAGGATTCTGTCAAACCGTCAGGATCTGAAATTCGAACAACTCAAGATTTATTATGAAGAGTCAGGCAAAACTCTCAATAAACAGTTTGCTACCAATCTGGGTTTAATTACTGAGAATAAGAATTTCAACTATGTTGGTTACCTTATGGCAGACGAAAATGCTGTTTCCATCAAAGTAGCTAAATATAATGGGGAAACACATGTTGAACTTATTGAAAACAATGAATATGGATATTGTTCTCTCATTAAGGCTACTCATCGGGTTTTGGATAAAGTAGATTTGGAAAATAAAACATCAAGCCGCATTACCTCGAAAAAAAGAGTAGACATGCGCTTATGGAATCCGGTGGCTCTGCGCGAAGCTATAATCAATGCCATCGTGCATAATGACTATACTCGTGAAGTACCGCCTAAGTTTGAGATGTTTTCCGACCGCATTGAGATAACCTCTGCAGGAGGCTTACCCGAGGATTTAAGCAAAGAGGAGTTTTTCCAGGGCTTTTCTATACCTCGTAATCAGGAAATAATGCGCATTTTTAAGGATCTGGAAATGGTTGAACACTTGGGTTCAGGTATTCCAAGGATACTGGAAAGTTACAGTAGAGATTGCTTTTACTTTTCTGAAAATTTCTTAAGGATTGTTTTTCCAGCCTCTGAAACAATTTATGCTCAAAGTAATGATGGTGGTGCAATAGGTGGTGCAATAGGTGGTGCAATAGAAGATTTAACAAATAGACAAAAAGAAGTATTACAATTAATTCAACAAAATAATAGAATAGCCTATCGAGAAGCAGCAGAAAAACTAAACATCAATAATTCTGCTGCACAAACACATTTCGAGGCATTGAAGGAAAAGGGATTTATTGAAAGAGTTGGTGGTACAAGAGGCTATTGGAAGATATTAATAGATACCTGACCATGTAGTTATCGGACTGCCGTTCGCAAGGTCTCAGCGCCGGCTGCGACCGGATTATACCGGGTTGTGCTTCGACAGGCCCAGAGTCAGCCGCGATAACTGATTTTATGTTAACCATGCCTTTCAGGCCTGGCCATAATTTCCCTTTGTTTGTCATATAATGGATTGCATTATGTTAATATAGCAATCATATAACACTTTGGTATAAATTCTGTGTTCCCCT
>JAWODJ010000099.1:0-8141 GCA_046483315.1 Bacteroidales bacterium | reverse complement strand
TCTATCAGAAGGTCAAGGGCATCATTTATTGTTTCCGCATCTTTGGGCGATAATGTTTTCAGATTTTCCGAAAGTCGCTCATGCATCAGGGGCGGTATTTTTGCCAAAAGAACGGATGATTTGGAGGTCAGGATAACCGATGTCTTGCGTTTATCTTCCTTTTTGGGCATACGGGCTATATACCCTTTTCCCTCAAGACGGTTTATTATACCGGTAACAGTGCTCGGATTGAGATTCATAAAACGGCATATCTCCTTCTGGGTGGACTGGAATTCGGGTGAATTATGCAGAAAGTTCAGGCAAAGCACCTGCGGGATGCTTACGCCGTAGTCTTTCAGTATCTTTTTCGATTCCAGGTTAATGGAACGAACTATTTTCCGTATTTTAATCAGAATATCGGTGTTATCCACTTCAGCCCCGTTATTGTTCAACCGGCTAAAATATACAGAATTTCTGGAAAAGGAAAGATAATAATTATTTCGCCTGCAATTTAACTGATCAGAAAACGGATAAACAAAAAAAATGCAACTGAATTTACATTAAAACAACTATGGGACCGGTAAGATTTATCATTGCAACAAAAAACCGGTCATGAAGTCTTGCACAACATGACCGGTTTTTTACAGGGAGGCAGTTAAAGCCCCGTATCTTAAAATTCTACCTGTAATCAGCTTCTACATAGTCGGCATTGAGCAGATACTCAAGGCTGATCTTTACGCTCTCAATCGGCTCATAGTTATAATCTTCGACCTCAACAATATGATATTTCATTCCGGCCAGATCGGCGTTCTCAAATACAGGTCTGAAATCAAGCTTACCGCTGGCACCCACTTCCTGCTCATCCTTGATATGGTACATCAGGAAACGGCCCGGATACTTTTCAAAGTACTCTATCGGATCTTTCCCACCCTCGGCTATCCAGTATATATCAATCTGAAAAAATACCAGTTCCGGATCGGTATTCTCAAGCAGGAAGTCATAGGCAACAACACCTTCAACTTCACTAAACTCAATGGCATGATTGTGAAATCCGAACTGTATGCCTTCGGCCTGGCACATCTCTCCGATAGTGTTGAAATAGTCTGCCCACTGCTGCAGTACTTCAAGGCTGTCAAAAGCAGATCTGGGCATAAAGGGCTGAATCATGTACGGAACATCAGCCCTGGCATGTGCATCAATGGCATTTGACCACCATTCCATGGCTTCATCCCACTCTTCCTCGGGAGGAAGTTCACGTCCGACATGTGAGCTAAGGAATTCCATTCCGTTGGCTTCTACAAGATTTTTGAATTCCACCGGATCCATTCCGTAAAACTGGCCGTTATTATAACCGGCAGCTTCAACATAGCTGTAACCCATCTCTCCAAGCTGCTGAAGGGTTCCCTCTGCATCGGCATTCATATCACCGCGAACAGACCAAAGCTGTATCCCTATAAATTTCTCCTCCTCAGGAGCTTCACAGGAAAAAATGCCGGCCACCATAAACATTGCCAGCAAGAAAAAACCAAATAAATAAGAAATCTTTTTCATAATAATAAAATTTGTAGTTTATAGGTATTTAGGTTTATAAAAAATATAACATGCATAAAATACCGGGAAAACCGGAACCTGTTTGCAGACAATCTGTAAATGTATAAAAAAAACACTTTATATGTATAAATCATGGGAATAAAATTACTACCCAACCGGCAACAGGGTAAATTATTGTTTTGTTATCTTTACAAGGTTGATAAAAACCCCGGTATGAAAGAAAGATATGCATACCTGCCGGTCAGGCTTGTTATATTTTTTGCAGGTTTCTGTTTCAGCACTGCAATTCTGCATGCCCAGGCCGGAGGAACCAGTACGTGGGAGTTTCTTAACCTTACAAATTCTGCACGCGTTGCCTCCCTCGGAGGTAAAAATGTGTCGTTGCGCGATGGCGACCTGAACCTGGTATTCCACAATCCCGCATTGCTTGACAGCTCAATGAACAACCACCTGTTGCTCAACTATGTCAATTATTTCACAGGCATAAATTTCGGATACGCCTCATACGCATACCATCACAGAAAACTGGGGAGTCTCGCTGCCGGCATACACTACATAAATTACGGCACATTTACCGCCGCCAGCGAATCGGGTATTATAACGGGTGATTTCACTGCCGCCGAAAATTCTGTCAACCTTTCGTGGGCCGGGAAACTGGATAGCCTTTTCAGCCTCGGTGCCACCCTTAAAATGATCAACTCCTCCTTTGAACAGTACCGTTCATCAGGCGCGGCTCTCGATGCCGGAATCAACTATTATAACCCGGCGCACCTGCTTTCGGTATCGCTGGTAATGAAAAACCTGGGAACACAGATTACAACCTGGTACCCAGGCGGAGAAAGAGAACCTCTTCCTTTTGAATTGCAGCTTGGAGTGTCAAAACAGCTTAATCATGCCCCCTTTCGTTTCTCATTGCTTTATCAGCATCTTCAGGACTTCAGACTGGATGAGGTAAAGGTTGCCGGAGAGGATCGCCGGTCGGAGAATCCATCTTTCTCCGCGAAAGCGGAACAGATAGGGAATGAATTGCTAAGACACCTTATACTGGGGGTTGAATTCATCCCGGTAAGCAACCTTTCACTGCATGCAGGATACAACAACCTGCGCCGCCATGAGCTTAAGATCGACGAGAGAGTGTCCACAGTGGGTTTTTCATGGGGCTTCGGCGTACAGATCAACCGGTTCAGAGTGAGTTTCGGAAGGGCAAGGTATCACCTGGCAGGTTCTTCCAGCCACTTTTCCGTCAGCACCAACCTCTCCGAATTCTACAGCAGGTAGGGATATATCTTCTGTCGATAAATTTAATTACTTTTACATCTGACATGATAAAAAAGCTTATTATCGCCATTGACGGCCACTCCTCCTGCGGCAAGAGCACCTTTGCCAAAGCGATAGCCACAAGGATGAACTATCTCTATCTGGACAGCGGAGCCATGTACAGGGCGGTAACCCTGGCCTGCATGGAAGAGGGAGTTGTACGGGAGGGCAGGCTGGAGGAAAAGGCCCTGCCGCGACTTCTGGAAAAAACGGAAATCAGCTTCCGCAGGAAGGAGGGATCAGCTGATACCGAAACATTTCTTAACGGAGTTAACGTGGAGGAGAAGATAAGGAGCATTGAGGTAGCTTCGAATGTCAGCCTGGTAAGTAAATCGGCCGAAGTGAGGAAAAAGATGGTTTCACTGCAGAGAGAGATGGGCAAAAGTAAAGGTATAGTGATGGACGGGCGCGATATAGGCACAGTCGTTTTCCCCGGTGCCGACATCAAAATCTTCCTGACAGCCGGCATTGACATAAGGGCAGAACGGCGCTATAAAGAGCTTGTATCGAAAGGTCAGAAAGTAAGGCTTGAAGAGATCCGCCACAATATTGCCGAGCGGGACAGGATTGACGAAAACCGTGATGAAAGTCCTCTGAAAAAAGCACCGGATGCCATTGTGCTTGACAACTCATATATGACACCCGGTGAGCAGATGATCTGGTTTGAGAACCTTCTTGCAGAAAAATATATCCGTCTTGAGAATACTGATGAAGCTCCCATCAGCCTTCGGCAGACAAAATAAGATGAACAAATAACGGATATTAATAAAACCTGAATCCGCTGAAAAATAACAATATGAAGGTTACTATAGACCCCGCATCGGGATTTTGTTTCGGAGTAAAACGGGCCATTGAACAGGCGGAAACCTTGCTCGATAAGGGCGGCAGGCTCTACTGCCTGGGTGATATTGTACATAACAGGGCCGAGATGGATAGGTTGCAGAAGCGGGGCCTGGTAAGTGTGGGGCACGAAGAGCTGGTCAACCTGGCCGGAGAACGGCTGCTGTTCAGGGCTCACGGAGAACCCCCTGCAAGTTACCGGGCAATTGAGAAGAACAGCATATCACTTGCCGATGCCACCTGTCCCATCGTTAAAAAGCTGCAGGAAAGGATTACAAAGGCCTGGCAGGGCATTAAAAAAGATAACGGGCAACTTGTAATATTTGGCAATCCTGACCATCCGGAGACAATCGGGCTGCTCGGACAAACGGGCGGAGAGGCTATAGTTGTGACCGCTCCGGAAGATCTGTCAGAGATCGACCCGCGAAGGCCGGTGGTACTTTTTTCTCAAACAACCAAAAATAGCGGTGACTTCAGGCAGCTGGAGAAAAACATAAGTGAAATGATGGGGAAATACTACAGGGAAGATGAGCTGCCCCTGAAGGTACACAATACCATTTGCGGTCAGATATCCGGTCGCATACCCCGTATCAGGAAATTTGCCGCCGAGCATGATGTGGTTGTCTTTGTTGGCGGCACACAAAGCTCCAATGCCAGGGTCATGTTCGGACATTGCCGGGAGGTTAATCCCGGAAGCCGCTTTGTTACAAAGCCTGAAGAGGTGCAGGCTGAATGGTTCGCCGGTGCAGGGTCGGCGGGTGTATGCGGCGCCGCATCAACCCCGCAGTGGCTGATGGAGAAGGTAGCCGACAATATAAGGATGCTTACGGATAAGAATCAATAAATCCCATATATAAAAATCATTAGGCATTGCCTGAAAAATGAAGGTGCAGTTTGCTGATCTTATTCTTCCCCTCCCTCTTCCGGGAGTTTTTACCTATTCGGTTCCTGTCGGACTGCAACAGGTTGTCTCCCCGGGCAAAAGAGCGATGGTGCAGTTTGGCAGAAAAAAAATCTATCCGGCCATAATAAAGGAGGTTCACAACAGGGAACCGGCTGAATACAAAACAAAGAATATCCTGTCGGTACCTGACCCGGAGCCTGTGGTTTTGCCTGTTCAGCTAAGATTCTGGGAGTGGATCGCCTCCTACTACATGTGTACCGAAGGTGAGGTGCTCAGGGCAGCTCTTCCCGGCGGGTTAAGGCCCGTTAACATACAGGGTGATCCCGTGAAGCCGAAAAAAGAAACCTTCATCAGCCTTCATCCGTCGGTCTGCACCCGGGAAAAGATCAGTCAGCTTCAGGAGCAGCTCAAAAGGGCGCCCAGGCAGCTTGAACTGTTTATGAAATACCTGCACCTTGCCGGCTACACCCCCGCCCGCAGCCCCACGCCGGAAATACCCCGGAAAACCCTTACAGCAGGTGCCGGTCCGCTTGCAGCGCCTATGAAGGCACTTGTAAACAAAAACATTTTTTCTCAGACCACCCGTACCGTATCCCGCCTTGCAGAACCGGCTGCTGAACAGAAGGAGATAAGCATGCTTAACCGGTTCCAGGAAGATGCGATGGGCAGCATCAAAGATCAGTTCAGAACAAAAGAGGTGGTACTCCTTAACGGAATCACTTCAGGTGGTAAAACCGAGATCTATATACACCTTATCAGGGAAGTGCTTGAAAAAGGGAAGCAGGTGCTTTACCTGCTACCTGAAATTGCCCTCACAACCCAGATAATAGTCCGGCTTAAAAATATATTCGGAGAGCAGGCAGGCGTCTACCATTCAAAATTTTCTGATGCAGAGAGGGTGGAGATATGGAACAGGGTACTCTCAGGCGAAGATGACAGCTACAGGCTGATTCTAGGTGTCAGATCATCACTTTTTTTGCCTTTCAGAGATTTGGGACTCATAATTGTTGACGAGGAACATGAGAACACTTTCAAGCAGTTCGATCCCGCCCCCCGCTATCACGCCCGCGACGCTGCTGTTATGCTTGCATCGATGCACGGTGCCAAAACCCTGCTCGGGACAGCCACTCCGTCGGTCGAATCGTGGCACAACTCCCTTACGGGTAAATACGGGCTCGCGGGACTCACCAAACGGTACAGCGAGATAGAACTCCCCGAGATCATCATTGCCGATACCCGGGAGGCCAGGAAGAAAAAAAAGATGAAGTCCCTTTTCACCCCGCAGCTCCTGGAAGCAGTCGGTGAGGCTCTTGAACTGGGAGAGCAGGTGATCCTGTTTCAAAACCGCCGTGGATATGCTCCCTATATCGAGTGCAGCGACTGTGGGTGGGTGCCGGCATGTAAACATTGCGACGTGAGCATGACATACCATAAAAACATGAAGCAACTGGTATGTCATTATTGCGGGTCATCACAGAAGCCACACTCCGTTTGCCCCGATTGCGAAAGCGACAGATTACTGACCCGGGGATTCGGCACCGAGAAAATAGAAGATGAGATATCTGTCTTCTTTCCCGGCGCAAGGGTGGGAAGACTCGACCTGGATTCGGTCAGGAAAAAGAAAGCCCATGAGCGGATCATAGGCAGCTTTGAAGAGGGAAAAATCGACATACTGGCCGGCACACAGATGATAGCCAAAGGGCTCGATTTCGGGAGGGTTTCCCTTGTTGGCATCCTGAATGCCGATAATATGCTGCTATTTCCCGATTTCAGGGCCCAGGAGAGAAGTTTCCAGCTTATGTCGCAGGTTAGCGGAAGGGCAGGAAGAAGAGTGAAAAGGGGCAGGGTGGTCATACAAACAGGATTCCCTGACCACCCGGTGATAAAAAATATCATCGAAAACAACCTGGAGAGGCATTTCAGGGAACAACTGGCCGAACGCCGGCAATTCCGCTATCCTCCCTTTGTAAGGCTCATAAAATTAGTAATCAAAGAAAAAAACCGTGATGTGGCCGAAAAAGCAGCCAGATCGCTGGCCTCAGGTCTCAGAGCCAGGTTCGGCAGCAGGGTGCTGGGACCCGAATACCCGCCTGTAGGGCGTGTTCAGAATCGCTATATCTTGCATATCCTGCTGAAAATTGAAAAGGGGGCCAACCTTTCCAGGGCGCGAAGCCTGATCACAGCCGAATTATCCCGCCTGCAGTCCGTTCCCGGCTTAAGGTCTGTTACCGTAGCTGCCGACGTCGATCCGGTGTAAGTATTTTTTCCGGTAAAAACTGAACAGGCAAATTGCCGGTGCAGCAAATCTGCAGCTCCGACAAAAAAAATTCCAAAACCTTTACATACAGATATATATTTCGTACCTTTTCACCAACTAATAAATTTTGAATTACAGAAGGAACCGCTTCGCTTTCCGATAAAATTTCATTCTTTAAACCAAAACAAGATCATCATGAAAAAAATACCGTACCTGATTTTCTTCCTGCTGATAGCTTTAACACCTGCAGCAGCACAAACTGTGTCAGTAATAAATTCACCGCCGCTATCAGAGGGTTCTGCCGAAAGAGTCGGCATGTCTCCGGAGCGTCTTGCAAGGATAGATAACATACTGGAAAATGCTATCGGTAACGGCAACATTCCCGGAGCTGTGGCACTTGTAGCCCGCGACGGGGAGATCATTTACCACAAAGCATTCGGAATGGCCGACAACCAAAGCGGCCGGACAATCAAGAAGGATGACATCTTCCGTATCGCTTCAATGTCCAAGGCCATCACCTCCACCGCAGTGATGATGCTGTGGGAGGAGGGAAAGTTCAGGCTTGACGACCCGGTTTCAGGGTATATCCCCGAATTCCGTAACCCGCAGGTTCTGGAAACTTTCAATCACAATGATACAAGCTATACAACCACTGAAGCGGACAGGGAGATAACCATCAGGCATCTTCTCACACACACCTCGGGTCTGGGATATGGAATTATTGACGGCGACGACCGGTTCAGGATGATATACCGTAAAGCGGGAATAATCGACCTTTTTACCACCGACAATATCACCATCGGTGAGAATGTAAGGAGGCTGGCGGGCCTTCCCCTTCATCATCATCCCGGCGAGAAGTACACGTACAGCGAAGGCCTCGATGTTCTGGGTTATTTTATTGAGGTTATCTCCGGCATGCCGTTTGACCGTTTCCTGAGGGAGCGTATTTTTGACACTCTCGGGATGGATGACACCTGGTTTTACCTTCCGGAGGAAAAAACCGCCCGGCTGGTACCGGTGCAGGAAAAGTCAGAGTCAGGCGAATGGGTTCATTATAGCTCGGACTACTATGATCCTGACTACCCGGTTAAAGGGGCAGGGAGGTTCTTTTCAGGCGGTGCCGGATTGAGCAGTACGGCAAAAGACTATGCCAACTTCCTTCAGATGTACCTCAACGGAGGTGAACTCAACGGCATCCGCATTCTTAGCCGTACAACGGTCAAATCCATTATGGCCAACCAGATCGGCGACCTCTGGGGTGTTGATCCGGATAGCTATTACGGACTTGCATTC
>JAWODJ010000032.1:0-6956 GCA_046483315.1 Bacteroidales bacterium | reverse complement strand
CACCATCTTTTGCCCAGGTGAATATTATCTCCAATCTCAAACACGCGGAATATGCTGTGGCGGAAAACCTTAACCAAACAATCGTCTTTGCCGGCCATCCCGACAACCCCCAACAAATAATTGATGTTTGCAACCAGGCTGAAGTCTGCGTTATCCGCGGCCACGCCCACTGGCTTTATGGAAACGAAATGGCAGTAAATCCAGTAGCAGCTGCCAATAAATGGAAAACCGCTTTGACTAAAATTGCCAATGGAGTTAATAACCCATCCAACGTTTATTTTGAACCCTGGAACGAACCATCAAGCGTTCACCCTGAATGTTCAGCTGTCTGCAACGGAACAGAAACAAGCGACCCGCAGGGATGCTTCACTCAGTGCATGCCAGTTGTTAACCAATTTATTAACGCCCTCCATCCCCTACCGGGCGGGATAAAATTAACCAGCCCGTCTATTGATCCCCACAATCAAGAAAATACCCCCGCCGAAATGTTTAGCTATCTGAACAAAAGTTTGTTTGACGCCTACTCTGCTCACGCCTACTCACCCAGCAAAGTCGATGAGATTTTAAATAATTATGGAGACAAACCAATAATCTTTACGGAAACGGGTGTTCTCGTTAACGGCGAACCAACTTATGAAGAAATGCCACTTTGTGCAGAAATGTACTGCAAAGACAATACAATCGACAAACTGCAAAGTGTTGCCGGTTTTGCTCTTTTCTCATTAGGGCCGGATGGAATTTCCTGGAACCTCTGGGAAGCCGAATGCGTCATTGACGCTCTTAAGGGCGACTGCCACTGCGAAACTTGCGAAGAAGAAGGCGGGAAAAAAGGTAACGCTAAAGAAATTGTTGACGAAATAATGAACCGGGAATCAAAATCTCCTGCTGACTGCAATCATGTTGATGAAAACCCAGAATGTAAAGTAAGCAGAAATTGGATAGAGCGTGGTAATCCTAATAATACAAAAAGTTTGTATGAGCGATTCATCAGCGGTATTTTACAACTTCTAGGAATTCAAATTGATTTATTTCGAGCAATGAAAAATCCTTTTTCCTTCCTTAGCAGTTACCAATGGCAGCCAACAGACAAAATGGAAGAAGAAATGAACCGTCCTTGGCCAGGAGAAGATTCCTATGCCAATTACTTTATTCAAAATGAAATAATTGATTTGCCAGGCGTTACCGCTGAATACTGTGTTGAACCAAATACAATTACTCATGACTTTTATTATTTTCCTGACCAGCATCTTGAAGAATTTGAACATCAAACCTTTGTTGAAACTTCCATTCATGAACAAACCTTTAGAGGCCTTTTAGTCCTTTCAAACATAGTAAATCATTACGCCGGGTATACATATACCGAGGACAAAGAGTTTTTAAATATTCGGTTTGAGGAGGAAGCAGAAGAGTTGGAAAAAAGAGCTTTTGAAGATTTTACAGCCGGTACATCAAATAAAGCTCTACCGGGAGAGTTCAGGGTGGATTTAATCCACGAATGGGCTGAAGATTACCTTTTTGATGCAATTACACAAAAGGCACAGCAGGAAGGAAAAATATCCATTATGGACAATGTTTTATATTACATTTGCGAAGGAGGTGGTGTTTTGGTTAGTGAAGATTTCCCAGAATTAATGGAAGATAACCGAATGAAGCGAGTTGAAGTGCCTACTTGTGAAGATGACCCTGTACCAATCTTTGTTAGACAATACTTCTGCTGTAATCCAGGCCACTTTGAAGGAAGCGGCTATGATTATAATGAAATTTGCGGTGATATTCCTAAAGATTGGTATTGTAAAGGGGACGAACCGCTAGTAGGAGATCTACTTTATACTGAATACCCAACCGGAAAAATGATTGCGGAGAGTTTAGTTAGTAAAGAAGATTTGCCTGTTTATTATGAGGTATGCTATCCAGCCGCTGAAGATGAATGTAAAAAAGAAGAACATCAAGTTATGAACGGTTTTTTCATTGATCTTACTCCCAGTCAAAGATTTGATGTCGCCCCAATTTTTACTGATACAATTTGGGATAAAATAGGCGAAGTATTCGGCATTAAACCTGACAAAGATATTTCGAATACTTTTTTCACCAACGCTGAAGGTAAATGCTGGATGTGTCAAATAAACAAATTATTTGTCCCTCATCTCTTAGGTGCTTTAGATACCTGCAATAGAATGTCGTCAATGACAATACCAGAAGAACTTTACATTGAAATGAAAGAAAATGCTCCTAAAGATACCGTTAAATTCTCATGTGATATAGGAAAAGTTCCTAATGCCGACTATTTACCCACCGGTGGGTCAAATATAAACTACCGGACAGCAACAGAGATATTTGGTCATGAAGGAAAAACAGCTAGATTTAATACAACAAGTAAAATAAATAATTCCGGAACAAGTGAAGAAGGCGACATTCCCGGTCGAAAACATTCAAAAAGTGTAATTAAATCCCGGAGCCGATTATATGTCCCTCGTTATGAAGAAATTCGGAAATGTGTTGATTATTACTTTGGTATTATGCCTAACGAAGCAATTGAAGAAATTGAAATGTTGTTAGCCGAGGAAAACGAGCATAAAATTGATCCCCGGGATATGCCGGCCCAAGCTGAATTAAAAGAAGTTGGCTCAGGGTCAAGTTTAGACGCTCCGGGTGACAATGAAGAAGATTACTTAGACCCAGATAATTATGGAAAGATTTGGGGAAGAACCGATGTTGATAGTGCTGAAAAAATACCCGAACCAGGCGGGGTACTAGATCCAGCCTATCAAGCTGATGTTAAGTTTTATTATCCTGAAGAGTTACACGAACCACTTGGTATTTAACTTGACTATTAATATAAATTAATTACAATGAATATAGAAAATGAAAACATTTCTTAAAAAATTTTTACCGATTATTTTATTGCTAACTCTGTCCTTCTCTCTCCTTGTACCCAAACCCGCCTCCGCTGCCACAAATTACAAAAACTGGTTTAATGCTACCAAACTAGGAAAAGTTACAGGTGATAATCTAAACTTCCATAATATAGCTAATTCTGTCTGGACTTTTATCGCTGCAGTTTGGGGAAGGATTAACCCAGATACAGAAGAAATTGAACAAACTGGTGCTATCCAAACAACAACAGATTTAATTGCTTACACGTTTGCACATCCACCCGCCTCCGGGGTTTACTACGCTCGCGATATTTTAGATAACTTGGGAGCGAAAACCGCTTATGCACAGGGAATTGGCTTTACAGGTTTGCAACCAATCCTTCCCATTTGGAAGGCTTTTAGAAACGTAACATATATTTTGTTTACAATTATTTTCATTGCTGTCGGACTCGCAATCATGCTCCGTGTCAAAATTTCCCCACAAGCAGTAATTACAGTAGAAAACGCAATACCAAAAGTCATCGGAGCTTTAATCCTTATTACCTTTTCCTATGCAATAGCTGGTTTCATGATTGACCTCATGTATGTTCTATCAGCTCTAGGAGTCACAATACTCAAAACAAACAATATCAACCCACAGTTTTATTTGGGCAAAAATCCAACTCCTAACAATGTCATTAATTCCGGTTTTTTTGGTTTGGTTCCAATATTTTTCTCACATAAAGGAAGTTTTTTAGTTGCTAAACTATTCGCTGGTATTTTTGCGGGAGCGTTTGGACTCGGTTTAGCTGGACCTGGCGGAGCACTAGCAGGCCTATTACTTGGCCCAGGAATAATCACTCTCATCTGGGGGATAATCGCTTTAGTTTTACTTTTCAAACTTTTCTTCGCTCTGATTAAGGCTTATATCAATATTATCGTCTCCGTAATTTTAGCTCCTTTTCAACTTATGCTTGGTGCTATTCCCGGCATGCAAGCCGGTGGATTTGGCAACTGGTTCAAAAATCTATTGGCAGAAATATTGATTTTCCCAGCAGTAATAATCATCGCAATTATTGGTAATTACATTACTCAAACCGGCCATGGGCAAGCTCTTTGGATTGCTCCACTGATCGGACCCCCCACTGCTGTATTAAACACAACCGTAATGACCAACAATTTTGTGAAATCAATTGTCGGCATGGGCTTCCTAGTGTTTTTGGTAAGAGTTCCTGATATAATCAGAAAAGCAATGCAAGTAGAAGGATTAGGAAGTGCAATAGGTGGAATTTTGCCTTTTGAACAATATGGCGAACTCGGAAAGCAGTATGCAATTGGAACTGGATTGACCACCACTGAAACTAAACTTAGAAGCGCAGAGAAAAAAGCTGGTAGTCTTAAAGCCAAACAAAGGTATCAAAAATGGGCTAATAGAGTAAGGACTATTCACAATGCTGCAAAAAACATGAAGGCTTCTGGTTAATATCTTTTTTCTTTGCCTATCTCAATTTTGAAGCCTTGAAAGGAATTCCCGAACCTTAGTTTACACCCCGAACTTGTCTTTCATTCTTTGCCATTCTTTACGAGCCGTTTTTTGCTCTTTACGATTTCTGCCCTCATCGGCCTTTCTTAGTATCATCTTTCTCACGGTATCACCTTCTTTAACATATTCATCCTCTGTCCTTAAAGCAAGCGCATTTTTCAACCATAGGTTATCAATTAAGTCTTGATGCGAAATTGTCCAAACCTCTTCATTGTCATACAATATCCTGGCAATATCAAGCTGGTGAAAAACTAACGTACCAGAGTTGTGAACTAAATAGTCCTCAGCATAAGTCCAAACATCATCTCTAGAGTTTTTAATCGCATCCAATGCCTCCTGATTTTCCCAATCTCCACCTTCATAAACAGAACTTTTTAAAATCCTTCGCATTACAGAACTAATAACATTAACTAGTAACCGTGAGGATTCTGCTCTCGCCATTTTTTCGTCTTGATACACTCTTTGCAAAACTTTATCTGTTCTTTTTCTGAAGTCAGCGGCCCAAGTTGTTAATCTCCTCACTGCATCATAAGCCTGATCAAGCTTATCTGGCAAAAATGTTATATGTTCTACTGGAATCTCTGTAATATCTGCCCAAACCTTAGTTGCGTTAAACGGACCAAGTAAGTACACCGCATGAAAGTTTTCATATATCGCCCCCATAACATCAGACAAACCACCTGTGCCGCTTTCAATAAAATCAAATGCATTTCCTTCAAAAAACATTGTTCGCCGATCTTCTGTTTGATAAGTTAAATGTAATGCCTTTTCATCATCTCTAGAACCGAAAGTTAAGCCATGCAAAAGATCAACTATTAATCTGTCAGCCATGTCACTAATCGCTGCTGTCATTGTAGATGACGGAAAACCTGCTAAAGCTTCTTTTCTCAACTTTGCCCCAGCACCCACTAACTTATCGGTCCCATCAACAAAAATTAATCCGTGCATTGACCCGCCGCCTCCTTCAACATCAGGGTCTGGCTTTCTTTCTTTATCGGGGTCTATTAGCTCCATCTTTTCATTCCTCGGTCGCTCCATCACCATCGAAATGAAGAAAACATCATGCAATGCAAAAGCCATGTTCACTGCTTCCCTGGCCAAAAAGCGATGATCCTCAACTCCCTGCTCCCTTAACTGACTCGAAGTTTCTTGAATTAAATCATTCCTGAATCCCTCTCTATTTTCCACTCGTATCCCGCGGGCATCAGCACAAAGATTTCTATTTCTCGGTTTGCCATTTATTATTACTCCCTTACCATAATCTAACTGAAGCAATGTGCGAAAAGCAAAATCTAATCCCGGCTTAAGACCAGGTAAAGAAGTTAACTCTCGCATTCTGGTCGCTGATAATCTGCCATAACCGGCAATTATTGACATCTTTCCAGTTTCATCTATGCCCGATGTTGCTTCCTTAAATACGTGGTAATGTTCTCCCAACGTCCCCATCTCACTAGCGGCTCGACGTAACTGCTCAAGCTGTTCAGCCTTCGACTCCAACCTAGCTAAAACTTCCTGACTTCTCACATCATCCTGCAATTCAAAAGTCAAGCTGTCAATGTCCTCACCCATTAGTTTTACTATCTGTCTCTTGACTGAGAGTTCCCTCTCCTGATCTCTAATTTGACCGCCTAGTTCTCCTGCTAAATCATAATTTTCATCACGTTTTGCAAGTTCTCTTTTCCCTCTCAATTGACTAACAAGCGCCTGTAAATCATCCCATTCTTGAACCGCCTGCGGCCTTTTACCGGTTTCAATATCTGAAATTGCTTTTTCACATTCTGCCTTCACATCACTAAACAAGGCGGATAAACGAGCTACAGTATACCTGTCAGGACGATCATGGTCTTCCAAATAAGATTCTGTCCCTAAATCCTGAAGCATAGCCACGGTAGTTTCTACCCCCCAGAAAGTTTCCCCTGGTTCCACTGAAGCTAGAGCTTCAGCGCTATGTTTTACCTGTGGAGATTCCCAAACGGGAGCTTTGATCTGCTCATCGTCGCCCCTTGGCTCTCCAACTTTCCTTTCAGTATTCATTGACATAATTAAGATTATTTTAGCACATTTTTTTAGAAAGGAGAAAGGGAAAAGAGATTAACCTAATTTCTAATTAACCTAATTATTAGCGCAGACTGACCGCGGTTTCAGAACACCGCGGTACTAGAGCAAAGCACAGTACACGGTAAAATACGGTACACGGCGAGAGTCTGCTAATCCGGGTTGGGAAAAAATTGGTATAATCAGAATCATGGCGATAAAGTGGAAAAAATGTTTACTAATTTGTTTACCAATAGTGGTAGTTGGACTGCCTTTGGCGATAGGCGGAGCCTTTTTGCTGGCTTATGAAAATAAAATCTATCCAAAAACTCAAGCGGCGGGAATTAATTTAGAAGGACTGTTAGTAGACGATGCAAAAGATAAATTGCGAGAAAAAATCAACGTCCCGCAAAAACTAAAGTTAGCTGACGAAAATGAAACTTGGGAAATTGATAATCATAAGTTGAAAATCAAGTATAACTTGGACAAAACTGCTCAATCGGCTTATAAAAAATCCCGTCAACTAC
>JAWODJ010000116.1:0-4526 GCA_046483315.1 Bacteroidales bacterium | reverse complement strand
TGATGCTTTTCCGGCAAATAACGTATTCTTTGTGCTCAATTAATTATTATAACCGAGTGCAAAAAAGTAACGGATGCTCGCATGCTCAATAAAATTACCAACAAAGAGATAAGAATAAAGACAAAATACAACGATAAGATCTTGAAATACCTCAAGTCTTTAAATCTGCCGCACTAAAGTGGACAAGTCAGGAAGAAACTGTATGAGAAAAACCCGCTACCCGGGCATGGGAATGAGTCCATACCATCGATCATGGTAACTGCCGGAATTGGCTTGTTTCCATCAGCACAAAATACCTTTTCAATGTATTTGGAATAGATAAATATCCTAATATTAGTAGAAAAAGAAATAATTAAACTAATCACTACATGCTTTATTTCTTTTCGTTTATTTCTAATACCTGTCCCTTTTCTAAAAGCACATTTCTAAGTTTATTATAATTAATTTCCTGAACAGCAATATCTTCATCGATAGCCATACAGGCTGCTAAGGCAGCCGACTGCCCCAGTATCATAAAGACCGGTTCCATGCGAATTGAACCGAAAGCAATATGACTTGATGACACACATACGGGCACCAACAGGTTGGTACATTCTTCTCTTTTTGGTGTCAGAGAACCATAGGCTATTTTATATGGTTGCTGCAGTCTTACCCCAACATCTCCTTCATTCTGAACATGGCCGTTTTCATCTACATACCTCTGTACATTATGCGAATCCATGTTATATGAACCCATACCTATTGATTGGGGAGTAGGTATTTTTTGCAATAAATTGTTGTCGGTCATAACATATTCTCCAATCATCCTTCGGGCCTCCCTGACGTATATTTGTCGGGGCCAGTTATCATTATCCAGGAATTCATCCCTGGCCAATCCCCATTTCCGCATTTCGGCCTGCACCTCTCCTGGTACCCGTGGATCGTTAGCCACAAACCAAAGGAGACCCTGGTGGTAAGTTATATGCTCATCAATAATTTCCCTTCGTCGCTCATAGGATGCCTCGGGATAATCATGATTCATGCCAATATTATCGGTACTGAACGGACCATGGTTATTTGTATCTGTTTTGCGATTTGGTATTTCGTCAAACTTCCGGAACCATTCACGCCAACCCGCATTAAATATTCTTATAAGCAACTCATATTGTGTGGAATCGTAATTTAACGGTCTCGGAAATGGCACACGGTTTTCAGGATGATTTGTCATGCTAACGCGAAAGTTATATGCCTGTACTTTATCATCACCAGTTCCTCTTTCCGCGAGGGGTTCCGGACTTATGCGGGGGAGCAGTCCGCTTGAAGGATCTCCAGGTATCCAATAAGGATCAATTGGTTCTTCCAGAACCATGAAGTGGTGCCTGTGAAAATGAATATGGGGCTGAACGCCGTTATATGTTTCACCATACACATCATTGGCCTCACGTCCGACATGATAACTTACACCTGCCGCAGCCATCAGGTCTCCTTCATAAGTTGTATCCATGAATATTTTTCCGGTGAAGGTTTTTCCACTTAGTGTGGTTATGGATTTAATCCGGCTATCATCAATAACCACAACGTTTTCACGATCAAGCCATTCATCCCGGTAAACAGTTATATTGAATTCTTCTATATAATCTTCAAATATCTTTTCAGCCGCATGCGGCTCAAAAATCCACATAGTGCGCATATCTCCATCAATAGCTGAAGTTCCCTGACCGGTATTTCCGTATTCCTCTTTTTCCATCCATTTCCAGGCCTCGTCCTGTTGGTAGTGGTTGTATAACCGGTGATAAAAATTCCGGGCCAGTCCGCCAATGGCTTCCTTTTTTCCGGTATCAGTCCAGCCCAGTCCACCGGACGAAAGACCGCCCAGTTGGATATCGGGTGAAACCATAATCACTGATTTTCCTGACTGTACAACTTCAACGGCGGCAATTACAGCGGCAGAAGTGCCTCCGTAAATTATGACATCGGCTTCATACACATTGCGTTGAGAATTTTTGCATGCGGTAAACGCAACTGCAAGCAGCAGCATGGTTAAAATTCTGGCTGTTAAATTTCGGTAAATAAGCTTTGCTTTCATTTTGATTTTTTATGTATTATGAACAGATTTTATTTTCCTCTCATTTCTGAAATAAAAAATGAAAAGTATAAGAGAAAGCAGGGTTATTCCTGTACCTGCCGAATAGGAAACCGCTTTTGAAAGATGAAATCCTTCAGGAGCGAGGAAAAGATAGGTGGAAACGACCGCTGTCATGAAAAGGGCGGGAATTAAGGTAATCCAATAATTTTTTTTGTATTTAACCAGGTAAACCGTGATTGTCCATAAAACTATGGTTGCCAGAGTTTGGTTAGACCATGCAAAATAGCGCCAGATAACACTAAAATCGATTTGTGTTAAAAAATAACCTATAGCAAAAAGCGGAATACTTATAAGCAACCGGTTTATTATTGGCCCCTGTTTCAATTTCATAAAATCTGCAACTATTAACCTGGCACTCCGAAAAGCCGTATCTCCGGAAGTAATAGGTGCAGCAACAACACCCAATAACGCCAGGAATCCACCGAATACACCAAGTAAGGAGTTGGAAATTTCATTCACCACCCAGGCTGCATTACCCTGATGTTCAGTCATAATATTATTCAAATCATTTACTCCTCCAAAAAAGCTCATGCTTATTGTAGCCCAGATCATAGCCACAACAGCTTCTATAATCATTGCCCCGTAAAATACCCTGCGCCCATAGCTTTCTTTTGTAACACACCTGGCCATGAGTGGTGATTGAGTAGCATGAAAACCTGAAATTGCTCCACAGGCAATAGTTATGAACAACATGGGAAAGATCGGAAATGTACCGGCCTCGGAATGAAGATTACGAAAGTTACCAATACTTAGTTCAGGAATATGATAT
This sequence comes from Bacteroidales bacterium, assembly GCA_046483315.1. Taxonomy (GTDB): domain Bacteria; phylum Bacteroidota; class Bacteroidia; order Bacteroidales; family PUMT01; genus PXAP01. The sequence continues at coordinate 1,632 of JAWODJ010000116.1, read as the reverse complement.
CCCTTTACCAGTAGCCCAACAATCAAACTGATAGCCATAAAAAATAAGGCAAATCCAAAAACGGGATAGATCCTTCCAATAACTTTATCTATAGGAAGCATAGTTGCCAGTACATAATAGAGCAAAACCACCCAAACCCAAAACGTAATTGAAGCAATATCAGGAGTGAACCCTGCAAGTATCCGTGCCGGTCCCATAATAAAGACAGCTCCCACTATTATCATTAAAAAAACAGTAAAAGCACGCATAAACTGCTTGGTGGCACCTCCCATATATATACCAACGATTTCAGTAATACTAAGTCCCTGATGTCTGACTGATAACATTCCCGAAAAATAATCATGAACGGCACCGGCAAATACAGAACCTAAAATAATCCAAATAAAAGCAACAGGTCCCCACATTGCACCTGCTACGGCACCAAATATGGGACCCAGTCCGGATATATTTAAGAATTGTATAAGCAAAATGCGCCACCAGGGCAAAGGCATGTAATCAACCCTGTCCGGCATGCTTAATGCAGGAGTCTTGCGACCATCATCAGCACCGAAAACTTTTTCTATATAATTTGAATAAAGAGCATAACCAAGAAAAAGTAAAATTAAAGACCCAAAAAGTGTAATCATATATAATAATTAACGTGAGTTCGACATAAGAAAACTTAAAAATTAAATTTTATAAGCTATTAGTTATTAACAATTTAAGTGTTCATTTTGTTAATAACTAATTGGTAATCAGAGATATAATAAAAAGGATTCTTCTTAAATTTGTTATAGACAATAACCAAATAAAAGAAGAATCCATGAAAAACTATGAGGACAAACTTATTGAAATTTTCTGTCATGTTGATGATTTTAATAAGGTATTTATCAACGAATTGCGAACACATCAATTAACTGATGGTACCCGCAAGAGGATTAAACCATGTAATATGAATGAGAGTGAAATAATGACCATTGTAATTTACTTTCATTTAATGAGTTATCGTAATTTCAAGCACTTTTATCTTTTTTATGTGTGTAAGCATATGAATGACTCCTTTCCAAACCTGGTAGCTTATAATCGCTTTGTTGAATTATCGCAATCGGTTATTTTACCATTAGCTGTTTACTTAAAAACCAGATGCCTGGGTAAATGTACCGGTATTTCCTTTATTGATTCTACACCACTTAGGGCATGTCATATAAAACGTGAACATTCCCACAAAGTTCTCAAAGGTCTGGCTACAAAGGGTCATTGCAGTATTGGCTGGTTCTTTGGGCTTAAGCTTCATTTTATTATCAACGACCAGGGAGAGATCCTTGATTTTATTCTTACTCCCGGTAATGTTGATGACAGACAGCCTCTTACCGGATCAAACCTTTTAGCCAGGATCTATGGAAAGCTCTTTGGTGACAAGGGTTATATATCCCAAACCCTGTTTGAAAAGCTTTTCATAGATGGCATCCACCTAATAACCAAATTGAGAAAGAACATGAAAAACAGCCTAATGCATATGTCTGATAAAATCCTGCTTCGCAAACGTGCCCTGGTTGAGACTGTCTGTGATGAGTTGAAAAATATTTGCCAGATCGAACACACTCGCCACAGAAGCCAGGAGGGCTTTATTATCAACTTATTATCAGGCATGAT
>JAWODJ010000115.1:0-9931 GCA_046483315.1 Bacteroidales bacterium | reverse complement strand
GCGTATTATTCTGAATAAACTATCAGATTGTTTTGAACTTTCATATCAGAAAATCCAAAATTTTCAAGTATGTAATGCAGCGTTTCCTTTTGATAAAAAATTACATGTGTTATATCGTTCTTGTAATTCCAGCTTTTAAAATCAATTGTCTGATTATAAACAGAAGTCATGCAATACAGTTTACCGTTTTTATTCAGAAGTTTTTTCAGTAATTTGAATTCATAATCAGGTTTATGGAAATGCTCCATAACTTCACAACAAATTATATAATCATACTTGCTCTGCAGTAATACCGGATCATTATGAAAAAAAGGGTCATATTGTTTTATGTTGAAATTATTATCCCTCAACAGTTTTGATATGACAGGCCCTGTCCCTGCTCCAAAATCAAGGCCTGTATTTTCAGGGCTAAAATTTGAAATTACTTCACTTACAATTGGATTGACAAAATTTTGATACCGGACATCATTTACATTATTATTATGTTCGTAATATCTTGAACGTTCGGAATCCTTATCAGGTAAATGTTCTCTGTTAACAAACACAGCCTTGCAGCGGAAACACAAATGAAACAACCTGAATTTATCTTTGTAATATTCAGATGATATATTTTTGCAGAGCGGACATATTTCAGAATTCATTATGTCGCGCAGTTTAAACAATATAAACTTTCGGGATGGAGTAATATTCTAGCAATAGAAACATCCGAAGCTACCTGCCCGGTCAGATCCTTATATTCTTCAATCAACCTGGTTGTCTTGTAGATTTCATCCAGAATTTTTTGTTTTATATCATCTTTTCTCATAGTGCAAAAACATAAATGTACATGAAATTTTTTTCATCTAAAATTACACATAGCTGCATGAAAAAATAATGAGATTGATTTATACCCTCTCTTCATGTTTAAGTTCAATTGTATCTGTACGAAACATACGGCTTCCTCCATCAATGTCATTTAAAATAGTTCCTGATCATATTATTTAAATCATACTTTCTTTGCCACTACAACCTCAACCGGTAAACTCCACATAGACATTTCTTTTTTATCAAGGATTTTAAAACCCGCATCTTCCAGCATATTCTTAACGAAGATAGGCCGGCAATCAACGTAATTCGGAAACTTCCTGTGAAACCATTCATAAATCCTCACACCAGCCTTTTTTTTCCTGGAAAGTGCCACAACACCTAAACGCCCACCATTTTTAAGAACCCTTTGGATCTCAGATAATAAACACGAAATTTCCGGTGTGTCAAAAAGTTCCAAGGTAAAACTCATAAAAACTGCATCAAAGAAATCATCCCCGTAAGGAAGTTCAGCAGCATCACTACATGTCAGTTTCACCCTTTCAGATAATCCCGCATCCCTGATCTTAGAACGGGTAACAGCGTACATTCCTTCCGATATGTCAATCCCGTATACCTTTCCTGAGTTACCTGTCGATTGAGCCAAAGCCAGAATGCAGTGTCCGGTACCAAATCCGATCTCAAGAACTATCTCGCCTTCCTTAACATCGAGCATTTGTAAGCCCGCATGTCCGTATTTTCTCTCAAAACGACCAGCAATTATATCATACCATTTACTCACCTTATCGTAAAAAGCTTTAGCTTCTTTCCTGGACCTGTTGACTCTGCTTATTTCTGTTAATTTACTGATCATGTTTTCCTCAATTTTACCATTAAATGTGATCATCATAACCAGTCATACTTACTTTCTGAGGTTGCCCAAACTCAAAATTGCCGGAATCAAGAATTACTGTATCCCTGGTACAACTGATAAAAGCAAATTACGTGCATCGTTTTAAAAAATCTATTTGCAAATCATTCTGTTTTGCCTTTTTTCATAATATTTCCAGAAAATATTCTGACAGATCAATCCCGGTAATAAATTATGATACCTGCAATGCTTAAAATAATAATAAGAAACGAAATACCGGGTATATTTGTGATTTTTTCCGGAAAATAAATCTCTCCCAAAACAGACAAGGGAATGTAATTTAGCTTATCATTTTTCAACTTTCAATGGTAACATCACCTGCGTTATATGTTAAAATTACATCCCCTGGTAAATCAACTATTTGTTCCATAAAGTGAAGTAATACACCGGCAGGATCTTCATCTGCAGGTTCAAATCCGGCAAACAGCAGGGCTGAGGGTGACATGGCTCCTCTTACGGCTTCAAGAGAAGAATCCGTAGGTAATACGACAATCTCAGCCTCGATTCGTCCTCCCTGTAATATTTCTTTCATCTCTTTTTCAACATTTTCAACATCTGCTTTAAAAGCGACGGGGCGTAATACCCTTATCGGTGAATCACGCCATTCACGGTCCCCTTTCAGAAGAAAGGCAAGTAGCAGCATCATTGCCCCGTTCTTTTGATCGGTCCACCAAATATTAATGGCACCGTAGGGATCTTCCCAGCTTTTTTCTTCTTTCTTGCTACTGAGAATCAGGAAGCTTCTTTTCATCCTTTTGGCAAGGCTCAGAATAGTTGAAAATTGATCCTTTTTTTCAGGATCATTACTCCACCCAAGCATTAAAATGTTTGGTCTTAAGCCACCGATTCCGTGACACTGCATAAGCGCCTTAAGTCCGTCGGAAATATTATCATCAACCACCACAACAGGGAAGGCCGACAATCCCTCTTCACGTATAAAGCCCCGTATCAGTTTTTCACTTTCCATCCGGTGTTTATTAAGGAATTCCAGATCTCCGGGTATAATTTGTGCAAGGGAAACCAGACCACGTCCCGCCGAAAGCAGGTTCGCATATTTAATCAAATGCATCCGGCTTCCAGCAACACCGCTAAGAGTCAGGATAGATGGCCTCCAGTTTTTTGGATGATATCTTTCATTTTCAAGAGTTAACAGTGCCTTGCGGGCACGACGGTATGCATATCCGCTACGCACATCCCCCCACTGCACTGTCAATTCAGCACGTTTAATAATTATAAACACTGCTGAAGCTGCAACAATGGCGACTGATGCCCATATCCAGTTAATCAGATACATAACAATAAGGCTCATAAGAGCTCCCAATAGTGAGATTGACCAGTGATTAAGCTTAAAAGTAGGTCTGAAGCTGGGATTTGCTGAAATGATTTCGTAAAAGCTGGCCAGGTTGATGGTTCCATAGGTTAAAAGGAAAAACATGGTAATAATCGGAGCTATGCTATCAAGGTCACCTGCAAGAATCCCCGCTTGAGTAATAAGAAAAGTAATTACTATGGCCCTTCTCGGTTCATTTGATCTTCCGCTACCCAGGGCAAAATATTTGAGCCATTTAAACACATTGTCTTTAGCAAAAGCCTGAAGAATACGCGGTGCCCCCATCATGCTGCCCAGCGCCGAAGATAATGTTGCTGCAATTACTCCTGCATAAACCATGGGTCCGAACCACGCTTTCTCCTGCATCACCATTCCATCACCAATTAAGGATCCGCGACTGGTGCTGGACGCCATCAGCACAGCAATACCGGCATATACAACAACCGTGAAGCCAATTGCAGCAAATGTTCCCAAAGGAATGGACTTTGAAGGATTTTTAAGGTCGCCTGACATGTTGACGCCGGCTTCTATTCCTGTTACTGCAGGAAAAAACAACGCAAATATGGTTAAAAGAGTATGATTGGCTGTCCACGCAGGTTCCAGGTTTTCGCTCAGGATCTGAACTGAAGCATGCCCCCATGCACCATAGCAATAAGAACCGATAGCAACAAGTACTATTAACAGTATAAAATAATGTACCCTTATTGTCCAGCCTGCCCCTATATAAACAAAAGTAAAAACTACAATATTGGTCAGAGTAGCAACCGTTCTGAAGGATACATTCATGTCAGAAAAAGCTAAAAATATGGCTTCCGTAAAACCAACCACATATAAACTAACTGACAGTGCCAGGGCCAGATAAAAAAACACGGCTATCACACCGCCAAATTCTACTCCAAGGCTTCGGCTGATCAGAAAATAAGATCCCCCGCCTTTGACTTTCATGTTGGTGGCGATAGATGATAAGGAAAAAGTTGTGATTGTGGTAAATAATTTGGCTATCAGCAATATCAACAGAGCTCCCCACAAACCCGCATTTCCAATTACAGTGTCATAACGAAGGAAAAGAATAACCCCCAGGATAGTTAACACACTAGGTGTAAAAACCCCACCAAAGGTGCCAAATTTTTTTGGCTTACTCTCATCTGGTTCTTTTTTATTGGTCATTGGCTATGTGGAATTAATTGCCTAAAAATGAATATCCCGAGCATCACAAAAGTCAGAAGTAGACCTGAAAAATCAGCGACAGCCCGTAGTGATTATCACCCTGATCCGGAAAATAGGCATCAGCATTGAACCGGAGACTCGTTATCCCGGTAAAATCATGGTTTATGCCGAGTGTAAGCCGGTTGTCACGAAAATCCGTCTCCCTGTATCCCCAGGATTGCCATCGGACAAGAGCCATGGTTTTTTCGACAAACCGGTATCCGCCGGTCAGATAATATCCGCTTATAAATTCTTTCCTGTCAGGAAGATCAGCCATCTCAACATTCCCGGCAAGATATTCGGCAGCAAGTAATGTTTTACCCGTCTCCATCCTCACATCTGCGCCATAAATGGAGCGTTTACCTCTCAGAAGCGGACCGGCATTGCCACTCCTTATACCAGGCGAATCGCCATTTGAACCTGAAACACCAAACTGCAGCGTGCCCGGAACAACATCATCAAACGTATACTGCAGTCGCCCGATACCGTAAAACTTGTTGTTATTGTTGTCATTCAACCTGCTGCCATTAAATATGCCCGAATAATAGTAAAAGCCGTTAATATCACCCTCTGCAGCCAGTCCGATCTCACGCGCCTGTACCAGGTGACCGGTTATAATAGCCCTGTCTACAAAATCAGTTGCATAGGAGTCGATAATGAGGTCCGCAGTCTGGCTGGGCTTCATCGCTCCCGTGGTTATCCTGAGTGCATCACTGTGACGGTAACCGGCAAATGCAACAAGCAGGTTGGGTTCACTCCTCATATTTACCAGTATCTTGTAATAATATCTTTCGTCAATCTGACCTTTGAAGGTTAAACGTGCATTTTCTACCTTAAACGTCCTGCCACCCAGGAAATCGTCATCATAGAGGGAGTAACTGAACCCGGACTGGACAAGTAGGTTGATCGTGAACGCCTCATTCCGGATCATATCCCTGATCTGTCCGGCAATCGGTTCATCCTGAGCATGAATCGTCCCACCTGTCATTGCCACAGATGCAGTCAGAGCAATTAAAAAAATTCCCACTATATTTTTCATATCCATTATTATGTAAAAGTAAAATCAGGATTATTAGAACTTAAATCTACAAATTGAATTTTTTGAACCGGAACGCCCCGGATAAGCCGGACAGCGCGTAAAGTTAGAAATAATAGTAAATTGCAATGATGACAAAACAAAAATATGAATACAACCCGGAGTAAAAAAAGCGGTTGAACTTTCCAGTGTTGGCGTTAATGAAAGGGAGGTTGCAGAATACCGGGATTTATATTTATCCGCACATGCTTTCCGGGCAAGGCCCCGCCAAAGTATTAACGCAATCTAAGGACGCGAGTTTTCAAGTCTAAATTACCATAACCTACGGACGAGAGTTTTCAAGTTTAACTTACCGTAACCTACTGACGAGAGTTTTCAAGTCTAAATTACCGTAACCTACGGACGCGAGTTTTCAAGTCTAAATTACCATAACCTACGGACGAGAGTTTTCAAGTTTAAGTAAAAAATTCGCTAAAATCGGACTATCCACCACCAAAGGAGGTGGCTTTAACCCCGATTTTTGCTTCGCACCGCGAATCACACATGCCTTTCGGGCAAAGCCCCGCCAGGACATTACCGCGCCCTAAGAACGCGGGTTTTTAAGATAAACTAAAAAGTTCCATTATATATCTTTATGATAAAAAAACCGATTTTTAAATAGTCTTATACTTTATCTCAGGACTAACATTATATGTTTTTGTCAGATTTTCTTTCTCTTTGAATTTAATTAAGTTTATTCTCCAAAAAAAAGTTGCATTCAGGTTGTTATTCAGTAAGTTGGCTTATAGGTGTAAGCAGTAGCTTTCTGAATTCAACCTCAGAGCCTTCGGCCTGAACAGCAATTTGCCCTTTGGTAGCAGTAGCATTAAAACCATAATTTACCAAATCACCGTTAACCCATACTTTTATCTGGTCATCGAGGCACTCAATCACCATTGTATTCCATTCCCCAACCGGGTTTTCGGAGTCATCAGTAAGGTTCTGAATGCGACGGCCTTTTCCTTCAACTATACCCCAGTTTTCTTTGGGGCCGCGACGGGCTTCCATTTCCGGCACTTCTACATCCTCAACAATGCACCAGAAATCGCCTGCATTTTCATGCATCATTTGAACTTCAATTGATTGGGGAAACATATCATACAGCGCCCGGGGCGTCGAAGCATGAACCAGAATCCCGCAATTCCCGGGTTCTGAAGCAAAGCGGTATTCTGTTTCCAGCCGGTAATCCTGATAAACAGAATCAGTAATCAGGTGGCCTTGAGGAGTTCCCAGGCTCACTAATAAACCATCTCGGACAATAAAAGGATTTCTTACTTCCGGATCATTGTCCATTGCCGGCACATCCCAGTGCCAGCCAGTGAGGTCATTTCCGTTAAAAAGATTAACAGAGTCCGGTTTCTGTGTGCAACTGTTAAACGATACTGACACTAAGGCAACTGCTAAAACAATAATTAATCTCTTCATAATTATAATATTTTTAATGTTGATACAAAACTTAAATATCGAATATCTGCTTTTCAATAATGGTTAAAAAAATAAAATAACCGAATCATTAATATTGATGATAATATTGTACATTTTCTTTATTGAAACGGCTGACTTATAACTCCCATCCATTTTGATAATCATGCTTAATCCATTCATTACACATCTCCAGGGCGTTCCATTCAACTGTTTTTTTTGAATCTCTATCCACTTTCATGGTAACAATATCACTTTCATATTGATGTAGCTCGGTAGTTCTTAATTTTTCATCATCCCCTATATTGGTAACTTTCATATTTTTACTGTCCCATAATAGTGTTTTTTGAAGTGATTGCATCCTAACGGCCAGATTACCCATAACTACCATTTCATTAAATGGCCCTGAATAATCAAAATTAGATGATGGTGAACCTCCGTTTTTACAGGAATTAACAAAATGCATTTCATGTCTTCCCCCGCCTTGCGGACTGTCAGGAATTCGCCCTAAATTCACTTTTGTTTCGGGTACAAATTCTTCTCCATTTCTATATGCTTTCCAGTTACCACCGTAACTTTCGGCTATTAACGTTGCTTCAGAACCAATAAACATAAACCCTCCATTGGGATTCATTGGCGCATCATCCGGCAAATCATAAGGGCGTGCAGGCATAAAGCCCCCATCATACCAGGTTAGCTCTAATTCAGGTAAAGCACAATAAGGTAAATTTTTTCTTGCAGGAAAAAGATAGCTTACTTTTTCAGCGACCGGGGCACTTTCAGTGTTAACAAGCGAAGAACTGGCCTGAAAAGCCACGGGTTGTCCTAATTTTAATGCATAGTATGGAACATCCAGTAAATGACATCCCATATCACCAAGTGCGCCTGTTCCAAAATCCCACCAGCCCCGCCAGATCCATGGGTGATATTCAGGATTATAGTCACGCATCTTTGCAGGCCCGATAAACAAGTCCCAGTCCAACGTATCAGGAACCGCTACTTTCTCATCGGGTTTTGGCATCCCCTGCCGCCAGATAGGTCTGTTAGTCCACACATGTACATCTTTTATAACTCCCAGACAACCGCTTTGGACTACTTCTGCAACTTCATAAACAGTATCGTTGGAGTGCCCTTCGTTTCCCATTTGGGTAACAACACCGGTACGTTTGGCTAATTCCGTCAAATAACGTGATTCCCAAACGGAATGAGTCAGGGGCTTTTGAAGGTAAACATGTTTTCCCATCTCCATGGCAGCGGCAGCAATAAGGGCATGCGTATGATCCGGAGTGGCAATAACCACAGCATCAATATCCTTTTGTTTCTCAAGCATTACACGGTAGTCTTTATACTTTTTTGCTTCCGGATAAGTATTAAAAACACTGCTGGCATAATCATAATCACAATCGCATAACGCAACTATGTTTTGATCTACCATGTTCCTTAAGTTGACCTTACCTTTTCCCCCAACACCTATTCCCGCAATATTTAATTTATCGCTCGGGGCAGTATGCCCAAGGCCGGAAACCGCAATGCTGGGGACTATTGTAAGTGCACCTGCGCAGGAACTTAAATTTCTGATAAATTTTCTTCTTTTCATATATTCTATTGTCTAGTTACAAAATCCTGACGGTTGAAATTAGGATATAACTTGATTTATTGCTGCTTATATTGGAAATCTATATCACATAAAGGTAATTAATTTCAAATAAAATCAGATCACTTTTCCATAACATATTTTATATTTGAATTTCATCATCCCGGATTTCACACATAAAGTTAAAAAAATTAATGGGTAAATATCCCACAATGAAATGCCCTGAACAGAGCCCCGAAGTGCTAAATGGAATTCATTATTTCAGACCCGGAAGGTCGGGGTATTAAACCACTTTGATAAATAAACTTCGTTACAATTTATTTCCGATACGATTCGCTATCGGGAAATGCGGCTAAGTGTTATCTTTTCAAAAAAATACTGCCACATTGAGTTTTAATAATTTTTAATGTTTTTAAGGGATTTCAAGGCACATAACTCCCTTATCGAAAATAAATCTACACAAAATTTCAATCCACCCAACAATTGCCTTTGCCCGCATGAAGCAAGATATTAAATTCTCATAAAATGCCCGCCTGGAATATACACTATGTTATGCCCCTGTGCTTTTTTTTAGTTTTTTGGTTAATTTTCAAGCAAGCAAGCAACCAATTCCATAAATAACTATATTGGAACAAGATAAAATCATTTTTATGATATCCTTACGGCAGAACTGCTTTTCGGTATGCAATGGTTCAACCCCTTCGCATGGCTTCACAGAGATGCTATCAGGAACAATCTGGAATTTCGGGCTGATGATATTGTTATCAGAGAATCCGATACCGAGGAATACCAGTTAACCATGCTGTCTATGGTTCAGAACAGGGTTAAACCACCATTATTTACAGAATTGAATTCAAGTAACCTCAAAAAAAGAATAACCATGATGAAATCAGAAAACATAACCAGATTTTCCGGCATTGCCAGGTTTGCAGTGATACCGGTTTTTGCCATCCTTCTTTTATCCCTTTCGGGGAAGGAAACGATGATTATACAGGATCATACAAATGCAGAACATGGCCTATCATCTCCGGATACAATGCAATCAGTTGCAATCGTTGAAAATTCTCCGGGTGAACTGGAATCTGTAAATAACCTGCGACGATATATTGCTGAACATATAAGATATCCAAAGGATGCAGCTGAATCAGGCCAAACTGGGTCTATAGAACTTTTCGCCAGGGTAAGTGGTAGTGGTATGATTGACGAAGTGATGGAAATTCAACCCGAAGAAGATTATGTAAATATTGATAAAATCGTTATTGTGGGTTATAAACCAAAAAATGTAGAAATGGCGGAATCTTCAACACATAAAAATCTTATAGCAGAAGGTCGGAGGGTAATTAACTCTTTTCCAAAACTGGAAATCCCCGAACTGTATGGAAAAACAATAAAACTTCAATTCAGATTCGTACTTCAATAAAATTAGAAAACCATTGGCACTCTCTCAAAACTTAGATTAAATGGCTTTTCTTGGCATGGGGCATAACGGTTTGGCGGTATGAAACGTAGCGCACCTCGAAGCATGCACTTATCAGACCGTTGCTGACGTTGATTAAATGCTATGTTGCTTAAATTTACCACTATCTGCGC
>JAWODJ010000111.1:0-4277 GCA_046483315.1 Bacteroidales bacterium | reverse complement strand
CTTTCATCGGTCATTGTTAACGAATATATTATCAATGATGAACTCTATTACCGAAGCCTTGGCAATCAGCTAAGCATTAACGTTATCGATGAACTTATAAACTTCAGGAATAAATGGCAGTGGGTCGGTTATGCCGGCATACCCCTGATTCTGGCAATCAAGTTCCTGCTGGTAGGCACTTTTCTCTCAATGGGTTCCATAGTAGCAGGTCACAGGCTTACCTTCAGGCAGATATTCGCCCTGGCGATGGTGGCTGAGGTGGTATACCTTGCTGCCAGCTTTATCTCTACCGGCAATATTCTCTTTTCAGATATCAAGGCGCTGGAAGACATCAACATGAGCCTCCTGTCTATCGCTTCACTGATTCCTGAGTCGGCTGCCAAACCATATATTTATGTCCCTCTGCAAAGCATAAGCCTGTTTCTGGTAATCTATATCCTTTTCCTCACCTGGTGTTATAATACTGTAACCGGGTACTCCCTGCGCAGCTCATTTTCCCTGATTCTCGCCACATACGGTACAGCCTTCATTTTGTGGTTAATCCTTGTAATGTATTTAATGATAAGCTATGCATAAAGAAACCGTTATTAATCAACCTGTTAGTGAACCAGGCGACAGCCAAAAAGAGTCATCAGACCAGTCCGCGGCGGTACCGTATCCGGATAAAGTGAAAGGCAGGTTTATAGTTATATTGTTTTCATTTGGTATTCTTTTAGTTGCGGGCTTCCTTATTTTCAGAATAAGTGAAAAGAAGCGGGTTATTGATAGCCGGAGCGATTTCACTTCTCTGGAGATCACCCTTTCGGGGAATAAAACGTACACGATATCCGGTGCCACTCGAAAAGGTCCTTTCATTTTAATGTTCTTTGATGCAGAATGCTACTATTGCCATGTAGAAACCGAAGCTATTATTGAGAATATAGATCGTTTTGCCGGTGTTACTGTTTTTATGGTTACAGCAAATGACCAGGAAACATTCTCCTCTTTGGCAGATAAGTACAGACTGGCTGACTATCCCGGTATAACATCTGGCCGGGTCACTGAAGAAGTTATCAATAATAAATTCGGAATTTTTGCATTTCCCTCACTTCTTATATATGATGAATCAGGGAACCTGATCTTTTCCAGTTTCGGATATACAACAATTGAAGAGATCATGGAGGCACTGGGAAGATGATATTTGAAACCAATATTTCTGTGTTATGTTGTTTAAAAAAAGAAGCCGCAACTTACAGCAACAAAAAAGTGATTTCATTACCCAGCATGACCAGTCCGATTGCGGGGTGGTATGCTTATATAATATAATAAAATACTACGGTGGTGAGGTGAAACTCGAAAAGCTCCGGGAACTAAGCGGTACAGGCAGGCAGGGCACAACTATGCTGGGACTCTACCAGTCAGCTGCTAAGGCTGGCTTTGAGGTTGAAGGTTTGCAAGCCGGTATTGATTATCTGAAGAGTTTAGATGCCCCGGTAATCCTGCATGTTACGATCGAAGACAAGTACCAGCATTACCTTGTGCTGCTTGGTTACAGAAACGGAAAATTCATGATCGGCGATCCCGCCAGGGGAGTTGATGAGATGGCCGGAAATGAACTTGAGAAGATATGGATCTCAAAATCTCTTCTTAAACTTAAACCGCTCAACGGTAGTTTTATTAAAAATGATATCCGCAAAAAAGAGATGCTTAGTTGGTTCGTTGATATTATTAAAGAAGACACTACCATCCTCACAACCATCCTGATTACCGGTGTTGTCGTTTCAATACTTGGCATTGCCATAGCTGTATATTCGCAAACCCTTATAGATAATCTTATCCCTTCTGGTGATGTGCTGCGTATCGTGATGGCAACGATATTGATATTTTTGATACTGGTATTGCGGACTGCCATCGGGTATTTCCGGCAGTCATTCATAATCAGGCAGAGCCGGGATATCAACATAAGGATGATCGGCAAGTTCTTCACCCGGCTTCTGAGACAGCCTCTTGCATTTTTCAACAGCCGGCGCACCGGAGATATGGTGGCAAGACTGAATGATACCGGGAAGATCCAGCAGACAATCACCTATATTACAGGTGAATTACTGATCAATGCACTTCTTCTTATTGTGTCGCTGGCAGCAGTATTTATCTATTATCCCCCGGCCGGAATTATTTTGACCGTTGGATTACCGGTTTACTACTTTATAGCAAGGATTTTTCATCCGGTCATAAAGGAGAAACAGCAGAAGGCAATGGCAGCACATGCCGGAAATGAAAGCAACTACATCTCAACTATTGAAAATATTCCGGCGATAAAGAGTTCCGGCAAAGAATCCAGATTTGCAGATTCCGGGAAAACCATTTACGGTTTCTTCCAGCAGCAGGTCTTTTGTTTGGGACAGACGGGGGTATCCCTTAACGCCATTACCGAAATCACGGGAATTATTCTGATCATGGGAGTTGTATCTGTTTCAATAGCTGCTATGCTCAACAGTACAATGCAGGCCGGCGAATTTATAGCCCTGCTCACTCTGACCAATAATGTGATCCCGGCCTGCGCAGCACTTGCCTTCGCAAATATCCAGCTCCAGTCCGCCCGTGTAGCATTTGAACGAACATACGAGATCTCCTCGGGTAAACCGGAATTTGAACCGGAAGAAGATAAAACGGCCAAACAGATCAGCAGATTTGAAACTCTCGAAGTTATCAATGCTTGCTTCCGCTTCCCCGGAAGGAAACTGCTTCTTGACGATATCTCCCTTACGCTCAAAAAGGGCGAGATCAAGACTGTGTTCGGCGAAAACGGCACCGGCAAAAGCACCCTGCTCAATCTGATCCAGGGATTTTACAAACCCGAATCGGGAACGATTAAGGTAAACAAAAATGATCTCTCGAAGGTTTCGATCGGATCATTCAGGAAAATACTTGGCGTAATACCGCAGCAGATAAGCCTTTTCAATACCTCAATACTTGGGAATATTGTTCTTGACGCCACCCCCGCAGAGGCGAAGGAAGCAATCAATGAACTGCAAAGGCACTCACTTGTGCCACTTTTCGAAAAGCAGTTTCCTCACGGACTGGCAACCATTGTTGAGGAACGGGGACTGAATATTTCGGGCGGACAAAAAAAGCTGATCGGACTGGCAAGGGCTTTATGCCGCAGGCCGCAACTCCTTTTGATCGATGAATTAACCAGCTCAACAGACCGGCAACTTGAGAATTTCATTATCGAACTCATCATTAACATTAAAGATCAAGTCCCGGTGCTGCAGGTCACCCACAACCTGAAGGCAGCAGCCATTTCTGACGAGATAATAATCATTGAAAACGGCAGGGTAACATCGCGGGGCGATCATATTGCACTCATGCAACATGAAAACATCTACAGCTTGTCATTCATGGACTACTTTGTAACCTGAACTTTCAGTTCCGGTTCTGACCACTGAGGCGTAAATTCCAACCGTTCATATTTTTTCCATTTAAAACCCTTGCACCCAAAAAAAATTGAACCTAACTTAATATAGAAATTTCAAGTTTTCAAAATTTTAAACTATCTTGACTATGGAAACAAAAAAATTATCTTTTCAGGAAATGGAAGAGATTGAAGGGGGAGGAGCTGCTTCCATTATTTGTGGAGCAGGTTTTACAGGCTACGGTGCAATTGTAACCTGGGGATTAGCAGTAGGAGGTGTTACAGCTGGAGTCGGTGCTTTGGTAGGATTGGGAATTGGATTAGTTGGGGTTGTAGTATGTTCTCTTGCTGAATAAAATTATTTTCTGGGGAATCATTCTTATGCAATGATTCCCCCCTAATCTAGTTAACTACTAAATACTTATAAGATGGAAAAATATATAAAAACCATAATTGTTTTAAATACAATAGCAATTGCTATTTTTAGTGCTACAATGATTGTAAAAAAAGTTTACCTGTTTAACCATGAATGGGATTTGAGGTACGGAGGTGTGATATTTCTGGTTTGTATGTGGGCATATAGTATTGGCCTTATTTATAAAAATCATCAAAAAAACAAGATTAATCAAAAATAACCATCCGGTTGTTTTGGGTCGGCTCACCCTATCCACCAGGTAAATGATCGATTTGCGGGAGATATTGAAGCAGAGGGTGAGGCCGTTTTTGCAATAGTGCAGCAGCTAAATAAGGTTTAAATCTAAACGTTTTAATGAAAAAGAGATTGGTGAAATAAGAAAATTAGTTTTTAAAAATTCAGAACTCTTTAAATCAAAATGGGATGAGTATTTTGGCTATTAATAAATCAAAGATCGCAACAAACGTC
>JAWODJ010000090.1:0-14880 GCA_046483315.1 Bacteroidales bacterium | reverse complement strand
CTTGGCCCGCCACAACTCGCTTCCGTCGGCCGGATGGTAGGCGATGACCCACGGGTCGGCCGCGGTAATCACCTGCCAACGGCCATCGTGCTCGACCACGATGGGCGATCCCCACGAGTTCGGCACGGCCCGCTTCGCTTCCCAAACCACGGTCTTCAGGCCAGGATCCTTTCCCGCCGATATGCCATTTTCCGGCAAAGAATGTTTTGTATCCCGTCTCTTTCATGGCCTCAGGCAAAGTAATATATTCATGTGCCAGATGGGTTACATATTCCGGGGGAAGCAGTTTATTGAACCTGCCGGCTTTACGCCAATCCTCCCCTGTAGGGGCGCCTATCCAGTCCGTTATACCGTGCCTTGCCGGAAATTTTCCAGACATTATGCTGGCTCTTGAGGGGCTGCAGACCTGGCAGTTTGCATAGCCATCAGTAAAAATCATTCCTTCACTTGCAATCCGGTCGATGTGTGGTGTTTCATAATATTCACTTCCCATGCAGCTCAAATCGTGGTAACCCAAATCATCGGCAAGTATAAAAAGTACATTGGGCTTCTGAATTCTGTCAGCCTCACTTTGATGGTTCTGGCATGATGCCAGGAGCAGTATGGAAGCCGGAAATAAAATAATTTGTTTATTCATCTTTATAAAGTATGGTTATTATGTTATTGGTCTTATAGACCTTACTATAACAATATTTTCTTCAATACAAAACTCTTAAAGAGCCATGGAAGCACTTTCAAATTCCCTGTCACCTTTTTTAAATTCTTCCAGCAATTCCATCAATTCCTCCACTTTTTCCAGATTGGTATCTCTCAGGTTCCGGCTCTCCCTGAAATCGTTCTCAAGATCATATAATTCAACATTATCATTATTTCTGTTTACCAGCATTTTCCATCTTCCATCCCTTACAGCAAAGGTCCGGCTGGTTTTCCAGTACAAAGTACGGCTCCCGGTAACGGACTGCTGACCGGTCAGCATGGGCCAGATATTTTGCCCATCCAGATCGGGCCTCAGATTCTGTTCTACACCTGCTAAAGCACAAATTGTCGGCAGCCAGTCCGAGGTATGTACGGGGAAGTCAAATATTCCCGGTTCCAGTTGCCCGGGCCAGTTTATCAGGGCAGGTACACGGATACCCCCCTCATATAAATCACCTTTCCAACCACGCAAAGGATAATTGTTGCCAAGTACACTATGGGGCTTATCAGCATAATTCCCATGATATTCAGTCTCACTGTGCCAGCTGAACTGACCACCGTTATCGCTTATAAATATGATGAGTGTGTTTTCACGTTTCCCTGTCCTCTCCAGTGCATCAATGATCTTTCCAATGCCATCATCCATATGAGTGACGCTTGCCGCAAACAACCGGCGGGAAGAATGCATCAGGGGAATATCATCATATACAGACATCCACTCATCTGGTTCATCAAGGGGAAAATGCGGCACATGGTTTGCCACATATAAGAAGAACGGTTCTTCCCGGTCTTCCTCGATAATTCTTATGGCTTCGGCAGTAATAAGATCGGTAACATGAGTCCCGCTTTCGTCAAGATATTGATCATCGCGGTGCCATGATCTCCGGTCAGTTAGCTCGGTCTCGGTTTTATATTCATGAGTGTAGGGATCAATCTGGCCATCAAAATACCCGTAGGAAGATTGAAACCCGTACTTCAGCGGAGTATATGGCGGTGAGCCCATATGCCATTTCCCGTTAATAGCTGTAAAATAACCGTGGTCACTAAGAATGGAAGGCAAAGTAGGATCACCAAGGTCAATTACCTCTCCGTATGCAGGCCCTAATACCCCGTACCTGCTGGCATACATACCTGTCATTAGGCTCACCCGGCTCGGTGTACAGGTAGGCATAACATAATGATGGCTCATCATGATTCCTGTTTCAGCCAGCTTATCAATATTTGGTGTTCTGACATCTGAGCCATGGTAACCCACATCAGCCCAGCCCAGGTCATCAGGCAATATAATTAAAATATTGGGTTTATCCGGAACAGTGTTTTCTGCAGCCTTATCCTCCTGGCATCCAAATGAAAACACCATTAATCCTGCTACGGAAAGACCTGTTAATTTAGGATTATCAAGTTTCATTTGCTATTCATTTCTTTTTGTGTGCCCCGTCTCGAACATTGATTCATAATGTGGCATCCTGTCAAAAATACCTCCCCCTGTACGGTAAAATTCATCATCCGTCTCATAAACACCCTCCTTTACATTAACCCACGGTGCATTGCTGCGTGGATGATAGCTCATCATGGTATCCCAGTTTTTATAGTTCTGGTGACCGTTACTCTCCATAAGACCAATATCACCTATTCCGGGGAAGGGTCCCAGTCTTGCAGCAAAATTCTTATTCCATTCCACCAACACAGGATTGACAGTTAGATCGGCGCAAAAACACGGAACATCATGCTGGTGAGCTATATTGGCAACCCTGAGTGACATACTAAGGGTTTTGGCAATGGGCTTCACGGCAATGGATCCGTAACCCTGATGAATACGCTCAAGCGCATCCTTATCAGTATGTGCGCTTTCATCTGCAGCAAGGTTTACAGGAATATCTGAAACATCTATCTTCAGCTCTTCGGGAAAAGGTTCTTCAATTACTGCAATCTGATCAAGTGCCCCTATCTTGTCGGTGTGATCTATTAACTGCATAAGAGTTTCCTTTTCCTGATAACGGCCATTGGCATCAAAGTAATAGGGCAACCTGCCGTTTTCAGTGTACTGGGTTCTGGCATGACTAATAGCATTATGAATGGCAGTAAGCCGGGCTTTGTCCTTTTCCAGCATCTCTTCCTGTGTCCCGGGCTGGCCTATCTTGATCTTCATAAAAAAATATCCCTCTTCAACGGCCGAAGTGATCTCATTGATGGGAATATTATATGCCATAAGAGGTATACCTGCAACCCGGTCATGCCTGTGCGACATGGCCTGCCTGAACTCTTGAGGAATCATTTCGTCGAATGTCCGGAAACCATTTTCTTCAGCATAAAGCAGCCATGCAGCATTATCCAGCCCTACCAGAGCATTCAGGGTAAATGTCTGCCTTAATTGCTGATTTCCGGTTATCTTTTTCGCGTACTCCTTAAGTTCCGGAAAAATATTGTCCAGCAACTCAAGGGGTGTTTTAAAACTCTGTCCTTTAGCCATCTGCATGGCTCTTTCGGTAAGTGCATACATAAGTGCATTACCCCCGCTTTCAGAATGACCGGCGAAAACCTTTCCGTCAGACCATAATACACTTTGAGTGCAAAGCCCAATTTTATGGACTCCGGAAGAGCTTTTGAGATATGAAGCTGACTGCCAAATCTCTGTCATAAACCCACCTGCAAAACCAAAGGGGCGGATAAGAGGTTCCCGTTCAAAATCAGAATCAACACTCTCAATATTAATATTTTTCATTGCATGTTGTTTTTCGTAACTGCCATATAAAGGTGAAGAACTGCCGGCAAGGAATGCTCCGGTTGTGATGATACCGCTTTTTTTCATGAATTCCCGTCTTGATAAGTTTTTCATGCTTTTTTGACCTTTGGTTGATTTCACATGCGGTTAATAATTCTTTTAGCAATACTTATCTGATGTGAAATTAATGTTATTTTGTGCGTTAGCTCCTATTTCCAAGGATGTTTTTCAGGTGGTCATATTTCTTATAAACTGTACGTCTTTTCTAATCTTGTCGACGATAATCTTCTGTTTTGCCAGAAGCGTAAAACTTTCTTCTTTGGCAGTAAGCAATGGATATTCAACATGAAGGGTTATGGGTGCATTGATCTTAAGTTCTTTCAGGGTTTGGAAATACAGGTTGAAATCAACCAGTCCCTCCCCGAGAGGTACATTTACGATCCGGGCTCTTCCGTTTTCTACATGCCATGTGAAATCCTTTATGGCAAGAGATCCGATATTATTGCTCAATAAATGCAAAACGAATATCCATGACCTGTTGCCTTCGACTTTAGCATGGCGGACATCGAACTGGCTACTTATGGTTTCTACCGGAAAATCTTTTACCAGTTCCCAAACATCCCATCCTGGTGATCCAACCCTTCCCCCACTATGATTCTGGTACCCGGCCTGTATATTGAAATGCCTGTTCATGTCGGAAAGACTTCTTAGTCTTGATTTAATATTTTCAAGAGACTTTAGAACTCCTTCAGATAAGACATAATCATAATATCCAAGCCTGTAGTGTTTCACTCCAAGTGCAGATGCTGTTATAAGAACCTTTTCGGTCAGCGGATCCTCGGTTCCGGTAATGCCAGTTACAATTAGATTAGTGGCCAGATTGTATTTGTTACCTTTCTCAACGACTTTTGGCAAATCGTCAGTAACTTTTTCAGGCTCCACTTTTCCTCCTGGCCTAACAGTAAGATCAAGTCCATCAACACCTGACAGACTGAGTGTTTCAGCCATAAATTCCGTCTCATATTTATCCAGGTCTTTGGAAAAAAAATAGATTTTGGGTTGATTCTGTTTACCGGTATGGATTTCCGATGCCATTGCTCCTGCAAATGGCATAAAAGCACCTGTTAAGGCAGTAGTCTGGATAAAACGACGTCGTGAAATTTTCATAGCAATTTATATTCTTATTATTATTCAGAAAATGGTCTGTCAACGAATCTTTGAAAACGCAAATAATACGTATTCAGTCGCATAATATATGCGTTTTTCGTTATAACACATAAGGTTTCCTGTATTCATAGTGCAACAACCTGTTGGCCTCTTCATTGCCCGGAAATATTTCTTTTACCGGATCCCATCGCAATCTCTGCCCGGTTGCCAGGGCAATATTCCCCAGATGAGCAAAACTGGTTGAACGGTGCCCGTCTTCAAGGGTGCATAATGGTGTGTTTCGTGATTTCACACAATCTAGGAAATTCCTTACCAGATTAAGTGTACTGTTGCGACTGCTTCCATCAGCAAGCATCTCATCACCCGGAGCAAATTCCTCAGCATCAGCCAGTTTATCCCATGTCTGAAACTGTCCCCTGCTCGTTGGCATTATTCTGTAGCCACCCTCGCCTGCAAACAATGATGCTTTGGTCCCTCTTAACTCAACTTCCCCGTAAGGAATGAACCTGTTGCTGCTTGCTTCATATATACTAAAGGTAACTATTGAGCCCGATGCAAACTCATAGGTCACATGCATTGTATCAGGAATATCCCTGTCATCATCAACCGCAAATTTACCTCCGTGGGCACTTATGGCAACAGGAGCCTGTTCATTCATCATCCAGCGTATAACATCCATGTAATGAACTCCCCAGTTGCCCATCTGGCTGGAATAGTCACTCCACCAGCGAAACATATAGGGGGCAATATTGTACTGGTAAGGCCTGTAGGCCCGGGGACCGACCCAGGCGTCCCAGTTGAAGTTAACAGGAGCATCCTCCGGTTTCTGCCTTCCTATACCATCAGGATACATATTATTTATCCGGCTCGCAAATGCACAGGTTACCTTTCCTATTTTCCCGGCAGGAATGTCTTTGGAAAGCTTCTGATAGGTTACAGAACCTCGCCGGTTGAGCCCGACAGCAACCAACTGTTTGCTGTTCCTCTCCGCATCAACCATCATCCTCCCTTCTTTTATGGTTATCGTCAGAGGTTTTTCAACAAAAACATCCTTCCCCGACTGAATAGCATGTATGGTTTGCAAACAATGCCAGTGATCCGGAGTGGCAATACATACAGCATCTATGCTTTTGTCTTCCAGAAGATCACGGTAATCAGCATATCGGCTGACTGTGTTGGGAAACTTCTCTCCCATGCGGGGTATCTGGCCATCCATATCATTTATATGCCTGGGATGAACAGCACTGCGATCGCGGGTCACATAAGGCTCATAAACATCACATAAAGCGGCAATTTCGCAATCAGGCTGGCTCATAAACAGATGCAGCAACTGACTGCCGCGGTTGCCAACACCGATGAAACCGACACGGATTTTTTCATTAGATCCTAATACACCCGCTCCATAGGGAGATCCAAATGATTTAAGTCCGCTAGCTCCAAAGGCCATTCCTGCTGTAGCCATCCCCGCCGAAACTATAAACTCCCGTCGGCTGGATTTTGGTTTTTTGGTCATTGTCATGTGGATTAGTTAATTAATCAGTTAAATATACAGTAAGGTCAATATACTAATTAAATGCATATTGATGCGTATCAAATTTAAGTTCAGACTCTTAGGTACCCTTGTCATTAAAGTTATTCCTAGTGGGACTTTTTCTACTAAATATTCAGGAACTAATATAGAAAATAATTTTTAGGATAATATTATATAACCTAATTAGTTCCGGTATAATAATACGTAACAACAGCATTGTTCGTGGCAAGGAAGGAGACATTGTTAATCGTGCATCAGGGGTAATTACAGTAGGAAATATAACAGATGATTTGATCCATGACAGATAATAGAATCCGAATAATGGTTAATTATTTACGTTGATCTGATTGCATCCAGTACCTTCATATTGTTAACAGCATCTTCCAGAGGGATAGGCACCGGCTTGTCTTCAAAAATAGCCTTTGAAAAGGCATCTCCCTGTAATGTATACTGATCGATTGGATCAAAAGAAAATTTCGTGGTTTTATCCCTGGTTCGAAGAATTAAAGTGGTTGTTTCCTCTGGTGGGGCATTTACGGGGATCTCTATAGTAATCTGCCCCTGGTCGCCGAAAATGTGGACTTTCTGGTAAGGCATAAGCTGAGTTGAACAGGTAAAAGTAGATGTTTTCCCGGAAGGAAAACGGAGCATTCCAGAACTTAGACGATCAATTTTCATTACCGGGTCAATATCGGTATATCCAACAATATCTGCGGGTTCCTCATCAAAAATATACCGTGGAAAAGAAATGCAGTAACACCCAATATCCATTAATGCTCCTCCCCCAATATCTGCTTTATTGCGAATATTTTCGGGATCAGTATTATAGTATGAGAAAAACGACTGCAACGTTTTAACTTCTCCTATTGATCCGTTCAAAACCAGTTCCCGGGCTTTCTGCCATTGTGGATGAAAACGGTACATAAAGGCCTCCATAACTTTAAGCCGGGGAAAATTCTTTTTTGCTTCAAGTAAGGCTAACGCCTCATCTGCATTCATTCCAACCGGTTTTTCACATAGTACATGTTTTCCTGCCTCCATCGCCTTGATGGTCCATGGAACATGCAGGTGATTAGGAAGGGAATTATAAATTGCATCAATATCAGGGTCATTTAAAAGTTCCTCATAAGAGCCATAGCGTTTTTCAATTTCAAGTTCATCAGCTGCATCATTAGCTTTATCATTGCTCCTGGATGCAATAGCATGTATATGCATGAATTTTCCCTTTTGCATCGCCGGTATAACTTTTTGTACTGCGATTTTGGCAGTACTCAATATTCCCCATTTAATTTTCGGATTCATAATTTATTATTTATCAGTGTTTATGTGTTTATAATAATTAATTTATGTTTAGGATGTAATTCTAATCAAACAGACCGGTGTTGCCTTTTTCCCACAGCGGCATCAGTTTTTCGATTATATCAGGGTTGTCATCTGCAACATTCTTAGTTTCATTCGGATCATTATTGTGATCATACAGTTCGATAACCGGCTGTTGTTCCCTGAAATATTTTGTCAGGCGGTACCTGTTGGAACGTAAAGAAATGCCATTCCTGAAGTACCCGTATGCTGCATTTTCCCATTCAGAGCGGGGATTTTTCATCAATGGCACCAGACTTTCCCCGTCTGTCTCATACGGCATATCTACACCGGATAGCTCTATTATTGAAGGATAAATATCAACCGTACTGACCACCCTGTTTATTACATTACCTTCGGTCAGCCCGGGCACCTTTATTATAAGCGGGCTTTTCAGCGACCTCTCAAAAACTGTGTGCTTACCCCATACCAGGTGATCTCCCAGATGCCATCCATGATCACCCCAGATTACTATTATTGTATTATCGGCTAAATCAAGTCTGTCAAGTTCATCAATTAATTCCCCGACAAGGGCATCTGTATAACTAACACAGGCTAAATATGCATGCCTCAATTTGCGGGCATATTCGTCAGAAACGGGGCCATCAAGAGATGCTTTCTCATCACCAAGCTCGTAACTGCCAAATTCGTCACTTCCGTGAAGACTTGCAGTACTGACATTTTCCGGAATATAAGGATTGGGAGACAGGGGTATGTCCTCCCTGTTGTACATATCCCAGTATTTGGCCGGGGCATTAAAAGGCAGGTGAGGTTTAAAAAACCCTACCCCCAGAAAGAAAGGAGATTCCGTTTCTGCCAGCTCCTGCAACTTATCTAATGCAAGGTTTGCAATTTTTCCATCCGGATAACCATCATTACCAACATTACCCTTTTCATACGGCTTTACCTGGCCGTCCATGCTTTGACGGTTTTCTCCGTCTGCATATCCAAAAAAAGCGTTCCAGCCGGTCCCCCATTTACCTGCATCAAAAGGTATCTCATCCCAGCTGTGCGGCAATTCCCTGGTTGTTCCAACCGGCTCTTCGTATCCATACAGCAAACCCTCGGGATAATGGCTGATCTTCCCAATCCCAACAGTATAGTAGCCATTTCTTCGCAAATGATGAATGAAGGTCTCGGGCTTTTCTTTTTCTGGCTCACCGGAAATAAGATCCCTCATAACGTCATTTCCCAAATGAGCCCTTGTCCGGGGAAGCATTCCGGTCAACAAACTGTTACGCGATGCTCCACAGGTCGGAACATTTACATAATGATTGGCGAAGACATTTGCAGATCCGGCTAGCCTATCTATATTGGGCGACTTGACGACCGAACTGCCGTAGCTTCCAAGTTCCGGCCTTAAATCATCAATGGCTATAAACAATACATTTGGCTGCTTTTCTTCCGGCTCTGATTCTGCGCACCCGTAAATACAAAATGGAATGAATAAAGAAGAATAAAATATTTTATTCATAATATATTCTGTTTATTGAGATTTTTTTCAGATCAGACAAAATCATTGATCGTTCCATCAACAGATAAATTTTAGAAATTACGGACAACTATTTTAATAGTCGCGACCAGAGGATAACTATCTGTCAGTTTCTATCACATCGAGTCCCAGAAAAACTGAAACGTCTTTAATTTGCTCCCTCAGGTCACCAAGGGTGGCATTTAGGTGAATCCCATACAGATAGGGTTGAAATTCTCTCTGAATTTTTTTTATGTCATCATGCTTAACTATAATCTTTGCCGTACACATTACATCATTCAGATCTTCTCCTCCGGTATAGATAGCATGACCATCAACTATTTCACCTGTGTGCAACCTTACTCTTTTGAGAAGAGAATGGATCTCCCACAGGGTAATGGCTTCACCCTCGGGCCATTCGGCTGAAAGGCCGGTAGAAGACCCGGCTTCTTCAGGAATATCTCTTACCGGACTTTCGGCATGAGGCACTATTGAATAGGGAACCCTGCGCTCATCTCCATAAGGATTTACCGGTATCCCGCTATGTAATACAATTTCTGTAGAATTGTGAATATCATACATAAAATCAGCAAGCATGCTTGGCTTGCCGGTCATCAGATGAGCCAATACCTGGCTGATCAGAAGATCAGGGTAATTCTGGCAAACAGCCATTATTCCCCGGGGTTTAAATCCAAGTTCCAAAGCTACTCCGGGCCAGAACCTGTCCGCAAGCTCTCCGCTTCCCGAAACCGTCCGGATGTGAGTGGACACCGCATTACAATTATACTTTTCCCTTAACTCATCGAATGCAAGGTAGGCCCTGGCAGTTTTAATTATCTCGGGCAGGGAGGCTGTCACTTCCCGTGCGTTTCTGATCCATTCATCAGCAATTTCTTCGGCTTTACCTACATCTGTTGTTCTGAATGCTTCGTAAAATTCCTGAGGCTCTACCGGGACAATTTCCACACCAAACAATTCTGTGAAATTTGCAAGATAACTTTCATTAAAACCCTCCGGGAAGGACTGATTATAGTCACCCCTGTAATTTACTGATGCAATAGTTTCATTTTCATGGTTTTTCACCATCAATATCCTGGTTTGCCCAAGTTCCTTTACAACCTGCATAAGCTTGATCTTGTCAACGAGATCATTGAACATTGCCTTTCTAACAGCCGGCGAAGCAAGGTTTCTTCTGTCAAGCTGGGCGGTCAGGATTCTGCCACCCCTGTAGCCGGTTCCTCCCTTAAGCACACTCTCCTCAGGTACTGTTCCAGTAGCAAAAAGGTGATAGGGCTGAGCATCCATGAACTCAAAAAGATTATATACAACTATTGTCGGCAGCCCGGTGAAAGCCAGTCTGTAATCGCTATCCATCCTTCCGATGATCAGTACTCCATCGTAGCTCTCCATGTTGGTTGTTAATTCGTCCAGTGCAGAGGAGTGGTTACCTTCCCACTCAATAAAATCAATTCCTGTGCATGAATTCCGGAGTTCATCCAGGACCTCTTCGTGGGTAGTAAAAGTTTCAGGAGCACCTCCGGAACCTGTGCACCCACAGCCATATGAGGTGAAAATGGTAAACACTCTTGTATTGCTGCTTTGTCCAAATGTAACCAAGGCAGAAACCAAAAATAACAGGGTAATACAGGTAATCTTTTTCATAATAGTTTGAGTTTGGTTTTTTTATATCAGCATTCACTAAAGCATTGTTGTTGGCATCCGTATCAAAACCTGGATTACGTTTTTCAAGTTCCCCGCCACGATCCTAGAAAACAGTGTTATCCATCCTTACGTTCATCAACAGACCTTCGGCAGGAGAACCCGGTTTAATGACCTGTCCGTTGAAAAAAATTTATCGCCGTCAACGGAAATATGAGTGTTTCCTTCTGACCAGCAGCTTGTTAATTCAGAAATTAATAGTATGGCAAATACAATTAATATCCGAATCATAAAATATTAACACATTGTTAAATAATTTAATAACTATACTATATACGAATGAACCGTCCATGACAATACTGACATGGCAATATCCATATGATAATTATTTAGATCCTTATGCAGCTTTATTTTCTGGTTATTAAAGCTATGCTCCCGTTTTCATTCACAGCCCGTAACTCTGTAAAAGTACCGCCTTGAATTTCATGGCCGGTTCCCCACAGGGCATTTTCGGTATTAATCCATTGAACCGTAAATTCATTTTCATGACCGTTCAGATCCAATTCAACAGTTCCATTTTTCGGGAAATATACAAGATATTCCTCTCCTTCTCTGGCAGCAAGGTAGGCAGTATTTCCTTCTGCACCCCTGAGCAGATCCATTCTGGGTTCAATATCCCACATTCTTACCAGCGCCTCGATCTCGCGAATAGTTTTCATGCTGTTAATTGTAATATTGCTCAGCCCGAGTCCGGCCGGCGGACGGTGAAAACGGCTGGAAGCAAATCCACCCAGAATATTGCGGAAAAATGTCTGGATAGCATGATCCGTTGTAATTCCCCTGTGAAGCCAGCGTTCAAAGTTATCAGACCCATATATCTTGGTGCTGTTTACAGGACGGGGATTATCACTTATATAATCAAAAATATACTGCGCTCTGTCCCAGTTCAGCCGGCCGGGATTATGACTGTTCTGTGATATGTCTATAAAGCCGTATTTTTCGGGGTAATCCAGTGTGCGTCTGTGCACCCGGGATGTTATATCCCAGTTGTCCCACATTTGCGTTAAATAGATCTCCCTGCCGTTGGAATTGTCTTTTATGAATTCTGCCCAGTACGTTGCCCATTCTTCAACACCGCTGGTTTCATTGTCAATGCAATATAAAACATTCCCATATTCAAGTGAGATAGACAGCAATTTTTTGACAAATGCTTCCTGGTATTGTAAAACCGTCACATTATTATCGAGTTCGGGGACTGTAAAAAAGAAAGGCTGCAGGTTCGCACCCGGGTGTGAAGGGTAAACACTGTCGAGCCCGGATTCTTCGTAAGTATAATTGATATTGTTTCCCGGATTATAGGGGTCAGTCAGCCAGCGATCTCTTGAGTGGTCAAAGCGATCCCATACTTCGATTTGAACAAAAACATCCCTCTCTCTGGTGAGCTTCAACATGTTCTCAAATCGTCTCCAGTATTCTTCATTCCAATTATTAAGGTCGTATTTGCCATCTGCTGTCATTGCAAACGCCTTCAGATTTCCCCGGTCACGGTCACTCATTGTATTCCTGATGTAATTCCCTCCTGAATCAACCAGACTGTCAAGATGAGACTCAATATGTTCAATCTGGAACAAATTATCGGTTATTGTTCCGCCAAGCAAAAGCACGGGCTGTCCACCATATTCCCAGTATGAAGGATTTTCAGTATATGGCCTGATAATCTTTCCGGTATCCACTTCTGAACAACAATTTAATGCCAGAATAGCAAGTAATAGAATAAAATAATTTTTCATTTTGGTAATTTTAGTGTGAAGTTCAATATAAGTTAAATGTACATGAATTTCCTGCGATTTATTCTTATAATTTTGTAGTATCAGGTTACAGCTTAATCATATGTTATTGCTGAACAAATCCTAAATCCATAATACCTGCAGCATGCCTGAAATAGTGGCCATGAAGGTCGTTGGCATATTTTTCAAGTATCTGCCTGCCCAACCGGTAATGATCTCCACACCTGTACAATGCCCTCGCAAGATGCAACTCTCTTAAGGCATTGTTTCTTAATGTAACATCAACATGACTTGGAACCGTAGCCCTTACAGCATCGGTTTTCGTTATTACATGATGACCTGCAACACCCTCCATATTCAGCAAATCAAAAAGAACCGGGGCAGCTGCTTTGTTGCCAATGGTCTCAAATGCCACCGATACAGCCCTGAAATGAGAAAACTCATGATCAGGTGTAAGAATTTCTGCCTTATTGATAATAGCCTGTAATGATTCTTCTCTTTTTGCAGTACCCAGGGCAATAATTATGGTATCCAGAAAACTCATCGAAAGCCCAAACTGACCCATGCCGGTAAAATTCCAGCCTTCATCCCAATTTCTGTATGCCTTAACTGCATCTCTAAGTATTTCCCAGCCATGATCACTTCCTAATACACCCAGCGCAATTGCCAAATTGAGTCTTTCTTTTTGGTCTGAGGAATTTCTCAATGCGGTCTCAAGAAGTGGTTTTGCCTTTTTCATATCTGAGAATAATATCTCAAGGCTTTCAAAATCATTCTTTATTTTACCGACCGATTCCGAAAGCTGTTTGTCCGTGAATGGCATATTATCATCATCTGAGAGCACTCTTGCCGGCAGATTCCCTATTTCAACAAGATGACTCTGAATGCTTTTAATATCTACTTCCCTTACGGGGATATTATCTTTTACCGCCCTGGCAGCAAGACAGCCGACCGCATAACCCTGATTTTGCAAACAGGGTTGCATACGTATAACCGGCATAGCATCACGGTGAGCACCAGTTCCCAAGCCAGTTACAATTACTCCATCAATCCCCCGGGGCAAAAGACTCCGCAGGGGAAGATCAACATCATATGTTACATGCCCCCCGATAGGTTGTTTAATAATGAAGTAGGGATGAAGTGTATAACCGTGGGTATCAAAATTGCTTACATGAAAGGAAATGGTGTCGGGATAGCGTCTGGCATTCAGCATGTCGACCGGAGAAACCATAAACTCAGCCCTGACTCTTCTCCTTTCCCTTGTCTGGGGAAGTTTACCAATATCGTATGCCGAAGGAAATTTCTGTTTTCCGGAGATAAATACCCTGGTAACGTCAAAAACATCCGAATCATCAATAAAAGTCCAGTCCGTGTTATTATAATGATCATCAGGATCAACTTTGGGTAACCCTGAACCCTGAACCGCAACAGTTGATTTTCCGGTATATTCATAATCCGCACCCGCAGCAATAGCTATATCGGCGCTGCCGGTAGAGTCTATAACCTGCTTGGCTAAAATCACCCCGCTACCTTCAGGCGTGGATACAACGATACCTTTTACTCTGCCTTCAGTAATAAAGGCACCTGTAACCATCACACCAAACCAAATATCACCACCGGCTTTTCTGATTTCGCGCCTGTACCACTCCATCTTCCAATCCTTAACCCATTCATGATCCCTGGGTTTATGCCTTGAATGTGCAGTATCTGCCATTTCGCGCACTCCCTTATCAATCTCTGCCGTAAAACCTTCCCTGTGTCCATACCAGTAACGACCAATCATTCCAAGGGTTGAGGTACCTCCAAGTCCGTGCAAATATTCCACGAGAAGCGTTTTAGCCCCATTTCTTGCCGAGCTTATTGCAGCAGGCGCCCCGGCTGTACCACCACCTGCTACAACAACATCGTATTCACCAAGTACAGGTAAAGCAGTCACATCACAAAAGACTTTTTTGGTGCCCAGATTGGGGCGAAGGATTTCAGAAATTTCGCCGGCAACTCCATCGAGATATTCAACCCCTTTAACCGGCCGTATAGAGCAGGTTGATACATCTATTTGATTTCCTGCATTCTTCAAAGCAGCCCTGCCCAGGATATTACCCAGAATTATCATATTATCCGGGCTGGCAATCAAACCGGTGATTTTGCAGGAAGCATCTATGCAGCTGCCAAGTACAAAAAAGTTATTCATTCCCTCCGGCATAAATGCAGTAAGGGGAATATCAGAAACATCTTCAGGGTCTCCCGTATATGCTCCCTGACTCTTTAACCGGTATGGATACGTGCAGGAAATATGGTCTGC
Source organism: Bacteroidales bacterium (assembly GCA_046483315.1). GTDB lineage: Bacteria > Bacteroidota > Bacteroidia > Bacteroidales > PUMT01 > PXAP01. The sequence goes on along the minus strand of JAWODJ010000090.1, from coordinate 186 downwards.
AGAATCGACCTGATCCGTATCCCACGTCCTGTCACGAATAATTTGTTCAGCATTGGCACGGGAAGCAAATGAAAACTCACTTAAAGGAAGATTGATCTCACTCTCCCGGGTATTGTACCTTTTACCATTCAGTTCAACGGGCAGGGACAGATCGCGGACTTTAACCCCGGGTTTTGCTGCTTTATT
>JAWODJ010000018.1:0-21152 GCA_046483315.1 Bacteroidales bacterium | reverse complement strand
CTGAATATACTGGCACAGAATAAACAGGAATATAACGAGTATATGGACGGCAACTATGTTACCAGCAATATGCAGTTTAACTATACCCGGCTTGGCCTGTCACTGAGATATTTCATTAACTCCGACAATTTTATGCAGGGTGAACATGCCCTTAATATGGGACCCTACATAGCCTACCTGCATAATGCATCACAGAATATTGATACGGAAACAATCTATATTACCGGCGATTATAATACACTGGATTACGGACTCCAGGCAGGATATGAATATGTATTCCCCCTGGTGGAAAATCTTGGACTTGGCACAGGCTTCAGGGCATATTACGGTCTTAATAATATATATGCCGGCACTGAAAGCATACCTGACTATCTCAATGCCACAAATAATGCCTCTGTTAATATTACCTTATCCCTTAAGTATTTATTAAGCAGGTAGCATCATTCCAACCCTTCATTGCTTTTCATCGTCCTAGCTATAGAAAACAAATTTTGAAAACCTTTTAAAATTTTAATATCATGAAGAAATTAAGAAGCTTATTGTTATTGCCGCTTTTTGCATTATTCCTTTTTGCAGGATGTGAAAAGGAGGGGAATACAGGCACCCTTAACCTTTCTATTACAGATGCACCCATTGACAATGCCGATGTTACAGGTGTATGGCTGAACATTACAGAGATACAGTATCATATGAGTGACGGTGAATGGTATACCTTCGAAGGCTTTGAAGGACCGAAAGAATTCAACCTCCTCGAGCTTACCAATGGCGTATCAGAACTGCTTGGAAGTTTTGAAATGGAAGCAGGCACCTATACACAGCTCAGGTTTATGCTTGATGCTCCCGTTATGGGAAATATGCCGCATAATAACCCGGGTTGCTATATTGAGTTTGCCGATGGAAGCACCGAGCAGCTTTTTGTACCCAGCGGACATCAGTCAGGATGGAAGGCTGTAGGCGCATTCCATGTTCCTGCAAACGGAACAGTGGATATCACTGCCGATTTTGACGCAAGAAAATCAGTTATTGAAACAGGTATGGGTAGCTATATCCTCAAACCAACCATCAGGCTTATGGCTGATAACCAGGCAGGTAAAATCAGCGGTGGTATAACAAATATACCCGAGGGTACTGATATAGTGGTTTTTGCATATGAGGATGACACATATGATGCCTCTGAGGCAGACGAACCTGCAACAGACACCATACCCCGTTTTCCAAATGCAGTAACAAGTGGTATAGCAGACGATGAAGGAAGCTACCATCTTGTATACCTGGCACCCATCACATACGACCTGGTGATTACAACATCAGTTGACGGTGAATTTGGCGAGGTACTGGGATTCGTGGAAGATGTAGTTGTTGAAAGCAGGAAGACAACAAATATTCCAATAGATATCTCCGAGTTGTAACAGGATAATTTCATCCAGGCGTCCATTCCGGGCGCACAAAAAAAGGATTGGTCATCATGATCAATCCTTTTTTTTTACGATAAGCGAGACAGGGTTTATCAGTATAAATCATTATCCTGTCCGGGATTATCATCTCCAGGCTGTTCCGGAAAGCTTTCATATAAGATTGATTTATAATATAGTTATAAATACGGCGTTCTCAAAACTTTTCATTCTTCCGGGTCATTTATGCTTACAGGAATAGCCTGGGTGGCGAAGCACCCTGTTCTTATTGAGATTGTAAGCAATACTTGCAATTAATCCGCTATATACATTATCTTTAGCCAAAATAGAGATAAACAATGCAGGTTGAAGTTAACAGGAAGAATATTAAATTCCTTCCTGATTCATCGAGGGTAATTGCCCGCTTTCTTTATACAGGTGAGGAAAGAGCGCTTAATACGATACGTTTTGTACTGAAAATGTCTGAACAATCGGTATCACAGGCATTAAGTCCCGTGCTTCGGGATTTTTCCCTCAGGCACAGAAATATTTCCAGAATTTTCAAAAATCATTTCAATAAAATCTCCCATCTTTTAAAGCTGCTGGATGTCAATCCTGAGTCGCTTACTGCTTCGCAAGAGACTCTTATAGGATCCTATTTCACAATGGAGTATTCCATTGAATCGGCTGCTTTTTTCAATCCATCTGTTGTGGAACACCCCGATCAGTCAGAGACAGGTCCGGGAGAGAAAAGGATAATTCTCAGTTTCAGGGCAACCGGAGAAGGTCATATTTCGTCAATAGTTTTTCGTACCGGCGTACTGGACAGGAACAACAATCTTTCCATTGAACCGGTTGGCAATATGCTGGAGGAAGCACAGCATATAAGAAAACATGTTTATGATAAGGCATCGTTTATAAGCAAGCTCGATGAAATGAAGGATATCCATGCCCTGATACCTTCGGGTTTAATCCTCGACAGGTTAAACGACAAATTTACTTACGGCGAATTGAGGGATTGCATAGAAGATGCAAGGAGTTCTCTTCACCTGGCCGGCGACAAAGAAATTCTTTTCGATCAGATTATCTGGCTGGCCTCATCGCATTACGAGCTTCAGTTTTCGCTGGATACAAACATTTCAGAACGAGTAATATTCCCTGTTTCGCTTAACGAAAAAAACGGGATTGAAGATGCACGCTTTGTAAAATTCACCGAAGATAATGGTGAAATTATCTATTATGCCACCTACACTGCTTACGACGGCACTGCCATAATGCCCAAGATGCTTGATACCAGGGATTTTTATCATTTTAACATACTGCCCCTCCATGGCGAAATTGCTCAAAACAAGGGCATGGCACTTTTTCCCCGGAAAGTTAATGGCAAATATGCCATGCTGTGTCGTCTGGATGGTTCCAATAATTATATTTCATATTCTGATAATATCAACCTCTGGCGTGAAGCCAGCTTGTTGCAAAAGCCTGAATTCCCATGGGAATTTATTCAAATCGGAAACGGAGGTTCGCCTGTTGAAACACCGGAAGGCTGGCTTGTGATAACACATGGTGTTGGCCCCATGCGTGAATATGCTCTGGGAGCTTCTCTGTTCGACCTCCAGGATCCCGGGAAAGAAATCGGGAGACTGAAACTTCCGCTGCTTATTCCCAATGCCGGGGAGCGGGAAGGATATGTACCCAACGTGGTATATTCCTGCGGGTCAATGATTCACAATGATGAACTGGTGATACCCTACGCTATGTCCGACTATGCATCTACCTATGCAACAGTTAACCTGCGCGAACTTTTGAATGAATTGAAAAAATCGAAACAGGATCTGTAAGCGGTATAATGAAAGGTGCTTTAAGGGCTGACTGAATTCATCTGCATTTTATACAATCATCAAATCTGAGTTATGAAACTCTTCATATGCCTGCAATACGGTTAAGTGGGATATCAGGTAAGAGAGTGAGCTTTCAGCACCCTGGTTACGGTTCACACCATAACTTTCAAAACCATCGCAGCACCCTTTGGTCTCGAAATCATAAAGGCTCATGCGCAAATCGTTTTCGCCCAGAAACCATAAAAATGAAGTGTATAATTTATTCAGGTACTCTTTGTTGTTTGTAAGATGAAATGCCTGGTGGTACATTAACACCATTGCCATGGCATCGATGGGCTGCTGGGCAAAAACAGAACGCTCCCCTTCCTTTTTATACCACTTTTCATTACCAATTACCGATAGATAATTATCCTTCAGTGTGTGCTCTGTCAGAAAATCCATGGACTCAATGGCCGTCTGCGTAATTTTATCATCATTTAATATTCCGGCCGAATGCAACAGGGACAAGGGAAGAATTCCATTGTCATATGCCAGCAAAGATTCAAACCAATTCCAATCCCGCGCCTGGTTTTCATGGTAGTGTTTCAATAGTGTATTAGCTAGGTTTTTTAATATTTCAGTCATTGAATCGTCCGAAGGATTGCTTTTCAGATAATAACTGATTCCAATCATGGCGTTGGCAATTCCCCTGATGGAGCTTAACTTTTCGAAATTGGGAGCTGCGTTAAAAAATATAAGTCTGCCTGTCTGGTAATAAGCATCATTTGGTGCATTAGCCATCAAATACCCGAGTGCCCAGATAGTCCGTCCAAACGAATCTTCAGAGCCCTTCTCGTCCAGGAAATTCCTGCTGAAACTAAGAAAATTCCTGAAAGTGCCATCCGCATTCTGGAGGTAATGAATATAGCTCAGATAAACAGGTGACAGTTCAAGTGCTTGTTTATCTTTCTTTTGCCGGTAAGCCATTAACACCATCAGCAGAGCCCGCGAATTATCGTCCAGGCAATACCCCTCTTTCAGGTTCGGAATACCGAATTTAGCGTGTTGAATAATTCCGGTATCGTCTGTTAACCTGTTGATGTGAGTGAGTGAAAAAGGCGGGAGAATGAGCAGATCGAGTGCCGATTCTTTTTTTTCAACTTTAAAATGCTCCTCCTTAAGTATTTTTCCGGCCAGAGAAAGGTATTTTTCCCCGGTTTTTGGCCATGTTCTTTTTTTACCATATTCACCGGCATTATTTTTTAATTCCCTCAGTTCTTCCGGTTTATCGAAAAGACCGGTTAATGTTTTCGCAAGTTCATCCGAATCATTAAAATTAAACAGTATGCCTCTTCCCTTCGCAAGCAGTTCTGCAGCATGCCAGTATGGTGTTGAAAGAACGGCAGCCCCTACACCAACAGCATACGCCAGTGTTCCGCTGGTTATCTGGGATTTGCTCAGATAGGGTGTGATATAAATATCGCAGGCATACAAATATTTAAACAAATTCTGTTCGTCAATAAATTCATTCAGAAACTGGACATTTTTTTCAAGCTGAAGGTTTTTTACAAGGCGCAAAAGGGAGATACGGTATTCTTCACCGGTGTGTCGCAACACATTCGGATGGGTCTTCCCCAGCACAATATAGATGAGTTCAGGATATTTTTTAACTACTGCAGGCAGTGCATTTATTACCGTTTCAATGCCTTTGCTTCGCCCAATTAAACCGAAAGTCAGCAGTACTTTCCTGTTTTCAAGCTTAAACTCTTTTTTTGACTTTTCCGGATTGAAATAAATATCAGGGACACCATGTTCGATTAATGCAATTTTTTCTTCCGGCACATCGTAAACGGTGGTCAAAAACTCAATGGCTTTATTGCTCATTACCACAACTTTATGCGCCATTTTGCATATTTCCTTCAAAACCGCCTTTTCATTATACGATGGTGCCTTAAGAATGGTGTGCAGTGTTACGACAAGAGGAATTTCAAGCCGGTGTAACAATGGAAGAATATAAACCCCGCTCTGGCCCCCGAAAATACCAAATTCATGCTGGAGTATACAAAGGTCGGCACCGCTCAAATTGATGTATTTTACCGCCTCCAGATATTCTTCCTGGTGATCCTGCCTGATAGTAGCCTTAACTTCATCAGGGTATTTATATTCAAGTTCATTATCATTTATTGCAACAACAAAGCCCTCATTCTCTTCATTCTGCTTAACATTCCCCCTTAACATGGATTTGAACAGGTTGTTTGTAAATGTGCCTATGCCACACTCACGGGGTGGATAGGTTGCGATATAAGCCAGCTTCATATTTTTGTCCTTTTCTCATCGCGCTTTGCTGCTTTTGAAACTCTTTTTTCCTTCAGGCTTTTTGCCGGCTCCTTCTTTTGATTTTTTCGTTTTTTACCTTCCATGCTTTTTGCCATAACTCCTGTTTTAATTGTCTGTTTAATTTATTTTTAGGTACCCCTCTTGCATAAACACCTTAATGGTACAATCCTTACAAAGTTACCCCGGCTATTAAACAGTCTTGTTACATAATTCAGGATAAAAGTTACATCATTCACATCTTTTCAGGATTGTCGCGGCATTCGCCATTGCCTGGGGCTGTTACCTGCTCTCAGAAGAAAAACCCCGGCGGATCTGATTCTGATTATATATCAATTCCAGATACTTTATTTCTCTGGCTTATACCTGAGAATTTCAACAGCTCCCCGGCATTTAAACGGGACCTTCTCAGAACCGGAACAAACAGTTTGAGAAACAATGGCATACTGGAAGAAACATATAAGCGGGTAGGGAGAAAACTGTTCATCATCCTTTTCTTTGTTTCATTGAGTGTTGGTCCGAAGTAAAGCATTTGAATCTTTTCCTCAATTGCATATGCTACAACCTTGTAAATCATATTTTCATAGGCATGACAGGTTGTGGGTAAATTTCTGTTAAACGCACCATTCAGGCATCTTATCTGGTTTTCAAACTCTATAAATGAATGATAACCATAAAATTCATCATCCGAACGGCAAAGAAAATGGATTATTTTACAGTTATCTATGGTGGCTGAACCCATACACATATCAGGATAATCATTCTGATAAGGCAGTTTAAAAACACTTCTTTCTCCTGTCGAAATAACGCATTCTTTAATCTTTCTAACTACATGTTCATCCAGCTTCCCTTTCGCTATTTCCACCCTTCCACCAATCTTCTGATACTTTTTCAACTTCTTTTTAAGGTTTTTATGAACCGCAAGGTAATCATCAATTGTGGTGTATCCTGTAGTGTCAATAATGCCTTCATCCGGGTAAGGCATAACGACAGATGCTGTATGGAGAAATGCATTACCAGCCAGGTCATGAATAAACAGCAAAAGAAACTTTTTCCGTATTAGATTAAGTATTTCACCCGGTTCGTGATCGCTAACGGCATCTCTATTAAGAAATATGGGATTGGCAAAGATTTCAGCCGCAATACCTGCTTTCATCCAGATATATGAAGGTATTGATAACATTCTTGCCATATTTTTTACAATTTGCAGCTTTGATAATGAAGGACCATAGTCTCGGCATTCTATTAGAAACATACATGCAATTAATCTGCTGTCCTTTGTGACCCTTATGATCAGTGGCTTCGAATACTCAGAGCCCTGTTGAAGGAATTTTTCATAAATTACCCAGATGTTACTATCTAAACCCAATTCGAGCAAATGGTCGTGGAAGACGGATTTCTCGGCAGCTGTAAGCGGAACAGAGCCTGAATTAAGTGTATACATTGGAAAAGGGATTGATTACTTCATTAAATAATGCCTGACATCCCGGACCTGTTTCATTATGCAAGGTAAACCATAGCTGAACAAAATACAAATATGTAATTATATGCGCCTGGTCTGGCTCTTCCGGAACCCGGCGCCAGACTGGTGCGGTGGCATGTGTGCGACCTCCTGATTATGAGTTTCCTTTTTTCGTTATACTATCTGCTTCGAATATACTGAGATAATTGCGGTATCAGCAACATTAACAGGGAGTTGTGCTTTTTTCCCAATAAGATTAACTGTTCATTTTATGTAAAATTTTACATTGGGTTATATGGATTTGTAGAAATACTGGCGAAAAAAACGGCACCAACACCCCAACTATTTACAATCTAATTACATGAATTGTATCTAATTCATGTGTTCAGGCACATGTATTCGATCTATTTTATGTATATTAGCATAATTTTATTAATTAATAATGATAAACCGCAAGCTTTTCCCCTATATAATTAACATTTTAAAGCCCGGATTTGCTGTTGGGCTTTTCGGTGCCAGGAGAACCGGAAAAACTGTCCTGATAAACCAAGTTGCGGAAAACAGCACCAGGTAAATCTCTTGTTTTGTCCGGTGAGGACTTTGAAGTTCAGGAAATATTCTCCAGTCAAAAACTTAGCCTGCTGAAATCAACCACCTCGGGCTATACTCACCTGTTCATAGATGAAGCACAAAAAATCCCAAACATAGACATCAATCTTAAGCTGATTATTGACAATATCCCCGGGATCAGTATCTTTTTTACAGGGTCCTCTTCATTCGAACTCTACAATCAGATTGGGGAACCATTAACAGGCAGAAGCATATTTCTGAATTTATTCGGGTTCTCACAGGAAGAACTGAATGAAGATTTTCTGGAAGCAAGAAAATCACTGGATAATAAGCTCATTTACGGTCTGTATCCCCAGGTATATATGGAGCCGGGGACTGACCAAAAGGAGGAAATCCTGAATGGAATCAAAAACGGCTATCTGCTTAAAGACATTTTAGAATTTGATCTTCAGAAAGATTCTGTTTTTGTCTTGAATCTTTTGCGACTCATTGCTTTTCAGATAGGTCAGGATATTTCATATTCTGAAATGGCTGGCAGGCTTCAGGTCAATGTTAGAACTGTTCAGCGTTACCTGAATATACTGGAAAAGATGTTCATTATTTTCTCCTTTCCGGGATTAAGCAGGAATATGAGAAGCGAATATACAAAAACACCCCGCTACTACTTTTGGGATAACGGTATTCGAAATACGCTTATTGCCAACCTTAATCCTGTTAATATCAGAAATGATGTTGGTCAGCTCTGGGAAAATTACTGTATTTCTGAACGGCAAAAGTACCTTTCCTACAACAGGATCACGGCAAACAAATTTTTCTGGAGAACCTATACTCACAAAGAAATAGATTATATTGAAGAGAGAGATGGAATGCTCTATGCATACGAAATGAAATATTCAAGCAAATCTTCGCAAATCCCAGCATTATTCCTTGAAAACTATCCCAATTCTGAATTCAATGAAGTAAATAGGGATAGTTTTATTGATTTTCTAACTTCGAAATAAAAACCAAAATAATGGTGTTTGCTCCAACCAAACCGATGGTCAATTAGCCTGTTTCTTCCAGTAAATATCGGGGCTGTCTCATAACTGTCATTCTGAGCGAATGCGAAGAATCTGGTATTTGATTGTCAGTTAGTTAGATCCTTCGCGGATCCCTGCTTCCCTTCGATAAACTCAGGGCAGGTCGCAGGGACATGGCTTCGGAGGGCGGAGGTGGGCCCAGCTGGGCTCGAACCGGACCGAGGGAAAAGAACCGAACAAAGTGAGCTCATGAGCAGAGCGAATAAATGATCCGGTGGATCATCTCCCCGAGGGGCCAGACTGCCGCGGTGGCATGAGTTCGACCCCCTGATTATGAGTCATATTGTTTGTTTTATTTCCATAATTATGTATTTTTGTATATATTTGGAAATATATGTGGGTTGAATTTCAGGACAAAATGAGACCGTTTCGGGTGTTTTCAGTGCAGGATGTAAGAAAGCAATTTCCATCCATGAACCTGATGAACCTGGTCCGTTGGCAGGAAAAGGGATATATTATTAAATTGCGCAATCGCTGGTATGCGTTTAACGATGCGGAAAGCAGTGAAAATATGGAATGGCTGGCCGCCAACCTGATCTATTCTCCCTCTTATATTAGTTTACATACTGCTCTTTCCTGGTATAACCTGATACCGGAAATGATAGCAACCACCACCTCTGTTACTACCCGGAAGACTAACAAATTTTCAACCCCTTTGGGATCTTTTGATTATCACAGCATAAAACCGGAATTATTTGGTTTTGGATATGTACTTGAAGATATGGATCCCATCAGGGGTAAACTCGGAAAAAGCAGGAAGATTATGCTTGCCTCCCGTCAGAAAGCCATTCTGGATTTCTTCTATATCAATAATTATTACAACACTGAGAAGGATATTGAAGATCTGCGGCTGAACGAAACAGAATTACAGCAAATCATCAATGACGAGTTTTATCAAAATCTTGGAAGGTATCAAAGCAACGCGCTTGAGCGCAGAATCCGGAAATTGACTAAAATCTACAGTTTATGATAAACTTTGAAGAGATAAAATCCTTCTTCGCTGAAAGTCTTCGAAAAAGCCCATCCCACTTCGAGTACATGCTGAAAGAATATTTCCATTACAGGATGCTTGATGTGATCTATTCCGGGGAATACGCTTCAAAATTGAGTTTTACCGGCGGAACCAGCCTTCGAATCCTTCATAATATTCAGCGATTCAGTGAAGACCTTGACTTTGACTGTTTTAATCTGTCAAGAGAAGAGTTCATGAGCCTGACCGACAAGGTTATAGACAGGCTTAGGCAGGAAGGTATTAAAGTTGAAGCCGATGACAAAGAAAAGGATCAAAAACTGGATGCATTCAGGAGAAACATCATTTTTCCCGGATTACTATTTGATTTGGGCTTTTCTGGTCACCGGGAGAAGAAACTCATGATCAATATCGAATGCGAACCACATCATTATGCATACGAGCCGGCGAAGCCCATTATCCAGAAATTCAATGTGTTTACTCAGGTCTTTGCACCTTCACCTGATATTCTATTATCTATGAAAACAGGAGCGGTTCTGGGAAGAGGAAAAGGCAGGGATTATTATGATTTTATCTTCCTATCGGGAATTACAGAGCCAGATTTCGGTTATCTGGAGCTTAAGTTCGGGATTATCAATTACTCGCAATTATACGATAGAATTCTTGAATCCTGTAAGGAAACAGATTTCAAACAAAAGTCTAGAGATTTTGAAAAACTGGTATTCGATCCGGTAGAAACAAAGAAAGTGCTGTTATTTAAAGAGTATATCCAACAAAAAAAAGAGGGTCATGCCAAACACTAAAATCTTCAACTATGCTAAAACGATTAAAGATCAATAAAAACTTCAAACCATGCCCCGCCGAAGAAGGGGAAGAGGTCTATGCGAATGGGATTTTCAAGTTTAATATTTCCAAAATGATCCCGTATATCCAAAACAACCCGGATGTGTTTACTCCTGAGACCGTAATTGTGAACGAAATATATACCACGTCTCCCCACATCAATGAAGATCACTTGGAGTCTGTGGATGTTTCCAAACCGGTGATACTTGCAGAAATCGCTCCGGGCCGGTATAACCTGATTGACGGAAATCACAGGGCAGAGAAAGCTATCCGGATTGGAATAAATGAGTTAAAAGCATACCGGCTAAACGTCTCCCACCATATTCAATTCCTGACCCATAAGGAAAGTTATGAGAAGTACATTGATTACTGGAATGATAAACTCAAGCAGCAGATTGGAACTTTTGCAAAGGATACACTATATCACATGAATATAGTATTAATGGGATTTGAGCCGTATATTTGGAGAATGGTTCAGGTAAAACCTGAAATGCCCCTGGTGTTTTTTCACAGGCTCATTCAGCAAGTAATGGGATGGCAAGACTTGCACCTTCATCACTTTATTAAGGGTGATACGTTTTATGCCCCCAGACTGGATGATGGAGGGTGGGGTACGATGAAGCAAGTGGATTACAGTGATCTGACGATAAAAGATATCCTGACCAAACAACATGAACGCATAAGCTACGAATATGATTTCGGGGATAGCTGGCAGCATGAAATCATACTTGAAAAGATCGTACCCCTCGGAATGAAAGAACACCCTGTTTGTCTGAAAGGCAGAATGAAATGTCCTCCCGAAGATTGCGGCGGCATACGGGGCTACATGGATCTGCTGGAAGAGCTCAGCAAACTGGATGGGGCTGAACGCAAGTTATACCTGGAAGATCGGTTTATGGACGACTTTGATCCGGAGCATTTCGACAAGGAAGAAATCAATCAGCAACTAAAGGAATGGAAGGCAGTATGGATGAACAAATGGGAATAAAAAGAGTACCCTATTACAAGAAACCAAAAGAGATAACTGTTGAGGAATGGCAGGCAGCCCTCAGGAAACAGTTCGCCCTGGAGCAGAAATTCAAAGTCACTAATACCGGATCCGAGCCCCTATATTCAGATTACGAAGTCTATAATCCACAAACAAATAAAACCTACAAAGTATCCATCAGGGACAACATCAGCAGTTTTAATTACTGTTCGTGTCCGGATTTCAGGGTGAACACTCTGGGCACATGCAAACATGTGGAATTCGTCCTGCTAAGTAAACTCAGGTATAAGAAGTACCAAAAACTTATTACAAAATCCCAAAAGAACACATATTCCTCCTTGAGTATTTTCTACGGCAAGGACCGGCTTTTAAGGCTTAAGAAAGCGAATCATATTGACCAGTATCCACGAGAGGAAGAATTCTTTGATGAAGAGGGTTTTTTGCTAGCCGGAATGATCACCGAACTGGATACATTCATCAAAGAAACCACCGCCATAGACCCGGCATTTCGCATTTACCCGGATGTTTTTGAATTTATCAAAGGTCACAAGGAGGCAAGGTCAAGAAGAGAAAGGCTAAAGGAGATATTCCCGGATGGAACAGACAGTAAAATCTTTGATGATCTTGTTCGCACTAAGCTCTACCCCTACCAGAAGGAAGGAGTAATGGGAATGCTCAGGGCAGGCAGGGTTTTGCTCGCCGATGATATGGGGCTCGGGAAGACCGTTCAGGCCATTGCCGCCGTGGAAGTTTTTGCCAGGTTCTTCGGAGTATCCCGGGTCCTGATCATTTGCCCAACTTCCCTGAAATACCAGTGGAAAAGCGAGATCATTAAATTCACCGGCAGGGAAGCCTGCATTGTGGAGGGTCTGGTGCATAAAAGAAAAGATCTTTACCGGCAAGACAATTTCTACAAAATCATCAGCTATGGAGTGGTCCGTAATGATCTGCACCTAATCGAAGGATTGAATGCCGGACTTATAATTGTTGATGAGGCACAACGAATTAAGAACTGGAAGACACAAACCGCACAGGGAGTGAAAAAGATCCGTACAGAATATGCTATCGTTACTACAGGTACCCCTCTTGAGAACCGCATTGATGAACTGCACTCACTAGTGGAATTCCTCGACATGTATAAGCTGGGGCCCCTGTTTCGTTTTCTGCACAATCACCAGGTCCTGGATGAGTCCGGGAAAATGACAGGCTACAGAAATCTTCGAACAATCAAAAAAACCCTTGAAGACATCCTGATCAGAAGGACAAAAAAAGAGATACGTGATCAGCTTCCCGGAAGAATCGATAAGAATTTTTTCGTTGAAATGACCTTTGAACAGTCCGCTGAACATGAAGACTATTACAATTCAGTGGCCCGGCTGGCCAGTAAGTGGATTCGATTTGGATTCCTTGAAGAAGAGGAAAGGCAGTTGCTGATGACTTGTCTCAATTGTATGCGCATGGTGGCCGATTCAACCTATATTCTTGATCCTAAAACCAATAATGGAAACAAAGTTCCCGAAGTCACAAGCCTTATCAGGGATCTTATGGAATACAAAGAGAATAAGCTGGTCATTTTCAGCCAGTGGAAAAGGATGTTTGAACTTCTCATCAGGGAATTCAGGAAAACGGGCTTGCAGTTTGTTTACCTGAATGGGGATGTCCCTGCCATTCAGCGAAAAAAGATTATTGAGCAATTTCGTGAGGATAAGAACCTTCGTGTATTCCTTTCCACTGATGCCGGGGGAGTCGGGGTAAACCTGCAACAGGCAAACATCCTGATAAACCTTGATCTGCCCTGGAATCCGGCAGTGCTTGAACAACGAATCGGTAGGATATATCGGCTTGGACAAAAAAAGAAGATCCAGGTATTCAATTTCGTTTCAGCATATTCCATTGAACATCGCATTCTGCATCTGCTTGAATTCAAGAAAACTGTATTCGCCGGAGTACTGGAAGAGCAAGGAGAGGACCAGGTCATGATTGAGGGATTCATGAAATCGGTTCAGAACCTGCTCAATGTGGATCTCCGCCAGTTAGACAGTAGCTTGCCAAGATACAATCAGGAAAGGGAAGAAGTCTTGCGTGTAGCTGAAGAAAACGCGGTCCTTGAAAAGAATCTGTCAAAAAATCATGTTCCAAAAGAAAGAGACATAAGCCCTCAAAAAAACGGAACTCCGGTAAATTCATTGCCGGTCCCACAAACAGGATTTCGAGGCAGAATCAGGAAATGGTTCAAATCTGTGCTGTCATTATTTAAGCGTTCCTGATAGCTAAAGTATATCATTTCTACTGGTCTGGTATTCCGAAAAAGTCCATGAATAACTTCTCGGATAACTTAACGGCCTCATCTGACAGAGCAACGGATTTTGTCTTTCGCTTTGGATCTGAAATGTACCCCTTCTCATGCAGCCTGTCCAGAGTATCCCAGTCAAAGCCTTTCCAGGCCCGACTACCATATTTATCGCTTTCGCTTACAAGCCACATTAAGGCCAGTGTAGCCTGATCAACTTTTTCCTTGTCGTATTTCATACTTCATCCGATTTATTCGTATCTAAATATTCGTTTACCCGGTTGATGATTTCAATGAACCTCGCTTCACTGATCTTTCCATTATTCTTCTTCGAATTAACATTAGCAAAGATAAGAACACTTCGCCTGTTGATATTGTATATATCGGGTTTTCCGGATTTTATCATTGATGAGAACATGGCAGTTCTTCCTGGGGTCAACAAGTTTCCAGTCAGATCTTACTCCAAGTGGTTGGTTATCAATCGTGGGCCCGGCCGGACTCGAACCGGACCGAGCGTTAAAACCGAACGAAGAGAGCTCATGAGCAAAGCGAATAAAATGATCCGGGGGATCATTTTAGCTAGGAGACAGACTGCAGCGGGGGCCTGTGTGCGACCCCCTGATTATGAGTCTTCTTTTTTAGATATATTATTCGGTCCGAAAAAGTCGGGTTATTTGAGTTATCCTCAACATTAACAGAGGTTTATGTTTTTACACCAGTATAATTAACTGTTCATTTTATGTAAAATATTACACGGTTTACATGAATTTATAGAAATACTGGCACAATTATTTATTGCTCCACATCTTACATCGACCCGGTTTTCTTATCAATGGAATTACTAACCTGTTCTCCAATGAATTTAGCAAAATCTGTGATATCATTACCAGCACTGGCCTTTTCTAATGCGGACATATATTGCTCACGTTTATCCATCTTTATAACTGTCCATGGATAATTACCTGATGCTAACATCACATTCATTATAAAACGAGCTATCCTTCCGTTACCATCAAAATATGGATGTATATAAACAAATATAAAATGGCCAAGAACTACCCGAACACTAACTTCTGGCTCTTCTTTAAGCAAATCGAAAAAAACAGGCATTGTATCCCGAACAGCTTCATGCCTGGGTGGAGTATGCATTGTACCTTTTATATAAACCGGCCCATTACGATATCCAGCCAGATCTGATGCTTTTGCAAGCCCTACAGCTACGCTAGGAGCGAATAATTCACGGTACCAACTACTATGGTCGTTATCCACAACTTCTCCTGGATTTTCACCCTCTAGCACAGATTTAATACTAGCTTTAACAACTTGAAATGCCTGAAAATAACCACGTGCAGCCATGGCATCCTTTTGTTGTCTATCCTCTGCACTTTTATTGGGATCCCAATCACCACTTGCTACTTTCTCAATCAGTTCAGGAGTAACCCGATAACCTTCAATGGAAAGCGAATGATAAGCATCAATTTTATAATTTTCCTGAACATGCTTGAGATAATCATTTACCTTTATGATTTCTTTCGGAGCATGGGGAAAATACTTTATTACTTCAACTCGCATCTGTTCCCACATGATTTTAATACGATTGACATATGGCGATACCTCTCTTGAACTTAGCTCAAGTTCCATCTTTTCATTAAATGGATCTGTCTCCCTAACATCATAACCGGCAGATTTCATGGTAGCCAGAATATCATTGGCAATCTTATCATTTCTAATATTCCGAAACGCTCCCGAAAGTCTTCCGGCAACCAAACTTTTACCCCCATCCAATAGTTTCGCCAATAGTCCCGATGAATCTTTTACCATGGCTAAGCATGTTCGTGCATCCGTTGGATGACGTGTATAGAAGTCAGAGCTAACGGCAACAAGTCCTGCTTCTAAAGAATAAACCTGCATACCTTCAATTTCGTTACGTTCATTATGATGCGGGATTTCAACTTTTGAATCAAAAACTGAAGAACCATGTAATAGATTCACCCTGTTATTAGAGGCTTTGGGAGAACGAATTAGAAGTTGGGTTGGTACCATGAAATTGCCACTATGCAATGAAAGCGACTGTTCAGGAGATAAACACCAATCCTTGCCAAAACGGGAATCAATGTATAAAGCGATGAAATTCCAAAAAGAAATATACCAGGATGTTGTTTCACCTTTCTTTTCATCAGAGGGACAAGAAATATACCAACCCTTGATTACTTCCCTTATAAATCCATTATCAATTAATCGTTCTTTATGAGTTCGGGATAAATCACCCGCCTTGATAATCGCAATACCTCTTTCATTTTGAAGTTTCTCAAGTTTGACTAAAGATTCAGCAAGTTTTTTCGAAGGTGTTGCCATGATAGTCTTTATTGAATGTTCATTAATCGGTTCCGTTTCTTTTTTATTGAAAAACGCTGAGTCAAATTAAGTATATGCTGTTGTGTTATTTTAAGTATATATTGTTGTGTTAAATTAAGTATATACTGTTGTGCTGTTTTAAGTATATTTTGTAAATATACACATAATCAATGAAATAAAGCTAATTGAAAGATCATTATTTTCGGTTGAAGAGATTCAACTTTGGTGGTAAAATTGGAAAAACCGGACTGATTGACCAGTTTTTCCACTTGGGAGAAAAAGTATCAAACCCAAAAACTTATCCCACCAACCTTTTCCCCCAAATCCTGGCGTCAAACTGGCAACAAAGAAAAAACCACCTACAAAATGAATTGTAAGTGGTTGATTATTATGTGGTCCCAGCTGGGCTCGAACCGAACCGAGGGAAAAGAACCGAACAAAGTGAGCTCATGAGCAGAGCGAATAAATGATCATGTGGATTATTTCCCCGAGGGGCCAGACTGCCGCGGGGGCTGGTGTGCGACCCCCTGATTATGAGTCTTCTTTATTCTTTACATTTTTAGATCCGAAAAAATTGGGTTATTTAAGTTATCTCCAACGTATTCAGGACTTTATGTTTTTATCCCAGTAAAATAAAATGTATTTTATATGTAAAATATTACATTGTTTTACATGGATTTTCAGGAATACTGGCGAAAAAACTGGCACCAACACCCCAACTATTAACCATCTAATTACATGAATTATATTAAATTCATGTGTTCAAGCACATGTATTCGGTCTATTTTATGTATATTAGCATAGTTTTATTAATTAATCATGATAAACCGCAAGCTTTTCCCCTATATAATTAACATTTTAAAGCCCGGATTTGCTGTTGGGCTTTTCGGTGCCAGGAGAACCGGAAAAACTGTCCTGATGAACCAGGTTGCAGAAACAGCACCAGGTAAATCTCTTGTTATTTCCGGTGAAGACTTTGAAGTTCAGGAAATATTCTCCAGTCAAAAACTTAGCCTGCTGAAATCAACCACCTCGGGCTATACGCACCTGTTCATAGATGAAGCACAGAAAATCCCAAACATAGGGATCAATCTTAAGCTGATTATTGACAATATCCCCGGGATCAGTATCTTTTTTACAGGGTCCTCTTCATTCGAACTCTATAATCAGATTGGGGAACCGTTAACAGGCAGAAGTATATTTCTGAATTTATTCGGGTTCTCACAGGAAGAACTGAATGAAGATTTTCTGGAAGCTAGAAAATCACTGGATAATAAGCTCATTTACGGTTTGTATCCCCAGGTATATTTGGAGCAGGGGACTGACCAAAAGGAGGAAATCCTGAATGGAATCAAAAACGGCTATCTGCTTAAAGACATTTTAGACTTTGATCTTCAAAAAGATTCTGTTTTTGTATTGAATCTATTGCGACTCATTGCCTTTCAGATAGGTCAGGATATTTCATATTCGGAAATGGCCGGCAGGCTTCAGGTCAATGTCAGGACTGTTCAGCGTTACCTGAATATACTGGAGAAGATGTTCATTATTTTCTCCCTTCCGGGACTAAGCAGGAACATGAGAAATGAATATACAAAAACACCTCGCTACTACTTTTGGGATAACGGTATTCGAAATACTTTGATTGCCAACCTTAATCCAATTAATATCAGAAATGATATTGGTCAGCTCTGGGAGAATTACTGCATTTCTGAACGTCAAAAGTACCTTTCCTACAACAGGATCACGGCAAACAAATTCTTCTGGAGAACCTATACTCAAAAAGAAATCGATTACATTGAAGAGAGAGATGGAATGCTCTATGCTTACGAAATGAAATATGCAAGCAGATCTTCGAAAATCCCGGCGCTATTCCTTGAAAATTATCCCGATTCTGAATACAATGAAGTAAATCGGGATAGTTTTATTGATTTTCTAACTTCTAAATAATAACAAATCCTTCTCTTAAATTTATGAAGTTGTCATAATAAAGCAGCAGATTTAGACGTAAACGAATGTATTTCCATTTGGACCAAAGGATCGCAACTGAGCAGTGTAATAGCTATTAATGTTAATACAAATAATTTTTTCATATTCAGGAGTTACATGATATTATTTTAATTGACATACTCCAGGATATCACCGGGTTGACAATCTAAAGCCTGACAAATGGCCTCCAAGGTCGAAAAACGAACAGCCTTCACTTTTCCTTGTTTAAGAATAGATAAATTGACCGTTGATACACCGATAATTTCTGAAAGCTCTTTCAATTTCATTTTTCGTTTAGCAAGCATGACATCCAGGTTCACTACTATAGCCATAGTCCTATATTTAAATGGTGAATGAACTTTCGATTTCGCTTAACAGATCATCATAGTTCTTTTCGTTTTTTCCCCAGGAGGTGATCTGGAAAAATGTTACCGAACAAAATTTCATTATTGTTTCATCGCCAATCGTTTCAAAACTTATATACAGGTTCTCTCCCCACGATTTAAAAGTGATGTTTGTAACAGCCAGTATTTCAAATCTATCCTTGTCGGCTTCAACCAATTTGAATTTTGAATGATCGATGACCTCTATCATCTTTTCAAACATTAATTCTTTAGGGATATCAAATGCCTTTTCTGATCGAACCTTAGAGGTCAGCAGATTGAATGGACTGCTGAAATAATTTTTAAAAAAGAGTGATCTTCTAATTACCAAATTGAATATAAAAAACCCCAGAATTAATAAGGGGACAGTGAATAAGACAGGGTTTTCAGGCTCTAAAAGGTAAGCGCTAAAAACAGGTATAATGACTATGATCGCCAGGACTAGAAGCCATATTGTTATGTCCTTCAAGGTCGGTTTATGAGTGATATGTTTCATAATAATTAGTTTTATTTAGAGACAAAGATAAACACAAAATAATGTTAAACAATTTATTATTAATGTTTATCATTATTTTATTAATGTTTCTTCAAGCATTAGTATTAGTAGGAGAAAAGCACTGAAAGCTTCCATAAGAATTTGGCCGGTCACAAGCATTGTCTTCGTTTGATATAAAATTTTGCAATAGAGTATAATAGAGGACCCCGGAAAATTCAGTATTTTCTCAGGAAGCCAAAAGGTCTAGGCAACTGAATTAATAATCGAAATGGATAGCTAAGAAAGGTTTCTATTAACACCAACCTTCCCATAAAATATAAGCGAAATCCTGGCACTAAACTGGCGCCAAAGAAAAAACCACCTACAAAATGAATTGTAAGTGGTTGATTATTATGTGGGCCCAGCTGGGCTCGAACCAGCGACCCCCTGATTATGAGTCAGGTGCTCTAACCAGCTGAGCTATGGGCCCCTATTCTTAGCCGGTCAATTTCGGACTGCAATATTAAAGCATTTCTGCAATATATGCAACTTTTTTATCCATAGTTCTGCCTGTGGACATAGCTATTAACCCCGCCAGGGCTGGTGTGGTAATATAATTAACACCAGGGTTTGCATATATTAACATTTCCCAAACCTTTTTTTGCAGCTTTTGTTATAATATTGACAGCTTATTTTTCTAAATAAATGCTGCCAGGAAAATAAATAATTAAACCATATACCCGTAAAAAAACACCTGTGAATAAGCTGATTAAATTTTAAGATAGGAAATATTTTTTACTTGTTATAGTATATTTTATAATGGGCCTTCCCCCGGGGATTTTATTTACCCTGACGCCAGTAGATGAATTAAGCTTAACACCCTTAAAAAAATGGTTTTAATTTCGAATAATATAGACCATACGGAAAGCCGGATATCGAATTAAAATTAAAAAGTGTTATCTTTTCTGCCATAATTATACAATAGTGATGATATTTGACTTATAAAATGAAATATCAGGAAAATGAGTAGTACAAATGATCCGATAAGCAGGGAAAAAAAGAAGGTGTTTGATCTCTCTTTCGACCTGCTGCTCAAGATGGGGGGCTTATTCCTCGTGGTATTCCTTTGCTATAAGATTATACAGCCATTTATAAATATCCTGCTGTGGTCACTAATTATTTCAATAATACTGTTTCCTGTGTTCGAGCTGGCAAACAGGTACCTGGGCGGCAGGGAAAAACTGTCAGCACTGCTGGTTACCCTGGTCAGCCTGTCCGTCCTTGCCTTTCCCAGCATATGGCTCGCCTCTCCAGGTACCAGTCCTGCTTGCTCCGCCGGGACCTGTCGTCGGTCTTCAGCTCGACGAGGACCACGGTGTTGCTGCCTCTCGCCCTGGCCAGATAGTCGACCTTGACGGACCGATTGGTGTCGGCCTTGGGATAGATGGTTCCGATGCGCAGAGGAAACTCTGGTACCAGCCCCTCGATCTCGAAGCCGTACCGCTCCTCCAGGAGTTCAGGCAGGTAGATAGAGAAGAAGATGTCGGCTCGTCTTTCGAGCTGGTAGGCGGGCAGGTGTCGCCAGTCATCCAGGTTGTCGAAGATGCAGTCGATCTTGTTCATCTTCTCTGCACGAACCGTCCGTTTGTGCAACCTATGGAGTCCGCGGCCTTGGCACCGCTGTCCCTCGAGGCCGGCCGTCTTTAGCGTGGTGGATGTGGCATCTCTACGGCCTGCAGCGACCGCCTGCACTTCGGCTCCCGCCTCACGTTTCTCAGGCTGTGGTGTTGGCTGGGATGGACCTTATATTGTAGTATCGCTGCCGCTCAGGTCAAGCAACAGATACTCTCTTCTTGTCTAATCCTAATCTACCAGATCAATGTTTAGTGGACATAAGAGAGATCTTAGAGTTTTCTTAGGAAAGTACTGGAGCTCCGCGAACACCCCAACCCCGCGACCAAGCTCGAGGACGGCCCACAGTACGTCATGTGGGCTTGCCACAATACGGCCTGTGGGCTTGCCACAATACAGCATGTGGTTTTGTGGCGTTGAGGAACGCCTGCAGCATGTCGTGCGGCGACTTCGACTTGATGCCTTGTGCTGAGCTTGTCGAAGCACGGCCGTTTCCCTGGCGCTCGTCGAGCTTCTGCGAGGGGATGACGGTGTGCAGGTACGGCGCCCGTCGCCATCCCACCCCCGATGCGAG
>JAWODJ010000102.1:0-8944 GCA_046483315.1 Bacteroidales bacterium | reverse complement strand
GCCACCGCAGTGGGCATGGAGGTAAGAAGAAGTATTCCTATGGCAAGTTCACGGCTGAACGGATTTATGATCAAAAAAAACGCCACAGGAATAATCAGCATGTACATGAATACAAGATATACCATCAACTTGTAATTTTTTATTTGGCGAATTATTCCTGTCATATCGGTCTTTAAAAAAACCAGAAAAAGCATCATCATCAATAATGGTTTTAGTAATGCCATCAAAAAGTCATTATAAACAGGCCAGGCAATTCCTAAAATAAGACCAGCAATCAGGAATAACCAGAAGTAGCGCTCAATTAATTCAAATATTTTCACGGGATGATATATTAACTTAACAACTTTTCAATAAACATGGTCAGGTAAACACTTAGTAACTTTCGGCAAATATAAATATATGAACTGCACATCTTACAAATATTGAACAAAGAAAAAATAATCTTGCCTTATCCGGAACCGTGAAAGGGATTTTTATTAAATTGCCGCCTGCCGGACTAATCAAATAATTTGCAATTTAAGTCCTGTTTTTCTCAAATAATTTTCTGATATGACTCTCAATTATATCTGGATAGGCTTTTTTCTTGTTGCAATGCTTGTTGCACTGCTAAGGGTACTGGGCTATATTTTCGGTGCACAGCTGGAGCCACTGATTGGTTACGTATTCACCGAAGCGGACAGGGATGTTTTTATTGCCATTGTAGAAAGCACCTTTGAAATGGCAAAGATCAGTGTAGATATAGCGATCTACCTCATCGGTGTCATGACCCTCTGGCTGGGGATCATGAGAATAGGTGAAAAAGGAGGTGCAGTGAGTGGCATGACCCGCCTGGTGATGCCTTTCTTTAAAAAAATATTCCCTGAACTCCCTGAAAAACATCCTGCTTTCGGATCAATGACCATGAACATATGTGCCAACATGCTGGGACTGGATAATGCTGCAACTCCCCTGGGAATAAAAGCTATGCAGGAGTTACAGGAAGCCAGCCCCGATAAAACAAAGGCATCTGATTCGCAGATCATGTTTATAGTGCTTAATACCAGCGGACTTACGCTTATTCCTGTTTCGGTTATGGCAATAAGAGCAGCCATGGGAGCAGCAAATCCCGCCGACATATTCCTGCCCATCATGCTGACCACCTTTTTCTCAACCATGGCAGGGCTGCTGATAGTTTCTGCAGTGCAGAGAATCAATCTTTTCAACAGGGTTGTCCTGGGATATGTCGGCGGACTCTCTCTGGTAATAGGCCTGATTATATGGATATTCAGCAACATGGCATCGGCAACCATCGGGGTGGTATCCACCTTTGCCGGCAACCTGTTGCTTTTTCTTATAATAATAATCTTTATCCTTCTGGCATGGAGGAAAAAGGTTAATGTTTATGAGCAATTCATCGAAGGGGCCAAAGAGGGCTTCCATGTTGCCGTTAAGATAATACCATACCTGGTGGCCATGCTCGTGGCGATAGGTGTTCTGCGTGCCTCGGGGGCTCTTGATATGCTGGTGTCGGGTATCGGCGCACTGATAGGATCTTTTGGAGTGGATACTGAATTTGCAGGGGCCCTGCCTACAGCATTTATGAAACCCCTGAGCGGCAGCGGGGCCAGGGGAATGATGATTGAGGCCTTCAACCATTACGGGGTGGACTCGTTCGTCGGACGTATGGCAGCAACTTTCCAGGGATCAACGGAAACAACCTTTTATACCGTTGCGGTCTATTTCGGGGCGGTAGGAATACGAAACACAAGGTATACAATAGGTTGCGGACTATTTGCTGATTTCGTTGCTGTTGTGGCAGGAATATTTATTGCAGGCCTGTTCTTCGGGTAAAGCAAAACAGAGTCAGAATGGTACCCTGCAAATAGCGCCTGAAAACCAAACGGCATAACCGTCATAAACGTCGTAATCATCCAAATACCTTCACATTATGACATCAGGAAAAATATTTACGCTACTTTTTGTCATGGTAATATCGGCAGGCACCGGCCTGCAGGCACAGGGTCAACCGGAGCCTGTCAAACCCGGCTTCTTCCCCTTTTCGGTGTGGTACAGCGGAGGTAAGGCCCGTGCCCCGATGCTATCTGAAATAACCGAACATTCAGAAGAAGAGTGGAGGCATGACCTTAAACAGATAAAAGCACTCGGATTCAATACAGTACGCACGTGGGTCGAATGGGCTGCATGTGAACCTGTCAGAGGTGAATATAATTTCGAAAACCTTCACATGCTGATGAATATGGCCCGGGAAGCAGGATTACGTGTAATTATTCAGATGTATGCCGATTCGGCACCGGATTGGGTCGCCGAAGCTTTTCCCCATGCACTGTTTGAAACGCAAAGCGGAATAAAAGTGTACCCGCAGTCAGCCCCCGGTGCATGCACCGATAACGCCGAAGTAAGAGAGGCAGTCCTCAGTTTTTATACCGAAACGGCAAAAGTCGCCTCAACATATCCTAATTTTTTCGGTTGGGACCTGTGGAGTGAACCGCATATAATAAACTGGGCACATCTGGATTATGTACCGAACGTGCAGTTTTGCTTCTGCCCCGGTACAACAAGCCGTTTCAGAAACTGGCTGGCGGATAAGTACGGTTCGATTGATACATTGAACCACGCATGGCATCGCACATTCACTTCATGGGACCAGGTTGAGCCACCAAGATTCAGTACGATATTAAGTTACACAGATTTCATTGACTGGAAAACTTTCATATACGAAAAACTGGTTGATGACATGCGTTACCGCTATGAAGCCATCAGAAAAGCTGATACCACAAATTTAATAACTGCGCATGCAGTAGGAGCATCCCTGTTCCAGTCCCCCTACTCCGGTTCAGGCGCTACCGACGACTTTATGATGTCAGCCCCCCTTGATTTTTACGGAGTATCAATATACCCGAAGCATAATCACCCCGACCGTCACTGGTCTGTCACCACGCTGCGCACGGTTATGGATTTCACCCGCAGCGCAAACCGCGAAAAAGGCGGCTGGTACGTGGGTGAGCTGCAGGCAGGCATGGGTACCATAGCGCTGCTTGTAAGTGACCCGGTGGTGCCTGACGATCATCGTATCTGGGTATGGTCGGCCATTGCAAAAGGCGCAAAAGGCATCAATATATATGCATATTATCCGATGTCATCAGGATACGAAGCAGGAGGATACGGACTGATAAACCTGGACGGTACAATAACCAAAAGAGCCGTTCATGCCGGAGAGATAGCTGATATAGTAAACCGTAACCAGGAACTTTTTCTCTGTTCCACACCCGTAAAGGCAGAGATCGGCATAGTTTACAACCCGCTTTCACAAATGGTAGGGGGTATGCAGCGCAGGGACTACCCGGGGGCACACACCAACTCACTGATAGGGTATTTCAGGGCTTTTGCAGACCAGAATGTTCCGGTTGATTTCATACACCGCGAGCATCTTGAGAAGCAGGAACTGTCGCAGTATAAGCTGGTGATCGTTCCATGGCCCGTTATGATCACTAAAGATGCCGCCGAAGGAATCAGGGCATTTGTTGAAAACGGCGGACATGTTCTTGCCGAAGCAAGGATCGGCTGGAACGATGAGAGAGGATATGCTTCGGAGATCATTCCCGGACTGGGCCTTCATGAAGTTTTCGGAGTCCGGGAGCACGAGGTCAGGATGAGCGATGAAGTCAATATCATGATAACAGACAGCTCCCACCCTGCAATATCAAATTTTAACCCCGGCGACATGTTCAGGGGATCTCTCTATGCCAAATCGGTTACTCCACTGGAAAACCGTGAAGTTGATATCCTTGCCAGGCTGGAGAATGGAAACCCGGCCATTGTAAGCTCAAAATATGGTAATGGTGAGGCCATACTCGCCGGCTCATATCTTGGCATGGCAAACCACCCGGACCCCGTCCCTGAAAACGAAGAGTTCTTCATGAATCTGCTGAACTGGGCCAGGGTTGACAGGCCATTCATAAGTTCACACGACGGCAACAAGGAAAACTATGTTGAGGTGAGACTCCAGGAAAACGAGGGGGGATTCGTTCTTTACCTTATAAATCACAGCAACAGCATTGAAAAGATTACCGTTGAACTTAAAACACCCCATAACGCAAGCCATAGGATAAGGGATGTAATAATGGACATTGAGCGAAGAATAAGGGCAAAAAACAACATTCTGACTCTGGAGACAACGCTTGATGCAAAGCAGGTAAAAGTGCTGGATATATCCTTTTAACAATGCATCAGGCAGGAATCTGCCTTCCACAATTAAACTATTTTATGGTTTCGCATACCATACCCACACAAAAGCAGCCACACGAAGAGAATATTCTTTAAATCCCGGAAGAAATTTCTGAACAACTAAGGGAAAAAACTGTTTTACTTAAAAACTAAAAAAAATAAACTAGTTTTATGCGGTAAGTTTTCTGAAAGCCCTTTGCGACTATAAAAACAAGTTCTGCCGGAACTGTTCACCGCATTAAAAAATTTAATGATAATTATTTGACAAAGGCAGGAACTGTTTACCATTAAACATAATATAAAAACATTCTGATGTTTTAACTGTACTAAATTAATTCCTTCTATGCGAATACAGAAATTTAAATTTTTAATAACCATCCTTCTTTTGCTCATTTCTCCATCTACTAAGTCATATTACATAAATGACGCTGCTCAAACTGCTGAACCGGGGACTTTGAGGATAAGCTACCAGGAAGCGCTTCAATATGCCCTTGACCACAGTACCGAGATGCAGTCGGCCAGAATTGATGTGGAGATTGCAGCCAGCAACCTGTGGGAAGTCACAGCATCAGGCCTTCCCCAGTTCGATGCATCAGCCAATTACCAGTATAATTTCCGCCTGCAGACCCAGCTGGTCCCAGCTGAATTTTTTGGTGGTGAGCCAGGTGAATTCGTTGAGGTACAGTTCGGGACAGAACAAAACCTGACAGCTACAGCAACTGTAAGTCAGCTGATATTTGACGGCTCTTACATTGTTGGGCTCAGGGCGGCTCGCATATACCGGGAACTTACCCGGCAAACACTTGAGCGCTCAGAACTCGATGTCAGAAACCAGGTATCTGAAACCTATTTTATTGTATTGCTTTCACGGGACAATCTTTCTATAGTGAAGCAAAATCTTTCCAATTTAAAACAAAACCTTGCCGAAACAGAAGAGATAATGAAAGCCGGATTTACCGATCCGATAAACGTGGACCAGCTCAGACTGTCAGTTTCAAATATGCAAAACAGATTACAAAACATGGAACGGCAATATGAGAACAGCAAGAACCTGCTGAAATTTCAGATTGGCTATGACTTAGAAAAGGAAATTGAACTTACTGATTCACTCGATCAGCTTTTTAACAGGATGCTGGTTGATACCGGAACAGAGATCGAAGAAGGTTTTGATCATGAGGACCATATTGACTACAGGATATCGCTGTCAAGGCAGACCATGGACTTCATGAACTTAAGAAGGCAACAATCATTTTATCTGCCAAGTCTTACCTCTTCATATACCTATCAGCAAATGGCCATGAGGAACCAGTTCAATTTTACAGACAGGTCAGAGCCATGGTTTCCATCATCCTTTATTGCTTTAACTTTGAACATACCGATTTTTTCAAGCGGCTTACGATCGGCTAAAGTGCAGGAAGCAAAACTGGAACTCCAGAAGTCCGAGTTAGCAACCGGCCAATTATCTGAATCACTTAAGTTGCAGATTGCCGAAGCCAGAAGCCGGTACAGAAATGCCAGGGATCAGTATGAAAGTGAAAAAGCCAACCTGGATCTGGCTGAAAAAATTCTCAGACAAACTAATATTATGCATAAAGAAGGTATGTCCACAAGCCTGGAATTAACACAGGCAAATAACCAGTTATTGACTACCCGTACTAATTATTATAATGCAATGTTTGAATTCATCAACGCTAAAAATGACCTTGATAAGGCCAGGGGATTATAATATATAAAAGAAACGTCCAACCCTGCCGGCAAACACAGAAAACAGATTACCTAACTTAAATAACCAGGAATGAGGCTCACCAAAGTAATAATATTATTCTCATTGATCATAGCAACCACTTTCACTCCATCGTGCAATGATTTTTCCTCAGAGAAAACCCCTGAGGCTATAAGGGATAGCATATCAGAATATCGTAATCAGATATCCGGCCTGAACATGAAAATCAGCCGGCTGGAAACACAATTAACAGATATGGGTGAAAGATTGCCCACCCGGGAAGCAACTAAAGTCCGCGCTGACACATTACAAACCCGCGATTTTGAACATTATATCAAGATCAACGGTTCAGTTGAAGCGGTCCGTGATGCAACAATAAGCCCTGAACTAAATGGCCAGATGAAAAAGATCATGGTAAGCAGAGGAGACAGGGTTAATGCCGGCCAGGTAGTTGCAGAGCTTAATACATCGGTAATTGAGAATAATATTGAAGAAGTGAAAACAAATCTTCAAATGGCCGAAACGGTTTATGAGAGGCAAAAAAGACTATGGGAACAGGAGATCGGGAGTGAGATGCAATACCTGGAAGCCCGGAACAGGTATGAGAGCCTTCAATCCAGTCTTAAATCAATGGAATCGCAACTTGATCTTGCAATATTGCGTGCTCCCTTTTCCGGGATAATAGATGATATC
The DNA here is from genome assembly GCA_046483315.1 of Bacteroidales bacterium. Classification (GTDB taxonomy): domain Bacteria; phylum Bacteroidota; class Bacteroidia; order Bacteroidales; family PUMT01; genus PXAP01. The sequence goes on along the minus strand of JAWODJ010000102.1, from coordinate 2,304 downwards.
TTCATTAAGGAGGGAGAGCTGGCCATGCCAGGATCACCTGTGATGCGGTTAATTAACCTTACAAACCTTTACATAAACACCGATGTTTCGGAAAGGTACCTCCCCCTTATAAACAGTAATGACAGCGTCATACTGCAGTTCCCGATATTTCCTGATTACGAGGACAATGTCCCGGTGTACCTTTTGGGAAACGTTATTAATCCCGAGAACAGGTCGTTCAGGTTGCAACTCCGGATAGTCAACCCGGAAGAAAAGTTTAAGCCGAACATGGTAGCGACTTTGGGCATAAAAACTTTTTCCGAGGAAGATGTTATCGTTATACCATCGATTCTGATCAAAGAGGATGTGCAGGGTCATTTTGTTTTTATAGCCAAACAGGATTCCGGAGGTCATTACGTTGCTGAGAAGACATACATAGAAAGGGGACCTGAAAGTGAAGGCAAAACCCTTGTAGAGGAAGGAATCGGTTCCGGAGATCTGATAATTACCGAAGGACATAACAAGGTCGGCGACGGGGATATGATCCAACTTATCAATATATAAAAAATCCTGCCCGGATATCTGCAGACATTAATATCTGCATTCAAATAAATTTAGCAGGGAATACATTCTATATATTCACAGGCAAGTAAATAAATCATGAGCAGATCATCAGATAAGAACAAATCAAGAGAATTCAGACCAACCACAATTGCACTCAATAACAGAAGTACTATATTCCTGCTGACAGTGATACTTGCAGTTGCAGGAACCATCTCCTACAGAACCCTGCCAAAAGAATTATTTCCTGACGTGGTAATTCCAACTGTAATGGTAGTTACCAACTATCCTGGAAATTCGCCGGTAGACATGGAGAATCTTATCACACGTCCACTGGAAAAAGAAATAAACACTATCACAGGAATAGAAAAGCTTAGCTCCTCTTCACTGCAGGATAATTCCAATATTATTGTTGAATTTCAGACTGATATTGATATCGGTTCAGCCCTCCAGGATGTAAAAGATGCGGTTGACCGGGTAATTCCCGATCTCCCGGCAGATATTCCCGCCGACCCCATGGTAATGGATATTGATTTCTCCGACTTTCCTATAATGAACATCAATCTCTCGGGTGAATTCAGAATTGATGAGCTTAAAAGCTTTGCCGACTTCCTCCAGGAAGAGATCGAGCTGGTAAGGGAAATTTCAAGTGTTGAGATAACGGGGATCCCGGAAAGGGAAATACAGATTAATATTGATCCACTGCAAATGGATGCCATGGAACTAAGTTTCATGGATATTGAAAATGCGATCATGCAGGAAAATATATCGGTAGGAGGCGGTTCTATATTATTTGAGGACCAATCCCGCTGGGCAGTCCGCACTACCGGCGAATTCACAGATGTAAGGCAAATTGAAGACATCATAGTCAAACATGAGATGGGCAATATTGTACATCTGGAAAGCATAGCGACAGTTGAGGATACATTTGCTGAGCCGGTTAGTTTTGCCAGGCTGGATGACGAACCTGTCGTATCACTTCAGGTAATTAAAAAAGACGGGGAGAATCTTCTGGATGCAACAGAAAATATTTTTAATATTATTGAAGAGGCAAGAGACAGCGGTCAACTGCCCGACGAATTGACTGTTACTGTAACAAATGACCAGTCGGAAGATATCCGCACCCAGCTTAGCAACCTTGAAAACAGCGTAATATTGGCTGTTATCCTGGTAATATTTGTTCTTTACCTGTTTCTGGGGCTAAAGAATTCGCTTTTTGTGGGACTTGCTATACCATTATCAATGCTCTCTTCTTTCATGGTGCTGGGACTTCTGGATATTCAAATAAATATGATCGTCCTTTTCTCACTCATCCTCGCTCTGGGCTTACTGGTTGATAATGCAATTGTGGTTGTCGATAATATCTACCGTTTTGTAGAAAAAGGAAACAGCGTACTGGATTCGGCAAAATATGCTACTTCGGAAATAGCAATCCCCATAATCACCTCCACTGCCACTACACTCTCTGCCTTTCTTCCACTCGCCTTCTGGAAAGGTATAGTCGGCGAATTCATGGTATACCTGCCAATCACCCTGATAATAGTATTGACATCCTCTCTTTTTGTAGCCCTGGTAATAATACCGGTTTTTTCGAAGACATTTTTCAAGGAAGGGGAAACTGCCGGTAATAATTCTTCTGAGAAGCAACATGGCCGCCCAATATATAGAAGACCATTATTTTTTATAGTAATAATGGCACTTTCAGGGATTATTTTTCATATAGTCTCATTCACACTCTCAGGAAATATATTAATTCTGGCTGCA
>JAWODJ010000011.1:0-30012 GCA_046483315.1 Bacteroidales bacterium | reverse complement strand
ATTGTCATCTGTATTGATAAGGTCAGAAGAATTGCGCCCCAGATCAGGATCGTTGGCAATCACGTACCCGTTCTTTATATTATAGCCGGCTGCGTATGATCCTTCAGGACCATCCAGTTCGAAATTATGGTCTCCTGGTGCAATGACAACAAAGTTATCAAGAGTGCCAGCCCATGACTGGTCAGCGTCAATGGCATCATCATTTACATTCCATACAACGGCATTTGTTATATCAACAGTTCCACCAAACCACTCAATTCCGTCATCCTGGTTGGAAATTACTTCGACATTCTCAATGACGGTGCCTCTGCCTACGCCTCCGAGTGTAAGTCCGTTAATCTCATTGCCTGCCCCGATATTGGTGCCGCCATGACGTATTGAGATATACTTAATAACACCCGAGTTGTCATCGTCATCATTTCCACCGTACAAACCATTTGGATCGGAGGTGGGAATACCCTCAATCTGTATTTCGCTGAGATCTCCATCATCATTTGAGGCAGAGATCTTTGCTTTACCCAGTATCAGGACCCCGCCCCACAAACCATCAATATCAGGATCAAGATTGGGGCTTCCGAAATTTCCGGCGGCTATATGTTCCGGCTCAAGTTCATCAGCAACAGAGGTAAATATAATAGGAGCATCAGCAGTACCCTCGGCCATTAGTTTAGCACCCCGGGCTACCAGAAGGGCTGTAGCATTTGCACCGGTTCCTGCCTGACCTTTTATAATTGTTCCGGGCTCAATGGTCAGAGTCACACCGTCAATTACTGTGATCCTGCCGGCCAGAACATATACCTTGTCAGATGTCCATGTAGTATCATCGGTAACATTGGCTTCCACAATCACCTGAGTTACGACATCTCCAACATTAATAATAGCCGTGGCATCATCTGTCTGACCCTCCGAATCGGTAACTGATAATGTTATTGAAGCAGCACCCGCTTCTTGTCCGGCATTAAAATTTATTGTTACAGTTGACCCTTCAATATTACCTGAGCCATTCAGAACCGTTACTCCCGTTCCTGTAGCAGAGTAGGTTGCTGTCAGACCCGGATCAATTGATACGGTAAAATCGACCGATTGATCCTGTACTCCGTTTTCTACAGATATAACATCCGCCGGTCCTGAAACCTCAGGGATGTTATAGGTTTCATCTTCACAGGCGGTAAAGGCCAGCATCATAACTAACAGTGCCCCTGAAATTTTTAAATAACTTTTTTTCATTTTTCTTCTTTTTTTAGATTTCTAATTAAAAATTAATTAACGCAAAAATATGCTGATTAACCAGCCATCACGTTAAAGGAGATTTATCAAATTGTTAATTTATTATGACTGCCATTAATTGCCTGCCGGCAATATCAATAGTGATACTTTATAGATTATTCAGTATTTTGAGAAAGAATAATTTGACTTATGCTTTTTTAAAGGTAAATTGATCTGTTTTCTGATAATTAATGATTAATTAACACAGCCTGTAATTTTTTTTAATACATTTATATTTTATATATCTGATTAATATTGGATTAATGCAAAAAGAACCTTATCGTATACTCCTTGTAGATGATGAAAAGGATATACTTGAATTCCTCGGATACAATCTCCAGAGAGCGGGATATGATATATACAAGTCTCAGAACGGAAGAGAAGCAATCGGGATGGCAAATGAAATCAGGCCTCATTTAATATTACTGGATGTCATGATGCCTGAAATGGACGGGATCGAGACCTGCGAGGAGATCAGAAAAAACAGATCGCTTGACCGGACCCTGATAGTTTTTCTGACTGCCAGGGGCGAGGATTACTCTCAAATTGCCGGCTTTGATGCCGGAGCTGACGACTATCTTACCAAGCCCATCAAGCCTAAAGTGCTTATAAGCAGAATTAATGCACTGTTTAAAAGAATTAGATCAAAAGATGATTCTGAGCCGGGGAAGGAGCCTGAAGTCACAGAAATGCCTGACCTGATGATCGATCAGGAAAGATTCCTGGTTGTGAAAGATGGAAATGAGCTTGTTTTGCCAAAGAAAGAATTTGAGCTGCTTAAGCTATTAATATCCAGACCGGAAAAGGTTTTTACCAGGGAGGAGATATTCAGCCGTGTCTGGGGAGATAATGTTATTGTCGGAGACAGAACAATTGATGTGCATATACGCAAACTCCGTGAAAAGATTGGCGAAGAGCGAATAAAAACCATAAAAGGGGTTGGTTACAAATTCGTTGAAATCTTATCCTGACCTGAATGAATAATCTTTTTGCCAGGTCATAAAGGAAAACACAAATAAATTGAGATCAGACTTTCAGGCCGTTTTGTGCCACAAAGTCCCTGTGCGCCTTAATAGTATTGATTGTGTAAAGAAGAAGATTCTTGGTCTCTGCCAGAATGCCCAGCATAAGCATACTGTTTTTTGTTCCGACAACTTCCGATTTAATGAGTTTGATCTGCTTCTTTTTAACCTTGTCCAGATTATTAAGAATAGTATTCTGTCTTTTAATAATCATATCCAGATCTTTATAATCTTCCTTTTTAAGCATGTTCAGAATGTAATTAAAAAGCACGGCAATATCTTCATTTAACTGTTTAATTTCTTTTGCCTGATCGGGTATCAGCGGAGGGTGGTTATTATCAATATGCTCATAAACAGGATCGGCAATAAAGGAAAGGCAGTGAGCGATTTCCCGCAAATAGTCAAGCGTTTGAACATAATAGTGACCGGTATCCACGGAATCTTCCTCCAGCTTCCTGAGAGTAGCAACCACATGCTTTTTTAATCCTTTGGTTTGAACATTAAGTTCAGCGATACGTTTTTTTATCTTTTTAAGTTTTTTCCTGTCTTCGTTTATAAGGCTGTGCATAACAAGGTAATAAAGCTTTGAAACTGAAATGACAGTAGTGTTTATATTTGTTTTGCATTCGGTCAGCACATTTTCCCCGTTCAATACTTTCTTTTCTGCTTCATCTTCAAGTTTTTCATTTTCACTTCTCTTACGGTGTATAAAATAAGTCTTCACAACAAAGACAACCGCTAAAATAATGGCTGCTATTGTTGCAGGCAATCCGCCCCAGCTTATAAAAAGGGCAAACAAAAATGAGACGGTAAAAGCAGTAAATGCAGTAAAAAACCATCCGCCAATTACAGTAATTACTCCTGTTATCCTGTAAACAGCACTTTCGCGCCCCCATGCCCCGTCTGACAATGAAGTTCCCATTGCCACCATAAATGTGACATATGTGGTAGAAAGGGGTAGCTTAAGAGAAGTTGCAAGCGCTATAAGAACACTTGCAACGAACATATTGACAGATGCCCTCACCTGGTCAAAAGATGAACTGTCCTTTTTGATCCTTTTCCTTCTCTTATAAAGAGCTGTATCAAATCTTCTGTCTATTGCAGCATTTAATCCGGCCGGTAAATTCCTGCGCACAAACTTGCTTACCTCAATGGATTTTCTTACAAGGGTGCGGGCAAACAGTGAAGAAGTGAACCGCTCTGACCCCTCTGTTTGCCTGGCAAGATCAACCTCTGTTTTTGTTACCGACCTTGCTTTTTTTGAAAAAAACAATGCAAGAACCATTATAACACCTGCCGTAAGCAAAAACCCGGTTGGTGTCCCGACCGGCTGGAGCAATGATTCCATGGTATAAGCTTCTGGATTGATTGTCGGGTCATTTATAAACAGCTTATATGATTCATATCCTGCCAGGGGGACGCCGATAAAGTTCACAAGGTCATTTCCGGCAAACGCCATTGCCAGTGAAAATGTTCCTATAAAGACAATTATTCTGAAAATATTTACTTTGAATAGCATTATCAGTGACTGCGCAATGGTAGCAAAACCAATAAAGCAGTATAACAGCAGGTTGAATGTGTTGTTTTCTATCCAGGTTGCAGCTTCAGGGGTCATAAAAGAAGCTCCCCTGGCTCCTTTAACCAGTATGAAATAGACTATTGAAGTAATTGCAAGGCTGCCCCATAATGCACCGAAATATGGCATATTACGTTCAAAATTGAAAGAGAAAAGCATGCGGGATAGGAATTGAACTATAACGCCAACTGTAAAAGCGATGACAACCGATAAAAGAATCCCGGAAATAATTGCAAGCGCTTTACCGGAATTTATATAATTGCTCAGTTCCTGGATATTTTCAGGTGAGGCATATATCTTAAAAAGAGAAACGGCTACTGCCGCACCGAGCAGTTCAAAAACTATTGAAACAGTTGTTGAGGTGGGAAGGCCAAAAGTGTTGAAAGTGTCAAGCAAAATGATATCGGTAATCATTACTGCCATAAAAATGATCATGATCTCATTAAAAAAGAACTGATCAGGATGAAATACACCGCTTCGGGCTATTTCCATCATTCCGCTTGAAAAAGTAGTACCAACCAAAACGCCTAAACCTGCTATAGCAAGGATAACATGAAAAGGGGCAACTTTAGCACCGATGGCTGAGTTAAGAAAGTTGACGGCATCATTGCCTACACCAACAATAAGGTCGGATATAGCAAGAATAAACAATACAATAACAAAGAACAAATAGAGGTTTTCCATGCGGATAATTACATTAAATGTAGCAGCAAAAATATACGCTTATTGATAAACATTGAGTTCTCTTATGTTAATTTTAGTTTAACAAGCTTATTGCATATGTTAACTTATTGTTAAGTTATTAACTGCACGGCCCTAAAATTAAAAAAATAAAATGCAAAAAACAGTAATTGCATATTAGCCACTGTTTCACTGCCGGCAGGAGTTGCATTGCTGTCAAGTGAAGTAGCATAGGCTGCGGCTGTATACTCAGGTTCCAAACCAATGCTAAGGTTCCTTATATTATATGATTAACCGTTAAATATAACAACTCATAAATATAATACTTGTCATTAAAATAACATTCGGTTATAAAAAATAATTATCAGTTATTAACTTGTAATTAACAGATTTGTAAGTAATTATCTTGATTATTAACAGGTTAACTTTAAAAAGGGATGGCCTTAAACAGTATCAGTTAAAAAATTTGTATACTTTTAACAGAATAAATTTAAATTAACGATCATTTTTATGGAGAAAACAAAGTTGCTGGAAATAATAAAATCAGCCATCTTACTTGAGCTGAGAGGAGAGGCCTTTTACAGGAAAGTCGCTGAAAGCTCCTCTAATAAGGATATTAAAAACATCTTTGATATTATGGCAAAGGAGGAGGTGCTGCATACAAAGATATTGAGAGATAAATTTTCGGAAGTGGCAAATAATAAAAATATGTCTGATACGGAGTTATCAGGATACACAGGTATGTCTCCCTCAGATTATGTATTGTCAGAATCGATGAAAAATCAGATTGCAGCAGCTGGCTTTGAGGCCGCCGCTATATCCGCGGCTATTGACATGGAATCAAAGGCAATAAAACTGTACTCTGAAAGCGCTGATAAGGCAACAGGCACAAGTGAGAAGAAGCTGTTTCAGTGGCTTGCAGACTGGGAAAAAGGTCACCATAAACTACTCTTTGAACTGGACCAGGATCTGAGGGAAAGGGTATGGAATGACAATCAGTTCTGGCCATTTTAGAAGAACAAAGACATTCATTTATTTCAGGTGGCGATAACCGAATTTGGCAAACCTGTTTCTTATACAAAAATACCGGGGCCGGGCGGCACATTATTACTCATTTTCTTTCAGCATGATATCTGAACAAAAATTAGAGAATATACATTTTTCAGAGGATTTATTCTTTTATTTTTTTTAAAATTATTATTCTTGCTTTATGAGTAAAAATTTGATGAATTCAAAAGTACAACATGCAATTTTTTCCAGGTAAAAAACTTTTACTTACACTACTGATATTTTTGGCAGTTCCTGTAATCAGCTTTTTATTCTGGTTTTTCGAAGCAAGAAAACCTTTGGATATCATTTTGATTAATAAAAGTGCTTCCTCTTTATCGCGGATGGAGCACAGGTCAGCCTTCTGGGTGCTTAACCATGAACGGATTGTAAAAAGTGACGGAAATAAATATAACCACCGGGAAGATTATTACGGATTCATTCCTTTACAGCCATACAGTAATAAGGAGTACATAATAAGAGATATCATGCCAGGTGAAATTGACAGTCTTTCTGATCATTATGATTTGGCATGGTTTGCAGACACACACGGAATCACGTATGGAGAGTGGTACGATGATTCAGGGGATGACACATTTTCAAGATTGCTTTACGGGGGTCTCAGCCATAATGACTATCTTTTTATTAAGCATATGCTGAATGACGAAAAAATGGTTATTGCAGAGTTTAATTTTTTCGCTGCGCCAACATCCGATAGCATCAGAAGCAAGGTTGAGAAAATGACCGGCGTATTCTGGAGTGGATGGACAGGGATGTATTACGACAATCTTAATTATACTGAGAATGATGAACTGCCTGACTGGATTGTTGATCTGTATAAGGAGCAGAACCACGGTGACTGGCCCTTTACAAAACCAGGTATAGTGCTTGTAAACCATAATGATAAGGTTGTTATCCTGGAAAGCGAAACACATATTGATATTCATGTCCCGTTGATAACCACAAATCATGATCTGGCTTCAAAGTACGGAATATCTGCGGTGGTTCATTATCCTTACCGTTTTGACATCAGCTATGCTGCCGATACAACCAATGTCATTTCATATTTTCATTTGAATGCCAACACAAACGGTCTGAGAGTTCTTAAAAATCATAATATTCCGGCCAGATTTCCGGCCGTAACCATAAATACAGATAAGGGTTATTTCTATTACCTTGCGGGCAATTATTCAGGCTATGATATAAATATGCTGACCTCATCACTTTCCGGTTCAATGTCGCTGGATTTTTTGTTGCACAGCGACAGGATAGGAAGCAAGGGTGAGTTTTTCAGGGAATATTATTATCCTTTCATTTCAAAAATTATAAATGACTATTATAAATCATTGTCAGAGAGATAATGAATGTTATGTTCAATCATACAGTTATCAACATATCCAAAATGAGGAGCATAAAAAGAAAAGGTTTAATGCATTTTAAAATTATTACAGGTGAAGATATTAGTTTGTGAAGATGATTTGATTACACTTAAAGCAATTGAATATAGTTTTAAAAAAGAAGGTTATGAGGTTATAACCGCTGAAGATGGCAAGGTCGGGGCGGATCGGCTCAGAGAATACCGTGATGAAATAGATGTTATGATAACTGACCAGCATATGCCTTATTTTAGCGGACTGGAACTGGTGCATCTTGCAAGGATTGAACTTAAAGTTGATTTTCCGATTATTATGCTTACAAGGGTAAATCAGGAAGAAACGAAACAACGGGCATACAGCCTTGGTGTCAGTGACTATATCACAAAACCTTTCCTTCCGGGTCAATTACTGTTACGGGTTAAAAATGTGCTAAAGTAATAATTACATATCAGCAGGTTATGAAAAGGCTTTTTTTCTACGGGGTGATCTATGTAATTGCGTTTATTATTTTAATTCCCTGCTCAAACGCACAGGAAGAGAATCCCCGGGTTGATTTTTCTGATGACAGTTTGTATATTAAAGCCCGCAATCTAGCCTATGAACAGGAAACAGCAAAAGCCCGCCAGGCTGCATTGGCACTGCTTGAACGGAACCCACTCCATCATGATGCCTCTGTTTTGATTGCCAGGTTATACGCCTGGGAAAATTTATATGATTCAGCCCGGATCTATATTCAATATGTAACCGGCCATGTTCCGGATTACTATGATGCCCTTCTTGTATTAACCGATATTGAAATATGGGAAGGCAACTATGAACAGGCGGTTGAAACAGCTGATATTGCTTTGGCTTACCATCCTGATGATGAAATGCTTATTTTAAGAAAAGCCCGGGCACTTTTTTTTCTGGGACTAAAAAGTGAGTCAAAAAAAACAATTGATTATCTGCTGGAGATTAATCCGGATAATCAGGAAGCCATTGATCTTCTAAGGCTTGTTTCTGCTCCCGGATTTTATCATTACCGTGAAAACAGTTATCTGCTTGCCGGTTATTACAGGGAATCATTTAATAACCCCTTTAAAAGGGATTTTCATTCGGGAAGTGCAGGGTACTCCCGTTATACCGGGATTGGACCGTTAACAGCAAAGGTTAATTTCGCTAATTCTTTTTTCGACGGCAGCGGCCTGACGCGTTATCCTTCGCTGCAATATGAACTGGAATCCTACCCCCGGTTATCTGAAGAAGCATATCTGTTACTGAATTATGCTTTTTCAAGAGGAGCGGTTTTCCCCGGGCACAGGGCGGCATTTGAATTATTCAGGAAACTGCCCGGTGGTTTTGAGGCTTCACTGGGATTACGATTTCTTTACTGGGACACTTCATACTTTTTTTATACCGGTTCTGCAGGTAAATACCTTGGCAATATGTGGTTCTCTCTTAGACCTTATATTTTTCCTGATAACGACGGCATATCAAGCTCATGGTTTTTTAACGCCCGGAATTTTTTTAAATCTGCTGACGATTTTGCCGGCATAATTATTGGCTATGGAATATCTCCCGATGATACTTACCCGGATTTTACAGAGAAAGTATATTTGAATTCCGTTAGTGCCGGAGTTGAAGGAAGTACGGGGATAACTTCAAAGATACTTATAAGGGGCAGTCTGCGATATGAATATGAGGAATTTGAAACTAACCGGTTCAGAAATCGCTGGTCATTTAACCTGGGATTAAGATACTATTTGTAATTCTGTAAATAATTACTTGATATTCTAACCTTTAATGATAACATCCCAAAATATAATAAAAATATACCTGAAAAGGCATTTATATTTTGTGGTTATATCATTACTTCTTTTATTGTTGTTCCCCGTAAACGGAAATGCCAGTTTAATTTTTCAGAACGATAATGACACGGTTTTAAGTAATCCGTTCCATATTGCTGATTCCCTGGCACTGATATACCAGAAACAGGATCAGGATGACCTTTACCGTTTGTTAATAAACCAGGCCGAATGGTCAGTGAAGTATAAAAACTATTCAAAGGCAATAGAGTTCCTGTTACAGGCTAAGGATTTAAAACCTGATGAAAGCTATCCTGAAAAACGCATTAATGAAATTTACGAAGAGTTCGGTATAGGCAGGAGAATATTTTTTCTGCCTCGTATTGATTTTGAAAAATCTACTGCTTTAATTCAGGTACTTGTGCTTATTACCATATATTCTGGTATTTCAATGATCGTTTTGCTGATCATTATTCTTTTCCACAGAAACCAAATGGAGCGTGAAGCAAAATTAAGACAGGAGCTCAAAGAAAAATATCAGGCACTCTTAATGGACTATCTGTTTGATGATGATTCCCTGACAGAAGTACCCGAAAAAATAAATAAAATTGCAGGAAATTCTTTTAAAAGGGTTATCCTGATGGAAGAGATGAAAGATCTTATAATTAATCTTTCGGGTGATGCAGCTGAAAAATTACGAGAGCTTTATTACAAGCTAAATCTCGATGTGGATTCGAGATTAAAAGCCTTAAGCAGTAAATGGCACATCAAGATAAAAGGATTTCGCGAACTCGCTTTTATGAATATTAAAGATGCAAATGATGAGATTATCAACTGCCTTCATAGCAACAACAGTATACTAAGGATGGAGGCACAGCTTGCTCTTGTCAGGCTTGACGATTCTGACAGGTTTTCTTTTCTGGACCATCTGCAGAGACCTTTTACAAAGTGGGAGCAGCTGAATGTTCATGAAATTATCGTCAGTCATAATCTGGAGGCACCTCAATTTGAAAGGTGGCTGGACTCAGATAATCAGACAATTGTGCTTTTTTCTCTGAGAATGATCAAAGTTTTCAAGCAGAAGAAGTCATGGGATAAAATAGTGCCGCTTTTAGATAATGATAATCCGGAGATCAGAAGAACAGCAATATATGTTCTTGGCGAACTTAAAATTAAAGAGTCAGTTTTACCATTAAAGCATCACTATAAATATGAAACCTATGAAAATCAGCTTCAGATAGTTGCTGCCCTGGATAAGATAGCCGACGAGTCAGCCCTTAAATTTCTGGTTATGGTAATTGACAAGGAGGATGATGTCCAGTTACAGATTGAAGCTGCCAAAGCATTGAGAGACATGGGAGACAGGGGAAAAAGCGCTCTGGAAAAGTTAATGCATTCGGATTACAAGAATTACATGATTATTATTAAGCACGTACTTGATAAACGTATTTAAAATGCAGCAAATATTTGAATTTCTTGGCTGGATTCTGAGCAATATAATATTGCTTATAACTATATCAATATTTCTGGCTTATGTATTGCTTGCTGTTTTTTCTGCCTATACATTGCGTGTTTATTTAAGAAAAAACAGTTATGTCGATTACAATTCAATAATACTTGCTCCGTTAACTCCCTCTATATCGGTCGTTGCACCAGCATTTAACGAATCAAAAACAATAGTTGAAAACGTGCGCGCACTTTTATCCCTTTACTATAATAATTTCGAAGTAATTGTTGTTAATGACGGAAGCACTGACGATACATTTGAGAAAGTTGTTAATGCCTATGATCTTGAAAAGGTTAATTATTTTTTCGATTACAGAATACCATGCAAAAGAATAAGAGGCGTTTATAAATCAAAAAACCGCTCTTTTCATAATCTCACTTTTATTGACAAAATAAACGGGGGGAAGTCAGATGCTTTGAATGCCGGGATCAATGTCTCACAAAACCAGCTTATATGCAGTATTGATGTTGATTCTATAATGGAACCGGATGCACTTCTTAAAATGGTGAAGCCCTTCCTTGAAGAAACCGATAAAAAAGTTATTGGCGCAGGTGGTGTTGTCAGGATAGCTAATTCATGCGATATACAGGGAGGGCAAATCAAAAAGGTGCATTTGCCGGAAAAATTTCTTGCCAGGGTACAGGTGCTGGAATATACCCGTGCATTTCTTATGGGGCGCATGGCCTGGGCAAAACTGGACGGACTGCTTCTTATTTCCGGTGCATTGGGTATGTTTGACAGGGAGGTAGTTATTAAATGCGGAGGGTACAGCATTGAAACAGTTGGTGAAGATATGGAGCTTGTAGTCAGAATGCGAAGATATATGTCTGAAATCGGGGAGAAGTATGAAGTTACCTATATCCCTGATCCTTTATGCTGGACAGAAGTTCCACATACCCTGAAAGTTCTTGGAAGACAGAGAAACCGATGGACCAGGGGAACGGTAGAGACCTTGATGGCACATAAAAAAATCTTTTTCCGGCGTAAATACAAAAGATTCGGAATGATGGGCTATCCCTACTGGTTCTTTTTTGAGTGGCTTGCACCGATAATTGAATTCTTCGCCCTTCTGTTTTTTATTCTTTATGCAATATTCGGCTCTCCAAACTGGCCATTTGTTATTTTGCTATTTGTATTTGTATATACCTTTGCTGTTTCTCTTTCAATATGGGCAGTTTTATTTGAAGAGATGACATTTCATAAATATGAAAGAAAACGTGATGTTCTCAAACTTATAGGAACTGCCTTTCTTGAACCTTTTTTATTTCATCCCCTGACCGTAATATGGGCAATCAAAGGTAACTGGGATTTTCTGAGAGGGAAGAAAGGGTGGGGGAAAATGGACCGCGAAGGTTTTAAGGATAAAAACAGATCCGGATTGTCATAATTGCCGTTTTTGACGTTTATCCCATTAGAACGAACTGAATTTATTATAATTCCAACAGGCAGGTATATGATTCGAATACTTAGCAGATGTATATTAAGAATCTGGGGCTGGAAGATGGTTGGGACAATACCTTCAGTAAATAAATACCTGGTAATAGCAGCACCTCATACAAGCAACTGGGATTATGTAATAGGTAAATTATTTTATCTTTCTTTCGGGGTGAAGGCAAAAATCATGATAAAAAAAGAACTGTTTTATTTTCCCCTGGGAGGTATCCTCCGGGTACTGGGCGGTATTCCTGTTGACAGAAGCAAAAAAACCGATATTGTGGATCAGATGATCAGAGAATTCAAAAACTCTGATTCATTTATTCTTACAATAACTCCGGAAGGGACACGAAAAAAAGTGAGTGACTGGAAGACCGGATTTCATCGCATAGCAACCGGTGCCGGTGTACCCGTTCTTCCGGGATTTTTTGATTACAGGAAAAAAGTTGTCGGCACGGGAGATTTTATTCCCCTTTCAGGTAACCTGGAACAGGATATGATAAATGTAAAAAAATTCTACAGGGATATAAATCCGAAGTATCCTGAAAATTTTTCAGTCGGCGATATCCGGAAACTGGTTCGTTAAACTGGTTACTGAAATGCATCGGGATAAAATAAGGCAGAAGCCTTTTTACAATCTTTTTGCCGGAAATTTAAAGAACAAGGTATTATGAGACATGATATAACAGTTTCGTTAATTCAATCCGCTGTAATCTGGGAAAAACCTGCTGATAATCTTGAATTATTTGCTCGTTTACTGGAAGAAATAAAGGGAAAAACAGATCTGGTAATATTACCAGAGATGTTCACTACAGGATTTTCAATGGAATGTGAAAAGCTTTCCGGAAAATATACCGGCAAGACACTTCAATGGATGGAGAAATGGGCAAAGGCAATTGAAGGTGTTATAGCAGGAAGTATTATTTTTAAGGAGAAAGATAAATATTATAACCGTCTTATATGGATGACACCGGACAGCGGATACAAATATTATAATAAGAGGCACCTCTTCAGAATGGAGAATGAGCATCAGCATTACACCGGCGGAAAAAATAAATTGATCGTAAACCTCTCAGGCTGGAATATTTGTCCGTTAATTTGCTATGACCTCCGATTTCCTGTATGGAGCAGGAACCGTTTTACAAATTCACGGTGGGAATATGATATATTAATATATATAGCCAACTGGCCTTCGGAGAGGAATGATATATGGTCAACACTCCTTAAGGCAAGAGCCATCGAAAACCAGGCATATGTTATTGGTGTAAACCGGACAGGAACTGATGGCAACAATATTTCTCACAGTGGCAACTCCGTGGTTATTGATTTAAATGGTAATATAATCGACAGTTGCGGAGAAAAGGATCCCTGTGTAAAAACAATAAAGCTCTCTGTTGCTGACCTTGCAAAAAAAAGGAGGATACTTGAGGCTGGCAAAGATTGGGACAGCTTTGAAATTACAGGAAGGTATCAGGGTCCCGGTACAGACGGTTACATTTAAAATCTTTCAATCTGAGAAAAGAAATAACCGCATTCTATTGCTGCCTTCTGGTCGCCATCCGAAGCATGGACTGCATTTTCCCTCATTGATATTCCAAAGATTTTTCTTAATGTTTCCGGAGCAGCTTTTTCGGGATCAGTATTTCCAACAAGAGTTCTCAGGTCAGAGACAGCATTTTCTTTTTCCAGAATAACAAGAACTACAGGACCTGACGACATCATGTCGACCAGTGGTTCATAGAAATATTTTCCTTCATGCTCTTTATAGAATTCAGATGTTTGCAGTTTTGTCAGTTTAGTCATCTTCAATGCAGCTATCCGGAATCCGGCTTCAATCAATTTTGAAAGTATGGCTCCGGTTTTGTTATCTCTTACTGCATGTGGTTTAATAATGGCCAATGTGTGCTTCATGTTTTTTGTTAATAGTTTGATGACGAATTTTCAAATAGAATTACAGGGTTACATTCAAGGTGAGTATTTGTTCTTCGACTGTATGCTTTTCTTTTAAAAAATGTAATTTCGCAAATATGTTTATCATTGGCAGATCATCTCTTTATTAACCGGTAATAGAAATGAATCCCGTTAAAAGTAATAAAATTTTCACAGGCAACAAGCTGCAAATGGCAGGTTTTAAAAGCAGCCGGATTGACCGGGCTAAGTCCGTAGCCGTTATAAGCCATGTAAATCCTGACGGTGATGCAATAGGATCATCACTGGCACTATGGAATTATTTAAAAAAGAAAGGAATTGATTGTCATGTTATTATGCCAAATGAATATCCTGATTTCCTTAAATGGTTACCGGGAAGCAACAATATTCTTATATTCAACAAAGACAGAGGCACAGCAGAAAGCATTATTCTTAATGCGGATATAATTTTCTTTCTGGATTTTAATTCTCCTGCCAGGGCCGGAAAAATTGAAGAATTTATTAAACAATCACATGCACTTAAAATATTGATAGATCATCATCCCAATCCATCAGATTTTGCCGATATTATCTATTCCGACACTCTTTCCAGCTCAACATGTGAACTGGTTTTCAGATTCATTGAATTAATAGGTGATTTAAACCTTGTTGATACTGACTCTGCAACATGTCTTTATACTGGTATAATGTCAGATACCGGCTCTTTTAGCTATAACTCCTCACAACCCGGCACCTACATTGTTTTATCGGAACTGCTTAAAAGGGGAATTGATAAGGATTTCATATATTCAATGGTATATGATAATTTTTCACAAAGCAGGTTAAGACTTCTTGGTTATTGCCTTAATAAAAAAATGGTTGTATTGCCCGATTATAAAACAGCCTATATGAGTCTCACCCTTGATGAAAAAAAACAGTATAATTATATTAGAGGAGACTCAGAAGGGTTTGTTAATTATCCCCTGTCAATCAAAGGAATTGGATTCGCCGCTTTCTTTATGGAAAATAACGATCATATCAAATTATCATTCCGGTCCAAAGGAAAGATAGATTCAAACACTTTTGCTGCAAAATATTTTGATGGCGGGGGGCATATCAATGCTTCAGGAGGAGAATCGAAACTCAGCTTAAATGATACAATAGCGAAATTTGTCTCTTTGTTACCCGGGTATTTTTCTTAGATTTTTAATCATAACAGCAGATCAGAATATGATAAGCTGGAAAAAAACCGTTTTATAAGCAAGATATTAATGTTCATAAATAATTTGAAACGGGACTAAATGATGTACGTGCCTTTAAAAACAAATTTTTTTCTGAAACTTTTAGTTTTTATAGTTATCTTATATTCTTTCTCATGTAAGTACAGAAATGATTCTAAGGATATAAATCAACAGGAAGTTACTGCTGAAGAACTTATGAGGGCCAATCAGTTCCTTGTAGGGAAAGATATGGATCTTATCAAGGCCTATGTTAAAAGGAGGGACTGGGATATAGAATTTTCAGATACCGGACTGGGATATCAGATTTATGAACAGGGTAAAGGACTGCAGGCTGAAAAAGGCAGAATCATCACTATGGAATATAAGCTTAGCCTTCTTGACGGTCGGGTTTGTTACAGTTCTGAAGAAGACGGACCAAAAACGTTCAGGATCGGGCAGGGAGGTGTAGAAGCCGGCCTTGAAGAAGGAGTACTCATGTTAAGGAAGGGTGATAAGGCAAGGTTTATCATGCCGCCGTTTCTTGCCCACGGATTAATAGGCGATCAGGACAGAATACCTCCCAGGGCCGTTGTGATCTATGAAATTGAAGTCCTGAATATATCGGACAATTGAATGGCTTATGCCGGCAGTTATAAAGTGTTCCGGATGCAGAAATTCAAAAATATAATTATAAAAAATCTTAAATACGGAATACTCCTCCTTTTTTTTCCTGGCATTATAATACCGGGCTGCAGAAATCCATCTGAATATCCCGGTTATACCAGAACAGATCAAGGAGTCTATTACAGGCTTAATGTTATTGGCGACGGCACTATAAGTCCCCTTCCCGGAGATTATATTACCGTTGATTTGAGTTATGCAACGCCTGAAGATTCCGTGTTTTTTTCGGCGAGGCGTAAATTTCAACTGGAGAAACCCTTATATAAGGGATCAGTTGAAGAGTGTTTTGCAATGATGAAAGCCGGTGATGAAGCTGATTTTATCCTGGATCCGGATGATTTTTTCAGTTTAACCCTTGGCACAACTGTTCCTGCGTTTATGAAAGAGTCTGACTTTATAAGAATTTCAGTAAGAATGATTGAAGTTCAATCCGAAAAATCATATATGACAGAAATGCAGGCTTTTAATAGCTGGGCAGAAGATCTCAGGAAATATGAGGCATTTAAGCTTCAGGAGTTTCTAAACGAAAAGAAGCTTGAGGCTGATCCTGACAGTACCGGCTTATATTATTTTATCCTTTGTGAAGGCACCGGTAAAAAAATCAGGCCGGGTGATGCTGTAAAGATACATTATGAAGGAAGATTCCTGGATGGCCGGTTTTTTGAATCAACACGTGAACGCGGAGAGGCATTTCGATTTGTATACGGACAGGAGTGGCAGGTGCTGAAGGGTCTGGACACTGCAATAGGGCGAATGCATGAAGGAGAAAAAGCTTTGGTGATCCTGCCCTCAGAACTGGCATATGGTTCCCGGGGTTCTTCAACCGGCTTAATACCGCCTTATACAACTCTTGTCTATGAATTGGAGATAATAACCGTAAACTAATTTAAAGGCACATTATTTGTTGCTGTAATCCCGTTAATTATATGCAACTTTGCAGCATATATAAATAAAAAAACGAAACAATGCCGGGCAGTGAACCGGTAAATGTGAAATTTGTAACCCCAAAAGAACCAGATATGATAACCAGGAAATATATGTTAAAGGTATTTTTTATTCTTTTTCCGGGTCTTTTTTTATTTAATGCCTGCGAAAAGGAAGATGAGAGAATGGAAGAGGAAATGGTTAAATTACAGGAATTCCTTGAGGAAAAAGGGTATACATCTGTTGAACCAACCAGCAGCGGTCTTTATCATGTTGTCTTAACGGAAGGAAACGGAGAAAATCCGGTCCGGTCCGATTTTGTAAATATTAGTTTTATTGCATCGCTGGTCGATGGAACGGTGTTTGAAACCAGTGACAGGAATATCGCCATGAACCATGATATCGTTCGGGATGACAAATTGTACGGTCCGGCCAAATTCCAGATTCAAAGTCTCGGTATAACAGGCCTTATAGAAGGCCTGATGTTAATGAAGGAAGGGGGTATTTCAAGAATTATAATACCCTCCGGTCTTGCTTTTGGTTCAATTGATTATGGTATCATCCCTCCATATTCTACCCTTATATACGATGTGGAACTACACGATGTAATAAGTGATCCGGTTGAGCATGAAAAGAATTTACTTGATGATTATATTGAAGAAAATGACATAACTGTCACGCCCACTGAATCGGGACTTTATTATATCGAGAAAGAGGAAGGCGAAGGAGACCTCCCAGGTGAAAATGCAAGTGTGACATTGCATTATACCGGCGCATTACTTGACGGAAGGGTATTTGATGAGACTGAAAGCGACAACCCTATGGTTATGAGCACAGGAGCTACAAATATTATCCCGGGTTTTATTGAGGGAATTAAGAAAATGAAAAAAAACGGGAAAGCAAGGCTGATAATTCCCTGGAGTATCGGTTATGGGGCTGAAGGATCATCGGAAGGCATAATCCCTCCCTATTCAACTCTTGTTTTTGATATTGAAGTAATCGATATCGAATAGTATCCCAACGATAATGTGTCTCACAAAAAATTTTGAATACATTTATTAACCGAAAGTAATTCTGAAGATGTCAATCAGTAGGATTAAGCGGATCATCGGACCTGCCTTTCTGGCAATTATTTTTATCGCATGTGAAGACAGCAGTGAAGATTTGCAGAAAGAAAAGGAGATGCATCTTTTAAGACAATACCTGGAGTCTAATAATATAAATGTTGAGCCGCAGAGCAGCGGTTTGTATTATGTACCAATTACGGAAGGATCCGGAATTAAGCCCGAAAAGGATCACTGGGTTGTAATACGATATACTGCCAGACTGGTGAATGATCGTGTCTTTGATACAACCGATGAAAAGATAGCTATCAGTAATAATATTTACTCTTCTTCGGTTATTTACGGAGACAACAGGCTGTCACTTGCGTCGCTGAAGCTAGAGGGTGTAATTGAAGGTCTTATGTTGATGAAAGAGGGAACCAGTGCATTATTGATCATTCCCTCGCATCTCGGTTACGGCGGAGAAAGTACCGGCAGTATTCCGCCATATTCCACTCTTATCTACGATATTGAGTTGTTACGGGTTATTCCTGATCCTGAAGTATATGAGCAACAACTTATCGATAATTATATTTCACAGTACAGTGATTCTGCACATTTGGAAGTGAATTTAAAAGAGAGTGGTATGTATTATATTCAACTGTCGGAAGGAACAGGTACCGACAGTCCCGAAGATTCAGACATGGTCAGTGTTTATTATAAGGGCACATTGACTGACGGCCGGCAGTTTGATACAAATATTGGTAGCTCAGCATTAAATTTCACTATTGGAGAGAACCAGACCGTCAGTGGTTTTGAAGAAGGTGTGAAGCTTATGAAAAAGGATGAACGAGCCAGAATCCTTATGCCTTCATCTCTTGCTTATGGTGCTGAGGGTTCCGGGAAAATACCGGGATATACACCGTTGGTTTTTTATCTTGAACTTATCAATATTCAATAACACCTATTTCCCGGTCACGGACTGAAGAATAAAAATAGCCGGACGCTTGTTTATGTCCGGCCTGTTTTTTTTCCACTCCGCAATAGTACGTGTTGATATGAACTCGGACTCAAGGGTTATATCACAGGCAATACAGAGGTTTGTCAGAGGTTTACAAACTAAGGTCAGGGCATCTGTCAATTGCATGTTACGATAAGGTGTTTCCATGAATATTTGTGCCTGATTTCTGTTGGCAGACTCCTGCTCAATTTTTTTGATTACCCGGTTTCTTTCAGATGATCTGACAGGCAAATAACCATGGAAAGTAAATGACTGTCCATTCAAACCTGAAGCCATCAGAGCCAGGGTAATTGATGAAGGTCCGGCAAGGGGCACCACCCTGATCCCTTTTTTGTGGGCAATTGCAACAATGGATGAACCGGGATCAGCTATACAGGGAGCACCAGCCTCAGAAATCAGACCGGTATCCGATCCTTTAGCTGTATCTTCCAGAAATTCAGTTAATTTTTCTTTGTGCGTATATTTATTTAATTCAGAAAACTTGATGCTGTCTATCGGAACCGGTGAACCCGCTTTCTTTAAAAAGCGCCTTGCTGTCCTTATATCTTCAACAATATAATGTTTAAGTGTGCTAAGCAGGAATAAAACAGAAGCAGGCAACACTTCGGCAGGTGGTGTATTTCCGAGTACTGTAGGAATAAGATATAAGATGCCTTTATTTATTGATGAATTACTATTTTTTAAATGCATGTATATGTTTTTTTAAAATCATTTACGGTAAAAGTAAAAAAACTCCTGCTACAATTCACTCTATTTTGTATTTCGACCTTTTTGATATATTTTACAAATCATTTATTTTTAAATCTTTCTTAAAAACACTAAATTGAGGATTACTTTTTTAGGAACAGGAACTTCACAAGGTGTGCCGGTAATAGCATGTCCCTGCCCCGTCTGCCGTTCGGTCGACAATAAAGATAAACGCTTAAGAACCTCAGTATTAATTGAGTCAGGAAACAAAAATATTGTAATTGACACCGGACCGGATTTCAGGCAACAGATGTTAAGGGAGGAGGTTAAGAATATTGATGCAATTCTTTACACTCATGACCACAAAGATCATATTGCCGGACTTGATGATGTCAGGGCCTTTAATTTCTTTAACCGGAAACCTGTTGACGTATATCTCGAAAAGCGCGTGATACCTGCTATTAAGAGAGAATTTTCATATATCTTCGCAGATAATAAATACCCGGGAATACCCAGGATAAACCTGATTACAATAGATAACTTCAGTTTTGAGGCAGCCGGTCTTAAGATAACTCCGATCAGGGCATTCCATTACCGTTTGCCGGTACTTGGTTTCAGGATAAATGATTTTACATATATTACTGATGCCAATTATCTTCCTGAGGAAGAAAAAGAGAAAATAATTGGCAGTCAATATATTGTATTAAATGCATTGCGGAAACAAAAGCATATATCTCATTTTACCCTTAATGAGGCTGTTAATTTGATAAACGAGTTTTCTCCCAGGCGGGGATACATCACCCATATCAGCCACCAGATGGGCTTTCACCGTGAGGTGCAAAAAGAATTACCTGTTAATATAATGCTTGCATATGACGGACTGAGCATTGATATCTGAACAGTACGGATAAAAGCATATAAAGTATAATAATTTGGCTAATCAGGATTTATTCCCGTTCGGGTATAAAATGGTGACTAATATCATTAAAACTTTAAGCTAAAAAAGTCAAATTTACATAACTTTACAGTTCAGATAATATCCTTTTTAAAATATTGTAAATCAATGAATTTACTTAATCAGATTAAACATAATGCAAAGAAGCATTACAAAAGGATTGTTTTACCTGAAGGAGCAGAAGAAAGAACCCTGAAGGCAGCCGACCTGATAATCAGTGAAAAGATCGCACAGATTATTTTGCTGGGCAATCCGGAAACCATACTGTCGGAAGCCCGGAAACATAACCTTACACACATTGACAACGCTTCCATAATTGATCCGTCCGACCATCCCGGTAAGCAAAAGTATGTTGATATGATGGTTGATATCCGGAAACACAAAGGATTGATTCACAAGGAAGCAGAAAAACTGATTCAGGATCCGCTGTATCTTGCAACCATGATGATCAAGGCAGGTGATGCTGACGGGGAGGTTGCCGGTGCTATGAATGCTACCGGTGATGTTCTTCGCCCCGCTTTTCAGTATGTTAAAACCATGCCCGGTATAAGTGTAGTTTCGGGAGCTTTCATTATGATACTAAGGGACAGGGAATTCGGCGAGGATGGCCTGCTTGTTTTTGCTGATTGCGCCGTTCATCCCGATCCTACAGAATCCGAACTTGCTGAAATTGCCGTTGCCACCGCAGGAACTACCAGGGCTATTGCCGGTTTTGAACCCAGAATAGCTATGTTAAGCTTCAGTACGAAAGGCAGTGCTCAGCACCCCATGGTAGATAAAGTTGTAAATGCCACAAGCATGGCAAAAAAGATGGTTCCTGATCTTCAGATAGACGGTGATCTGCAGGCAGATGCTGCGATAATTGAGAAAATAGGACAAAGCAAAGCTCCGGGTAGCAGTATTGCCGGTAAGGCAAACGTCCTGATCTTTCCTAATCTTGAATGTGGAAATATTTCGTATAAACTTGTGCAAAGACTGGCACATGCCGAAGCAATAGGACCTGTTCTGCAGGGTATGGCTGCCCCCATTAATGATCTATCAAGAGGGTGTTCGGTAAGTGATATTGTTAATCTGGTTGCTATTACGGCAAATCAGGCTGCAGGCAAATAAAATAATTAAAAATTCAGAATATGGCTCAAACAAATGTTGAACCGATTGAACAATATGGTTTAAGAATAAAAGACCGGCCAAGAACTCTTTTCTCAAAAGTCGGTATAGTAGGCTGTGGATCTGTAGGACAGGCAATAGCCCGGATTATAAGCTGCCGGGGCATTGAAATTGTATTTATTGAATTATCCGAAGATCTCATAAGGCAGGCTGTTGATTCAATAGAATGTCAGCTCGACAGGATGATACAGAGATGGGGAATGACCCCGGGAGATAAAAGAGGTATCTTGTCAAGAATAAAAGGCACTCTTAATTATGAGGAACTTTCCGATTGCGATCTTGTAATTGAAGCAGTTCTTTCCAAAAGCAGGGAGGATAGTGTCGAAATGCGGAAAGAGGTGTTCAGGAAAATTGAAAAACATGTCAGTCCTGAAACCATTATTGCTACAAATTCAACAACCCTGGTAATAACAGAACTCTCCTCTGAGCTGGAACACAAAGAGCGTTGCGTAAGCCTGCACTTTTCGACTACATCGCCTGATTCGGGTATACTGGAAGTTGCCAGGGGACTTTATACGTCTGATGAATCATATGAAAAAGTGCTCAAATTCGGCAAATTACTCAGCAAAGTAGTTATACCTGTTGAGGAGTCTCCCGGACTAATAAGTGTCAGGTTACTGGTTGTTATGATTAATGAAGCATGCCAGATACTGGTTGAAAATGTTGCAAACAGGGAAAATATCGATCTGACAATGAGCAGCAGTCTCCAGTCAAAACAAGGCCCGTTTGAAATGGCCGACCGGATTGGACTGGACAGGGTTTTAAGGTATATGAATAATCTCTACAGTGAATTTGGTGATAGACGTTATAAGGCCAATCCGATAATCAAAAAGCTTGTTAGAGCCAACCATCTTGGAAAAAAAACAGGCAGTGGTTTTTATGAATATGATGAAAACGGTAACCGGATGAAATCTTACCTCTCAGTAAAATAACAGATCTTTTCCTGCAGGCGGATTACCTGAGAACAGATGAGACAATAACGGAGAAAACAATTTTCATATAAATATAATTAAAGATACACCAGATGAAGATAATGGTTTTGAACTGTGGAAGTTCTTCAATTAAATACCAGCTTTTTAATATGACGAGCAAAGTTGTGCTTGCAAAAGGAATTGTAGAAAAGATAGGACTTCAGGGCTCTTTTATGAAACATGAGAAGGAAACCGGAGAAAAGATCAGATTAGAGGGCGAAATACTCGATCATCAAATCGGAATTGAATATATACTGGGCGTTCTTACAAGCGATAAGCACGGTTGCCTCAAAGACCTCGATGAAATTGAGGCCGTTGGGCACAGAGTTGTACAGGGAGGTGAAAAATTCCAGGATAGTGTATTTATCGATGATTCTGTTTTTAATGAAATTGAAAAATATTGTGATCTTGCTCCGCTGCATAACCCTGCCAACCTTAAAGGTATTGTGGCAATGAAGACACTTATACCCGGCATCAGGCAGGTTGCTGTATTTGATACCTCTTTTCATCAGTCAATGCCTAACTATGCCTACATGTATGGTATTCCTTATTCACTTTATACAAAATACGGAATACGCCGATACGGATATCATGGCACAAGTCATCGCTTTGTTGCAAAAAAAGCCTGCGACTTTCTCGGAACTGACATAACAAAACAAAAGATTATTACCTGTCACCTTGGAAACGGAGCTTCTGTAGCAGCCATTAAAAATGGCAAATCAATTGACACTTCAATGGGATTTACTCCCGTCGAAGGCTTGATAATGGGTACCAGGACAGGAGATCTGGATCTGGGTGTGCTTACATATATTCTTGATAAAGAAGATATCCCTTTAAGTTCGGTTAACACCCTGATAAATAAGCAGAGTGGAATGCTTGGTGTAACCGGTATTTCATCTGACATGAGAGAGATCGAACTTGAAGCTGAGAAGGGTAATGAACGTGCAATCCTTGGATTAAAAATGTACGATTACAGGGTGAAAAAATATATAGGAGCCTATGCAGCTGTATTAGGAGGTATTGATATACTTATTTTTACCGGAGGGATTGGTGAAAACGCCGACACTACACGCCGTGGTGTAACCTCTGAACTGGGTTTCCTGGGATTGGAGCTGGACGACAAAGTAAATACTGGTTTAAGGGAAACAACAAAGGTTATCAGCACAAAAGAATCAAAAGGTATCATTATGGTTGTAACAACAGACGAGGAGCTTGTTATAGCTGAAGATACCCAAAGGATAATTAAAGAGAATAATTAAAATATATGCACCTTACTGATCTTGAACAGATATTCGGTCTGCTGGAAAACAGGCCCAGGCAACATCTGATAGCAGCCTGGCCAGTTGATCTTCATTCAATTGAGGCTGCAGGAAAAGCTGTGGACATGAACCTTTTTGATGCTACCCTTGTAGGAGATAAAAAGGTAATAATAAAGTTATGCAAGGACCTGAATATTGATCCCGGGAAATTTAATATAGTTCATGAATCAACCGACATATCTTCGGTGCAAAAGTCCGTTGACCTTATTAACACTGAAAAAGGAAACCTTCTTATGAAGGGAAACCTGAGTACTGATAAATACATGAGGGCAATACTCAATAAGGAATCTGGTTTAATGGACAAGGGAGCCGTGCTTAGTCATGTTACTGTAATGAAAGTACCGTCCTATCACAAACTTCTTATAATAGGCGATGTTGCTATTATTCCCCAGCCCGATCTGAAACAAAAAATTGCAATAGTAAATTATCTTATAAAAACTGCCCATGCCCTGGGTATCGATCAGCCCAAACTATCAGTGTTGGCAGCCACTGAACAGGTTCTTCCGGTTATGCCGGCATGTGTAGATGCCGCCATATTAAGCAAAATGGCCGAAAGAGGTCAGATCAGGGGAGCTTTGATTGACGGGCCCCTGTCACTCGATCTTACAATTAACAAACATTCTGTCAAGCTCAAAGGCATTACAAGCCAGGTTGCAGGTGATGCTGATTGTATACTTTTTCCAAATATTGAATCGGGAAATGTTTTTTATAAAACAAGTGCTCAATTAGGTAATGGAGAGCAAGCTGCCATTCTTGTTGGGGCAAGGGTACCTGCTGTATTGTCATCAAGAGGCGATAGTGCAAGAACCAAATTATATTCCCTGGCACTGGCCGCAATGCTTGCAAAATAGTACAGCAAGAAGTAGATGCGGAAAATTCATACCAATGGAAAATATTCGAATACTGGCAATTAATCCGGGTTCAACATCGACAAAAATTGCTGTCTTCAATAATACAAAATCTGCATTTCTTAAAAATATAAAGCATTCAGCCGGAGATCTGGATAAATTCAGGGTTGTTACCGACCAGTATGAGTTCAGAAAAAAATACATTCTTGATGAGATTGATAATGCAGGGATTGATATAACCAGCCTGAACGCAGTTATAGGCAGGGGAGGACTGGTTAAGCCAATACCTTCGGGAGTATATGAGGTAAATGATTTGATGCTGAATGATCTTAAGAAGGGAGTCATGGGAGACCATGCAAGCAACCTTGGAGGTCTTATAGCTCATGATATTTCTTCATCAATACCTTCTTCACGTGCCTTCATCGCCGACCCTGTAGTTGTCGATGAACTTCAGGATGTGGCCAGGATTGCCGGACATCCGCTATTTAAACGCAGATCTATATTCCATGCGCTGAATCATAAGGCTGTCGGACGCATACATGCCGAGTCAATTGACAGGAAGTATAATCAACTGAATCTCATTATTGCGCATCTCGGAGGAGGGATTTCCGTAGGCGCCCACCGTAAGGGACGGGTGATAGATGTTAATAATGCTCTTGACGGGGAAGGACCTTTCTCCCCTGAGAGAAGCGGAACTCTGCCTGCCGGTTGTCTTGCAAAATTATGTTTTGAGGATAAATATACCCTGGAGGACGTAAAAAAAATACTAACCGGCCACGGAGGCTTCATGGCATATTTCAACACCAATGATGCTTATGATATCGAATTGAGAGTAAAGGACGGCGATCCGAAAGCCATATTGATTCAGAATGCAATGTCATATCAGATCGGCAAGGAGATAGGAGCAATGGCTGCGGTGTTGAAAGGAAAAGTTGATGCAATTATCCTGACAGGAGGAATTGCACATAATCCCATACTTGTATCTTATGTTAAAGAGATGGTTGACTATATTGCACCGGTTGTTATCTATCCCGGTGAAGATGAAATGAGAGCACTTGCCATGAATGTCCTCATGGTGATGACCGGCAGAATTAAGGCAAGAGTCTATAAATGATCATGGAGTTGAAACAGATACAGGAAGAACTTTGCCATTAAAAAACCTGTGGCCTGAAATCATAAAATTACTTATGAATTCTGCCATTTCATAAGCAGATAATGGAGCCTTGATACCTGGAAATGCCTCCTCCAGCATTTCAGTCCGCACTGCCCCGAGAGCAAGGCAGTTAACCCTGATATTTCTGTCTTTAAGCTCTTCTGCCAGGCATTCACTCAGTGAAGCAAGAGCAGCTTTGCTTGCGCTATAGTAGGAAAGACCTGGAAACTTGGAGCTTCCCTGGAAACCTCCCATACTTCCGGTATTAACTATATGAGAAACTGCCTTGCCTCCCATAAGTGGTATCAGGGATTTAACCACAAGTGCAGCTGAAAAAAAATTGACATTGAATACCTGCACAGCCTCTTCATATGAAAATTCCGGGAAATTTTTATTTATCAGAAGACCCGCATTGTTCAATAAAATATCAACCCTGGGGAATTCTTTTTGAACAATACCGGTAAATTCAGAATGACCATCGGTTAACCTTGAAATATCAAAGCTCAGAGTACTAATATGTGCTTTCCTGTTTATTGATTTGCATTCTTTTTCCAGATTTTCAAGTGCAATTTTATTCCTGGAAACACAAAACAAATTATGGCCCTGCTGTATTAATTGCCTGGCAACTTCAAAACCGATTCCGCGACTGGCCCCGATAATTATAATATTTAAACCTTTATTCATAGTTTGGCTTAATTTTTGATTTTTAACGAATATACTATTTATGATTAACTATTTAATAACTCATCTGTATAAAGTATATTTAGCAATTTATTTAACAAGATGTTACAAATTCACATAAGGGTTAAAATGCTTTTCAATTCCCATGGAACCACAATGCTCTATACTTTTTTTTGTGTTCCGGCTCATGGGGCTTTTATACCTTTAATGAACTCAAATAAAAGATGATTAGTTATTTAAAAAAGAAGTGGCTGTTTACAGCAGTTGTTTTAATTTCAATTATTATTTCCCGGATCTCGTATGGTCAGAATGATAATAGTTATTTTGAAAAATATTTTTACGGAGGATACATAGGAATTGATCTGGGTGTGATAAATCAGTTTGAAGGTTCACCCATTGCGGGATACAGGATAACATCATGGTGGCAGACCGGACTGGGAGGGAAATATTTATACTATTATGATAAAAGGATGGGTAATGTTTTCCGAGCCCATTTATTCGGACCGCTGATTTTTACTGATTTTATCCCTGTCCACAATCTTAATGATTTACTGCCGTTCAGATTTCTTGAAGCAGGACTGGTTCTGCATGCCGAAATGGATCTTTTTAATTTGCCGGTTGAATATTTTGACGCAAAAAATGAATATCCGGGTAGAAAAAGATTTTTCCGGCCGTCATGGATTACCGGAATAGGGCTTCAACGGGAAGCCGGGCCGGACAGGTACCTGAATATAATGTTATTGTTTGATGTTTCCGGACATTCTCCAAAAATATATTCAAATGCATTTGTCCGGTTTGGGTTTATATTCTGAACCGTAAAAAAAGAAAGAGCTCCTTTGTTAAAGGAGCTCAGTTAATGCTGACTTAATTATATTGAATTAAATATTATTCAGCAAATTTGACATTGGTGGCCTGCGGGCCTCTTTTTCCTTCAGATATATCGAACTCAACTTCCTGGCCTTCTTCAAGAGCTCTGAAGCCTTCACGTTCAATACCAGTGTAATGTACAAATACATCGTTACCTTCTTCGGTTTGAATAAAACCATAACCTTTGGCTGAATCAAACCATTTTACTTTGCCTTTCATGATAAAAAGAATTAAATTAAAAAATAATTATTAGTGAAACATTATGCAAATATCCGCTTTTTTTTTCAGCTTATCAATTATTTTGCTATAAATACATTATAAATGAAATTCTTTATAACTGTTGAAAACTATTCAGGCTTGTCACAGAAAAAATTTTTTACCGGATTTACAGTTTGTCCTTGAACATAAAAAAAGCAATAATCATTATACAGACAGAAATTCCCGTGTTTTGTTCAAGTATTGGTGTAAAGTTACCGGCAAATACTTATACTGTTTTCATGAACCATATTTGTTTATTCCTTTATTAAACACTTACTTTGTAGTGTTAAAAGAAAAATAAAAGTAATCTAAAGCAGACATATTGGTTTTTTTTAACAAGGGTTCATACCTGTTTGCTTTGAAATTTTAAATTAAATCTGATTTTATAATGATAATTGAAGAAAACAAAGTTGTATCGCTCACTTATGAATTAAGAGTTAATAATGAGAAAGGTGAAGTTGTAGAAAAAGTTGAAAAAAATGCCCCACTTACATTTCTTTTCGGACGAGGCAACCTTTTGCCTGATTTTGAAGCCAACATTGACGGACTGAAAAAAGGTGATCCCTTCAGTTTTAAGTTGGAACCGGAAAAAGCATACGGACAGGTTTCGGAGGAGGCAGTTGTTGATTTGCCGAAGAATATCTTTGAAATAGACGGTAAGATTGATGATAATCTTCTTAAGGTTGGCAATACCATACCCATGCAGGATAATTCAGGCAACAGACTGAACGGAATTGTTCTTGATATTGGAGATGAAACTGTGAAAATGGATTTCAATCATCCACTGGCAGGTGATAATCTGTATTTTAAGGGTGAGGTGTCAGCTATTCGCGATGCCACCGAGGAAGAAGTCAGCCACGGGCATGTTCATCAGGGTGGAGGTACGCACCCCTGTGGGGGAGGTGGATCCAACCCCGGAAATGAAAATTGTAATTGTGGTCAATAAGGAATAAAAGAGAGTCAGGCAGATAACCGTGCCTTTATTTTATTAGTTTTACGGGGATCCGGTAACAGGGTACCCGTATTTTTTATGTTCTGACGGTAATCGGTTTATAGTGTAATATAATTTCAATGCCCTGATGATAAGACTACTGTTTTGTATTGATTAATAAACAACAGGTTTAACTTTTTGTTATATTGGGTATATTGCATAATAATTTACTGAAATAATGTACGACCCAACAAAAACTGACGGATATATAGGATTAGCTTCAGGATTAATAATTTTGGGGCTGTGGATTGGGGGACTGGTTATTTTTCTGCAACTTGACCTGAATGCTGTACCCTGGTATGCTGTTATTGCTGCCGTCCTGATGCAAACATTTCTTTACGTGGGGCTTTTTATTACTGCACATGACGCAATGCATGGTATTGTCTATCCGCAAAATCTCAAACTTAACAATTTTATCGGCTCCATGTCAGTCTTACTCTATGCCCTTTTTTCCTATAAAAAACTCCGCACTAAACACTGGGAGCATCATAAATATCCCGCAAGTGAAAAAGATCCCGATTATCATGACGGGGAAAATCCCGGTTTTTTCAGATGGTATTTTAAATTCATGACCGGTTATCTCAGCTGGTGGCAGATACTGGGCATGGCATTGATATTCAATATACTGCACCTGGTGTTTAATATTCCTGTTGCCAATCTGGTAATTTTCTGGGCATTACCGGCAATTGCCAGTACATGGCAGCTTTTTTATTTCGGCACCTACCTGCCTCACAGGGAGCCACCGGAAGGGTACACAAACAGGCATAATTCTACCAGCAATGACTATCCTCACATAATTTCGTTTTTCACCTGCTATCATTTCGGATACCACCTGGAGCACCATGAATTCCCATATGTGCAGTGGTGGAAGCTGCCAAAAGTGAGAAGGAACTGGGACAGGCAGGTTTCCACAGACTGATACAGTGCTTAGGGGATCAAAATTCCCGGGCTATTACCGGGCAAGGGAGTTTTACTCGCCTATGTATGACAGGCCGGGGCCGCACCATGACCAACCGGACTACCGCACCACCCTTTTCTGGGAGCCAGAAATCAAACCCGGGGAAGACGGAAGGGCAAGGGTCTCCTTCTTTACATCAGACAAGGCATCTGTCTACCGCATCATTATAGAGGGCATGACAAAAACAGGCATCCCGGTAGTAATAACAAAAGATTTGTGGGTGCAGGAGACTGTTAAATAGATTCCGCAGGTTTTAATAAATTCATTATTCCGCCCTTGGATCGGGGCAGGAGGGAAGGCGGGCCATCTTGTGCACCTCTACCGAGGGAAAGCCAAACTCAGTGGCTACCTTGCCCTCTATAAGATAGACACCAGGCCCTGTGAAGGGGTACTTTTTGAGCACCGGCGGAAAGTTCACCGTATCAAAGAATTCGCCCTTTTCATCAAGGAAGCAGCCGAACTGCATGATCTCCTTTTTTACTGTGCGAACATACTTGGTTGTTACCAGATCGCCCACCATTCGCACCGTCCTGCCGTTACCGGTCCGGGTATTGGCAGCCCTTCGTGAAGTCCTTACGGTACCGGCCTCGATACTGGCTGCCGTTTGCGCAACCTTGTCGATGCCTGCCATTACCGTAGCCCTTCCGTTATCTGGCGTAGTGCTGTT
>JAWODJ010000096.1:0-3974 GCA_046483315.1 Bacteroidales bacterium | reverse complement strand
ACAACAATTAAGTATCGTTTTTGGCGGTAGCCAAATATGTACTTTATGTTGAACTAAACCGGAATTCACACGGGTACCTTATTATATTGTGGAATCGATTTCGGTAATTTGTCCTTCCCTGCAGGCTAAAAAGAAAATTTAAAGGCCAATCTGGTTATAGGATGAGAGAATTTTTATCCACCTGATCGTTTTTAATAAAAAACAAGGCTTTTTTAGCGGGATTTACAGATTATATTTTACCTCCGGGATATACCTGTCCCATTACCTGATGTTGCAACAGGTTTACAATTTGTAATTCCAGTTGTTTAAAGCAGAAATCTCCATGTCTACTGGTGGAGCCCTTTGATTTCTGTGAAAATGATCTGGCAGAATTTCAATGATGACCATAGCTCCTCCGCAGGATTTACATATACCGGGTTTGATCCCCATCTTTTCAAAGGCAATTTCCTGCCATGGTTTTGCTGATAATTCCGGAGAAGGAGTTTGCTTTAATGCCGCCCTGATGATCGCAAGGGACTTTTTCTTTGAAGCGCTGGAGAGAAACCCATAATGCCTGATTCGCGTAAATTCTGGAGGAAGAATATGCCGGCAGAACAGCCCGAGAAACTGCTCTCCCGGCAAGGTCGTTGTTTGGCTTTTGTAGTTGTTACGGTAATCCTTCCAGGTAAAGGTAACTGTCTCATGAGTTACTTCCAGTATTCGGTCATTGGAGATGGCTGTGCGGTGGGTATACCTGCCCAGGTAACTGATAACTTGCTTGGGACCGCCGAACGGACGCTTGGCATATACAACCCAATCGCTTTCAAAAAGATTATCGGGAACTTTACCGGTTATGGTACCCTGTTTGGCCAGCTCACGGGCCTTTTCTACAAACCGGGCCTGGAAGACACTGCTTAGATGGTCGACTTTAAACAGATATCGGCCCCTTTTACGCGAGTGTTTCCATTTTCCATCGCCCATCAATGCACCGGCCGGTACAATACAATGAAGATGCGGATGAAACGTAAGGTTCTGTCCCCAGGTATGCAATATTGCAGTAGCGCCGATTCTGCCGCCGATCCACTTTTTGGTCCAGCCAAAATCCTGCAAAACATCCCACACAACTCTGAACAGCAGGTTGTACATAACCCACTGGTTACCCATGAACAAATCATTGAGCTTATCAGGCACGGTAAAGACCACATGAAAATACTTTACCGGCAACAAATCAGCCTGACGGGCAATGATCCATTTCTCTTTATCAATAGCCCCGCATTTGGGACAATGCCTGTTGCGGCAACTGTTATAGTGCACATGAACCTCTCCGCACTTCTGACATGCTTCAACATGTCCTCCCATATATTCTGTTCGGCAATGCAGCAGTGCATTTAACGTTCTTAATTTGTAGGAAGGGAGTTTATGCCGCGCATTGAAAGAGGGAAGAAAGTTCTCA
Source organism: Bacteroidales bacterium (assembly GCA_046483315.1). GTDB lineage: Bacteria > Bacteroidota > Bacteroidia > Bacteroidales > PUMT01 > PXAP01. The sequence continues at coordinate 2,542 of JAWODJ010000096.1, read as the reverse complement.
ATAACAGTAGCCAGTTCATGGCCCCTACTCATCAGGTTTTTTATATAAAACCTCCAGGCAGCCAAACTTCTTCACCGGCGTCAACTGGGCGATGTGCAGATACATTAAAGTGGTTCTGATATCTACATGTCCCAGCAGTTCTTTCAGGGTCACGATATTCTGGCCTGCTTCCAGCTGATGGGTAGCATAGGTGTGGCGAAAAGTGTGAACACATACGGCTTTTTTGATACCTGCTTTTTCAACTGCCTCTTTCAACAGGTTACGTATACGGGTTTTACTGAGGGGTATGCCTTTTCTGCTGCTGTGTTCGAAAAGGTAATCACGGGGACTACTGAGGGCAAGGTGTTTTTTTATTCCCCTTACTATATGTTCGGAAAGAGGAACATAACGCTCTTTTTTGTGCTTGGACTCTCTTACATGCAACTGTTTTCTGTCCAGATCAACATCACGGATTAAAACATTGGTTAGTTCGGCAATACGCAGACCTGTATCATAGGCAAATCCGAATAATACCCTTTCCCGGATGTGGGTGGGTGCTTTGAGCAGGCGTTTTACTTCAGCGGTGGAAAGGACTACTGGTAATTTACCGGATGCTTTGATTTTGGGCAGAGACAGGTTTAGTTCCTCCCGGTCAAACAACCGGTAGAGTTTGCGCAGTCCGTAGACCAGATGCTTGTATGAACTCAGGCTGTCGCTGTCTTTTTGAATCAGATGATAAAGGTACTCCTCCACCTCATCGGTCTCCAGTTCCAGTGGCGTGTGGCCATAATAAAGGGCCAGCTTGGCCATTTGCCTGAGGTAATTCTGGTGGGTTGACTTGCCGCGCCCGTTAATAACCAGCTTACGGATAAATTCTTCTCCCATCGTCTGAAAACCTGGAATTCTTTGGCAGGCTTCCGAATAAATTGTACTTTTACTCATATCATTAAAGGTTTAAGTTAATAATATGAGCATTATACTAAATTTTTGGATAATGCCTAAAGCTGCCTCCCAAAAGGAGGTTTAGTTCAACATGCTGTCATACGCCATGCGGGCGGGCTTCCAGCGTCTTTGGCGGTCGGCTTTAGCAAAATTTATATCGGGGGATGAGAACGCGTCTCCGAAAACCCCGCACGACGCATACAGCTATCCGTTGGGGGTAATGCTAATAAGACCTCTCGATATTCAAAAAGTGACAATCGATTCAAAAAACTATTAACCAACTTTAGATTTGCTTTAGAATTAGATTTTAGTTTTGTTAAATGAAGATATTAATTGTAGAAGATGAAACAGACCTCTTGATAACGATAAGTAATTATCTTACCAAGGAAAATTACATCTGTGAATTAGCTGACAATTTTCAAAAAGCTTCTGAAAAAATTGCAATCTATGAGTATGATATTATCATTCTAGACATAACTCTTCCAGATGGAAATGGTATTGATTTGCTTAAGAGCATGAAAAAGAATAATCTGAAAGCCGGAATCATAATTCTATCAGCAAAAAGTTCTTTGGATGATAAAATAACCGGACTTGACCTTGGTGCTGATGACTATATCACAAAGCCATTTCAGCTTAGTGAATTGAATTCACGAATAAAGGCGGTTTTGAGAAGGCATCAATTTGATGGAAGTAATGTTATTCAATTCAATGAAATAAAAATTGACACCGCTAGCAAATCGGTTCATATTAATAATGAGCAAATCATCCTGACCAAAAAGGAATACGATATGCTGCTATATTTTATCATAAATAAAAACAGAGTTTTAACAAAAGAAGTCATTGCAGAGCATTTATGGAATGACAATATTGACCTTGCTGATAACTTTGATTTTATCTATACACACCTAAATAATATCAGGCGTAAGATAAAATCCAAAGGGGGAAACGATTATATTAAAACCATTTACGGAATGGGTTATAAATTTTCAGAGAAATGAAGTTTTTATCCATCATAAATCGTAATTATTTACTTACAATTAGCTTCTTGTTAGTAGTAACAAGCTTATCTGCATTTTTCATTCTAAAAAAAATATTGACTGAAAATGTAAAAGAAGACCTTCTGGAAAGTGAACAAGCAATTATCAATGAGATAAAAACTCGAAACAATTTACCAAACCTTTATCCAAAGATAGAAACGGTTTTAGTTGCAAATGATAAAACAGTTGAGAGGTCTTTTCAAGAAGTGATGATAAAAGACAAGTTTGATGATGGTGAAAAAGAGCCATTTATGGAATATAAAAACAATGTGACCATCAATGGAAAACATTACGAAATAATACTTAGAAAAGCCCTCTTTGAATATGAGGAATTATTGTTGGCAATCTCCATTCCTTTGTTTTTATTGCTTGTCGTGGCCTTCCTATTTTCATTTTTAATCAATAGGAAATTAAACAAAACAGTTTGGAGAGATTTTGAATATAATTTAGGGGTTATAAAGAAATTCTCTTTTAGAAATTCTGAAGAAATTAAACTTAAAGAAACCAAGATTCAAGAATTTGACGAACTTAATAATTCAATAACTGAATTAACCAATAAGCTACTTGCTGATTATCAGGCATTG
>JAWODJ010000012.1:0-69858 GCA_046483315.1 Bacteroidales bacterium | reverse complement strand
CTTCAGAGTAGCGGTAGTCCTTGATAAAGATCTTTTTAATACAAGTTCCACCTTTAAAGATCAAAGCATCTTTTAAAGTACCATGATTATAAACACCCCATAATACCCAGGATATAATATAGTCCTTTTCAATTTGCTGTGGTCTGACGCCTTCGCTATTTGCTATTTTCGAGATCTCCTGAGGTTTGATCATGTGAAGATTGAATTTCTGATAGTATTTACATCAATGTTTATTTTCAAGCCAAATCTGGAATCTTTCCTGCCCTGGTTTGGACCAGTCGTATCCAGAACTGGAAAACTTGTGCCCATTTTTTTTAACATTTCATCATAATTGTTTGTCCATGTAAGACCAAGCAAGTCTGCGAGAAACAAGAATCTCTTCTTTGGGGCTTTGCTTTCATTACGGTTCAGATAATCAAGTAATTTATGATAATCTATTTTTTCTTTTGATTCATACAATGCCTTGCCAATTTCAACCAATCCACCACTTAAATGCGGGCGGGTTAAAGTATCAACAAGTGTTTTCTCAAGGTCACTGACCATAACTCTATTATGCTTATCGATCCAGGTATTTTTATACCCAAAGAACCTTTGCTCTGTATGATATACAAATTGGAATTCAATTCCCCGTATTTTCTTTATGGCAGGTTTTACCTGGAGATTGGTTACTATAATCTCTTTCAGACTCGGTTGGGTTATAAGACCATGTATTTGCATTGCCGAATAATAACCAATGTAATATTTTTTACTCCTCATTAAATATTTGGCAACAAGGTGCCAATCCGGAATATATACTTGAGGATCAGCACTTGGAGGGACAATGTAATATAGATTCCGGCTAAGTTTTATCAACATACCCTTTTCAACCATCCCTGAAAGAACTCTCGAAAGATAAATTTTGTTAACATCGGGATACTCTGCCAACACATCCTGAAAAGTAAAACAATACTGATCAGCACCAGAAAACCTTTTAATAATGTCCCAACTAACTATATTTCTCATCTTAAGTATATATATTATCCTATTATTATACACTATTTAGCAATACAAAGATAATAAATATTCACTAATCGACAATTTTTATCTGGTTATTATAAATAAATTAATAACTCACAGATAATATATATCTGTGATGAATTAGATTTCGATAAGTCATGAATTATCTCTGTGGGGAACCGGGTGGGGGTGGTTATAAAAAAGACAACCTGCAAAATGAGCAAGTTGTCTTATCATGTCGGGGTGAGAAGACTCGAACTTCCGACCCCTTGCACCCCATGCAAGTGCGCTAGCCAACTGCGCCACACCCCGAAACAGACCGGGAATCAACCCGGCTGCTGATGCGATGCAAAATTAATAAACAATTGCTTATCTGCAAATTTTTCCTTTTTCTCTTTATTGCAGTCAGGTGTCGCATTTATTTATCAACACGGTTTAATACCCCGACCCTCTGGGTCGGAAATAATAAATTCCATTTGATACTTCGGGGCTCTGCCCCGGGGCAGTTTATTAGTTGAACCCGGGCTGAACTTTAGATTATTTTTAATGTTTGCAGTTATGATGATACTTTGTATTTTTACATGTTTTTTTAAAACCCAGAAAAATATTAATAAAAAAGGAAATAATGAGTATTTTCAAAAAGATGGAATTAAAGGAAGAAAATTCCGCTAAAAAGACCGAAGGAGAAGCAGAAAAAGTTAAATGCCTGATCATAGGTTCCGGGCCCGCAGGTTATACCGCTGCAATTTATGCTGCAAGGGCAAATCTGAATCCGGTTATGTATGAAGGGCTTGAGCCGGGAGGACAGCTTACCACAACCACCGATGTTGAGAATTTTCCCGGATATCCCGATGGTGTTACCGGGCCGGAGATGATGGAAGATCTCAAAAAGCAGGCTTCACGGTTTGGAACCGATATACGGTTTGGCCATGCAACGGCATCAGACCTCTCTTCATCGCCGTTTAAGATTACCGTTGATGATTCAAAAATAATCGAAGCCGATGCTCTTATAATAGCTACGGGTGCTACTGCAAAGTATCTCGGACTGGATTCGGAGAAAAAATATATGGGCTCGGGTGTCTCCGCCTGTGCAACATGTGACGGCTTTTTCTATAAAAACCAGGATGTTGCCGTAGTGGGAGGTGGCGACACTGCAGCTGAAGAGTCTCTCTATCTTGCAGGAATATGCAGGAAAGTTTACCTGATAATCCGTAAGGATTATATGCGGGCAACCAGGGTGATGCAGCAAAGAGTGCTGGAGAAAGAAAACATAACGGTACTGTTTGAGCACATTACCAAAGAAATAGTGGGCAGGGATGGTGTTGTAACCGGTGTTGTGCTGACCAACAGCCTTGGGGAGGAGGTACAACTGGATATTTCCGGATTCTTTGTGGCAATCGGTCATACACCTAATTCCGCTATTTTCAGGGATTATCTTGAAACCGATGAGGTTGGATATATAAAAACTATACCGGGCACTGCAAAAACAAATATTGAGGGTGTTTTTGCATGCGGAGATGTTATGGACCCTCATTATCGTCAGGCTGTTACAGCTGCAGGTACAGGTTGTATGGCTGCCATGGATTCTGAGAGATATCTGGGGACAAGAAAATTCTGATCCCCTGCTATATGCCCCCGCTAAGTCAACTGGATTAAAGATCAGGGCAACTTCAAAAGTTCCGGACAGGAAGTCCCGGGACATTTATTTTATCTGCCCGGAACACTCCTATTTTTTCTTCTGCCAAATAGAATATATATAACTGGTGGGGAAATAAATACCGCAACAACCAGTAATATTAACGGGATTAATATGTCGTCTCCCTGAAGACCACCATAAGCAAGGAATAATAATATGCCTGCAATAATCCACTGTATTACTTTAATAATCAGTATAAAAAGATTTTTCATGACCGGACTGTTTATTTAAACCTTTATTTTTTCAGTTTTTCAGAGTTATATAAGCTGCCCTCAGGAGGTTGCTGTAACAATCCGTTCACCTGCATATTTGCCGGCTTTCAGCTTTTTGGCGACTTCCGCGAAAGCGCTTATTGTATATTCAACGTCTTTGATGGTATGTACAGCCGTGGGAATAAGGCGTATAAGCAGCACTCCCTTAGGGACAACAGGGTAGCCGACCAGTGAACAGAAAATACCGTAGTTTTCTCTCAGGTCGGTTATGATGTTTGTCCCTTCCGGTACGCTGCCCGAGAGAAAGACAGGTGTTACCGGCGATTCAGTATTTCCCAGGTTGAATCCATTCTTTTTTAATCCGCTCTGCAGAGCATTAACCACTGTCCATAATTTTTCCTTCAGCCGGGGTTCATTTTTCAGCAGCTCGAGCCTTTTTAGTGCGCCTATTACCATTGGCATGGGAAGTGCCTTGGCGAATATCTGCGAACGCATGTTGTAGTGCAGGTAATCAATAACCATTTTATTGCTTGCCACAAATCCCCCAATACCTGCCATTGCCTTGGCAAATGTGCCGAAATATACATCAATCTCATCCTGCACTCCTATATGCTCACCTGTTCCTGCACCGGTTTTGCCCATGGTGCCGAAACCGTGTGCATCATCCACCAGCAGGCGGAAGGGATATTTCTCCCTGAGCCTGATTATCTGGTCCAGCTTGCCCAGGTCGCCCGACATTCCAAACACTCCTTCGGTTATCACCAGTATCCCGCCGTTTTGCTTTTCTGCAAGTTTCACGGCCCTCTGAAGTTGTTTTTCGAAGTTCTCAATGTTATTGTGCGGGAAGACAAAACGCTTCCCCATATGCAGCCTCAGTCCGTCAAGAATGCAGGCATGGGATTCCGAATCATAAACAATAACGTCATTCCGGCTAACCAGTGCATCGATTATGGAGAGCATACCCTGATAACCGTAATTGAGCAGGTAGGCACTTTCTTTACCCTGGAAATTTGCCAGTTGTCTTTCAAGCTCTTCATGTTTAACGGTTTGACCCGACATCATCCGTGCACCCATGGGATAAGCCATTCCGTATTGTGCTGCTGCTTCCGCATCTGTTTTCCTCACCTCGGGATGATTCGCCAGTCCGAGATAATTATTGAGACTCCAGACCAGCACCTCTTTATCCCTGAACTTCATCCTGGGACCGATTTCTCCTTCCAGCTTCGGGAAAACAAAGTAACCATGGGCCTCTTTCATATATTGCCCGATGGGCCCCATATTATGCCTGATCTTTTCAAATATATCCACGGTATATAGATTTAGGTGAAAAAAATTATTTTTTTTAATATCTCATATTACCCGGTAACACAAGTGAATTTCCGACTTTTATGTTACATACAGGTATAATAAACTTTTCTACAAAATAAATGTTTTTTTTTTGCGTTTCACGTTTACATATAAAATTTATCAGTATATATGAAAGTTTATTATCCTGGATGATAATTATTGTAGTGTTTGCCAGGGTTGTGCAGGGGTCGGTAATGGCCTCTTCGCTTTTTCTGACAAAGGCTGACAAATGTTTAAGTAAAATTACCGTAATAAATCCGTTTACTTTACAAGAAAAAAATGCTATTTTTGCAGATTCCGGATTTTAATGAAGTTTCGATAATTAATAATAAATTTCCGGATAGCTTTGATTGAATAAACCAACTTTACAGAATGTTTCGAATATCGGCTGTTTTTCGCATATTTCCCGTGTTGATTCTTATCATATTCGCTTCCTGCAGCGGTTATGAGAAACTCCTGAAAAGCGATGATTTTCAGATAAAGTATGATGCTGCGATGGAGTACTATGAGGATGGCGACTATGTGAGGTCTGCAACACTTATAGAACAGATACTTCCTGTTTACCAGGGAACACGTAGAGCTGCCGAGCTGAGTTTTACACTTGCAAATTGCTATTATAACAGGGGAGATTATATACTGGCAGCACATCATTTTGACAGTTTTGTAAGGGAATATCCAAACAGTGAGCATGCGGAGGAAGCAACCTACATGAGGGCATACTGTAATTATCTGTTGTCCCCCAGGCCCAGCCTGGATCAATCAACCACAAACAGGTCAATTGATCAGTTCAGGATGTTCATGACAAGGTTTCCTGAAAGCGATAAGGTGGAAGAAGCACAGAAGCTGATTGATGAGATGAGGGCGAAGTTACTTGAAAAATCCTTTGAGAGTGCAAAGCTTTATTATGATATGGGTGATTACAGGGCTGCCATAATTGCACTTAAAAACAGCCTGGTGGATTTTCCTGAAACACGTCACCGGGAAGAAATAATGTTCCTGATACTTAAGTCGAGCTTTCTTCTGGCCGACAACTCGGTTCCCGATAAACAACTGGAACGCTTTCAGTCCACTCTTGATGAATACTATGTTTTTATTGAAGAGTTTCCCGGGAGTGAATATGCAGATGAAGCAGAGAGGTTTTTCAACAGATCGATCAGAGTGCTGGATAACTATCCCGCAGATGAACTTTCACAGGATTATTAATTGAAGAATCATACATATTACTTCGTAACACAAAAATGCAAGTATAAACAACATGGGTAACCATGAATTGAAAAGCAAAATATTCGAATCATAAATTTGTAACACATTGTTGAACAACTTGCTAACTATACTTTATACGAATGAATTGATAACTATACTTTATTCAGATTAATATGGATTACAAAAAATCAAAAGCTCCGGGTACCACTATAACACGTGATTTGTCTGAACTGGATGCTGAAACCGGCAGTATTTATGAAACCATTGTGATCGTTGCCAAAAGGGCAAATCAGATCAGTGTGGAGATGAAGGATGAATTGAGCCGTAAGCTTGAAGAGTTTGCCTATTATACCGATAACCTGGAAGAGGTATTTGAAAACAGGGAGCAGATTGAGATATCAAAGTTTTATGAGCGACTTCCCAAACCGGCACTGATGGCTCTTGAAGAGTGGGATGAAGGTGAGATCTATTACCGTAACCCTGCCAGACTGGAAAGCTGATACAGCCGGTTTCACGGACTGAGGGGGTATGATTGTAAGCCGTCGGGTTTGGCCTTCGGGATACAGATGTTAATCAATATGCAATATGCAACTTAAGGGTAAAAAGATAATACTTGGAATCACGGGAAGCATAGCCGCATATAAATCGGCGGTCCTTATCAGGCTGCTTGTAAAGGAAGGTGCCACTGTAAAGGTTCTCATGACCCCTCTTGCCAAAGAGTTTATCACCCCGGTTACCCTTGCCACGCTTTCGCGGAATACCGTCCTGAGTGATTTTTTTTCCTATGATGACGGAACATGGAACTCCCATATTGACCTGGGAATATGGGCGGACCTGTTTCTGGTTGCTCCGGCAAGTGCCAATACCATGGCTAAAATGGCGCATGGCATTTGTGACAACCTGTTGCTGACCACCTATCTTTCCTGCCGGTGCCCTGTCATGCTTGCCCCGGCAATGGATCTTGACATGTTCCGCCATCCGGCAACATTGAATAATATGGATGTGCTCCTTGGAAGGGGCAATATTATTATCGAACCCTCAAGTGGTGAGCTTGCAAGCGGGTTGAGCGGTAAGGGAAGAATGGAGGAGCCTTCGGTGATAGTGAAGAAATTGATCTCTTTCTTTTTGAATGAAGATCCGGGAGCAGGCACAGATGCTGAAAGCTACCCCGGTATGAGGGGGAAGAAAGTTCTTGTCACTGCCGGACCCACTTATGAGGCCATAGATCCGGTGAGGTACATAGGCAACCACTCTTCAGGCAGGATGGGCTTTTCAATAGCTGCTGAGCTTGCCGGCCGTGGAGCGGATGTCATTTTGGTTGCGGGCCCCGTATCTTTGGAGCTGGAGCACAGCCATATCACTATTGTCAGGGTGAAATCGGCCGGAGAGATGCACAGGGAATGCCTGAAGTGGTTCCCTGAATGCGATGCCTGTATCATGACGGCCGCGGTTGCCGATTATACCCCTGCTGTAATAAAGGATAAGAAATTAAAGCGAGGGAGGGGCAGTTTCACTATCGAGATGAAACCGACCGTGGATATACTGAAAGAACTCGGGAAAATGAAAAGAGAGGGACAGGTGCTTGCAGGTTTTGCCCTGGAGACCGATAATGAAATAGCAAACGCAGAAAATAAGCTGCATAACAAAAACCTCGATTTTATCGTTTTAAATTCATTGCAGGAGGAAGGAGCGGGTTTTAACACCCATACCAATAAGATCAGCATAATCAATCCCGATGGTTCGGTAATTGATTATGCCAAAAAAAGCAAGCCCGAGGTAGCAACAGATATTGTCAACCACTTAACCGGACTGGTAAAATGAGAAAGGCAACATTTATCCTGGTTTTTCTTCTCTCTTTAGCTTCGGTTGGCACGGCCCAGGAGCTGAGATGCAATGTTCAGGTTATCACCAACCAGATTCAGGGAACCAACAAACAGAAGTTCACCACTTTGCAGAGAGCCATTTACGAGTTCATGAACGGGCGTAACTGGACCAACCATGTTTTCAATAACCAGGAGAGGATAGAAGCAAATATTATGATAAATCTTACCGATGAGATATCTTCGGACGAATTCAGGGGCACCATCCAGATCCAGTCCAGGAGACCCATATATAACTCATCATATAATACCGTCCTTTTCAATTATATGGACAATAACATGCATTTTCGTTATGTAGAGCATGAAACACTTGAATTTAATGAAAACCAGCATCTCTCAAACCTTACCTCGATACTGGCTTTCTACGCTTATATAATTATAGGTCTTGACTACGATTCTTTTTCCCTTAACGGGGGAACGGAATATTTTCAGAAGGCGGAGACCATTGTCAGTAATGCACAGAATGCAAGTGAGCGCGGCTGGAAATCTTTTGAAAGCAACCGGAACAGGTACTGGCTTGCATCAAATCTGAGAGATTCCAAATTTGCACCGGTAAGAGAGTTTAATTACAGGTACCATCGCCTGGGGCTTGACAGGATGAGTGAAAGGCCTGCAGAAGCACGTGCCGAAATTACCGAAAGTCTTTTTCTTCTTCAAAAGGTATACCGTGAAAAGCCCGATCCTTTCATGCACCTGCTGCAGGTGGTTTTTGATGCCAAGTCGGATGAGTTTATCAATGTTTTTTCAGAAACCACCCCCGATGAGGCCCGCAGGGTGACAACCCTCCTCAGGGAGGTAGATCCCGCCAACACACCCAAATATCAAAGGATACAGCAATAAATGAGATTTGCCGGATCCCCGGCATATACCGGCGGATGCACTTTTTGTGAGGGAGCTGTGGTAATTGCTTTTGCACTGTTATAAACCCGGGTTATCCTGTTAAAGCTTCATGGAATTTTTAAAATTTTTTCTTAAATTGAAACGGATAGATCCCGATGGCTTTTGAAATTTGTTTAATTTTGGTTGAATAAAAACCGCTGATATTTATGCTCAGGAAACTGTCGGTTAATAATTATGCACTTATTGACAGGCTGGATATAGATTTTGCTCCCGGCCTTTCGATTATTACCGGAGAAACCGGTTCGGGAAAGTCGATATTGCTGGGGGCCATGTCCCTGATCCTCGGCCAGCGTGCCGATACTTCCGTACTTCAGGATAAAGGCCGTAAGTGCATAGTGGAAGGGGAGTTTGAAATTTCCCAGTACGCTCTGGAGTCTTTTTTCTCTGATAACCAGCTTGATTACGACAATATTTCAATTGTTCGCCGGGAGATTAATGAAACAGGCAAATCAAGGGCGTTTATCAATGATACACCTGTCAACCTCAATGTGTTGAGGGATCTGGGAACAAGGCTGGTAGACATTCATTCGCAGCATCATAATCTTATTCTTACCGGCAGCCGCTTTCAGCTTGATGTAATTGATGTGGTAGCAGGAAATGCCGTCATCTTTGAATCCTATAAACAACGATATGGTGAGTATATTTCGGCCCTGGAACATTATAACTCTCTTTCCGCGAAAGCTGAAAAAGCAGGGGCCGACCTTGATTATTACAGTTTTCAGCTTGATCAGCTGACCGCCGCCAGGCTTGTTGACGGAGAACAACATGAGCTGGAGGAGGAACTGAAATTGCTTACCCATGCCGGGGAGATCAAAGAGGTGCTTAACCGCTCCTGTCATGCACTGGACGCCGATGAGAGCTCCATGCTGAGCATGCTGAAAGATATTCAGGGCGGACTGGCCCGGATAGAACCTTTTTTCCCTAAGATATCGGACCTGCACAAGCGTATTCAGAGTTCTGTAATAGAGCTCAAAGATATTTCAGATGAGCTTGCCGGACATGAGTCCGCCACAGAATTTGATCCCGGCCGGATCGACCGGTTAAATGAGCGGCTTGACGTTATTTACAGCCTTCAGCAGAAACATCATTTATCTTCCGTATCAGATCTTATAGCTCTTCGCGACGACCTTCAGAAGAAAGTTGACGAGATCAGGAATTATGAGTTCAGCATTGAAAAGGCTGCCGGAAAGCTTGAAGAATGCAGGCGTGATCTAGCGGAGGTCTCTGAATCGCTCACCGGGACGCGTATTAAGGCTGTGCCTGTTCTTGAAGAGCATATGGTCAGCCAGCTCCGGCAGCTTGGTATTCCCAACGCCCGGTTCGTGGTTGACCATCGGAAACTGGACGATTTTACCGGATATGGTGCCGACAGGGTAACATTCATGTTTTCAGCCAACCGGCAGTCCCCTCCTATGGAACTGTCAAAAGTCGCCTCGGGAGGTGAGATGTCAAGGGTTATGCTCAGTCTCAAATCTTTGATAGCCCGGAGCAAATCTCTTCCCACAATTATTTTTGATGAGATCGATTCAGGGGTGTCGGGTGAGGTGGCCGGTAAAACGGGAAATATCATGAAGGCCATGTCTTCCGGCATGCAGGTTATAAATATTACACATCTTCCCCAGATCGCGGGTAAAGGTGATCAGCAGTTCCTGGTTTACAAGGAAGATATTGACAATGCAACCCATACACGTATACGCCTTCTTGACAGGGAAGAGAGAGTAGAGGAGATAGCCAGGATGCTGAGCAGTGACGGCCTGACCGAGGCTGCCCTGGTGCATGCAAGGGAGTTGATGGATTAGTTATAATGCCGGCCAGAATTCCTGCAGTACCGGCATTTCTGCTTCCGGTAAATCAATCTGTGCTATCCGCCGGCATAATCTTCATCCGGTATACAGCGGCATTTTCAACTTCAACTTCTGAAAAAGCATCGGACCGGAATCGGTTATTAACATAAAGATCTGTCTGATCACAGTAATGATCACTGGCGGGAATACCCGATGTGCCGGTGGGTATTACAGAAAATGAACTGTCCCAGTCCGCCGTTGAAAATATGTGTCTCTGGGAAGCTCCGTGATTTATAACAAAAGGGTTTGTAAAGTCGTATGAATAGGGGCACACAGTATGGAAACTGCCTCCCGGAGACCACGGACCCCTGTTCATATTGAAAACCCTGTCAAGCATCTTTACCGATCCCATGGGATGGGTAAGCGTCATTTTATGAACATCACCCCATGCCCATCTGCCGGGAGTTACCCCGTGATTATGTTCAATCCATTCAATGCTTTCATAGAAGCTTTTATGTACCAGATCGGTAAATGAACCCGGCCCTTCGTCAGCTCCGCCAGCCAGCCAGGCCGACTGACGTCTGGTCCATATTTGGTCAACTATATTGCGCACCAGGATCTTGTCCGAGATAAATTCCCGGTAAAGTTCTTCTCCCATATCTTCAAGCAGGAGGTTTTCAATAAATCTTAAATAAAACTTTTCAAATATCAGCGCTGCGGGGCTTTCAGGATGGTATACCCTGTCCCATTCATTTAATATTTCCATTGCCCTGCGTTCATTTGCCGTAGGCTGCGGCATTTTTTTAAGTTCGTGAAGCATTCCGGGAAGCATTCTTTCGGTGAGCTTTGATTTTTTATCGCCAACCATTGTTTTGAAATCGTCAACCGACAACCGTTCTTTCTCCATGAGCATCTCCCTTATCCTGTCGTAACGGTTAGGAGGGTCAAACCAGTGGCTTATATAATATGGATAGCTGTCATCCACTGTCCTGTTGTTTGCCGAAGCCACAAATCCTGTCGGTGGATTGTATGCAAATGGCAGCTCCCCGAAAGGAACCATTCCCTGCCATTCGTATGTGTCATCCTCTCCCGATACAATGAATATCCCGCTGCCCTCCCTTACCGGTATGCCGGCGGCAGTCTGCAGTCCGATATTCCCGTCAATATCGGCGTAATTTATGTTCTGGCTTACCGAAAGGAATGTGGTGAGTGCCTCACGGAACTCCTCCCAGTTTCCTGCCCTGTTAAGATAGTAAACACTTCTTACCTCGTTACTGTATTCATTGCCTGTCCATTTCATCGATATTGCCTGGTTTTCAATATCTTTAAAATCTGAGATTATGGGGCCGCGGTGAGTAAACAGAAGCTCTTTTAAGACCGAATCGTTTTTTCCGGTTTTTATTATTTCTGTTTTTACCTCCATCTCTTTCCATTCACCCAGGTATTTGTACTGATGCGGGTCGGACGGATTAATTGTTTCCAGGTAGAAATCCATATCATCCAGCATAACATTGGTCATGCCCCAGGCTATCCTTTCATTGTGTCCTGAAATAACAAAGGGTTGTCCCGGCAGCACTACCCCGGTCACGTTAAGTTCTCCTTTTACGACGTGGTGCATCTGGTACCATATTCCCGGAGCAAACAATCCGAGATGCATATCATTGGCAAAAATGGGTTTGCCGGTAGTGCTTTTTTCTCCTGATACGGCCCAGTTATTGCTTCCGCTGTAAACTTCAAGTCCGAGTTCCCTGAGTATAGCGGACTTCTCAAGCAGGCCCGAACGTATTTCTGCTTTTGTAAGCATCTGCCCCGGATATATGTAGCTTCTCTGCAGCTCCAGGCTGGGAATAAGTTCCCTGAATTTGTCTTCATCCAGTCTGTTTCTGAGCTTGTGAAGTATCACCTCGGTCGACCAGCCCATATTCAGGTCCCATGCCATATAACCGGTCAGGTTCACTGAGTGTTCCGGTTTCCAGTTTTCCGGCTGGTAACCCAGGATAGAAAACTCGGGAGGCAGTTTGCCACGGTTCTGATCTATAAACTGGTTCACTCCGTCGGCAAAAGCCTCAAGGGCGTCAATTACCTTCTTATCAGTGCGGCTCAGAACAATGGCCGATTTTTCCGGTATGCGAAGTGACCTCATCAGAATATCGGTATCAACAAGGTCCTCTCCGAATATTTCCGACAGCCGGCCGGTTGTTGCTCTTCTGAGAAGGTCCATCTGCCAGAGCCTGTCCTGTGCCATCACAAAGCCAACGGCACGGTAAAGGTCATCTTCACAACTTGCATATATGGTTGGCACCGCGTAGGAGTCACGCAAAACAGTTACCTCCTCTTTAAGCCTCTCTATGGATACATCTGCTTCATAATCAGGTAAAGCTTTTCTGCCAAGGTGCCTGATGTAAAAATATCCCGTAACCAGAATAATCAGCAGAATAACTCCTGCAATACTTAATATTTTCTTGAAAAGCTTCATTTTGGTGAGATTAAGTTTGATATATGTTTTAAAAATAACGGCGGTCGGCCGTTTATATAACTGCATTAACAATCAGTTCACTATAATCAAATATAATTGAAATGTGCCGTAAATTACAAAAAAATGGGATAATATATTTTTTATTATTCTTATAATTATTTTTCTTGCTTTCTTTACTGTTATTATTACTTACCTAAATTCATTCAAATATGAACAGTATAAAAATTCGGGCACTGATAATTATTATCTGGGTTACTCTGTTGTTTTCCATTACGGTAAACGCTATTTCAGCCGGTACTGAAGATGAAGAGTCCGCGAAGACGGGATGGACATTCGGTGCTCTTCCTGCCGTTTCGTATAATACAGATCTTGGTTTCCAGTATGGCGGACTTGTGAACCTGTATTATTTTGGTGACGGGTCATCATACCCGAAATATATGCATTCGTTGTATGCCGAGATATCCAGGTATACCAAGGGCAGCGGGGTTAACAGGTTGTTTTATGACTCCGAATATCTTATCCCTGATATACGTGTTACCGCCGACCTGAGTTATTTTACGGAGAAGGCGCTTGATTTTTACGGGTTTAACGGGTATAATGCTGAATACAGATCTGTATGGGAGGATGATGATCCTGAAAATAACGAATACAAAAGTCGCATGTTCTACAGGCATGAGCGAAATATGTTCCGATTTACGCTCGATTTCCAGGGTCGGCTGGCCGGGAAACAGCTACGGTGGATTGGTGGACTGGGACTGATGAATACCAGTATTGCGCCTGTTGATATTGAAGCCCTGAATGAGGGGCAGGATGAAGAAGACAAACTTCCCACTGATGTGGATGGTCTGTTTGAGCAGTATGTGGACTGGGGGATTATTTCGCCGGAAGAGCGGGACGGGGGTAATACCCATCATCTTAAACTGGGAATTGTATATGATTCGCGCGATAACGAGCCAAACCCGATGTCGGGAATGTGGTCGGAGGCGGTTGTTTTTACAGCTCCCGGATTCATGGGTAACGGCGATTTTTCCTATTCGAGGATATCACTGACCCACAGGCAGTATTTCACCATAATTGAAAAAGACCTTTCCTTTGCCTACAGGCTAAACTACCAGGGCACCCTCGAAGGGAACGTCCCGTTCTATATGCTGCCTTACATGATCAACTCTTTTTCGCTTTCCTCCAATACTGACGGACTGGGTGGTTCAAAAACGGTAAGGGGGGTATTAAGGAACCGGATTGTAGGCGATGCCATGGCATTTGGTAATTTCGAACTGCGCTGGAAGTTTTACCGTACTGTACTGTTCAACCAGAATATCTATCTGGCCCTTAATGGTTTTATGGATGGCGGACAGGTTCTGGACAGGAAGAAGATAGCTGAACCTGACGACCCGGACTTTCAGGATTTATACAACGATAGTGAGGAGTCACTGCATATTGCCCTGGGCGGGGGTTTCAGAATTGCCATGAACGAGAACTTCATCGTTGCCGTTGATTACGGTAAGCCACTGGACAAACGTGATGGCGGTGGCGGATTGTATATCGGACTTAATTATCTGTTTTAAAATTTTTTCATCCGTCTGTGTTTAGATTGGCTGAAAAAATTTGACTTCGTCGATTTTTCATGCAGGTTTTAATGCTTTATAGAAGTATTTAACAGTTGCAAAAATCATTTATATTTGTAGCTGTTTTGGGATTTGAGTGCCGGATTACCTCGGTAGTTCCGGCAGTTTGATTGCTTATTGCTGTTTAACAAAAACTATTAATATGGTTTGTAATTTACTTCAGGGTAAAAAGGGAATTATTTTTGGTGCGCTCAATGAAAAATCAATTGCATGGAAAGTTGCCGAAAAGGCTTATGGTCAGGGTGCTGAATTTATCCTCTCCAATGCTCCCGCAGCAATCCGTTTCGGAGAAACGGAAAAACTGGCTGAGGTATGTAATACTTCGGTTATAACTGCCGATGCCACAGATGTTAATGACCTGGAAAAGGTGTTTGCCGGTGCCACAGAAAAATACGGGGGCAAAATAGATTTTGTGCTGCATTCCATCGGGATGTCTCCCAACGTCAGGAAAGGAGTCCCTTACGATGATATTAACTACGATTTTTACCAGAAAACCCTCGATATTTCTGCCTTGTCATTTCACAAGACCCTGCAGGTAGCCCGTCGCCTCGATGCCATAAACGATTGGGGTTCTGTAGTGGCACTTACTTATGTTGCCGCCCAGCGTACCCTTTACGGATATAATGACATGGCAGATGCAAAGGCACTCCTTGAATCCATTGCAAGGAGTTTCGGGTATATATACGGGCGTGACAAAAAGATCAGGATCAATACCGTATCTCAATCTCCCACACCTACAACTGCCGGCAGCGGAGTAAAAGGGTTTGATTCTCTGGTCGACTTCACCGAAAGAATGTCGCCCCTTGGAAATGCTTCGGCAGAAGAGTGCGCTGATTACTGCATAACCCTCTTTTCTGATCTGACAAGGAAGGTCACCATGCAGAATCTTTTTCATGACGGTGGTTTTTCAAGTATGGGCATGAGCGCAAAAGCTATGCATCAGTACGATAAGAGCTTCCGGCCATGTGACTGACATTGCCCCGGCAGTGCAGTTTCCATGATTACAGGTAAAAATAAAGGAAGATAAGGGGGATAATTATACCCAGTGATACCATCCATGCCCCCCTGCCGGTAATCCCCTTTTTGCCTCTTATTATAAAAAGCCCGGTAATTGCAATGATAATTAGTCCCCCGGCATAAATATCAGAAAACCATGTCCATAATCTCTGCGGGGTATTGTAATGCAAGAAATTGATCTCGTTGAAAAGGGGTCTTTTCCTTATGATCTCCATGCTTCCTTCTCCCCGGGCAAGGTCGATGGTGACAGATCCCCCTTCTATAAAGATCCTGAAATTGTTACCCGATACAAGATGTGTTCTGTAAGTGGCATCAATATTAAATTCCTTAAGTATTTCGAGGGCAAATTCCCTGTCAATTTCCGAGGGATCAGAATTTATCTCTTTTTGAAATTCCTCCTGTGTGATAATATAATTCGGGTTCCACTCATGCCTGTGATTGAGTGCAATACCTGAAAGGGCGTAAATAATGGTCATGCCGAAAAAAAAATATCCCAGGTCCCTGTGAAGTATCCTGTTAAGTTTCCGCAGCTTCATAACTAGCAGGTAAAACCCTGTTTGAAAAATGATCCGTTCCGGACAGAAGGCCCCTGTCCCTGACGGAAAGGGGGCACACCGGATGAATTAAGGATCTGTTATTTATTGTGTTTCGTATTGATTAAGTGCAATATATGTCCGTATGTCGGCGTCCAGCCCCCTGGCCTTCATTATTTCCACCGCCTGACGGGTGTCTTCACAGTCGTGCTCTTCGTCTTCATGGCTGTGAGCTTCCAGTTCATCCATGTTGGTGACTTCGGTAACCAGGGTGCCGGTAACTGAAACCCTCATTCCTTCCGATTCAGTGTCGAACTGACCTGTGAAGTCTCCCAGCATAACCTGGATGCTGAGATCCGAATCATCCTGCAGCATTCTCATTTTGTCGCCGCTGTGCCGGCAAACATGGGATATCATCCCCTCTATTTTAACTGTTTGGTTGTCGTACCGGAGCGGATCGGAAAGAAGATCTGTTATACTTACTTCCAGGGTTTCGTTTTCTGAAAGCCCGGCACTACCGGACTGGTTTGAGCTGCATGAGGCAAAAATCATAATGATTGCCATTATGCCGGTAATTCTGTGCAACATATTTGTATAGGTTTAATTGATTACTGAAAGCAAAAATAGATAAAAATAATAAATAGTAACCGGGTAATTAAAATTTATGCAATATTATTGTACGGGTTAAAGCCTCTTATAAACCGGATTATGCAATGTTATCCAGCCGGTTGATTTTCCGGTACAGTATATAATTCAGTCAGGAACAGGAATGCCTGCCGTGAAGGAAATGCCCTGCTTTATTGGCGAATTTCTTGTTTTTATCTGCATTTATTTGGTTATTTGCGTTTCTTTATAACCATAAATAACTTTTTATGGCATCAGCTTTACTTGTTATCTTTTACCTGTTCACACCATTCCTTATCCTTCATCTTTGCCGCCGGTACCGGTGGGTGAACAAACTTGGTGCCGTAATAATAGCGTACCTTATCGGACTGTTACTGGGAAATGCCGGCATACTGCCGCTGATTGAACCGGCAGCAACAATCCAGGATGTTCTGACTACACTGACTATTCCACTGGCCATTCCCTTACTGCTTTTCTCCGTAAATATCAGAAGATGGTTCAATGTTGCCGGAACAACAATGCTTTCAATGCTTTTTGCCCTTACTGGTGTATTGTCAATGGTGATTATCGGGTTTTTCCTGTTCAGGGGTCATGAGATAAACGATCTGTGGAAGGTTTCAGGAATGCTGGTGGGAGTTTATACCGGGGGCACACCAAACCTTGCTTCCATAAAGCTTGCCCTTGATGTGGATGAAACTATTTATGTTGTTACCCACACCTATGATCTTATAATAGGGGTTTTTTACCTGCTCTTCATGTTATCGGTCGGACAGCGTTTTTTTCTCAGGTTTTTGCCTGCCTACAGGCATGTTGACCCGGAATACTCCTCCATCAAAAACTTTGACGGTGAAGACCCTTACCGTGGGATATTAAGAAAGGGTATTTTTATCCCTCTTCTCAAAACATTTGGATTGTCAGTTCTGATTTTTGCCGTTAGTGGTGGGGTCAGCTTAATTTTGCCTGAAAATGCACAGATGGCAGTCGTTATTCTGCTTATCACCACACTGGGTATCCTTGCCTCGCTTATTCCTGCGGTTAACCGTACGGAGAAGACATTTGAACTCGGAATGTACTTTATTCTCATCTTCAGTATAGTGGTAGCTTCGATGGCCGACATCCAGAGATTTGTTGCCGCAAGTCCCTCTATCCTCCTTTACGTTACCCTGGCCGTTTTCGGATCTCTCCTTGTTCAGGTAATATTGTCCCGCATCTTCGGGATTGATACCGACACCGTTATGATCACTTCAACAGCTTTTATATGCTCTCCCCCTTTTGTGCCCGTCATTGCGGCCTCCCTTAAAAACAGGGAAGTTATTGTGTCAGGCCTGACGGTAGGTATAATAGGCTATGCTGCCGGTAACTACCTTGGTGTTATGATTGCATACCTGCTGAGGGGCCTTTGATCCCGGGTAAAGGCCGGCTTGTGAACAGTGATCGTGTATCAAATAATCATGATTGTTGTTTATGCCGGAATTCTTCATGGTAAGGTTACCGTGCCGGCAGGGTTGATTTTTCACTGTAGATATTTATTATTATTTTCGTAAACGCTTATTATGGTGTTTGCTATGGTTGGATTAGACTTTTGATAAAATACCGGGTTCAATGCTGCTGATAAAAAATATAAAAATGCTTGTGCAGATCGAGGATATTCCGCGCAGGAAGGTTGCCGGAGATGACATGTCGGTTCTGCCGGTACTTGAAAACTCCTGGTTGCTGATAAAGAACGGGAAAATTGAGGACTTCGGAAGGATGGAGGATCTTTCGGATAAGTTTGGTGATACCGGTTTTACCGGCAGCAGACCTGGACGTCCTTCAGAAGAAGAAGGCGAAGATCCTTTACAAATTGATGCAAGCGGCAGACTTGTTTTTCCTTCTTTCTGTGATTCGCACACTCACCTGGTTTATGCCGGAAGCCGTGAGATCGAGTATATAGATAAGATACGCGGACTATCATATGAGGAGATAGCCAAAAGGGGAGGGGGAATACTCAATTCTGCCACGTTGCTGCAGCAGACATCTGAAGACGACCTCTACATGCAGTCACTTGAAAGGGTAAATGAGATCATCAGACTCGGTACCGGTGCGGTGGAAATTAAAAGCGGCTACGGTCTCACTCCTGATGATGAAATAAAGATGCTGCGCGTAATCAGGCGTCTGAAAGAGACAACACCTCTTATTATCCGCTCCAGTTTCCTGGGGGCACATGCCCTGCCTGCCGGGTACAAAGACCGCAGGAGTGCCTATGTTGACCTGGTTGTAGATGATATGATTCCCCGTGTTGCAGAGGAGGGTCTGGCCGACTATATTGATGTTTTCTGTGATCGCGGGTTTTTTACGGTTGAGGATACTGAGCGTATACTTCTGGCAGGGAGCAGGTACGGGCTAAGGGGGAAGATACATGCAAATGAGCTGGATTATTCCGGTGGCATACAGGCAGGGGTTAAACACAATGCCCTTTCGGTTGATCATCTCGAATTTACCGGGAAAGATGAGATTGATGCCCTGCTGGCGGGTGACACCATGCCTACCCTGTTGCCGGGAGCAGCCTTTTTTCTTGGCATGGAATATCCCCCGGCAAGGAAAATGATCGATGCCGGACTTCCCGTGGCTATGGCCTCGGATTACAATCCGGGTTCTTCCCCTTCAGGGAATATGAAGTTTATAATGTCACTCGGATGTATAAAACTCAGGATGGTACCCGAAGAGGTTATCAATGCGGTTACCATTAACGGGGCATACGCAATGGGAGTTGAAAAAAATGCCGGCTCCATCGCCCGGGGTAAGACGGCCAATCTTATCATCACAAAACAGGTTCCCGGTTATGAGTTCATCCCGTATGCCTATGGCAGCGACCTTATAGATACAGTTATTCTGAAAGGCGAGATACAGTGATCCTGCGCAGGGTAACATTATCATTACTGTTGCCGGTAATAACAGTCGCAGTATTTTACTGTGAGACAGCGGTTAACATAGATAGTAATTAATAAATTTACCAGTTATGAAACAGAGGTTAATAGAGTGTGTCCCCAATTTCAGTGAGGGAAACGATATGGAAATCATAAAGCAGATAACTGATGAAGTTGAATCTGTTGAAAGGGTAAGATTGCTCGATGTGGATCCTGGAAAGGCTACCAACCGGACGGTTGTGACCTTTGTCGGCCCTCCCGATGAAACGGTCGAGGCTGCCTTCAGGGCGGTAAAGAAGGCTGCTGAACTGATAGATATGCGGAAACATAAGGGTGCGCATCCCCGTTTCGGGGCAACGGATGTGTGCCCCCTTGTCCCTGTCTCCGGTATCAGCATGGAAGAGACAGTGGAATATGCACGCAAGCTTGCAAGAAGGATCGGCGAGGATCTGGAAATTCCGGTCTATTGCTATGAAAATGCTGCCTTTGATGACAGGCGCAGAAACCTTGCCTGTTGCCGCTCGGGTGAATATGAAGGTCTCGCCGACAAGCTTGGCCGGGAGGAGTGGAAACCTGATTTCGGGAAGGCCCGGTTCAATGAAAAGTCCGGCGCCGTTGCCGTGGGTGCAAGGGACTTTCTTGTTGCCTGTAATTTGAATTTAAATACAACCTCAACGCGAAGGGCAAATGCAATTGCTTTTGATGTACGTGAAAAGGGCAGGGCAAAGCGAAGGGGGAATCCGCTTACGGGTGAAATTGTGAAGGATGAGAAGGGTAACCCGCTGATGATACCGGGTTCACTTAAGGCAGTAAAGGGCATAGGATGGTTCATAGAAGAGTTCGGCATAGCCCAGGTTTCGCTTAACCTTACCAATATCAGCATCACCCCTGTCCATATTGCCTATGATGAGGTTTTTAAAAAGGCCGAAGCCAGGGGGGTAAGGGTTACCGGTTCGGAGATAGTCGGACTTATTCCTCTGAAAGCAATGCTTGATGCCGGGAAATATTTTCTTAAAAAACAGAAGCGGTCCGTCGGTGTACCTGAGAAGGAAATTATCAAAATTGCTGTTAAATCGATGGGACTGGATGATCTCTATCCGTTCAAACCTGATAAGAAGATAATTGAATATGTAATGGCTGAAAAGGAGGGGAAGAAACTGGCGGATATGACACTGACCGGTTTTGCCGATGAGACGTCATCTGAATCACCTGCACCGGGCGGGGGCTCGGTATCAGCTGCAATGGGGGCGCTTGGTGTTGCACTGGGAACCATGGTGGCCAACCTCTCCTCACATAAGCGCGGATGGGATGACAGGTGGGAGGAGTTTTCCGGATGGGCGGAAAAGGGAAGGGCATACCAGGAAGAGCTGATGTTCCTTGTCGACGAAGATACACGTGCCTTCAATGCCATAATGGAAGCTTTTTCAATGCCCCGGAAAACAGAGGAGGAAATTTCCTTGCGCAAACAGGCTGTTCAGGATGCAACAAAATATGCGGCAGAGGTACCCTTTCGGATAATGGAAACCGCTTACAGATCTATGGAAGTAATCAAAGCTATGGTGGAATCAGGTAGCCCTGGTTCTGTGACCGATGCCGGGGTCGGTGCCCTGGCAATCCGCTCCTGCGTGATGGGTGCCTTTTTGAATGTCCGTATTAATTCATCCGATATTGAAGATAAAAGCTTTACAGGGCCTCTTATCTCAAAAGCATCAGAAATTGAAAAAAACTGTATTGAGATGGAGAGGGAAATTATTGAAATGGTAAATTCCAGGATTTCCAAATAAACAGGATAATAGTATATAAAATTTGACAACGCCCCCTTTATTTAAGGGGGCGTTGTCAATAAAATAATGATAAATATAAAAATGTATATAAGTTTTTAGGAGGGGGATTAAAAAATATTTATATATTTGCACGATTCAAAGTGAGAAATTATAATTATAATTGTAATTTAATTTGTTAAAATTGTAACTATGTAATTTTTTATATAAGATTTGGTCGGTTTTTTATAAAAATATTATCATTTTTGCCGTCTATTAAATTATTTTATTTATTTTGCCGGCCTTTTCATTTAATTTTAAACAAACAGGAATTTGTTGTACAAAAAGTAATAATTGTTTAAGTATCTTAATTTTAATTAATTAACCATTTTAACCATTTGTAAACCTAAAACTTTTATGTCTATGAGAAAGATGACTATTTTGCTGTCACTGTTTGTGTTTTGCGGCATTTTTACGCTTCAATCGCAGACCGTGCAGATTACGGGCACCGTGACCAGTGCCGAGGACGGATCTTCCCTGCCCGGAGTTGCTGTTGTCCTTCAGGGGACAAGCATTGGTACCGTTACTGATTTTGAAGGAAGGTACAGTCTTGATGTTCCGGCAAATGCCGAAGTGCTTGTTTTCAGTTTTGTCGGTATGAGTACCGTCGAAGTTCCCATAGAGGGCAGGACAGTGATAAATGTTGAGATGGAGCCTGAATTGCTGGCAGTAGATGAGGTGATCGTTGTTGCCTATGGCACTGCCCGGCGTTCAAGTTATACGGGATCGGCCTCAACTATCCGGAACGAAAAACTTGAATCCATTCAGGTTTCAGATGTATCAAAAGTTCTTGAAGGGATGTCTTCCGGTTTACAGACCACCAGTGGTTTGGGACAACCGGGTGCTGCAGCGGATATAAGAATCCGCGGGTTTGGTTCGGTAAATGCCGATGCATCGCCGCTTTTTGTCGTTGACGGATTTCCCTACAGGGGTAACATCAACACCATTCCCGTATCCGACATTGAAAGTATTACCGTGCTGAAAGATGCTTCGGCTACTGCACTTTACGGATCACGCGGTGCAAACGGGGTAATTCTTATTACCACCAAGACCGGTGAGTCGGGCGAGGCCAGTTTCAATTTCAGGGCCAATGTAGGTTACAGTGAAAGGGGTATCCCTGAGTACGACCGTGTAACAGTGCCTGAATATTATGAAAATATGTGGCTGAGGATCTATAATGAAGCCAAATATGTAACGAATCCCGGACTTGATGAGAGTGCATATACTGATCATGCTTCAGGTGTACTGATACCGCGCCTGGGTGGCTACAATGCCTATAACGTTGACAATGACCAGGTCGTTGGAGCTGATGGTAATATAAACCCGAATGCAAGTCTTCTGTGGACAGATGACTGGTATGATGAACTGCACCGGACGGGAATGCGCCAGGATTACCTGCTGAGCGCCAGCGGCGGAGTTGACCAGACTACCTATTTTATCTCTGCAAACTACCTGAAAGACGAAGGTATCGTCAGGGCTTCCAACTTTGACCGTTTCTCTATACGTGCCAATGCCGAAAGCCAGATGAGGGACTGGGTTAAAGTAGGGATCAACCTGGGTGGTTCAACATCCACGCAGAATTTTCCGCAATCAAGCGGTACGGCATATGTTAATTCATTCATGTTTTCCAGGATGGTAGCTCCCATCTATCCGGTTTATACGTACGAGCCCGACGGAACACCGGTTCTGGATGAAGATGGCAATAAAATACCCGATTACGGGGCTACTTTCGGACGTGCAAGGGCATATATATCAAACAGTAACCCTTTGGGAACCATTACACTTGATACCCGTGAGTATAAAAGGGACGCTCTTACAAGCCGCGGGTATGTGGAGTTCTCATTTCTGAATGATTTTCAATTCGTGGTCAATGCGAGCAGCGACTATTACGGTTACAGCGGACTGACCCACCAGAATGCCGCTTTTGGCGACGCCCAGTCTTTTTCGGGAAGGTCAACCAGGCAGAGCCAGAGAACCATGAACTTTTCATCCAACCAGTTGCTGACATGGGGCAAAACCTTCGGAGACCATACTATGGATGCACTGGTCGGACACGAGAGCACTCAGTACCAGTTCAATAATGTAAGTGCGGTGCGGACAGGCTTTCCGTTTCCCGGACTGGTAGAGCTGGATGCTGCCGCCACGGCCGAGGGTTCAAATTCATACGAGCATAACCACAGGCTTGAAAGTTACCTGTCAAGGTTTAACTATGATTTTGCCAACCGCTACTATTTTTCAGCAAGCTACAGGATGGACGGCTCATCACGGTTCCATCCCGATTACCGCTGGGGTAACTTCTGGTCGGTAGGCGCATCCTGGAGGGCAAGTGAAGAGTCCTTCATGGAAAACATGGTATGGCTGGACAACATGGTTCTCAGGGCAAGTTACGGTGCCCTGGGTAATGAGGCTCTGCCGAGTTATTATGCTTATCTCGGACTTTATTCGACCGGATGGGACAACCTTGGTTTTCCGGGACTTCTGGCATCGCGCCTTCCCACACCTGAACTGACATGGGAGAAGAACAACACCACTAACCTGGGTATCGACTTCAGACTTTTTAACAGGCTGTCGGTAAACGTTGAATATTATATCAAGGAGAGTGACGGACTTCTTTTCGAGAAACCGATACCCCCGTCAACCGGTTTCTCCTCAATAGATGCCAACATCGGTGCTCTGAAAAATACCGGTATTGACGTTGAAATTAATGCCAACCTTGTATCGGCCAGAAATTTTATATGGAATGTTGATATGATGTTGTCACACTTTAAGAATGAGATCACCGAACTTCCGCAGGACGAAATAATAGTTGGCTCCAAGAGATGGGAAGTGGGACGCTCAATTTATGATTTCTGGATCCGCGAATATGCAGGCCTGGATGATGAAGGCCGCGTGCTTTGGTACAAGGATATTATTGACGGATATGATGATGACGGTGAACCCATTATAACCGGAAGGGAAACCACCGACACCTACGGGGAGGCAGACCGCTATTATGTTGGCACTTCAATTCCTGACCTGGAGGGGAGCTTTTCAAGTAATATGAGGGTTGGCAATTTCGACTTCTCATTTATGCTGACTTACGGACTCGGGGGAGTTGTGCTGGATGGCGTTTACCAGGAGCTAATGCATAACGGCGATTACGGAACCAACTGGCACAGGGATATACTGGATAGCTGGACGGAGGACAATACCGATGCTGAAAACCCGATACTTATAGGCGACCAGAATGCCAACGGTACATCCTCAAGGTTTCTCTTTGATCGCGACTATATGAGTATAAGGAATGTATCGCTTGGCTATAACGTGCCCTCTTCAATGCTTCAGAACATTGGCATGACCAATACCCGGGTGTTTGTCACAGGCACAAACCTGTATACTTTCACATCACTCAAGGGTATGGATCCGATGCAGAGCTTTGCAGGAACCCAGGGATACAATTACACCCCGCTTCGTACAGTTACTTTTGGTGTTAGTATGAATTTCTAAAATAAAATCAATATGAAAAGACTTAGTATAATATTTTTAATAATAGTCGGTCTGACCGCTGCCTGTTCGGAAGATTTTCTGGAGACGGCGCCGACAAACCAGATATCCGATGCAGATGTCTTTGAATCTGTACAGGGATGTCAGACAGTTCTAGATGGTGTTCTGCGCGATATGCGTGCGTTCAGGTCCAATCATGACCAGTTTGGGGTAAAAGCCCTTGACCTTGCAATGGACCTTATGGGCGAGGATATGGTTCAGTCCAGGCACCACTGGTTTGGTTTTGATTACCGCCTTGACAATAACCAGGCTACCTACAGGAGGCCGGGGTGGACATGGTCGCAATTCTACCGGATCATCAACAATGTGAATAACATTATTGTAAATATTGATGAAGCCACCGGAACCGACCCTGCACAGAAAGCTAATGTAAAGGCCCAGGCGCTTGCATTGCGGGGCTATGCCTATCATAACCTTGCCGAAATGTTCCAGCAGACCTATGCGGCAAATCCCAGCGCCCTTGGTGTTCCGGTTTACACCGAGCCGACTACTGAAGGTAATCCCAGGGCTCCTCTGAGCGAGGTTTACCAGAGGGCTGCCGATGACCTGGATGAGGCTGTAAGCCTTATGACAGCCAATCCTGCAGGCAGAAGGCATATTTCCGATATCAATCTCAATGTAGCTCACGGCCTGAGGGCGAGAGTGGCACTTTATATGGAGGACTGGACCGCTGCAAGGGATCACGCGGCTGCAGCCCGCCAGGGAGTTGACATTAACTCCAGGGCACAGTATGCTGCGGGCTTCGACAGCTACCAGGCGCAGAACTGGTTGTGGGGACTGGAAATTAATGATGAGCAGTCCACTATCTATGCTTCCCTGTTCTCACATCTGGATATGTCAGTACCCGGTTATACCGGACTTTATCTCTCACCTAAACTTGCCAGCAGTGCAATGTATGATCAGATGGTTGATGGCGACATCAGAAAAGAGTTGATCGGTAATTATACCATTGCTGCCGGAATAGAGCTTCCCTACGTAAATCTTAAATTCAATGCCGGACGTCCTGGAGGTAAGAATTTTGCCGCCGATTACGTGATGATGCGCCCGGAAGAGATGTTGCTTATTGAAGCTGAAGCAAGATGGCATCTGAATGATTATACCGGAGCCCAGGGCCTTCTGAAGGAGTTAAGGGACAACAGGTACGATGCCCCTGCCACTGTTACGGAGACCGGTCAGGCACTTCTTGACGAGATTCTTTTTGAAAGAAGAATAGAGCTTTGGGGTGAGGGTTTCAGAATGCGCGATATCAGGCGCCTGCAAATTCCCCTTGACAGGACGGGAAGCAATCACCTTGATTATGACAATAACCCGTTATACCTTGAGTTGCCGGCAAATTCGCCTTTGTTCATCTATCAGATACCGCAGACCGAGATAGATAATAACCCGAATATTACTACAGAAGATCAGAATCCTTTGTAAACGGTCTGATTATATACATTTATCAAAAGATCCGGGAAAATAACCCCGGATCTTTTGTATTTTATAGCCTGTGAGCATCCTTACCGGCCGGTCAAAGTAGTGTGAAGTGCGTTACGTCTCTTCTTTCCTGTATTACGACAGTCAGCAACAGGAGGGTAACCGGGAAACCTGAACCGGAATTAAGCAGGGGTTAATAGACTTGCAGGGTTTTTAAGTGCTTTTTTGTAAACCGTATTTCCAATACCCGGTAAAAATATTAAATTTGTAGTTTTTCCGGCGCTGGTACCGGGTTTTAAATATATAAGAAAATATGCCGGGGGCAAATAATAAGGAAGCCGGGCTTACTGAACCCTGCGGGAGCCTTCAAAAAATAATAATAATGGATAATCTTAAACTCAATCATATCCGGGAACTGGAATCCGAGTCCGTGTACGTTATCAGGGAGGTGGCTGCCCAGTTTGAACGGCCCACTCTCCTGTTTTCAGGAGGGAAAGATTCTATCGTACTTTTTCACCTTGCCAGGAAGGCATTCTGGCCTGCAAAAGTGCCCTTTCCCCTGCTGCATATAGATACAGGGCATAACTTCCCGGAGACACTTGATTTTCGCGACCAGCTTATGGAAAAGGCCGGGGCTACCTGCATCGCCAGACTGGTTCAGGATACCATAGATAAAGGCAGGGTCATTGAAGAGAAAGGAGTCAATGCCAGCCGCAATGTATTGCAGACAGTAACTTTGCTTGATGCAATCGGGGAGATGAAGTTTGACTGTGCCCTGGGTGGCGGCCGCCGTGATGAAGAGAAAGCACGTGCCAAGGAGAGATTCTTTTCACACCGGGATGAGTTTGGCCAGTGGGATCCGAAAAACCAGCGTCCGGAACTGTGG
Organism: Bacteroidales bacterium; assembly: GCA_046483315.1. Classification (GTDB taxonomy): domain Bacteria; phylum Bacteroidota; class Bacteroidia; order Bacteroidales; family PUMT01; genus PXAP01. Next base: position 42,994 of record JAWODJ010000012.1, on the reverse strand, counting down.
AACATCTTCAACGGGCGAAAACTTATGGGGGAGCATTTCCGGGTGTTCCCGATAAGCAACTGGACAGAGCTTGATGTTTGGCAGTACATCTTCATGGAAGATATAGAGATCCCGTCGCTCTATTTTACTCATAAAAGGAAGGTTTTTAACCGTGACGGTGTGTGGCTGGCGTGGGCTCCCTTTATGGAGCTTAAGGAGGATGAAAAAGTTGAGGAGAGGGATGTCCGTTGCCGTACAATAGGCGACATTACATGTACCGGGGTCACACTTTCAACAGCCGATACACTGGAAGACATCATAAAGGAGATAGCTGCCACCAGGATAACCGAGCGGGGTGGCAGGTATGATGACAAGAGGTCTGATGCCGCTATGGAGGACAGGAAAAAAGAGGGATATTTCTGACAATTGAATATGTCCCTGCAATCTTCCGGGCACTGTTTGAACTTTTTGAACTATATGTAAATCATTAACTATAATAATATCAGTAAATGCAAAATCTGAAAACTGATCCTGCTCCCGGGTACCTTGATATGGAACTGATGCGGTTCACTACCGCGGGAAGTGTTGATGACGGTAAAAGTACGCTTATCGGGAGACTTCTGTTTGACAGCAAGGCCATTTTTGAAGACCAGATGGAAGCTATCACCTCGGCCAGCCTGCGCAAAGGGGAGGGAGAGGTGAATCTTGCGTTGCTTACTGACGGACTGAGGGCGGAGAGGGAGCAGGGTATAACCATTGACGTTGCTTACAGGTATTTTGCCACACCAAAGCGAAAATTCATAATTGCCGATACGCCCGGCCATATACAGTATACCCGTAACATGGTTACCGGTGCTACCACGGCCAACCTGGCCCTGATCCTCGTTGATGCAAGACACGGTGTTATAGAACAGACCCTCAGGCATGCCTATATTGCTTCGCTTCTGCAGATACCGCATGTAGTGATATGCGTCAATAAGATGGACCTGGTGGGCTTTGATCAGGAAGTATTTGAAAATATCAGGTCACGGTTTCTGGAATTTGCCGGAAAGCTTGATATCAGGGATGTAAGGTTTGTTCCCATCAGTGCGAAATTTGGAGACAATGTTGTTGAAAGGTCAGAAAAAACAGCCTGGTATGAAGGACCCACCCTGATGTACCTGCTTGAGAATATCCATATAGCCGGAGATGAGAATCTTGTTGATGTCAGGTTTCCCGTTCAGTACGTTATCAGGCCCCAGTCGGATGAATTTCATGATTACCGGGGATATGCAGGCAGGATCGCAGGCGGTATCATGAAACAGGGGGATAAGGTGAAGGTTTTGCCGGACGGCCTGGTTTCCAGGATAAAAAGCATCGATACATTTAACCGACAGCTTGATACTGCCTTTGCCCCGCAGTCGGTTTCGATCACCCTGGAGGATGACCTGGATATTAGCCGCGGCGATATGCTGGTTGGAGAAAAAAACGGACCTGTAAGCGGACAGGATATCAGGCTTATGGTATGCTGGCTGAACCGGAAAAACATGCAGCATGGCGGTAAGTACGCGGTTAAACATGCAACCCGGGATGTGAAATGCATGGTTAAGGAGATCGATTATAAAATGAATATAAACACTCTTGAAAAGGATTATTCGGATAAATCTGTAAGCCTGAACGATATTGCCTGTATCGGGATAAAAACCACCAAACCCCTGTTTTATGACCCCTACCGGCTTAACAGGATAACAGGAAGCCTTATCCTTATTGATGAGGCAACCAACGAAACAGTGGGCGCCGGCATGATCATGTGATATATATTCACGGTTTTAACAATTTCTTAATGCATATTATTATAACCTGTATCTGTTTTTTGTACTTTTGGAATTAAAATATTGTTATATATAGAAAGGTTAAAATATTAATATTATGAGACGCATCAATTTGTATTTTACTGCTTTATCTTTTCTCTTTTTAAGTTTGTCCTGTGCTTCCAGTGAGGATTCCGGACCTGAAAATATTATCCTGCTGATAGGTGACGGTATGAGCTGGGCACACGTCCAGGCCGGAATCATCTCAGGTGATGCTCCTTTGAACATTGAACATTTTCCATATATCGGTGCAATACAAACTTATTCTGCAAATGATTTTGTTACCGATTCGGGTGCTGCGGGAACAGCGCTTGCAACCGGGGTAAAGACCAATAACGGGGTTATTGGAATGGATCCGGAAGGAAATCCTGTCAGGAGTATATTGCATCTGGCATCGGATAATAATCTTGCAACCGGTATTGTTGTAACCTGTGCAGTTACACATGCAACCCCTGCAGCATTTGTAGCCAACCAGCCGAGCAGAAATATGGCAGAGGAGATCGCTTTGGATTTTCGAAACTCCGGCATCGATGTTTTTATTGGCGGAGGGCGCAGCCATTTTGAAAAGAGGGAGGACGGACGCAATCTCCTGGAAGAACTTGAATCTGAAGGGTATCAGATTGCTTATAACGTGGATGATGTGATCAGTATAGGTTCCGGCAGACTGGCGGGGCTTGTTGCTGAGGGACATCCTTCCAGGTATGATGAGAACAGGGGGGATATGCTTCCAGGTGCCGTAGGTACTGCAATTAATATCCTGAATCAGAATCCTTCCGGTTTTTTTCTTATGGTTGAAGGATCGCAGATAGACTGGGGCGGCCATGATAACGATATTGAATATATTGTGAATGAAATGCTTGATTTTGACAGGGCAGTTGGTAAAGCCCTTGAGTTTGCCAGGCAGGACGGTAACACTCTTGTTATTGTGACCAGTGATCATGATACCGGCGGTATGGCGCTGCACGGTTTTGACCCTGAAACCAGTGAAATAACAGCAGGATTCACTACCGGGGGACATACCGGACTGATGCAGCCGGTGTTTGCCTGGGGGCCGGGTGCCGGGGACTTCACCGGAATATATGATAATACCAATATTTTTGACAAAATGCTGGAGGCGTTCGGATTCAGCCGGAACTGATCACCTGTGCCGGGTAATTTTCCACTGTTACTTCTTTTTTGGTGTCCGGGTAATTTGTATTTTTGACTCCTTAAGTTGATTTTAATGGATGATCTGTTTGAGGGAGGCAAAAAACTTCCGCTGGTTGAGGACTTTTATACCATCCAGGGAGAGGGTTATCATACCGGTAAAGCTGCATATTTTATCCGCCTGGGCGGATGTGACATTGGCTGCAGCTGGTGTGATGCAAAATTCACCTGGAACAGGAATCTGCATCCCTTAACAGACGCGGATGAGATAGTTGAGAGGGCCTCATCCTGTCCTGCCCGTTCGGTTGTGGTTACGGGGGGAGAGCCACTGTTATACCCGCTTGATTATTTATGCGGCAGGTTAAGGAAGAAGAATATCGGGACATTTATTGAAACTTCCGGGGCATACCCGCTTACCGGTGAATGGACATGGATATGCCTTTCTCCCAAAAAACAGGGCAGGCCCGAACCCGCGATTTACAAATCGGCAAATGAGCTTAAAGTAATTGTTTTTGACACTTCCGACCTGGAGTGGGCTGAAGAAAACGCTTTAAAGGTCAATGAGTTGTGCAGGTTGTACCTGCAGCCGGAATGGAGCCGGTACCAAAATATTATTTCTTCCGTTGTAGATTATGTAAAGGAGAACCCTAAATGGAATATTTCCCTCCAGGCACACAAATTTATGCATATTCCCTGACAGGCCTAAAATGGAATTCTATGAAGCGGCTGTTTTTGTTATTTCTTTTCATAACCGTCAGTGCATGGATATTTTCGCAGGAACTTTCGACAGGGAGTAACCGTGCTGCCAGGTTTTTTAATTCGGGTATCCGTCAGTTTGAGTTGCTTGATTATGAAGGTGCCCTGGAGCTTTTTAAAAGGGCGATATCGGCAGACGGCGACTTTTATGAGGCCTATCTGCTGGCTGGCGATGTGTATTATGAGATGAAGGAATACCGTGAAGCAGCCAGGTATTTTGAAAAAGCAGTTTCTCTCGATCCTGATTTCTTCCCGCTTGTTTATTTCAATATGGGCAATGCATGGATGGCTGCAGGGGAATATGAAGAGGCACGGGATTCGTATGAAACACTTGTTTTACATCCTGGTGTGCCGGACAGATACAGGGCCCTTGCTGAGCATAAGATTAGAAACTGCGATTTTGCGGTCAGGGCAATGCGCAATCCCGTTCCGTTTGATCCTGAAGATATTGGTCCCTCCGTAAACAGCAGCGATGATGAGTACTGGCCTACACTGACTGCCGATGAGCAGACCCTTATTTTTACAAGGCAGGTCAAACGGGATCAGCAGGGAAGGAGAGTTCCGTACAATCTGCGTGAGGATTTTTATGTTAGCTATTACAGCCAAGGTGAGTGGTCGGTAGCCAGAAATATTGGCCCCCCGCTTAATTCAGAGCTTAATGAAGGAGCACCGTCTTTATCGGCCGACGGGAGGTTGATTTTTTTTACCGCCTGTAACCGGGAAGACGGACTTGGAAGTTGTGATATTTACTTTGCGGAAAGGACAGGAGACAGGTGGGGAGAACCTGTTAATCTTGGTTCACCTGTCAATTCCGCTTCATGGGAGGCACAGCCATCAATATCCCCTGACGGAAGAACTCTTTATTTTGCCAGTAACCGTGGAGCAGGGCAGGAGAAAATGGACCTGTGGTACTCGCTTCGCGGAGAAAACGGTAAGTGGAAAACACCTGTCAATCTGGGAAAAGATATTAATACAGAAGGTAATGAGATGTCTCCGTTTATCCATCCCGACAACAAGACACTTTATTTCTCTTCTGACGGCCATGTCGGTATGGGGGGATATGACCTTTTTGTTACAAGGAGAGATGAAGGGAACTGGAGTGCCCCTGAAAATCTGGGTTACCCGTTGAATACCCATTTTGATGAAATAGGCCTTATTGTCAATGCTAAAGGTGACAGGGGATATTTTGCCTCTGACAGGATGAGCGGCGAGGTAAGAGACATTTATTCATTTGAACTCTACCCTGATGCCCGCCCTCTGGAGGTATCATATATGAAGGGAACAGTTTATGATGCCGGAAGCCTGGAAAGGCTCCGTGCCGGTTTTGAACTCATTGACCTTCAGACCGAAGAGATGGTTATACATTCCTGGTCGGATCCCCGTACCGGAGAGTTCCTGGTGCCTATTGCCACGGGAAGGGACTATGCCCTCAATGTGTCCCGAAGCGGGTACCTGTTTTATTCAGATCATTTTTCCCTGAGCGGATTTGCTCACCAGACCGATCCTTATCTTAAGGATATTCCCCTGCATCCTGTAAAAGAGGGAGAAAAGACCATTCTGAGAAATATCTTTTTTGAATTCGACAGTGATCAGTTGAAACCTGAATCGATTGTGGAACTTGAAAAACTGATTGAGTTCATGGGTAATAATCCCGGCATCCGGATCAGGATCAACGGACACACCGATAATGTGGGAGAGCCGGGGTATAATATGGAATTATCGGAAAGGCGAACCGAGTCCGTTGCCGCTTACCTGGTAGATTCGGGTATAGATAAAAACAGGATCGAATATGCGGGCTTCGGGGAGACCATGCCCGTGGCTGACAATCAGACGGAAGAGGGCAGGGCTGAAAACAGGAGAACCGAATTTGAGATTATCGGAACAGGCAAAGATTAGCCCTGCCTTCCTTCATGACCGGTAAAATTATTTATACCCGGGAGGCTGTCAGGGCACGGACCTCAATGCCGGGAGGATCTGCAAGATGTTTCTTTACAGTACACAGGTCCGCTGCCTTTATTACCGCTTCCCTGTATTTTTCAGGGAAATCTGCCGGTAACTGAATATCTATGTTAATGCTGTCAATCATCCTTTTCTCAGGGTTAAATTTCATTGACTGGACGAGCCTGATGTCATCCGAAGGTATACCCCTCTGATCACAGAATGATTTTACATATATCCCGGCGCATGTACCGATGGAGGCCAGAAAAAGAGAAAAAGGCTCAGGGGCACTGCCTTCTCCTCCTGCTTTAACCGGCTGGTCCGTTTTAATCAGTGTGTTTTTATAGGTTGCATTGACTTTTTTCCCTTTTTCAAAATTGATTATCATATCCATAACAGAAAATGTTGTTTTATTTGTGTTTTATATAATTTAAATGCAAAATTAATATAAATATATAAATATTTATATACCTGTTGTTGCTTTTTCTAATATTGTTCTTTGTTATCCGGAAGATTTACAGTTCCCGGTTTAACGGGCAGCCGGTTTAAGCCGGCTGCCCGGGGGTAGTTATTTACTTTTATCAGGAAAATCAGGTATGGGCGGTACCCACTGATCCCACTCCCCGATACTTTCAAGGATCACTTCTATTGCCTTGTTAAGCTGGTCGTCAATTCCCCTGAATTCCCTTGCAGGGTCATTGTCTATCCATATATCGGGTTCAACACCTTCACCTTCAATGATGAAACCGCTGCCGTCAGCCGCATAAGGTGCATACGAGGGGGTTATGATAGATCCGCCGTCCATGGCGGGTATGGCGCCGCTGTATCCTACAACGCCTCCCCAGCTGGTTACGCCAATTATTTTCCCTATATCCTTTTTCCTGAACCTGTACGGGAAAAGGTCGCCGTCAGAAGCTGAATACCTGTCTATCAATGCCACTTTGGGTCCGACATGCGTGCCAACAGGGTTCACAGAGCCTTCTGTCCGGTTGGTGTTCATCGTGGCATAGGTCATGGTTCTGTTCAAACGTTCTATGATCATGGGAGAGACATTGCCGCCCCCGTTACCCCTGTCGTCAATTATTAGTCCCCGTTTCTGCAACTGCGGATAATAAAGCCTGGCCCACTGGTTCAGTCCGTTCACCCCCATATCGGGTATATGTATATATCCGACCTGCCCGCCGGTGGCCTCATCTACCTTGCGTATGTTGTCCTGAACCCAGTTATAATAGTAAAGATCCGATTCATCGGCAACCGGCCTGACAATTACCTTCCTGCTCCCGGATGTTTCGGGCTCACTGTTTACGGTAAGTTCAACCAGGTTGTCTGCGGTGTTAACAAGAAGTTTGTAAATATTGTTCTCTTCATTTACAGGGTTACCGTTAACGGCAAGTATATAGTCTCCCTCATTTATATCAAGACCCATCTCTGTGAGCGGTGAGCGCAAATCACTGCTCCAGTTCGCACCCTCAAGTATCCTTTCTATTTTAGCGTAGCCTGAGGAATCTTCGCTGAGCTCTGCCCCCAGCAGTCCCGTACTTATCCTCTCCGGCATGGGCCGTTCGCCGTTCACTGCATACGCATGACCCACATTCAGCTCTGCTATAAGTTCGCCGATAATATATGTCAGGTCGGTGCGGTGCCTGACATGGGGAATAAGCACATTGTACTTCTCATACATCGCTTTCCAGTCCACTCCATGCATATTGGGATCGTAAAAGAAATCCCTCATCTGTCTCCAGCTTTCATCAAATATCTGCTGCCACTCCTTTGAATAGTCAACCCATGATCTCATATTCGAAAGATCAACATGATCGGAGATGTCTATTTTTGATGAAGGCAGGTCAATAACTGCATAGTTGTTGCGGCTTCGCACAAGCATCTTTTTATTATTCGATGAAATGCTGAAGGAGAGGTTCTCTCCAAGTTCAGTCTCTTTCCTGTTCTTCAGGTCATACATCTTCATGGTTGCCGAACCGGCACCGGCAGACCGTTCATTGTAATAGACCCGGTCTTCAGCTGCCACTACATTATAATAATTTGAGGCTTTGACCGGCAGAGAGATGATCCTGTCCTGTATCCCGTCTGTATCCACTTTTATGATGTCTCCGGCACCTGCCCGGTTGCCGGAAGCACTGCTTTCTTCAGCCTGATCTCCTGCAGTTTCAACCTTGTCATCTTCCGGTGCAAAGGGGCTGGGAGTATCCTTTGAAAGAGCAGCAAGATATATCCTGGTCATATCCGTATAGGCATGGTTCCATTCCGTCTGGCTGTATGTAGGATTGAAATCCCTTCTTGAAGAAAAAACCAGGTATTTGCCATCCGGACTGAAGGTGGCACTGCCGGAGGCATACCATCCTTCTGTAACATCATGTGAGCTGCCTGTGGAGACATTATAGAGGCAAACCACATTCATTCCCTGTTCTGGCCTTGTATATGTTATCCACCTGCTGTCGCGCGACCAGCTGTAATCTGACATAACACTGAGTCCGCTGTAGGCAACATCTGTTATTTCTCTGGTAGCAACATCGACAATCCTGAGCCTGTTCTTTTTATCATGGTAAAGTATCTTTCTGCTGTCGGGCGACCACCGGAAATTAAATATATAGGTGTCACCGGCAGTGGTCAGCTGAACAGGTGGCTGCGAACCGTCTTGCTGTTGCATGTATATCTCGAACTCACCGCTTTTATCAGATACCCATGCAATATTTTTCCCGTCGGGTGACCAGCTGGCGTTCCTGTCATGAACGCCCGGGGTCCGGGTAAGGTTCCTTGTTATTCCGCTTTTAACAGGCACATTGAACACTTCTCCCCTTGCAGCAAATACCAGCCTCTCTCCGTTGGGTGACATATCTGCGGAGCGGACCGATTCCGATACATCTTTCCACTCTGCACGGGCATGAATAAAATCTCCGCTGATCATTACGGGTACCTTCTCATACTCCTTTGTCCTTACATTAAACTTATAAATATATCCCCCGTTCTCAAATACGATATTATCTTTACCGAGAGACGGGAACTTGATGTCATACTCTGTAAAGTTGGTTACCTTGCTTGTCTGCCGTGTTTTGGTGTTATAGACGTAAAGGTTCATGGTGCGTTCACGATCGGAGAGGAAGTATATCTCTTCTCTTACCCACATTGGAATTATATCCTGGGATCTGCTGTCGGTGATATTAGTGTTGGTACGTGATACCATATCGTAAACCCAGACATCATCAGCCATACCTCCCTCATAATACTTCCAGGTGCGGAATTCGCGGAATACCCTGTTGTAGGCCATCTTTTTACCGTCAAGTGAATAAGAAAGGAATCCTCCCTCCGACAGCGGAATCTGAACCGGCAGTCCCCCGTCAGCGGGAACATTGTATAGATGACCTTTAAAAGAGTTAAATGACCTTTTTCTTGAACGAAAAGTAATGTGATTCCCGTCGGGTGTCCATCCCATAACGATGTTGTTCGGCCCCATGCGGTCGCCCGGGTCATCCCTGTCAAGGGTGGCGGTATATGTAAGGCGCTTTGGCTCTCCGCCCGCGGCAGGAATGACAAAAACTTCGGTGTTGCCGTCATACTGGCCTGTAAATGCAATGAGACTGCCGTCGGGCGAAAAACGCGGGAACATTTCGTAGCCGTCATGACTGGTAAGTTTCCTGGCTGTCCCTCCCGAACTGTTAACGGTGTAAAGGTTTCCTGCATGGCTGAAAACGATCTGATCGCCGTGAATAGCCGGAAACCTCAATAATCTTGCTTCTTCCTGTGCACCTGCACCGGCAAAGAGGAAGAAAAGCAGCAAGATGCTTCTGGTTTTCTTTATCATGGTAAATTGTATTTGTTTGAATGAGTTGTTATTTGAACAGACTGTAAATTTAGTAAAAATGGCTGCAAAACAATATATGGAAAGGAATTGTTCTTTATTTTAAGGCAGGTGCAATTTTTAAATAAAAATCACCGTATTTATTAGGCATAAAATGGCAATAAATTATATTTGCAGTACCAACCGGCCTTTTTATCCCGGATATTTTTAGTTAACTTTTTTATCAGGTTTGGATTATGTTTTCCCTGTACCGGTTTTTGTTTCCTGTAACTTTTATTTTACTTATTCTGCCTGTAAATCACTCTCCTGTAAGTGAGGTGTCGGCACAGTCACAAAGAGTTGTCATGCCCCCCTTTGCCGGAGAAACCAGTCATTGGGTCGACTCTGTCTTGCTTTCACTGACCCCTGAAGAGCGGATTGCCCAGCTGATCATGGTGGATGCTTCTTCAGACAACAGGTTTGCGAGAGATGAGTATGTTAGCGGACTGATAAGGGATTATAATATTGGCGGACTGGTCTTTATGAGGGGGGGGGCTGCCCGGCAGGCAAACATGACCAACAGGTACCAGGCCATTGCCAAAACGCCTCTCATGGTGGCAATGGATGCTGAATGGGGACTGGGAATGAGGCTTGACAGTACCATGATCTATCCCCGGCACCTTATGCTGGGTGCTGTGAGCGACAACAGACTGGTATATAATATGGCCGCCGGCATGGCAGAACAGATGAAGCGTCTGGGTGTCCATATTAATTTTGCACCTGTTGCAGATATAAATGTTAATCCGCGAAACCCTGTTATCGGAAATCGTTCCTTTGGCGATGACAAATGGAATGTTGCCTCAAAAGCCCTGCAGTATATGAAGGGCATGCAGGATAACGGTATACTGGCGGTGGGGAAACATTTTCCTGGTCACGGAGATACAGACCAGGATTCGCATTACACACTTCCTTTTATCGGTAAGACGCGTGAAGAGTTTGATACGCTTGAACTTGTTCCTTTCCGGGAACTTATTGACAACGGAATAGGAGGCATTATGACAGCTCATCTGCATGTGCCGTCAATTGACAGTACTGCCGAACTTGCCACATCACTTTCGGCTCGCGCGGTAGAAGGTCTGCTCAGGGATCAGCTTGGGTTTAGCGGACTGGTTTTTACGGATGGCCTGAATATGAAAGGGGTGAGTGATCATCTCCCTCCCGGCCGGCTTGAGGTTCAGGCTTTGCTTGCAGGTAACGATGTGCTGCTTTTTCCGCCTGATGTGGGAAAGGCTGTTTCCGGCATCATGCAGGCTTTGCAGGATGGCATCCTGACACAGGAGATGATAGATGAGAAGTGCAGAAGGGTCCTTACTGCGAAATACTGGTTTGGACTGGAAAACATGACCGGCACAAAGGCACAAGGCCTTTACAGCGATCTTAACAAACCTGAATATGAACTTTCACGAAGAAAGGTGATCGCTGCTTCACTGACTCTCTTAAAAAACCATAACGGACTTATTCCGCTTAAAGGACTGGACACCCTCAATATTGCAACTGTTTCAGTGGGTAGGGGAAACAAAACGGTATTCCAGGAAACACTCGAACTTTATGCCCCGGTGAAGCATTTTACAATAGACAAATATTCGACGCTGGAGCAGTTTAACGGTGTTATCAATGACCTGGACAGGTTCAACCTTGTTATAGTGGGTATTCATGATGCAGACGGCAGGCGGTCAAGGCAATACGGAATTTCGCCGCAGACTTCCTATTTTGTAAGGAAGCTTGCTGTCCGGAATAATGTTATCATGGCCGTGTTCACCTCACCTTACGGACTTGGATTTTTCGATGACCTTTCTGGCATCAGGGCACTCCTGATGGCCTACGATGATAATCATACCGCGCAGGATATATCGGCGCAGCTGATATTCGGCGCTGCGGGAGCTGAAGGATCTTTGCCGGTCACTGCAACATCAGCTTACCGTGCCGGATCGGGCCACCATACAGAAGGGGGGATGAGGCTGAGATATTCGGTGCCTGAAGAAGCAGGAATGGATTCAGGAATGCTGCAGTCCATTGATTCCCTTGTTAGAAATGCAATAAGTGAAAAAGCCACCCCCGGTGCACAGGTGCTGGTGGCACGAAAAGGGATAGTGGTCTATCATAAGGCCTTCGGCTATCACACTTACCGTCAGGAAAGACCGGTAAGGACAGGCGACCTTTATGACCTGGCCTCCATTACCAAGATAGCATCTTCGGTACCGGTCATTATGAAGCTGACAGAAGATCAACGGGTTGACCTTGGCCACACGCTGGGGCATTATCTTCCCTGCCTGGAAGGTACAAACAAACATGGCCTGGTTATTAAGGATGTGCTTACCCACCAGGCAAGATTACAGCCCTGGATACCCTTTTACTATGATACATTTGAAAGCCTTGTTCCCGATGAGGAGCTTTTTTCAAGGAGGGTGTCCGTCCATTATCCCTATATGCTGGCCGGAAATATGTTTATGAACAGGAATTACAGGTTTGTTGACAGCCTTTTCACCGACCAGCCCGACGGCAAATACACCATAAGGGTTGCCAACAGGATGTTTATGAACAGGTCCTACCGTGATTCCATATACAGGCGTATCGACGAATCGGCCCTGACCCGGAGGAACCTGTATCTTTACAGCGACCTTGGATACTATTATCTTAAGAGTATCATAGAGACTGTCAGCGGTGAACCTCTGGAATTGTATACCGAAAAGAACTTTTACAGGCCTCTCGGAGCAGGGAGAATGACCTACCTGCCCCTTGAAAAATTCAGGGAGAGTGAGATAGTGCCCACTGAGAATGATATAATATTCAGAAGGCAGCTTGTGCACGGTCACGTCCATGATCCGGGTACAGCCATGATAGGGGGTGTGGGCGGTCATGCCGGGTTGTTTTCCAATGCAAATGACCTGGCCAAGCTCATGCAGCTCTATTTGCAGGATGGAGATTACGGAGGGAACAAATTTTTTGCACCCGAGACCATTGAGAGATTTACATCTGCCCCAAACAGCCATAACGGTAACCGCAGGGGAATAGGTTTCGACAAACCCGAAAAGAAATTCTCCCGAAACGGTCCGGCTGCACGTTCAGCTTCAAAGGAGAGTTTCGGCCACAGCGGTTTTACCGGCACCATAGCATGGGCCGACCCTGTTGAGGAAATTGTATATATTTTTCTCTCCAACCGTGTCCATCCTGACCAGTTCAACAACAAACTCCTGCAGATGAATCTGAGGACCAAAATCCAGCAGGTGATATACGATTCAATAGCCGACCAGTAGTTACAGGGTAACCGGTTTTGCAGGATATTCCACCGCAGTGATTTTTATATGTTTAAAAACAACAATTCAGGACTGATTTATTGATAAAAATCATACTGTATATATGTCATTTATAGATACATTTACCATGCAGATAAAAGAGATATTATGAAAACAACACATATTGAACATATTGGCATTGCAGTGAAAAACCTGCGGGAATCCGTTAATTTTTATGAAGAGGTACTGGGCCTGAAATGTTATAATATTGAAGAGGTTGAAGATCAAAAGGTGCGAACTGCATTTTTTATGGCGGGAGATACAAAGATTGAGCTCCTTGAGTCTACATCGGAGGACGGACCGGTGTCAAAATTCCTGGAAAAAAGGGGAGAGGGGGTGCATCATATTGCTTTTGCCGTCAAGGGTATCGAAGAAGCCCTGAAACATGCAAAGGAAAAAGGTGTGCAGGTTATTGATCAGCAGCCGAGGAAAGGGGCAGAAGGGCTGGATATTGCCTTCCTGCATCCCCGGTCAACCTTTGGAGTGCTGACCGAACTTTGTGAGGATAAAAGCAGGTGATATTAAAGCTTTACGTCCATTACTGTATAACCTCTGAAATTTTTAATTCCATAAAAAATAATCATGACCGGAAAGGACAAGATTCAGAAGTTGATAGAATTACGTGACCAGGCTAAACTTGGTGGAGGAAGGAAAAGGATAGAATCCCAGCATGCCAAAGGTAAAATGACGGCGAGGGAGCGCATAGAGATGCTGCTTGATGAGGGTAGCTTTGAAGAGTTCGACATGTTTGTTACTCACCGATGCAATAATTTCGGACTTGACAGTCAGAAGTATCCCGGTGACGGGGTTGTTACCGGTCACGGCACAATTGACGGAAGGGTTGTGTATCTTTATTCCCAGGACTTCACAGTGTTGGGCGGATCCTTGTCGGAGACCTACGCGAAAAAAATCTGTAAGGTGATGGACCAGGCCATGAAGGTGGGCGCACCGGTTATAGGTATAAATGACAGCGGAGGCGCAAGGATACAGGAAGGGGTTATGAGCCTTGCCGGTTATGCCGAGATATTCCAGCGAAACATCATGGCCTCCGGGTTAATACCGCAGATATCTGCTATCTTCGGACCCTGTGCGGGAGGGGCAGTATATTCTCCTGCTCTTACCGATGTGATAATTATGAGTGAAAAGACAAGCTATATGTTTGTTACCGGGCCCAAAGTCACCAGGGCAGTTACCGGCGAAAGCATTACCACCGAAGACCTTGGGGGAGCCGAGGTACACTCTTCAAAGTCGGGGGTAGCTCATTTCAGGGCAGAAGATGAGGAGGAAGGATTGCTGATTATCCGTAAACTGCTTGAATACCTGCCCCAGAACAACCTTGAGGATCCTCCGGTGACCGAATGCACTGACCCGTCAGAAAGAGCCGATGATATCCTGAACACGATAATTCCCTCCGGGTCAAATCAGTCTTACGATATAAAGGATATTATTTACACAATAGCAGATAACAGGGAATTTCTTGAAATGCACCGTAACTATGCAAGGAATATAGTTGTCGGATTTGCCAAGTTTAACGGCATGCCTGCAGGGATAGTGGCGAATCAACCCGCCTTCCTTGCCGGTGTACTCGATACTGAAGCCTCGCGGAAGGCTGCCCGGTTTGTAAGGTTCTGTGATGCATTTAATGTTCCTGTTGTTACCCTGGTAGATGTCCCGGGATTTCTTCCCGGCAGCGCCCAGGAGTACGGAGGCATTATTATTCACGGGGCCAAGCTTCTTTTTGCCTATGGTGAAGCCACAGTGCCCAAGGTGACTGTTACCCTTCGGAAATCCTACGGAGGGGCGCATGACGTAATGGGCTGCAAGCAGCTCAGGGGTGATATAAACTATGCCTGGCCGACCGCTGAAATAGCAGTAATGGGAGCACAGGGAGCAATAGAGATACTTGAGGGAAAGAAGGCAGCTGCGATTCAGGATGATGAAGAAAAAGCCGGGTATATTGCCCGGAAGGAGAAGGAGTATACGGAAAAGTTTTCCAATCCCTACGAAGCGGCACGCGCCGGATTCATTGACGATGTGATTGAACCCAGGAATACACGTTTCAGGATCATTCGTGCACTGCAGACCCTTATGACCAAAAAGGATGTTAATCCGCCTAAAAAACACTCGAATTTACCACTTTAATATGCTCTGAGAGATGATAAACCTGATGATGCCTGATTTTTCTCAAATAGATGTTTTTGCCGCCACCATAGCTCTTACAGGCTATATAGTGGTTTTTATAGCACTGGTGCTGCTCTACGTTGTATTTTACAACCTGCCCTCACTGCTTAGAATTGATATCAGTAAATTTTTGGGCGGGAAGAGAGGGAATTCCGATAAGAGGGATTTTAAAATTACCGGAGAACTGAATGCCGCCATTGGTATGGCAATATATCTGTATGTAAGTGAAGTGCATGATGAGGAGAGTGGTGTTCTTACCATAAAAAAGATATCCAAAAGATATTCTCCGTGGAGTTCAAAAATTTACGGATTAAGACAATATCCCAG
The DNA here is from genome assembly GCA_046483315.1 of Bacteroidales bacterium. Classification (GTDB taxonomy): domain Bacteria; phylum Bacteroidota; class Bacteroidia; order Bacteroidales; family PUMT01; genus PXAP01. Next base: position 27,671 of record JAWODJ010000012.1, on the reverse strand, counting down.
ACATTAAGATATGAAGAATTTTAAATTCACTATCAGCGGGAATACATACGAGGTGGAGATAAAAAGCTTCGAAGGTAATACTGCCCACATGGAAGTCAACGGCACACACTATACTGTGGAGGTGCACAGGGAGGTTCAAAGAACAAAAACCCCTACCCTTGTAAGGGCAGAAGTACCGGCTACCGGCAGGGATACAATAGAGAAAAAGGAAAAGGGTTCATCCGAACCCGTTATTGCCCCTCTCCCCGGCAGTATTCTTGAAATATTTGTAAAACCGGGCGATGTGGTTAAAAAGGGGCAGGTAATCCTGGTAATGGAAGCCATGAAAATGGAGAACAAAATCCAGTCCGAGAAGGACGGTGTGGTGGAGTCGGTTAAGGTGGGACCGGGAACAAGCGTACTGCAGGGGGATGTATTGATTGAACTGGTTTAAGTTATTGTTATGATATGAAGAGATTGTTAACTCTGTTTGGCATCATTGCATTCCTCGCTCTTCTGTGGACAGGATTTAATAACCATTCTGACAGAGACCGGGGCAGTTCGCCGGTTGTTAATACCGGCGAGTATTCCGGCGAAGGGTGTGAGGATTTATTTATTACCGGCAATACAGGGAACTCAGGCTCAAAGGCACTCGAGGGCCTCAGGACATTTTTCAGTTTTTCAGGTTTTATGAACATTACCTGGGCAAATGTGCTTATGATTGCAATTGGGCTGGTTTTTATATTTCTTGCTATCCGTTATGAATATGAGCCCCTCCTGCTGGTTCCCATAGGAACAGGGGTTATCATAGGAAACATGCCTTTTGTTGCCGATGCGGGACTTCAGCTTGGCATCTATGAAGAAGGGAGCGTAATGAACTACCTCTATTTCGGAGTGCTGAAAGGAGTATACCCTCCTTTGATCTTCCTTGGTATAGGGGCAATGACCGATTTCTCATCACTCATATCCAATCCCCGCCTTATGCTTTTGGGTGCTGCCGCACAGGTGGGAATTTTTTTGACTTTCCTGGGGGCACTGTCGCTTGGTTTTGCCATGCCGGAGGCTGGGGCAATTGGCATTATAGGAGGCGCTGACGGACCTACGGCGATTTTTCTTTCCTCAAAACTTGCCGATGGAGTGCATATTCTGCCCGACGGTACGACTGTAAGGAATCTGATAGGTCCCATAGCGATTGCCGCCTATTCTTATATGGCACTGGTTCCCGTTATACAGCCCCCCATAATGAGACTTCTCACCACCAGGAAGGAGAGGCTGATAAGAATGAAACCGCCCAGGGCGGTATCCAAATCTGAAAAGATACTTTTTCCGATAATAGGGTTGATAATCACAGCGCTTATATCTCCCAGCTCTCTGCCCTTGCTGGGTATGCTTTTCTTCGGCAATCTGCTGAAGGAGTCCACCGTTACACGGAGGCTTGCAGAAACTGCCAGGGGCAGTATGATAGATATTGTCACAATTCTCCTTGGTCTTACCGTGGGGGCATCGACACAGGCCGATGTGTTCCTTACACCGACATCTGTGCTGATATTCGGACTGGGTGCAGTGTCATTTATGATAGCCACGGCAGGGGGACTGGTTTTTGCAAAAGTCATGAACCTTTTTCTCAGGGGTGATGACAGGATAAATCCCCTGATAGGTGCTGCAGGAGTTTCGGCGGTGCCTGACAGTGCCAGGGTCGTACAGCATGAGGGGTTGCGTTATGACCCTACTAATCACCTGCTTATGCATGCCATGGCTCCGAATGTTTCGGGTGTGATTGGTTCAGCGGTGGCTGCAGGGATTCTGTTAAGCTTTTTGCTTTAAATTTATTTTTAGTATAATTACAAATTAACCGGCCGGAAAATTCCGGAAAAGTTTCTATAAATTTTATGTCTTATGGAAAAATACAGATGTACGGTGTGCGGATATCTTTACGATCCCGAAACCGGTGATAATGCAAAGGGGATCAAACCCGGAACGGCATTTGAAGATCTCCCTGACAGCTGGACCTGCCCAGTTTGCGGGGCAGGAAAAGAAGAGTTCAAGCCTGCCGGATGACCGGGGAAGCGGTTAGTCCCCTGGCCCTGTAACCCTGTTTTTCAGTCTTATCCGTCTCCTGATTTTTAACTCTTTCAGAAGCAGCCGGGTATGCCTTTATCCTGCTATGCCCCGGCCTCTTCTTTTTCGGGGATATTTTTGAGTACCTCTTCCAGCAGTTGATGGAATTTTTGTACGGAACCAATATGCAGTTTCTCATCTGGTGAATGAGCTCCCTTTATTGTGGGTCCGAATGATATCATATCCAGGTCCGGGTATTTTTCCAGGAACAATCCGCACTCAAGTCCGGCATGAATGGCCCTGACCAGGGGCTTCCTGTTAAATAATTTTTTATATGCTGATTTGCTTATACTGAGTATTTCCGAATTATGGTCAGGCTTCCAGCCAGGATATCCCCCTGTTCTTTTAATACCGGCATTTGCCAGCCGGAAAACGCTTTCAACCATTGAAGCAATATCGGTTTTTGCTGAATCTGAAGATGAGCGCTGGCTTGTCGTTATGATAATTTTGTTGCCGGTAAATTTTACCGATGCCAGATTTGTGGAGGTTTCCACCAGGTCTTTTATCCGGGGACTCCAGGAGATAACACCATTGGGGCAGGCATAAAGTGAGTGGAGAAGGTCAAGCTGCGTTTGTTCATCAATGGCCAGGGAAGGCAACTCTGCGGTATCCAGTGAGATCCGGAACCCCGGATCAGCATCTGCAAGCTCTCCGCCAACAATTCCGGAAAAAGACCTGAAATACTCTTTTAGCTCACCTGCATCTTCGCGATGGACAGTGAACAAAGCCTCTGCTTCTCTGGGTATGGCGTTCCGGAGGTTGCCCCCGTCAAACCATGCCAGCTTCATTTCAAACCGGTTGTTTACATTCCACAGGAACCGGTTCAGAATCTTGTTTGAATTGCCGAGACCCTTATGTATATCGTCACCGGAATGCCCTCCCTTGAGTCCGCCGATCCTGACCCTGAATGCTTCATGGGACGGAGGTATATCTTCGCTGTCATATTCAAAGGCAGCTATCGTGTCAACACCTCCTGCACAACCTATGAAAAGTTCGCCCTCATCTTCCGAATCAAGATTGATAAGAATCTTACCTTCGAAGAATCCGGGTTTTAAAGCAAATGCTCCGGTTAGTCCTGTCTCCTCATCCACTGTAAAGAGACATTCAATTTTTCCGTGCTTCCTGTCCTTTGATGCCAGCAGGGCCAGCTGAGCGGCAATTCCTATACCGTCATCCGCACCAAGGGTGGTTCCGTTTGCTCTTACCCACTCTCCGTCAATGACAGGAATTATTGGATCGGTATCAAAGTTATGTTTGGTGCCGGAATTTTTTTCGCAAACCATGTCCATATGACTTTGAAGTACCACGGTTTTCCTGTTTTCCCATCCACTGGCGGCAGGTTTCGTGATCAGGATGTTTCCCGTGTCATCTTTTTTGATGTTCAGGTTATGCTTTTCAGCAAACCCCGTTAACCACGATATTATTTTATCCTCTTTCCCCGAGGGTCTGGGCACCCTGCAAATTTCTTCAAAATATTTCCAGAGCGAATGGGGTTCCAGGTTATTAATTGTGTCCATGATAAACAGAAGCAAAAATTGTTAAAGTGAGTAATCTGATGAAAAATTGTTAGATGCGCAAAATAGTTGTTTTTTAACAGATGGCAATTTTTTTATGACAAATATGATTTGTTCAGGTCTGTTTTTTTTAAATTATAGATTTCATATGCCATAATAGTGTTTTATAGTTTTTAATTACATTTCATCTGTAAAAAGCCGAAATTTTGTTTCAATTAAACAACAAAATTTCGACTTACAGTCGGAACCGCTTCGCTTTTTCATAAAATTTTTTCATCTTGCCTGTATGTAATTTAAGATGAAAAAATTTTATGTTCATTTGTTTCTGTCAACCTGTCTCAGGTGTATCAAACTAACTGCAGGGGATGTAACCAAATATATATTTAATGATCAGATTCTGCAATCTTTTTATCGCGTTAAGTTCATTTTTTTTGTTTCTACCCGTAAACATTCCGGGAAATGAGCAGGCAGAACGAAAGGTTATAGAGGAATCGTTGACCGTTCTGCTGAACAGGGACGGGGTGCTTCCATTGAAGAATCTTGAACAGGGGAGCTTTGCCTGCCTCACTTTAGGCAGGGCCGATGATTTTGTATCCAGGCTGAACGATTATCTTGATATGCCGGTTATCAGCATTGATCCGCACTGCCCCGAATCAAAAGCCAGGGGGTTAATTGAACTGGCACAGTATGACCGGATAATTGCCGGCATAACCGCTGCTGCCCTTTCTGTCAATTATGATTACAGGGCTTTGCTGAATGAGCTGATGCCTGTTTTGCAGCAGAAGGAATCGGTGGTGGTCTTTTTAGGCCCGCCCCTCTACCTGGGGCAATGGAGGGGTATTGAGAATGTTGACGGACTTGTGCTGGCGTACAATGATGATGCGCTGGTTCAGGATCTTGCTGCACAGCTTGTTTTTGGTGCAATCGGGGCGTCGGGCACCATGCCGGTGCCTGCGGGGAAATTGTTTCCCGCAGGGGCAGGGCTGCATACCGGGGGGGGACTGCGTCTGAAATACACCGTTCCGGAGGAGCATGGCCTTGACGGTCGGATGCTGAACAGGCATATTGATTCGATCGTAGGGGAGGCACTGTCATTACAGGCATTCCCGGGTTGCAGGGTTCTCGCGGCGAAAGGGGGCAGCATTATCTTTGACCGGGCATACGGCCATCATACCTATTCGGGCAGGGTGGCGGTTGAAAAGGATGATATTTATGACCTGGCTTCTGTAACAAAAATCTCAGGTCCCCTGCCCTTATATATGAAACTGTATGACGAGGGCCGGGTGGACATGGATATGCCGCTCAGCCATTACTGGGACGACTGGAAGAACCGTCTGTTCAGGCCATCCGACAAGGAGGATCTTGTTTTGCGTGACCTCCTCACTCACCGGTCCGGTATAGTTCCCTACATTAACTACTGGGAACAGACGTTAAGGAGAGGGCATTACAAAAGGCGGTGGTTCCGGCATGAGCAACTGGACGGTTTTTCTCTTGAAATAGGCAGTCATCTCTATCTCAGGGACAGATTTCGCAAAAAGGTTTACCGGTCTATCAGAAAAAGCAATCTTTCCCCGCACGGGGAGTACAGATATTCATGCCTGCCTTTTATTATTTCTCCGGAAGTTATATCGGCTGTTGACGGAAGACCTTATACCGATGCCCTCTACCAGGATTTTTATGAGCCCCTGGGCGCCGTTTCCCTGCGCTATAATCCCCTGCACCATTTTCCCGCACACCGTATAGTGCCCACCGAGGTGGATAATAACTTCAGAAGAGAGCTGGTGCACGGATATGTACACGATGAGGCTTCTGCCGTGCTGGGCGGCATCAGTGGCAATGCGGGACTGTTCTCTAATGCGGGCGACCTTGCAAAACTTATGCAGATGTACCTGAACGGGGGTGAGTACGGTGGCAGAAGGTACATTTCCGGGGAAGCAGTAAGGGAATTTGCCAGGGTACAGTTTCCGGAGAGCAACAACAGGAGGGGACTGGGTTTTGACAAACCCCTGCCTGATAATGATACCCTTTCCCCCGAAAGGGCTTATCCGTGTCCGGGAGCATCATCTTCAAGTTTTGGCCACAGCGGTTTTACCGGAACCTTTGTTTGGATGGATCCCGAATATGACCTGCTGTACATATTCCTTTCCAACAGGGTGTACCCCACAAGGCATAATAACCTAATAAGCACACTTAACATAAGGACGGGAATTTTGCAGGTGTTTTATGATGCCATTGAAGATAGCAGGAGATAATCCCGGATAGCGGGAATTGCCTGCTGTCATCGTAACAGGTTTGTTAAGACGCCTGTGCCGGTTAAGGAGGCGTGGCAGACGGCTGCATGCTTTTCAGAGTGCAGGCGTGGAAGGGAAGAGGGCTTTAACAAAATATATTGTCATGGTAAGGGATGCGGCAAGCTTTAGTCCCACTCCCATCAGAAATCCGGCAAATGAACCTAATCCCGCCACAATGGCATTTCTGCCGCCTGATCCTTTTATCAGCTCCCCGAGAATCGCACCTGCAAGGGGACCTGCTATCAGTCCGATCGGCGGCAGGAAGAATATGCCTGCAAATATTCCGATCCCGGCACCCCACATGCCATACTTTGAACCTCCGAATTTTCTGGTTGCCCAGACCGGTACAAGAAAGTCTATTATCGTGACCGAAAGGGCAATGAAGGCCATCAGTAACAGGAATTCAACGGTAAAAGAGGTATAAGCTGTGAAATGAACCATCAACAGCCCCAGGAAACTTAAGGGCGGTCCGGGCACGACCGGCAGGAAGCAGCCGGCCAGGCCGGTCAGGATCAGAATGACCGATATCGAGAGAAGCGCTACATCCATATTAGTGCAAACATACAAATTTTTTAAAGGGGACAATTGTTTCCTGTATGCTTAAACATTCACCCCGTTGCCGGATGCAATAATCAACGGGTGCCGTTCAGGAACGATCCTTTCTTAAGCTGCATCCTGCACATGATGAACAGCGGCTTTTACCTGTCCTTTCCCTTTCCGGCAAAAAGATCCGTGCAATGTGGTAAACCGTGTATGACAAGGCATAAATAATTATCGAGTATGTTGCTATATCCTGCATAATGCCTGGTTATCAGTTATAATATCAGGTTCGTAACCCGGTAAACCAGAAATGACATTATCCATGCCAGTCCGGTAGTATAGAAGACAGTAAATGCAGCCCATTTCCAGTGACCCGATTCATTTTTTATGGCTGCTATCACTGCCACACATGGAAAATAGAGGAGGATGAACACCAGAAAAGAGAGTGCCGAGGCCGTGGTGAATACTTTTGTCCCGTCCGGGTATGTTTGTTTCTGAAGCTTTTCTCCAAGTGTCTCAGTAGGGAGACTGGCTTCAGTGCTTGCGTGATACAACACTCCCATAGTGCTTACAACTATCTCCTTGGCGGCAACACCCGAAAGCAATGCGACACCCATTTTCCAGTCAAATCCAAGGGGCCTGATTGCCGGCTCAATGAACCTGCCGATCTTCCCTATGTATGATTCCTGTTGTCTTTCAGCCGTGGAGGTGTCATGATCTGCCGGTAATTCCGGGTTCCTGGGGTAGTATCCCAGTGCCCATATTATTACAGAGGCAACAAGGATGATGCCGCCCATCTTTTTCAGGTACTGTGATCCCTTGTGCCACATATGTCGTGTGGTGGTCTTCAGCGTTGGTATCCTGTAGGGGGGCAGTTCCATCACAAAGGGAATGTCTTCCGACCGGAAAAGGAGGTTTTTGAACACGATGGCCACAACTACCGCCATAAGTATTCCGAAACCATACATGCTGAAAAGCACCGTTCCCGCATGATCGGGAAAAAAGGCGCCTATGATCAGGACATATACCGGCAGGCGGGCGCTGCATGACATAAATGGATTGATAAGCATTGTCAGTAGCCGGTTATTGCGGTTTTCTATTGTCCTCGTAGCCATTATTGCGGGGACATTACATCCAAAGCCCATGATAAGAGGGATAAATGATTTTCCGTGCAGGCCAATCTTATGCATCAGCTTATCCATGATAAAAGCCGCTCTCGCCATGTATCCCGTATCTTCCATCAGTGAAATAAAGAAAAACAGTATCAGTATGTTGGGGAGGAATACGATCACTCCTCCCACACCCCCGATTATTCCGTTAATAAGAAGGTCTTTAAGACTGCCTTCACTCATACGGGAATCCAGAAAACTTCCTGCGGCAGAAACAGCCTTCTCAATCCATTCCATGGGGTAGGCGCCAAGTGAAAAGGTGGCCTGAAACATGATATAGATAAAAAGCAGGAAAACGGGGAATCCCAGAACCTGGTGGGTAAGGATGGTGTCAATAAGCTCAGATTTTTTTTGCCTTTCATTATGGCCGCGCGTCATGGTTTCCCTCAGAGCCCCTGAAACAAAGCCGTATTTGGCATCGGTAACCAGCGTTTCACTGTCGCTGCCAATTGCCGATTCAAGCCGCTTCACCTCCCTTTCCGCTGTATCGTTTATCTCAGCGGCATTTTTAAGAACAGAAATCTTATCTGCTGCATCCCGGTCTTTCTCCAGCAGCTTAATTGCCAGGAACCTGGAGGATATTTTATCGGTAAGGTGCATGTTGTCCCTGTGCTTTATTTTTTCCTGTATACGAGCGAGGGAATTTTCAATATCATGCCCGTAATTGATGTGTACATGCCTCATATCCCTGTCCCTGTCCTCATACACATCAATAACTTTCTGGAAGAGATCGGATATGCCGATATTTTTTGACCCGATAGTAGGCACAACAGGCACTCCTGTCATCTTGCCCAGTGACTCATAATCAATGGTATTGCCCGCTTCAAGCAATTCATCATACATATTCATGGCCATTACCACCTTAATATCCATATCTATAAGCTGGGTGGTAAGGTAAAGATTGCGCTCCAGGTTGGAGGCATCAACCACATTGATTACCACATCGGGCATCTTGCCGGTAATGTGGTCTCTGACGAAGAGTTCTTCGGGCGACCAGGCTGTAAGCGAATATGTTCCGGGAAGATCGACTATATTGAATCTGTAGCCCTTCAATGAAAATTTGCCATACTTGGCATCGATTGTAACGCCGCCGTAATTGCCAACTCTTTCCTTTGAGCGGGTAGCAAAATTAAAGAGAGTTGTTTTACCCGCGTTCGGGTTTCCCACCATAGCTACATTGATGATCTTTCCCCTCTTTTCTGCCTTTGTCCTGAGCCACTCTTCCGAGATAACCCCCCTGAACTTTTCATTCTCGCCGCCTGCAGCCTCTTTTGGAGTTACAACTTCTATAAGGGCTGCTTCACTTCTTCTGAGAGAGATTTCATAACCCATAATGCTGTATTCTACCGGATCTCTGAGCGGGGCGTTTTTTATGACTTTTACAGTCTTGCCCCTTACAAATCCCATCTCTGTAATTCGTTTACGGAATGCACCACGACCCTTGATCTTGGTGATTATTCCGCTCTGGTCATTCTGCAGGTCTGCAAGGGTCATCTTTTGTTTAAAAGCAATATTGTTTTATCCTGTGATTCAATGTGACCGCAAAAATACTTTATTAAATGTTACCTTCAAATACCCTAAAATGGGTATTTTATCTTAAACCGGAGCTACCTGTCAGAATATGAGGGTGCGCAAACCGGTGTTTAATATGTTAAGTTTATTAGCATAGAGTGATTGTTAAACTGAAAAATTTCAGCTTTATTAAAATCTTTATGCAGGATATCCGTTCTATGTTCACAGGATACCGGTGTTATGGATGATGAGAATATATATGAACGCATTGAGGGAATTTTCGGACATTTTCCCGAGAATTTCAGTATACTGGAAGAGCAGATAGATATTGACCTGCAGATGGAGTATTTTGAGTTCTCAAAAAAAATAAAAGAAAACAAAACATCCGTCAGCCTGGATAATATAATCGATAATCTGTTCAGTAACCGCTATTCAGCCGAAGGTAAAAAGGAACTCCTTGCCCGGCTGGCATCTGTTGAAGAGGTAGAGGCTTACCGTGCCATAGAGAAATATGTGAAGCAACCGGGTCGCGGACTTAAGGAGTGGGCAATTCTGGCTTTCCAGGAAAGCCGTATGCTTCTTCAGAGCAAGCTGCTTGATGAAAGCCAGGTTTTTATATCAACCGGACTGGGGGGAAAGGGTTCCAGGCTCAGATATTTTGTTGTACTTATTAACAGCTTTGAAACATCTTTTGACGAGCTTCAGCAGAATATTATCGGGAAGGAATTTGATTATTATCTCAGAAAATATGATGCAGAGCTGGAAGTGCTTAATTTTATGGATAATTACTGCTCTCTGCTGGCAATAGTCCCTATCAGGGCCTCCATAAGGGAAGTTTTCAGGGAAGCTATTGCCGAATGCAATCAATACGGGGGATTTATAAGGAAGGAATTTATAGTTACCAATGTGAAAACTCTCACCTGGGAGGAGATAAAGGACTTTGTCAATAAGCAGGAGGATACGGATAATTTTGATGAATGATTATTACCCGTTGCACTCCTCCCGCAGGAATTTAATTCCGGGCTTCTTTTTTCTCAGCATCAGTCGGGCGGGTTTTTTTATTTTTTAAATTGGTTTTTTACTTTTACCCTTTACAGGAAATGTGTTAACGAGTTGAATTGTTATGATGGAAAAGCTTATTATAGGAGCAATTGCCGGGGATATGCTTTATGACGGCAAAGAAAATGCCGGGAACGAATACTCCCTTTCAACAGGTAAAACCGATTATTCCTGCAACAGTGTTCTCACCGTCGCGGTGATGGATTCGTTGCTTAACGGCAGGGATTACACCCAGACATTACAGTTATACGGGAGGAAGTATCCGGGTCGTGGCTACGAGACCGCTTTTTTAAGGTGGTTAGGCCAGGACAATCCAAGGCCTTACCATAGCTGGAATAATGGTGCAGCCCTGCGGGCCAGTCCCATAGGCTTTTCGGGCAGGACTCTCCCCGAGGTCATGGAAGAGGCGCGCAGGAGTGCTGAAGTAAGTCATAATCATCCTGATGGAATAATGGGTGCACAGGCAGTAGCAGCAGGTGTGTTCCTTGCCAGGAACGGGCGGACCAAAGATGAGATCCGCGATTATATTGAATCGGCATTCGGGTATAATCTGAACAGGACAATTGAGCAGATCAGGAAGGATTATTATTATGACCGGTCATGCCAGGGATCTGTTCCCGAAGCAATTATTGCTTTTCTCGACAGCAATGACTTCGAAAGTGCCGTCAGCCTGGCGGGCTCACTTGGTAGCAGGAGCATCGCCACCATCTCGGGAGGTATAGCCCAGGCATATTATAAAGAAATACCCGGACACATTGTAAAACATGCAGCCGGCAAACTGTCGTCTGAGATGTTTGAAACAGTCCATGAATTCAGCAATACCTACCCTTTAAGTCTGTTTCATTGATTAAAGGCAATTCGGGGCAGGATATGGCCGGATGTTATTTTTCAAGATCGTCAAAGCTGACGTCGGTGAAACTTTCACTTAGCTCTTTATCTTTTTCCGAATCAGCTTCGCCCCGGGGTTTTTTTTGTTCATCCTGAACAGGTTGTTCTTTATTGATAAAAGAGATGACTTCAGTCAGTCCGTCCCTGAACTTCTCGAAGTCTTCCCTGTAAAGGAACACCTTGTGTTTTTCAAAATACTGCCGGCCTTCCTTGTTAAATCGTTTTTTACTCTCTGTAATGGTAAGGTAGTATTCATTATTTCTTGTTGCCTTGACATCAAAAAAATAAGTTCTTTTACCCGCCCTTACCGTTTGCGAAAAAATTTCCTGTCTTCCTCCGTTGTCACCTTCGGCTTTTTTTTCATTCTCTTCCATCTTCCAGCTTTTTTAATTATGAATAAATGAGTAGTTTAAAAATATTGCCTTCCCGTTATATTCGATTATTAAAAGCAAATAAAATAATTTTGACAGCCAAACACAAATTTGTTGCCAATAATTGGTCTAAAATATTTTTCAAAACCCGGTTTTATTTGTTTAAAAAATGTTTACTTTGCACCTCCCGTAATAAATTCAGAGAGGCTCTTTAAATAGAGTCCGTCTATAAAGTAAGTGTCTGAATCATAAAGTCACATTTGATGAATTTTGACAAATGAGAGATTCATAGCATGTGAGTTCGACCAAAGGTCAATGTTCGGATGCAAGGCTTGCGAAGTCAAAAAAAGCGGAGTTTACATAGGGTAAATGAGCATTTTTTTGACGAGCGTAACGCAGCAGGCGGACATTATGGACAGACACTAAATAAAATGATAAGCAGAAGATTATTAAGAATAAAGGTCTTGCAGGCGGCTTATGCATATTTCATGTCCGGCACGGATTCTCCGGACAGGTCTGAGAAAGAATTGTTTCATGGTGTTGGAAAGACCTACGAACTTTACCTTTCCGTTTTTTTGCTTATTATTGAACTGGCAGCATACGCGCGCAGAAGAATTGACCTTGCCCGCTCAAAGCTTTCCCCGAACTATGAAGACCTGCATCCCAATACCCGTTTTACTGATAACCTTCTTATCCGTCACCTGGAGGATCATGAGCTGCTTAAAGACCTGATAAAAAAGCATAAAATATCATGGGCAAATCATCCTGAGCTGATCAGGGAAATCTATAACAGGATTATTGAGAGCGAAATATATTCTGAGTACCTTAATGAAAGTGATGTGTCATGGAAATCGGACAGGCAATTCGTGTTGCGGATTCTTGATGAGATTATAATGACTTCTTTATCTCTCGACCAGGTACTGGAGGAAAGGAGTATATACTGGAACGATGATCTTGAGTTTGCTGTCCGTATGGCAGAGAAGAGTCTCAGGAAATTCAGGGGCAGTGACAGTGACAGTTCCGGAATTCCCGTATACCCCCTGTTCAGGGATGAAGAAGACAGGGAGTTTGCAAAAAAGCTGTTCCGGAATCTGATAATTCATCATAAAGAATATGAAAGGCTTATAGACAGGCATACCCGTAACTGGGATGTTGACAGGATAGCCTTTATGGATATCCTGATACTTGAACTTGCAATTGCCGAGATACTGGAAAATGAATCCATACCCACAAAGGTGTCCTTCAATGAATATATCGAGATAGCCAAGTATTACAGCACGGGGAAAAGCAGTAATTTTATAAACGGTATCCTTGATAAGATCATACAGCAGCTCAGGGAAGAGAACAAAATAGTAAAGAGGGGACGTGGATTAATTGGTGAGGAATGACAGTGCTGTTTGTTCATGTAGTAAATTTATGTTTATTTTGTCTTTTATCCTGAAAATTTTTATAAACCATAACAATACATTTAATGAGAATTGTGATTATTTTGTCTCTGGCCCTGTCGCTTTGTATATCATGTGGCGTTGACAATTCCGGTTCATCCGGTATTGCTGCCGGTGAGAATGGGCAACTCAACGAGGACGGAACGGCAGGTATTGAGTTCCGTTCCATCAGGCATGATTTCGGAACCGTGAAGCACGGTGAGAAGCTTGTTTATGATTTTATTTATAATAATACGGGGGATGCATCGCTGGTTATTCATTCGGCAAGGGCGGACTGTGGATGTACGGTTCCGGAGTATGATAACAAACCCCTGCCACCAGGAGGGGAAGGCAGGATAAAGGTTATATTCGATACCCGGGGATTCAGGGGACGGCAGACAAAGACCGTACAGCTGCTTACCAATGCGGAAAACAGTGTTGTCACTCTTGCCGTGCGTGCAATGATAGAATAATTTTTTTTATACCAAAAACCAATATAATAATGACTGATTTGACTGTTTTATGGCTTATGGCGCCCCCCCAGGAGGGGCAAAGTCCGTTTATCTCCTTTTTGCCTCTTTTGCTGATCATACTGGTATTTTATTTTTTCATGATACGGCCCCAGATGAAAAAGCAGAAAGATCTGAGAAATTTCAGGGAGTCGCTGAAGAAGGGGGACAAGATTGTTACAACCGGAGGGATATATGGAAAGATTAATGATATTTCGGGACAGGTAATAACAATCGATGTGGGAAACAATGTACATGTCAAGGTTGACAAGAATGCGGTTCTTAAAGACCCGACCGACCTTACCACACAGAAATAATTTACAGGTGCGGTATGCCTGAACGGGATAATCTGTTTCTGCCTGTCAGGGCATTAATCCCGTTGAAGGAGTGTTATTAAAAGTCCCCTGTGTTGTATAGTTATTTGTAATATTTGGATCGGGAGCATAACATAATAAGGAGGGCCTTTGGGAGATTTTCAGGGCTTCAGCCTGACCGCAGGGTCATGGTATTTCTGTTTTTCCTGGTTGTCTCTGCAATATTCTGGTTCCTGAGTGCCCTGGGCCGTCAATATACAACCAGTATAGAGTACCCGGTAAGATACACCAATTTTCCCGAGAATATGGTGATGGTGGGGGAGTTGCCCTCAAATCTCGAGCTGACAGTGAATTCTCACGGCTATACACTTTTAAGGTATTATATAAGCCGCCGCCTGCTGCCTATCATTTTTGACGTGAATTCATTTTCCCTTAACCGGCTACCCGATACGAATACAAGGAATTTCTACATACTTTCATCGGTTGCTGCCAACAGGATATCCGGACAGCTGGGAGCAGATATTGAGATCCTGGATATAAGACCCGACACCCTGTTTTTCAGTTTTACCGATATGGTGAGCAGGAAGCTTCCTGTAAAGCCGGTGTATGACCTTCAGTTTGAGCGGCAGTTCATGATAAAGGGGAGCATTGCCGTTGAGCCGGATACTTTGATAGTATCCGGGCCTGCATCTGTAATTGACACCATGGAATTTGTTCCAACCCGGACATTGAGACTTACCGGTGTAAATGAGCCTGTCCGGAGAGACCTTGATATTCCTGAAATCGATATGCTTGATTTTTCAGAAAACAGCGTTTCGGTAACCATCCCTGTAGAACAGTTCACGGAAGCCGGCCTGAAAGTTCCGGTCGAACCTTTAAATTTGCCCGACACATTGACAATGAAAACATTCCCTGCAGATATTACCGTTTCTTTTATGGTGGCATTAACCGATTATGACCGGGTCAACCCTTCCCAGTTTCTGGCAGTGGCCGATTATAAAAGTCCTGCCCCAGGAAACGGGAGGCTTGAGGTGCGGCTTGTCAGGCATCCGGAGTTTATCAGATCGCCCCGGTTTTATCCGCGCACCGTAGATTATATTATTGAGACAGTAGAAAAAGATGAGATACCGGAATATGAAAGTCCGGAAAATGAAGAAGAGACAAATGGCGTGCAGGAAAATCAGTAATAATGCTTAAAATTGGCGTTACCGGAGGAATAGGGGCGGGCAAATCTTTGGTGTGCCGCGTTTTCTCTGCCCTTGGCGTTCCGGTTTACAATTCCGACAAAGAGGCACAAAGAATAATGGACTGTGACAGGCAGCTGCAAAGACTCCTTGAGGATGCTTTCGGCAAAGAGGTCATAAAGGGGGGAATGCCCGACCGGAGGGCCCTTGCCGGCAAGGTATTCGGTAATCCCGGTGCCCTTGAAAGGTTAAACGGTATCGTTCATCCCGCCGTAAGGAGGGATTTTATATCATGGGCAGAAAAACAGGGTGACGTGCCCTATATTGTCAAGGAGGCGGCGATACTTTTTGAGACGGGCATATATGCCGGGCTTGACACCGTATTACTTGTCACTGCCCCCCGGCATCAAAGGCTAAAACGTATTATGGAACGGGACGGGGAATCCGCTGCAGGCATCAGAAAGAGGATGCAGAGCCAGTGGCCGGATGAAAGAAAGATACCTCTTGCCGGAGTGGTAATTAAAAATGACAACAGCCGGGGCATGCTTGCCCTTATACTGAAGCTGCATAATGAGTTCAGCACCGGGTGCCTGCCTGAGGGTATGAAAAAATAAAATTCACCAAAAATAATATAAACGAATGGATTTAAAGGATTTATTGGCTATATCGGGTTATCCCGGTTTGTTCCGGTTTATCTCACAGGGAAGAAATGCCATAATTGTGGAATCTCTTGAAGACAAAAAACGGATGAGTGTCTACTCATCTTCCAGGATCAGCACCCTGGAGGAGACAGCTGTCTTTACCGAAACTGAAGAGGTGCCCCTGTCAGAAGTTTTCAGGAAAATATACAGTCATTGCGGGGGTAATGAAGCACCCTCCCGCAAATCACCTGACGGTGAACTGAAAAAGCTTTTTGAAGATGTGCTTCCTGAATATGACCGGGAGAGGGTTTATGTTTCGGATATAAGGAAGATAATAAGCTGGTACAATCTTCTTGTGAAATATGATCTGATAAAACCCGTTACCGGCACTGAGAATAACGGAGGGCAGAAGAGTGACACTGACGGGGGAATGGGAGAGGAGTAGAAACACCTGCCTGAGGTGACAATAAAAAAGTATCCTGTTACTGCAACTCCCGGCACCCTTAATGCATCTATTGTATCAATACCGACAGCTGTGCATGTGCTGCAAACAGAGGCCGGGCAATAATCCCGGTTGCTCATAATCTCCCGAAACGGATGGTGAGTTTTTAAATTTTTTTAACATTTTGTTTTGTTTCTCTTTTTTTGTTGATATATTTGGACGGTTTATGATTATTAATTTTTAATACTAACTGTATGAGAATAAACCTCAACTGATTTTTTCTGAACAGGCACGGTTTTCAGATGTCCGTGCCAATTGTTTTTTTAACCTTAAAACCTTACACATTTATGAAAAAACTACCTAAAACCGGAAATTTGTTTTCTCCGATGGAACATTTCCGAAAAAAGAGTTCTTTGATGCTTAAATTCACAGGCGCTTTTCTGGTTATGATCCTGCTTGCTTTTCAGGTGAATGCCCAGGAACACGAGGTTACGGGTACCGTCAGCGACGCTGAAGGGGTATCCCTGCCGGGTGTTAACGTGCTTGTTGAAGGCACAACAATCGGTACCATTACCGATGCTGACGGCAGATTTACCCTTACCACGCCTGATCCGAATTCCATTCTCATTTTCTCCTTTGTGGGATATGCCAGGCAGCGTGTTCCGATAGAGGGCCGCGAGGTTCTGGAAGTGACAATTCAGGAGGAATTCCGTGCCATTGACGAGATAGTTGTCGTAGGTTACGGTACACGTATGAGGGAGGAGCTGACAGGTTCGGTCTCTTCCATGTCGGGCGACAAGATGGAGATCTCGACAGCACCCAGTACCATGGGGCGTATCCAGGGGCAGGTATCGGGTGTTACCGTTACCACCTCAAACACCCCCGGTGGAGATGCCACCGTGCGTGTTCGCGGTCTCGGTACCATAAACGACGCCAACCCCCTGTATATTATTGACGGGGTGCCCTCGGGTCCGGGTAACAACCTTAACCCCAATGACATCGAGTCAATATCGGTTCTTAAGGACGCCTCATCGGCCGCTATATACGGTACAAGGGGTGCAAACGGTGTTATAATAATTACCACCAAGAGGGGCCGTGAAGGCCAGGCACCTACAGTTAATTTCAATGCCCGTACCGGCATAACGCAGGCTGTTAACCAGTACGACCTGCTCAATACTGAAGAGTATGGTGAGATGCTCTGGCTGGAGGCCGAGAACAGAGGCCGCACTCCCGGGGTGGATTATGCACATCCTCAGTACGGAGACGGCACTGAGCCCAGGATACCCAATTATATCCTGCCTGCCGGCGCAATGAGCGTTGACGAGTCGCTTTACAGTTATCCTGATTTTCAGATTTATGAGGCCAGCGTGCCGGGAACAAACTGGTATGATGAAATATACAGGAACGGAGTTGTGCAGGAGTACGACCTTTCTGTTACCGGCGGCGGAGAGAATGTGACCTATTCCTTTTCGGGAAGTTACCTTGACGAGGAGGGTATGCTTGAAAATACCGGGTTTACCAGGTTCACCTTCCGCAACAATGCCGATGCAAGGTTTAACAGCTGGTTGAGTGCAGGTCAGTCTGTGCAGGTTATCAACACCAATAACTTCGGTAACCTTGGCGACAATGGCGAGGGTACGGTTATTTCGCAGGCATACCGCTCACAGCCTATCATACCGGTATATGATATAGCAGGTAATTTTGCCGGATCAAGAGCTCCCGGAATGGGTAACTCGGGTAACCCGGTAGCAATGCTCGAGCGTTCCAAAAATAACGGCGGACAGTGGTTCCGGATTCTGGGTAACGTGTTTGGTGAAGCCGACCTGTATGAAGGGCTTACCTTCCGGTCCACTCTGGGCTACAACTACGGTCAGTGGAACGGCTGGTGGATGAACCTTGCCAACTTTGAACACTCCGAGCCCAACCGGATCGACGGGCTCTCCAGGAGCAATAACTACTCCCTGCAGTGGAACTGGTCCAACACGCTTAATTACCAGACCACTATAGGCAATGATCACAGGATCAACGTGATACTTGGCACCGAGGCCATTGAGAACGACTACAAGTGGATGGACGCTTCCAGGAGCCAGTATTTCTCAACCGATCCCAATTACATGCAGCTTTCTGCAGGTGAGATCAACCAGGCCAATTCAGGTTCGGGTTCGGAATGGTCACTCTTCTCCATCTTCGGCCGTGTGAACTATGACCTGATGGGAAGGTACCTGTTAGAGGCCACTGTGCGCCGCGACGGCTCGTCGCGATTCGGAGCCGAAAACCGGTATGCCACCTTCCCGGCAGCATCATTTGCCTGGGCACTGTCGCAGGAAGACTTTATGGCAGGTACCAGAAGCTGGCTCGATTTTGCAAAACTGAGGATCGGATGGGGTATGTCGGGTAACGACAGGATTGGTAATTACAACATCTACTCAACCTATGGCACTAATATCATGCACTCGGCATATGCAATTGACGGATCAAATACATCTTCGGTACAAGGATTTCAGCCTTCCACAGTCGGTAACTCCAACGTAACCTGGGAGACCACTGAAACGGTAAACCTCGGCCTTGATCTGACGGTCCTGAACAGCACAGTGAACTTTTCGGCCGATGTATGGCAGAGAAACACATCGGATATGCTCTACAGGCTCAGTGTACCCCAGGTTGTAGGTATCGCCACCCCACCCTTTGTAAATATCGGCGAGATGCTCAACACCGGCTTCGACATAGAGCTTGGGTATAACAATACCGCTATGGGCGGACAGCTCAGGTATGCCGTAACGGGAACACTGTCGCGTTACAGGAATGAGATACTGAAGCTTGCCGACGATGTAGAGGAAGAGCTTATCATGGGCTCGGAGCGCCAGATGTCCTATACCAGGGCTTCCGTGGGAACCGCTTTCCCTGAGTTTTACGGGTACGTTGTCGAGGGCATTTTCCAGGACCAGGCTGAGGCCGATGCTCATCCCGCCTTTGGCGACTACAACGCTCCGGGCCGCTTCAAGTACCAGAACACTAACGGCGACGAAGTTATCAATCCTGATGATATGGAATATATCGGTAACCCGCATCCTGATTTCACAGGTGGGCTTAACATTGACCTGGGATACGGCAATTTCGACCTTAACATGTTCTTCTACGGAAGCTACGGCAATGATATGATCAACTACGTACGCCGCTGGATCGACTTCGGTATGTTCAACGGAGGAAAGAGCAAGGATGCGCTGTACAATTCATGGGGCAGCCCGTATGTTGACAATGCCGATGCCAAGCTGCCTATCCATGATCTTTCGGAAGGATCGCAGCAGCCTTCAACTCACTTTGTTGAGGACGGCTCATTTTTGAGGATGAAGAACCTGAGGTTAAGCTACAGGCTGCCTGAAAGTGTGGTTAACAGACTGCAGATACAGAATGTAAGGATCTACGGCCAAATGACCAACCTGTTCACGCTGACAAATTACAGCGGCCTTGATCCCGAGTTGAACTCATCAGGCGGTGATCTGGGCCTTGACCGTGGAGCATGGCCTACCCCGCGCCAGGTTATGTTTGGTGTATCACTTGGTTTGTAATAAATTAATAATCTAAATAACAGAACGATATGAAAAAACTATCAATAATACTGGCCGCTGTTATGCTTCTGGCCATATCATATTCATGTTCGGAGGATTTTTTCGATAAACGACCCCTCGGGTCGACCGACGAAACGGTCTTCTATAACGAAAAAGGTATCGATGCACTGCTTGTAGGTGCATACGGAATAATTAGCGGGGGCGCCGTGTGGGAAGTGAGCTGGGGAGCATCAATCCAGAACTGGACATACGGTTCGGCCGCATCGGATGATGCATACAAGGGTTCGGAGCTTACCGACCAGGTTCCTGCAAACGATATTGAGCGCTGGGAGGTGATGACCACCAACAACTATCCCGCAGATAAATGGAAGTGGGCGATAGGTATGGGCGTTGACCGTGCCAACGAGGTTCTCAGGATAATAAATGCCACCGAAGATCTGGATGACGGCTTCAGGGCAAGAAAGACTGCAGAGGCACGTTTCCTGAGGGCACTTTACAATTTTGAAGGCTGGCTGGTGCTCAAGAATATCCCCATTATTACCGAGGAGACCGAAGATCCGACACAGGTACCCAACATGAACCCCGAAGGTGCCGTGCTTGATCATATCATCAGCGACCTTCAGTATGCATGGGAGAACCTGCCCGAGTCGCAGTCCGATCCGGGACGTCCCACCAGGTATGCCGCCAGGGCTCTTGCTGCCAGGGCATACCTCCAGGTGCTGGATTATGCATCGGCCAAGCCTCACCTTGATTTTATCATCAACAGCGGCAGGTTTGAGCTTATGCCAAACTATCTTGATAACTACAGGATAGCCCATAACAACAATGCCGAGTCTATATTTGAGATCCAGGCCAACGTGAATGACGGTGCCTGCTGCTCGGGGAATGCAGAGATGGGTATAGGCCTGAACTGGCCCCATGGAGCCGACATCGGCATGTGCTGCGGTTTCCACCAGCCCTCGCAGAATCTTGTGAATGCCTTCAGGGTCGATGCAGACGGACTGCCGGTATTCGACCAGGTAAATGTTCACCTTAAGAATGACCAGGGTGTGTCTTCAGATGCTACATTCGAGCCTTTTGAAGATGAGGTTGACCCGCGTCTTGACTGGACGGTAAGCCGCAGGGGCATTCCTTACAGGGACTGGGGTATCATGCGCGGCCGTGACTGGATCCGCGACCAGAGCAACGGCGGGCCATATATGCCGGCTTCCAAGCCTTTCTTTTACAAGTCAGAACGTTACAGTCTGTCTACAACAACAGGATGGATGACGGGCAACAATGCAAACAACTACCGCTATATACGCTACGGTCATGTATTGCTGTGGAGAGCCGAGGTTGCTGCATTTGAGAATGACCTGGAGACCGCCCGCACATATATCAACATGATACGCGATCGTGCGGACAACGAGGTGGTGATGGGCCGTGTGCTCATTACCGAGCTTCCTCCCGAGGTATATCCGTGGGGTCCCGGTACCGGTGACAGTGACTACCTGGAAGGCGGCTCAGTGGACTGGACTCAGCCGGCTGCCAACTACAATGTAGGGCTTTATCCTCCTTTTGCCGACCAGGCAGAAGCCATGAGGGCCGTGCAGTGGGAGCTGCGTCTTGAGTTTGCTACCGAGGGACAGCGTTTCTTTGACCTGAGAAGATGGGATGAGCTTCCCGCCGGACTTAATTCCGTGCCTATGGCTGAGACTTTGAATGCATTTGCTGCTGCAGATACCCAGATAAGGACCTTTATGCAGGGCGCCACATTCACCGAAAGGGACAAGTACCAGCCCATACCGCAGGCTCAGCTTGACCTGCAGCCCGACGTGCTGGAGCAGAATCCCGGTTACTAGGATTCATGTTTAAAAAATAAAAAAAGCATCCCCCGGGATGCTTTTTTTATTGGCGTCTGCTTAATTTTCAGGGGCGGGAACATTTTACACCTTTTTGTACAGGTGTTTTCCATGTTTTTCTGTGCCCCTTCTTCCTGCCTGACCTGGTTGCCGGCATTTTAGTTGTTTTCGGGGCTTTCTTTATGTTGTCCCTGTGGTTTAAGGTGTTTTTTACCAGATTTCAAATCCTCCCTTGGCCAGCAGGTTGCCCCGGCTGTCAAGGAATTCAACCTCGAACTCCCCGCAGTTATTAAGGAATATGGCTTCCATTACTATCTCCTGGCCTTCACTGAGCTCATGAACCTTGGATTCTATAAAAACCCTCTTTCCGTCCTGGTAGCCATAAAGGTTTCCGGTAACCGATGTACCATCAAACTCCGGGTTAAGCAGTAGCTGGGCCCATACGTTGGTGCCATGGAGAAAAACGGTGTCTTCGCCTATACAGGGGTTGTTAGGCCTGATGTCGGCACAGAACCTGACCGCGGCAGGCTTCTCTTCCTGGCATCCCGCAACGGCAAAGGTCAGAACGGCAAGTATCAATAATAGTTTTTTCATTTAACTGTGTTTTAATATTATTAAATGCAATACCGGCAAATATAATTTTTATAAACGGAATTATAAGACCATGTTAATGTTTTTAACCGGATAAATTTACAGGTGCGTGGAAAGGCCGGCCTCGGTGGTGAAACGGTACTGTCAGAACCTGCTGGTAAGTCTCACTTCCACACCGGTAAAACCGAGTATGTCATAGCATACCCCGGAGTGGCAGGCGGGCCCTCCCCGGCGTTGCCCTCCAAACACCTGCAGGTTATGGTTGTTCTTTATCCTGTATGCCACATTGCCACCAAGCCAGATCCTTTTGGCTGTGTCTGCAGCAAGGGGGGTGTCGGCTGTTTCCTCCGAAAGGAAAGGGTCGTCGCTGAGCTCCATAACCAGTGAGGCACTCAGGCGGGACCCGGCACTGGCGCCAACAGAGGCCAGGATGTTCCTGACCGGATAGTCTGCCCTGTCAAAACGCTGAAATTCAAGATCTGTACTTAGTATAAGGGTTCTGCCGGCACGCCATCCGGCATAAGCACCGGCAGTGACCCTGGCACTTTCCTGCTTTATGGGGTCCTGTGCCAGGTCGGCAAATATTTTTATGTCGTGCCTGCCAGCAGGACCGCCGGAATACTCAACATAATATTCCCTGAAGACGAACAGCTTTTCAAAGTCATTCACGGCGATGGTATGGTTAAGGGTAAGGACCGATGCATCGGGCAGCATCCAGAAAGCTTCAGCCTGGTAACCTTTTTCGTTAAGAGCCTGCGAGACATGGGTGCTCCTGTTAAGGAGCCTGTAGCTGTGATCTTTGACCAGGGAGGGAGGTTCGTTGAAGCCTGCCCCGAGCTGGAAGTCATTGTAGTTCTTGTATTCCATGCTTAACCCCAGGGAGTTGAATGAGAAGTTCAGCGAGCCGTAGAAAGCAAATGACGCATGCTGTGAGAAATCTCCGGGCGGGCGGTCATCAATTCTGCGTGCTATTTCGGTGTGGTAGGAGAGGTTGTTGCCCAGGTTTCCTGAGAGGTTAACCATGCCGTACCACCTGATGCCGGATTCGTTTTGAAGCATCAGTACCGACGCACCGGCAATCTGGCGTTTGAAGGAGTAGCCGGATTGCAGCGCAGCAATATCATCGGGGCGGCGGCCCGGAATATCCATTCCGGGAGGAAAGGCGTTGTTGAGGGGTTTCCCGTAAAGCACTTTGGCGGATAAATTGTTTTTGCGAAAGCGCACTGAGGCACCCGAAATATCCCTGTGGAAATAATGCCGGGCCCTGTAACTTTTTTCTTCCAGCAGGGCACCGTGTATTTCATACGACCTGAGAAGCAGACCGCGGCCCAGCGTTTCGTAGAAATTTCCTGCCCGCACTTCCAGCGGCCCCGATAGGTAGTGCAGCCTGAACTGTGCCAGGCTTGTCAGGTTCCTGTTGCTGAAAGGCGTGTAGAACTGTTCCAGGGTCAGTCCGGCCCTGAAACTGCCCGCGTGGTAGTCCGCCAAACCCCTGTTGTACAGGGCAGGGAACATGCTTTCATCTTCATCGGGCATCTTCCCGTACTGGAATTCGATAAGGTTGTGACCGCTGAACTGGGCATTCAGGATAACGGCGGGTAATGCAAAACAGAAAATTAGCAGCAGGCGGGGCATAGATAACTATTGTGTGGTTACTCGTCCAGGTATTTTTCTATCTGCTGTTTTATTATCACTTCATCGCCGGGGATAAAACCTTCGTGAACCCACAGAATGCTGCCATCGTCATCTGCAATCAGCAGGGTGGGGAAGGCTGAAAGATTGAGTCTTTTCATTACATCGGCGTTCATGTCTTTCAGAATGTGGTATCTTATCTGCAGCGACCTGCTCAGGGGGATAACCTTTGATACGCTTCTCGGACCGTCACAGTTTATGCCTATCACACTAACGCCTTTTTCCCTGTAGGTATCGTATATATCGTTAAGCTCCGGTACAGCCCTGAGGCATGGACGGCACCATGTGGCCCAGAAATCAATGACGGTGAGCTTTTCGCCCTTCAGTTCAGCGAAGCTCCGCTGCCTGTTCTCCAGGTCGTAAAGGCTGAAATTTATTTTCTGCCCTGTGCTGATGTCTGTGGCAACGGTAACCAGCACAACCAGCATCAGAATTGTCAGTCGCATATTTCCATGTTCTGGTCAGCCAGCATCATTCCTATTTTTTCGGCAACATCGTCAAGGTCGCATCCTGCTGCCAGGTTGCTTTTGTGATGAATGTACCCTGACCTGTTCACTATGATCAGCCTGTCGATGGTTGTTTCATATGCATTTGCCTGATGGGAGGCATTCATCAGCAGGGGGAAAGTCACTCCGGTGAGTGATCTGAAAGAGCTTACCGCGGCGGTGTTGCCGTTTGATGCTTCCATGCCCAGCAGTGCATAGTCGTCACGTCCTTCGTATGGCTTGCGGAGACGGGTTTCTATGCTTACCGCTGCTGTCCGGCACGGCGCACAGGAATGCCCGAAAAAGAACAGCACCACCACCTTGTTCTCCGTATCGTCAAGTGACATCGAATCTCCTTCAAGCGATTTGAGTTTGAAATACGGAGCCTTTACCGGTATCTCATCTTCATGATCGTTACGGGGATTCACCCGGTTATCATCCTTTTCGCACGACAGGGCAGATAATGCCAGCGTAAGTACAATCACCGAAACAAAAAATTTCCATATCATTTTTTTACCCTTTTAACCGGCAATTCATGTTAAATGTTTCAAGTGGATGGAACCCCCTGGTTTGTTCATCTCTTTTTGTGTTACACAGTATCATGGGGATTCATATTATAATGATATAATGATATATTAATATATAGATTGCAAAATTAATTTTTTGAATCGTATTCTTATTACCCCGGGACAATTAAAATGGTGAAAAATGCTTAATCTATAAATGGTCTGAATAGCTTCTGAGTTAAAAACCCGGTCAGAACCTGTTTATTATGCCAACGTGTATCCTGGATGAGCGGAATGATAACGGGTTATTATGCTCCCTTCCCAGTGCATATATTACCGATAGCTGTCCCGCACGCGTACCGACAGCCAGTCCCCCCCCAAACCCGAACGGTGTATCAGAAATGACTGAACCCGGCAGTTTCTGCCTGTAGGCCATCCAGTCAAAGAACAGGAAGACATTACCTGACGCATCGAACAGGTATCGGTATTCAAGCCTTTGTATTGCATAGGCGGAGGCTGCCAGGCTTCTCTCATCAAATCCGCGAACAGAATGCAGTCCCCCCAGCCGGAACAGTTCATTGGCAAAAAAGTGATTATCCCTCCTTTCCCCGCCTGTATTGATTTTTATCCCCGAAAGGCCTGACAGCAGCACGGTGCTGCGCCGTGTAACAGGTATAAACCATTCCAGCCGGGCCGTGGCTTCACCGAACCCGGATCTTCTTTCTTCATAGGTGCTTTCGGCAGGCGGTGACACTTTTTTGTTTCCGCCGCCCAGGGAAGTGCTGATCAGCCATCCCCTGTATGGATTTATCCTGTTATCGATCCTGTTATGCCTGTATGACAGTCCGAAGATCTGACCCCTCACCTTTGCCGACGGGAAATCCGGTTCCGAAACCTGTCCCCCCCCGATCAGCGATGTGTTAAGTGTTCTTCCATATACCCTTACCACACCTTTGCCCGGAATGGTGAAGGGCACCCCCCCCTCGGCCTCAACTGTCATATATGTGCTGTCCTGCCTGAACATATGCAGTTGGATATCGGCCCCGAAAGACCTTCCGAACAGATATGACTGCCCGAATTCAACATCCACCTGCTGCACCTGGCTGGCCGGGCTCTGCCATTGCAGGTTTATGCTTTCCATCTTTCTGAATGCATTGATCAGGTCAAGGTTTATTTCTCCCGTAAAACCGGTACTATTACCCGCCCTGCCGGGCAGGATCCCTATTATTCCGCTGAAGCTGCTGGCCTGCCGGCTGCCAAGGTACAGGTAGAGGTCCGCTGTCTCAGACATGAACTCCATCTCCGCCTCCCTTATCTGTGTTAAAAATGGTGTTTCATCTATCAGTTGCCCGGTTGTGCGGAACCGCTCTTCACTGTACGGGTCGCCGGGATGAATGCCGAGGTGCCTGAAAAGGTATTTGCTTTCCACACGGGCATCCCCGTATATATGGATGCTGTCGATACGGTAGTAACGGTTTTTCTCAATTTTTAGCCGGCCGCGTATGACATTGTCATCTGTCACAATATCACCAAGGGCTACAGAGGTGAAGGGATATCCCGAGTTTTCGTAATGAGTCAGCACCCTGTTCTGCAGGTCGCGGAAGGTGCTTATACCGATAGTCCTGTCCCGGTACCTGTCCGGCCGTATATTGAGAGTCCGGAGAACCTGCCGGTCAATACCCTCAAAGCATACCTCCACCCGGTTATATTGCCTTCCTGTGTGCAGCCAGGCGGTGGCGCCACCGGGCCGGTACACGATGCTGTCTATTGAAGCCTCCAGCCAGGCACGGTCGTGAAGGAGAGCGGTCACCTTACGGAGATGGTTTTCAATACCGAGGGTGTCGTCAAACTCTTTCTCCTGCAGTACTTCAGTGATAACCTCTTCTGCGGTGAGGTTGCCGGCGCTTTCTATTTTCAGCCTGAGTTGCCCGTTTACGGGTATGACAGGTATAATAAGCAGAAGAAGGAAGTTGTAGATTCTCACCCTGAAAAGCTTTTACTCATAACGGACAGGCAGGTAAAAAAATTATCTGCCCCCTGCCGGCCTCTTTTTTGTTTTGCAGTAAAGTACAAATGATTTAATTTTGAACGGTACACAGGAAAAGTATATTGAAGTATACCGCTGCCTGTTGCGGGGAATTTTAAGTTTATCGAATATAATATGGAAAAAGAGAGGATAAAGGAACTGAATGAACGTTGCGGGGGCAGAAGTGCAGAAGAGATTTTACACCTTGCCCTTCAAACTTTCGGTGATAAAATTGCCCTGGCCAGCAGCCTGGGTGCAGAGGACCAGGTGCTTACCCATATGATCGCCTGCAGCGGCTACCCGGTGCGCATTTTTACACTGGACACCGGCCGTATGTTTCCTGAAAGCTATGAGTTGCTTGAGCGCACCGGCCGGCATTACAACATAACCATAGAGGTGTTCTTTCCCGATTACAGGAGGGTGGAAAAGATGGTGAATGAGAAGGGCATCAACCTGTTCTACGACAGTGTAGAGAACAGGCAGTTATGTTGCGGCATTAGGAAGGTGGAGCCCCTGAAACGGGCATTCAGGGGACTTGATGCATGGATATGCGGTCTGCGCCGGGAGCAGTCCGTTACCCGTTTCAACATCAACAGTGTTGAGTGGGACGGGGGCAACAACCTGGTAAAGGTGAATCCCCTGGCGGAATGGACTGAGAAACAGTTGTGGCAGTATATCAAAGAACATAATATACCTTATCATATACTTCATGACAAGGGGTTTCCGAGTATAGGCTGCCAGCCCTGCACCCGGGCAGTGAAGCCGGGTGCAGATCTGAGGTCGGGGCGCTGGTGGTGGGAGGAGCCGGAGAAGAAGGAGTGCGGACTGCATAACAGGCCAGGACAGGGCTCATAACAGATGAAGGACCAGGGAGACATGCAGCGACAGGCGGAAATATCCAGGCTTCGGCCTCTTTATGTTTAATTACCCATCCTTATACTCTGCCTTGAAAGTGTGCAATACTGTTGTGAGGCAGGCGGGAAGTCAGTCTATAACTCCCGACCCGATA
>JAWODJ010000062.1:0-37309 GCA_046483315.1 Bacteroidales bacterium | reverse complement strand
TTCCGATGGAACCCCCATGCTTTATACATGTTATTTTGTCTGACGTAGTTTGATGGGGGTTTCATGAATATGGTTATAAATCATTTTGTGCATGATTTAATAGCATCTTCTATTGCCAGGGTAAAGAGTTCTGTGGTATCCATTCCTATGGCTTCTGCCTGTTGGGGGATTATGCTGGTGTCGGTCATTCCGGGAACGGTATTTACTTCCAGGAAGTAAAATTTTTCATTGCTGAGAATATAGTCTATTCTCACTATACCCCGGCAATCAAGCAGATCGTAGATAAAAGATGAAATATTCTGACACTCTCTGGTAAGTTTTCCGGGTATCCTTGCCGGGGTGATCTCATCAGCCTCCCTGTTATATTTTGCATTGAAATCAAAAAACTCGTTATTGCTTACAATCTCTGTAAGCGGCAAAAGGATCTCCCTGTCCCCTGTTTTGATCACTCCGCCGGTTAGCTCTGTACCGCTTATGAACTCTTCAATTATTACCTCGTTATCTTCTTTAAAAGCTTTATGTATCGCATCCTTTATTTGTGATTCCCTGGCAACCATTGTCACACCAAAGCTTGAACCCCCGCTGTTGGGCTTAATAAAGCAGGGCAGGCCCATCTCTTTTGCTATTTTTTTTATGTCAGAATTATATCCTTTGCGTACAAGCATTGCTTTTGCTGACAAAATACCGAAATTGTTCAGGAAACCTTTGCAGATATATTTGTTAAAGGTAAGGGCAGATGTGAGTACACCGCAGGTGGTGTAAGGTATCCGCAGAAGGTCGAAATAGGCCTGTAGTTTACCGTCTTCGCCGGGGGTGCCGTGTATGGCTATGAAAACACAGTCAAATACAATTTTTTCCCCGTTAAGGGTCATGGAAAAATCATTTTTATCAATTTCACTGCCCGGATTCTCAAGTGTGCCCTGAATCCACCGGTTGCCTTTTATAGTAATAAGGAAAGGATTATACCTCTTTTTATCAAGCGATTTCCGGATGTTTGAGGCACTTGCTACCGAAACTATGTATTCGGATGAATCGCCGCCGGCAACTATGGCAATGTTTTTCTGCATGGTATGGTAAGATGATTTTCAGGATATTTGTTAGTCATGATGTTATATTACAAAAGTAAAAAAATGATTAACAAGGGCTACACAAAGAACATGAACTGATGATTATGCAAAAAATATTATTATTGCTCCCGTCCACCCGTGTATTTTCTCCATTTTTCGAGAAGTTGCTTCATGTCGGCTGGAAGTTCCGATTCAAAATACAGCTCTTTCCCTGATTCCGGATGAGAAAATCCAAGTGACCTTGCATGAAGAGCGTGGCGGGGAAGGACCTTAAAGCAGTTTTGAACGAACTGTTTATACCTGGTAAAAGTTGTTCCCCTGATTATGCGGTCACCTCCATACCTTTCGTCATTGAACAGAGGGTGACCAGTATGTTTTAAATGAACCCTTATCTGATGTGTTCTTCCGGTTTCAAGCCTGCATTCCACTACACTGATGTATCCAAGTTTTTCTGTTACCCTGTAATGTGTTACTGCGTGCTTCCCTTCAGACCCGTCTTTAAAAACATCCATTTTCATCCTGTCTTTCAGATGTCTTCCTATATTTCCTTCTATCCGTCCCTCTTCAGGCTCAGGCAATCCCCATACTATAGCAACATATTCTCTTCTGGTTTTCCTGTCATAAAACTGCCTGGCCAGCCGGTTCATTGACAGCTCGGTTTTTGCAATAACCAGCAGTCCGCTTGTATTCTTATCTATCCTGTGCACCAGTCCGGGACGCAACTCTCCTGATTTGAACAATGGTATATCTTTGAATCTCCAGGCAAGTGCATTTACCAGCGTGCCGGTGTAATTACCATGCCCGGGATGGACAACCATGCCGGCTTCCTTATTGACAACAACAAGATGTTCATCTTCATATATAACATCAATTGGTATATTTTCCGGTATCAGGTCAATTTCCCTTGGTGGATAGGCCATCACGATTGTGATAATATCGCCCGGTTTCACTTTGTAATTTGATCTTACAACAGTGTCATTGACCAGTATATTACCTGCGCTGGCTGCATTCTGGATACGGCTCCTGGAGACATTCTCCATACGGTTTACCAGGAACTTATCTATACGGAGCAATTTCTGACCGGGGTCTGCTTCAATTCTGAAATGTTCATATAAATCGGCAGCCTCCTTCAGCTCTTCTCCGGACAGATCCTGGTTCATAATAAAGTTCTTAATGAGTTACCAGTATTTTTTTTGGTTCAAAAACAGCAGTTCTGCTTTCGGCATGCAAAAAATATATGCCGGGAGGAAGGGTTGACAGGTCTATGCTTTGAACATGTCCGCTGACCTGGTAAACCAGTTGTCCGCTGCGGTTGAAAAGTTTAAAGGTAACTGACCCCGGATCGATTTCCGCTTCCATTTCTACGTAAATAATATTAACAGCAGGATTGGGATATGTTTTCAGGGAAATTCTTTTAACCTGTTCGTTCCCGGAAGATTTGAGGAGGGGTTTCCCCAGCACAGGCCTTATCATAAGAGAACCTTCAAATGCGGAATTTTTCCATTCGCCGTGTATATTGTAGTAAACCCTGTTGCGGCTGTTATTGTTTACATCAAAGCCTATATTTAGAAAATCGGTGGTAGTCTGGATTATGCCCACATAGAAAACCTGGGATACGTATACTGCCGAATCGAGATGATAGGTATAAAAACGGTTCAGACCTTCTTTATATACAGGCCTTTCACCTTCCTGTGAATATAAAAGTTCTCCCGGTTTACCATTATCGTCATTCCATACAGCCAGGTTGAAGTACTGTCTGGATGCATGGTTAAGTGACTGGTTGAAGAATATCCTGATTGATCTCAGCGAGTCTGCTTTGTAAGCCCTGAACCTGTATGCAAGCCTGGCATTTTCTGTTCCTCCGCCAAAAAGGCCGTATCCGTTCTCGGCTGTTCCGTCATCCAGGGCAAAATAATTATTAAAGTCCTGGTAGTATGTGACTGTATCGTTTCCCTTGTAATCAAAGTCATCGGTAACCAGCCATGCCCTGACCCTGAAAAGGGCAGAATCCGGATTTGAAGCGTTATATGAATATGCCAGGTCTGCATTGAATTCCTGTGCATCACCCGGACCGACATTAACTATGCCGCCTGAGAAACTATGAACAGTCCTGCTCTCATGTACATTGTATATGGAGAACTGCCTGCTTACGCTTCTGATAACAACATCATTGTTCCGATAGGTGACGGGCAGCACCGAGCCCATTTCGGCAAGGCGCCCTGCCATGAATTGATCCCATGGCATGGCTTCATAGTTGTTCAGCAGTGAAGCCAGAGGTTTTGTGAAGGCTATATCCCTGAAAACAGTCTCGGCATATGACCTGTTTCTGTCAAGATAGACATAGTCAATATGCCAGTGATCAGCATTACCCATAGCGCCAGGGTTAAAACGGTTATCAGCAATGCTGGCAATATTGCTGAAGCGGAAACGAAATCCTTCCTGCAGGAATTCATGGTTAACCACCGGTATATTTATAAGTTTGAAATCATGGAGAGTGTCACCCGGCACAGACCATATTATTTTCCAGCTTTCGTTTTCCGGAGAATAAAACTCCAGCCTGAGGGAGTCATGTGGCTGAGGCATATCGCCTCTTCCCTGGGGCTGGTAAAAAAAGCTGAGGTATATGCTGTCTTCAGGTTGATAGTTAAGGTTTACAGGCCTTGATGTAAGATAATCGGCAATGAACGGCCAGGTTGATGCATGCTCGTAAAGTGCACCGGTATGATCCAGAACATCCAGTGTTGCAACACCAAGGGAGACCGGTTTTACCGGATAGGCAGTATTGATAAAAGCGTATCTGTCAGCCCATTTTTCATCGTCGGGATATACCTCTGTTCGGGAAAAATCATCAAAAAAGGGAAGTTCCAAAGCACCTTTTACCGAAGATTTTAAAAAAGGATGTTCCCTGTATTGTTCCCTTACAGCAGGGTTTACCTCTATCCCGGTCAGCATTTCCTGTGAAATGGCAGGAATGGTGACGTTGATAAGAAGAAATAAAAGGCTAGCGTATGATAATATCTTCGTCATCAAAATCAGGGATGTCTGTATCAGTAGTATCGGGCACAGGAAGCAGGGTTGAATCAACTGACAACCATAAATCTATTATTGAGCCAAGTCTGATTTGTAAATCTTCCTTATATTCAGGTCTTTGTCTGTAAACAAATGCATTAAGTGAGTCGTCTTTATTATTTACTGTAGTGTCATACAGAGTGGCACCAAGGTTAAGGGATGACTCAATGATCGTGTTCCTGGCAGTTTCCAGGTCAGTATACAGGAGATCCGGAACATATGTTGTCCTTGTGCTTAAGCCTTCGCCAAGGACAAGGTCGACGCTCTCTCCTCTTACAATAAGTTCACCAGGTTTTATGTCATTACCCTCATGCTGCTGCCTTAGTACATTGTTCATGGCAATATCAGGTACATAAATCAGCCTTCCAACCTCAAGTCCTTGTGTTTCAATTATTGCTCTTGCCTGCCTCAGAGAAACTCCCGTAACATCAGGCATTGGCACTCTTTCCGGATTCATGGCATTAATGGTGAGAAATATGGTCCTGTTTTCTTTAACCCTGAAATTCGGCATTGGATTCTGATCAATTACAGTTCCCCTTTCTTCATGGCTTATAAACACTGAATCAGAAACGTTATACCTGAGTTTTCTTGCGCCGGTAACCAGTTCTGCCTCTTCAATTGTAAGTCCGTGCAAATCCGGCACGGCATAAGCCCTCCCGTGCCTGGTATATATTTTTAATCCTATAAATACTGAGAGGATTATAAAAACAGCTATGCCGGCCAAAATTGCCAGATGCTTCCAAAATACCCTGCTTATCAAAAATCTGAAAAAATTTTCCATTTATTGTTTGGTAACCTGTTATGATAGAACCAAAACCCCTGTTATGCTTTGTAACACTGAATATGAATTACCTGCGTATAACTTTTTATTGAATATTAATTTGATTTCCCTGTTTTATACAGATTAAACGTTAAGTCCTGATTCCTATTATGTGTTGTGATAAATATTTGGAGGACATCAGGTTTGGGACATCAGTTTATTTATGGCTTCCATATTTTCCTGATTACATATATCTTTTGACTCATTTGTATAAAGAAAACCGATACGTTTTTCATATTTTTCTGTAATTTTCCCCCGCACTATTTTCATAGTGCTGTTCAATAACTGGTTACTTTCGGTAAAAGCTTCGTCAAGAACAGCAATGGAGGTGGGAAGCCACCTCTGGGGAAACATTTTTTCATATTTTCTGCCTATACGATATTCATTTATTTCAAGTTCAATAAGTTTGAGCATAGCTGTCTGACCCTCCCTGGTTTCAGGTTTGAGATTTTTTTCCTTTATCCAGTGCTTCAGGGCCTCTTTATTAGGCACTATCAAAGCAACGGTATATGGTTTCTGGTTGTTGTAAAGCATACACTGGTCTATATAAATGGATTGTCCGGCAATTGCCTCTTCAATGCCTTCCGGACTGTATTTTTCACCATCGTCCGATATAAGAAGGCTCTTGAATCTGCCAAGCACATAAAGGAATCCGTCGCCGTCCATGTAACCCATGTCTCCGGTATATAGCCAGCCGTCAATTATGGTTGATTCTGTAGCCTCCTTGTTTTTCCAGTAGCCTTTCATCACATTTTCACCCTTAACAACAATTTCTCCCTTTTTTCCTGTGGGAAGTTCAGTTTTATTCTCATCGCAGATCTTCAGTTCAAGATCACTCACCAGGTACCCGGATGAACCCAGCTTATGTCTGGATTCAGAGTTGGAAGATATAATTGGAGAGGCCTCCGAAAGGCCGTATCCCTGAAACATCGGTATTCCCAAAGCATAAAAGAATTTTTGCAGTTTAATGTCAAGAAGTGCACCTCCTCCGATAAAGAACCTGAGCCTGCCGCCAAAATTTTCTCTCACTTTGGCAAACAAAATTTTATCAAAAAGTTTTACCAGTGGCCTGAGTAAAAATCTCATCCCCTTGCCTTTATCCCATCCGATACCGTTATATGCATAAGCAACACTTAATCCCGCATCAAAAAGCTTTTTTGCTATTTTGCCCTTTTGCCTTACTCCGTTTTCAATGCTTTTTCTGAAGTTCTTGGCAAGAGCCGGGACACTCAGCAGAAATACAGGCCTTATCTCTTTGATGTTCCGGGGAATATTTTTTAGTGTTTCCATAGGAGTCTTCCCGGACTGGATTGAGGCCATGCTTGCACCACTGGCAATAAGGGTATATATACCGGCAGTATGTGCGAAAGCATGATCCCATGGCAGTATAAGAAGAGTTGTATACCATTCCGGAACATCCATAAGGCTTCTTGCCTGGTCAGTATTGGCAGTGTAATTACGGTGTGAAAGAATAATGCCCTTGGGATCGGCAGTGGTGCCTGAAGTATAGCAAATATTAGCATAGTCATCCCCTTTTATTGATCTCCAGCATTCTTCCAACTTCTCCGGATTCTCATCAAGTAATTTTTTTCCAAGTTTCCTGACATCATGGTAAAGGATGTCTTTATGATCCATCTTTTCCTGTTTATCAAGAAGAATAACCTTTTCCAGCTCAGGCAGTTCATTTTTGAGATCCTTGATCTTATGAGCCTGCCCGCCCGAAATGATAATCATTTTTGATCCTGAATGAACAAGACGAAAACGTATTTCAGAGGCATCACCAAGTTTGACAGATAAGGGTATATTGATTGCACCTGCATAGAGCACTGCCAGTTCTGATATGACCCAGTCATTCCTGCCTTCTGAAAGAAGTGCGATGCGATCTCCTTTGGTCACACCCAGATATATAAGTCCGGCTGCAAACTCGGCAACCGATTGTCTTATTTCTTTATAGGTAGTGCTTTCATATTTATCCCCTTTTTTTTCAAGCATTAAGGGGTTGTTGCCGTATTTTTTTACACTTTTCTCAAAAAGATCTATGATTGTTTGCATGGTAATGAGTTTTGATGCATTTTTTTATACCCGGGTTATTTAATTATATTGAATTGAATTCTGCCAGAAGACAAATGTAAATAAAATTTTTTCATCAAAAATTATATACAGTCAGATGAAAAAATTTTATTGGAAAGCGAAGCGGTTCATCCTGTAAGTCAAAATTTTGTTAACTTTTTAAACAAAATTATGACTCTTTTTTACAGGATAAATGTAAATAAAATTTTTTCATCAAAAATTATATACCGACGGTGTGAAATTTAGGATAAAAAAATTCATCTACATTTTTTCAAATACAAATTTTAGTTTATTTTTGATAATATATTGGTTTTTAGTAAAATGAACCGTCCATGACAATATTTTCAATATTTTCACAAAATGCAATGAAAATATTGTTATGGTAAGGTCCATAAGACCAATAATTTAGTCTAAATATTTACTTATGAAATTAATTAACCCAAACCCATGCACAGACTGATATTTTTTGTTATCACAATTACTTTGCTGATTAGTGGTTGTGATTTTGTAAAAAAGGTTAATCCCTTTGCCAAAAAGGTAGATACCATGGAATTATATCAGCAACGCCAGGATAGCATACGCCGTGCTGAACTGCTCAGAAGGCAGCAGGAAGAAGCAAGACGTGAACAGGCCAGGGCTGATAGTATCAGTAAGGCCCGTGAGGCTGAAGCTGAACGGTTGAGGGCACTGAGGTATCACTTGATAGTAGGTGCCTTCAAAACACCTGCCTATGCAGATGAGTTTCATAAGAAGATGCTGGCCCAGGGACATGATTCGAGGATAATAATGTCTGAGAACAACTTTCACCTGGTTACCATTAAATCGCTGGACAATTACAGGGTAGCAGTGAATGAGTGGAAAGATATAAGAAACCAGGGTGAGCATTTGGTATGGCTCTATATTAAAGATTTGTAAGTCATTATTAATTTGTTGATTAACAATTATCCGGCTGCAAAGTTATTCTGTCATTTGCAGTGAAGGATAATTGTTTTATTTTTGGGGCTGTCCTCAGCCGTAATATATGATCCGGATGATATTCCGTTACTGGTTGAAGCAAATTATAACATAAATAACCGTTCAATAAAAAGAATTGCCCGAATGGATGATATAAAACAATCATTGAATCAATCTGCATTGCTCAGATGGGGGATAATGCTGCTTGTCAGCTTTACCATGGCCACCAATTACTATTTTTATGATGCATTATCGCCTCTGAAATTTCTTATGGAAAGAGAATTAGGTTTCAGTTCATCTGAATACGGGTTTTTTCAGGCTGCCTATTCAATTCCTAATGTTTTTCTTTTGATGGCTGTTATCGGAGGCATTATTCTGGATAAGATAGGAATAAGGATCACCGGGTTTGCATTCATATTCATACAGGTAATCGGAGCAGTTATTACTGCCTACGGTTCAACTCCCTTTTTTAACTCCGGAGGATGGGGTTATGATTTTATGAACTCATTTCTTGTTTCATATTCTCCGGCACTGAAATTGACAACACTGGGTTTTTTCCTTTTCGGTCTGGGAGCAGAAACCAGTATCGTTGTTATTTCCAAAGTAATTGTAAAGTGGTTTAAAGGCAAGGAAATTGCGCTTGCCCTGGGAATGAATATTGCTATTGCCAGACTTGGTATGGGTGCTGCAATGGTTGTTTCTCCCCGTTTGATTGTTGACAGTACCCAGACATTGCCACTGTGGCAAAACTGGACGATGCCGATATGGTTTGGTGCCTTGCTTCTCGGTATAGGGCTACTGGCTTTTCTTGTCTATATGATCTGGGATATAAAATTTGACCAGAGGGTTAAGGAAAGGATGGAAACAGTACCCGAAGAAGAGTTCCGGTTTTCTGACTTAAGTAAGTTGCTGACAAACAAAAGTTTTATTTATATATCAATGCTTTGTGTTTTGTTCTATTCGGCAGTATTCCCATTTATGAAGTATGCACCCGATCTGATGATAAATAAATTTGGAGTTGCCCCGACACTTGCAGGCGATATTTCATCTATACTTCCTTTTGGCACACTGGTATTCACACCGATATTTGCATATATTTGCGACTATAAAGGAAAGTCCGCATCACTCATGGTATACGGTAGTCTGCTTGTAGTGAGTGTTCACCTTATGTTTGCATTTACAACCGTAACACCCTATATACCGATGTTTATTCTGGGTATTGCTTTTTCACTTGTTCCTGCTGCAATGTGGCCTGCCGTAACCAAGATTGTTGAGACAAATAAAATTGGAACCGCTTACGGGGCAATGTTCACTATTCAGGCTATCGGACTGATGGTTTTTCCCTGGCTTATAGGTCTGGTACTGGATTATACAAATCCGGGAGTTTCAGAAATACTGGCAGCAGGTGGCACGGCTGTTTATGATTATACACTGACTCTTGTAATGCTTGCTTTTCTTGGAATTCTGGGACTTGTATTTTCATGGTTATTGAAGAATGAGGACAGGACTTCGGGATACGGGCTGGAAGAGCCCAATAAGATGACCTGATTAACCCTCACCAAAAGGAGTTTTCGGAGTTTATATTTTAAGTTATAAGTTTTTATAGATATTTGTCCGGGAATACAGTGGCCTGTCTGTCAGGTCCCAGCGAAATTATTGTAACAGGCACTCCGGTTTCTTTTTCAATGTAGCTTATATAGTTAATAAATTCATCGGGCAGGTCACTGTAATTTTTTATTCTGGAAATATCCGTGTTCCATCCTTTCATCTCCTTATAGACAGGATCAATTCTTCGGGTGGTGTCATACGGAAGGCAGTCCATTATCTTATGGCCTGTTTTATAGGCGGTACAGATCTTAAGAGTGCTAAACCCTGTCAGTACGTCTGATTTTGTAATTATAAGCCGGGTAACCCCGTTTATCATTATAGAATATTTCAATGCCGGAAGATCCAGCCATCCGCATCGCCTGGGCCGGCCGGTAGTAGAACCGAACTCGTTACCCTGCCTGCGCATTCTTTTACCCGTTTCATCGGCAAGCTCTGTAGGGAAAGGCCCTCCACCTACCCGGGTGCAGTATGCCTTGAATACACCCAGCACATCACCTATTTTTGCAGGGGCAACTCCGAGACCGGTACATGCCCCGGCACATATGGTATTTGATGATGTTACATATGGATATGATCCAAAATCTATATCCAGCAATGTGCCTTGTGCTCCCTCTGCAAGAACCTTCTTGTCTTCGTTCATCAAGCGGTTGATAAGATATTCGCTATCCACCAGCTTGTAACTTTTGAGCTTCTCTATGCCAAGGAACCAATCCTTCTCATACTTTTCGGGTTCGTCCCGGTAGTCATACTGGCTGATAATGTCTTTATGTTTGTTTTTAAGGAAGTTGTATTTCTCAATGAAATCGGGCAGGAGGATATCACCTATTCTCAATCCGTTACGTCCTGTCTTATCCATATATGTGGGTCCGATTCCCTTTAGGGTTGATCCGATTTTGGTGTCACCTTTAGCTGCTTCAGAAGCTGCATCAAGTATCCTGTGTGAGGGAAGTATCAGATGTGCCTTTTTTGATATATAAATGTTTTCGGCCGGAGTAAAACCCATCTTTTCAAGGGAGTCGGTTTCCTTTGTGAAAACAACCGGGTCAATTACTACCCCGTTTCCAATCAGGTTTATTTTGTCTTTGTGGAAAATACCTGAGGGAATTGTATGAAGAACATGCTTGATCTTGTTGAATTCCAGCGAGTGACCGGCATTGGGCCCCCCCTGAAACCGTGCAATAACATCATACTCAGGCGTCAGAACATCAACTATCTTGCCTTTGCCTTCATCTCCCCACTGAAGGCCCAGCAGAACATTTATTTTGTGCATAATGATCGGGTTTTTTACGGTCTGCTAAGTTAATAATTAAATAGAGAATGAACCCGTATGCGAGGGTTCATTTATTTTCTCCAATTTGGTTGCCCGTAAAAAAATTAATTTCAGTATCAGTCCGGATCAGTTTTTATCTGCAGAGGTTTCTTCTTTCTGACCATAGATGTATAATGAATGATGGGTAGGTTTGAAATTTGCCAGTTTACAGGCAGTTTTAATTATTTCCTGTATCCGGGGATCGCAGAATTCAATCACTTCACCTGTTTTAGTGTCAATCAGATGATCATGTTGCCTGCATTCATGAGCTTTTTCAAATTGTGCAATGTTTTTACCGAACTGGTGTTTTACTACAAGGTTGCAATCCAGCAAGAGGTCAATTGTATTGTACAAAGTCGCCCTGCTGACCCTGTATTTTTTATTTTTCATTGAAATGTACAGCGATTCAATATCAAAGTGCCCTTTATGTGTATATATTTCATCAAGGATGGCATATCTCTCAGGGGTTTTTCTGTGCCCCTTTTTTTCAAGATATTCGGTAAACAGTTTCTTCACGGTATCTTTTGAATCAATGCCCATATTATATAGTCTAATTTAAAATAATGCTAAAGTATAAAAAAAATAGATATTACTCTAAAATTTAAACGGTTTTAATAAAAATTACTCTTTGACTGCTTCAATACGGTTAACGGATATAACACCGTTTATCTTAAACAGATTCATGATAAGATTGTTCAGGTGCTTTGTATCATGAACATAAAGTTCAATGCTTCCTTCGAATATAGCGTCATGGGTTTCTATGGCTATCTTTCTGATATTCGCATTCAGATCATGGGAGATTACATTGGTTATTGAATTTACAATTCCAATTTTGTCTATCCCCTGAATTCTGATACAGGCAAGGAAAGACAGGATCTTGTGGCTCGTCCATCTGGCAGAAATTATAAGGTTTCCGTGGCTTGACATCAGCCTGGTGGCAGTAGGACATTTGGATGAGTGTATTATTATTGTTTCATTCGGACTTTTATATCCTACTACATCATCACCTGGTATGGGATTACAGCATTTTGCTATTCTGTAGTTCTTACCTGGCTCATCTATTCCTTCACGAATGACAAGCGGCTTGCCGACATCTATTTTACGTGTTTTCTCCGATTGTTCATTATGTTTTTTGCTTCTTTGAATATTCTTGCTGTATGTAAGCTCCCAATACCTTATCCACTTATTCTTGGTGTTTTTTCTTAAAACCTTTTTAATATTATTCAGTGTTATAATGCCTCCTCCGATTTTCAGATAAAGATCTTCTTTATTTACTGCATCATAACCGTCAATGAGCTTTATTATTATCCTGGAATTGGGATGAAGGCTGATTTCTCTTAGTTTATCCTCAAGAATCTTCTTGCCGGCCTCTATTCGTATTTTGTTTTCAGCCTTGAGTGAACTTTTAATACTGGTTTTGGCTTTTGCCGTAATGGCGTGTTCAAGCCATTCTCTTTGTGTGCGCTGGCTATCGGATGTAAGCACTTCCACCTGATCTCCGCTTGTCAATGAATGGGTTAATGGAACAAGTTTCTGGTTTACCTTGGCTCCGATTGCCTTATTGCCTATCTCAGTGTGGATTTCATATGCAAAGTCGATAACTGTTGAATTCTTTGGCAGTGTAATTATGTTTCCTTTGGGAGTAAAGACAAGAATTTCTGAAGAAAAAAGATTTAGTTTGAATTCATCAATAAATTCAAGAGCATCACTGTTAGGATTATCCAGAAGTTCTCTGATTCTTTTGATCCACTTATCCAGTTCAGATTCTCCTTTGCCGTTATCTTTGTATTTCCAGTGGGCAGCAAATCCTCTTTCAGCTATTTCATCCATTCTTGCAGTGCGTATCTGAACTTCCACCCATTTTCCGTTAGGCCCCATTACAGTTCCGTGAAGAGCTTCATAGCCATTTGCTTTTGGTGTGCTTACCCAGTCTCTTATCCTTTCCGGTTTTGGCATGTATATATCAGTAATCAACGAATATATATTCCAGCACTGAACCTTTTCGGGTATTTCCGGGTTAGGTTCGAAGACTATTCTGACAGCAAAAAGATCATAAATCTCTTCAAATTTTACATTTTTTGTCTCCATTTTGTTAAAAATGGAATTTATCGATTTTGGGCGGCCGTTGATATCAAAATCAATATTGTACTCATTAAGTTTTTCTATTATCGGCAGAGAAAACTTATTAATGAACAACTGTCTTTTCTTCTCACTTTCTTTGATCTTTTGCAGGATACTTTTGTAGATTTTCGGGTTTTTATATTTCAGAGCCAGGTCCTCCAGCTCTGTTTTAATTGCATAAAGTCCAAGTCTGTGAGCCAGTGGAGCAAACAGGAAGCTTGTCTCTCCTGCGATCTTAAGCTGTTTGTTCCTGGGCATGGACTCAAGTGTCCTCATGTTATCAAGCCTGTCGGCCAGCTTGATAAGTATTACCCTTATGTCATCAGAGAGAGTAAGAAGGAGCTTTCTGAAATTCTCCACCTGGATGGAGGATTTTTTATCAAAAACACCTGCTATTTTAGTCAGTCCGTCAATAATAACAGCAATATTTTCGCCGAAATTATAACTTATGTCCTCCAGGGTGTATTCTGTATCTTCAACAACATCATGCAGAAGAGCCGAAGCTATAGACTTTGTTCCCAGCCCTATTTCACTTGCAACTATTTTGCTAACCGAAATGGGATGTATAATATACGGTTCACCCGATTTGCGCCGCATATTTTTATGAGCTTCATTTGCGTACTTAAAAGATTTCTTTATAAGCTCTATATCTTCAGGGTCGGTTATATGTGTGCAATGATCGAGAAGATCCCTGAAACGGCCATTGATATCTTTTATTTCCTCTTCGGTTTGAATTTTCATCGGTAATACTCCTGCTAATCTTATTTAATCCCGAATATACTCTCCTGATGCCATTTCTGATACACAAATTTAATCAAATTTAGTACCATTCCGCAGCTGTTATCATCAATTTCAAACTCACTGCAACTCCTCTATGATGTCTCCCCGCCCTGCTGTATGCCGGAGGCCGGCAAGAGGGATAATTATGTTAATAACGATATAACACTTACTTTTATTGAATACTAACATATTGTCCCGGGGTACAGGGTCTTGTTTTTCCATATGGTTAATAATCATGGATAGAAAAGAACCACATGGCCTTTTTTTTCAATTATTTCACCATCGGGGGTTTTGACATGTAAGAAATATAAATATACACCCTCAGGTGCATTGCTGCCTGAACCGGTCTTTCCATTCCATTTATTTTCAGGAATCCGGCTTTCAAAAATTCTGTTGCCCATTCTGTCCATTACAACAAGAAGATAATCCTCAGGCCTGAAGAGCATAACAGGATAAAACTCGTCATTTTGTCCGTCGCCATCCGGGGTAAAGGCATTAGGGAAAAAAATACCTGAGGACAAATTTATGCAGGCGGTATTTGACCTGCTTATGGCTGAAATACCATAGGGATTGCCGGGGGCTTCCCTGGCTTCAACCAGGTAGCAGAATTCACTTCGCAGGCTTTCCCTGTGAATGGTTTCCAGGTCATCGGTAATTGAGGTCTGTCGCGCATCAAGGGTTAGAATCGGTTCAAGAATTCCCTGTTCCGATGTTCTGTAAAGTTGCCAGCTATCTGTACCCCCGCGCCATTCCCTGTATTCATTCCAGCCGATAAATGCTGTAAACCCTTTATTAGAGGCTTCAAGAACTATATTGGAAGCCAGGTTTGATACTGCCGATACCTCATTGCAGGTATTTATTGCTTCAAGAAGGTAGTAATTGATATTAGCGGTTTCTGCATTATTAT
This sequence comes from Bacteroidales bacterium, assembly GCA_046483315.1. Lineage (GTDB taxonomy): Bacteria > Bacteroidota > Bacteroidia > Bacteroidales > PUMT01 > PXAP01. The sequence continues at coordinate 22,604 of JAWODJ010000062.1, read as the reverse complement.
CAGTATAAACAAAATGACCTGACGGATTTGCCTGATAATTATGAATGACCGTAAAATCATCTTCCGGGTTACCGGATCTTAAAAGCCTGTAGTAACTGGTTTCTGCTTTGGGGTCTATGGTGAAACCAAGTTCAATGCTATTGTTCTCTACAGTGGCATAGTCAGCATTTATCCATTCGGGGCTTTTCAGCATACCGGTATATAAACATACAGTGCTGGATCTGGAGGTCAATCCGTCATTATGTTCTGCTTCAATGTAGTAACAATACTCCCGGTTTGTTTCAATATCTGTGTGCCGGAATAATGTATCTGTTGTTCCGGGAGTTTCTGCTTTTTCAAAATTCCCGTTATTTATGCTGTAATAGATTTGGTAGGATAATGATGCCTCCTCCCATCCTTCATAAGATGTCCAATTCAGTGTGTTGCTTTGCGCACAGGAATCCCATTGTGATGACGTGTGAATTGTGGTATGATGGTCGGAAAGGGGGCTGTATGTGGTATCGTGTTCTGTTATTCTTATTGCACGCATATCATAACTGAAAGGCCTGGTATCCGGCTCACGGGTGATATGAAGAAAACGTGTTGAGTCGTGATTTATCTCCCCGGCTATTGTACTTGAGCCTATGGGGGTATATTCATTGAGTTCATAATAGGTAATGCCAGGTGACGGGCTTTTTTCCCATTCAATAACTACATGGCCTTCATTGTTGATCACACTGACACTCTTAATAACAGGAGGCTCCGGTCTGTCGGTGTCACTGCCAGTATGAGTGGCTAATGCCCCGGCTAAATAAATAGTTGTTAAAAAAAGGGTTTTCAGCATCTTCCTTCGTTGTCTTTATCTGCCATCAACAAGATAGCACAAAAATAACCAGAAAAAATTACTTCAGGTTAATTGTTCTGTTTATGGCCGGGTTAATTTTTTTAATAATATAACTCAGGTTTAACTGGTGATTATACTCAATATACAGGCTGTTTGAAACTAATTATGCAAATTTCATATAATAAACAGTTAAATTGTATTTTTGTGACGAATGCAGAAAAAGACTATTATATCCAAAATACTGATCTGGATCATCAGGAACCTGAGTCACCGGCAACTTCTGCTCAGTATGAGTCTGATTATTGGTGTGCTAAGCGGGTTAGCCGCAGTTTTGCTTAAAAATACCGTTTATTTCACCGGCGAATTCCTTTCCGGCCGGCTTGCAGTTGAAACTGACAATCTCATCTATCTTGCATTTCCGTTGACAGGGATTTTCCTGACTGTACTTTTTGTACGGTACATTATCAAAGACAATATTTCTCATGGTGTATCGAAAGTTCTTCATGCTATTTCCAGAAAGGATTCGGTACTGGCTCCCCATAATTCCTATTCATCTATGGTTGCCAGCACAATGACCGTCGGGTTTGGAGGATCGGTGGGACTGGAGGCCCCGATAGTACTTACAGGGGCATCAATAGGTTCCAATATCGGCAGGTTTTTGAAGCTTAATTATAAAACTATTACTCTGCTTATTGCCTGCGGTGCAACAGGTGCAATTGCAGGTATATTCAAATCTCCCATTGCCGCCATGATATTCAGCCTGGAAGTCCTGATGCTGGATCTTACAATGTGGTCAATAATACCACTTCTTATCTCTGCCGTTGCCGGAGCCACCATTGCAACCCTTTTACTGGGGCAGGGTGCCGTTTTCTATTTTACCCTTCATGAACCGTTTTTTATTGACAACATTCCCTGGTATATACTTCTTGGTGTAATAACAGGACTTGTATCTTTTTATTTTACCTGGGGTTCAATGAGGGTGGAATCACGCCTGCAAAAAATATCAAGTCCTTATCAAAGGTTGTTTTACGGAGGAGCATTGCTCGGATTACTTATTTTTCTCTTCCCTCCGTTATATGGAGAAGGATATGGAACACTCAGATCCCTTCTGGGAGGTGATGCAACGGAAATTGCCTCGGGGAGCCTGATTTCTGATTTCAGGGACAGTTACTGGATATTTATTGGATTCCTTATACTTATTATTTTTTTTAAAGTAGTTGCAATGGCTGCCACCACAGGAAGCGGGGGAGTGGGTGGTATTTTTGCTCCTTCTCTTTATATGGGCGGAGTGACAGGGTTTGTTACAGCCAGTCTGATTAATAATTTCTCCTTTATCAATGTTTCCGAGCGTAACTTTGCCCTTGTTGGTATGGCCGGCATTATGGCGGGGGTAATGCATGCCCCTCTTACTGCAATATTTCTTATAGCTGAAATTACAGGAGGGTATGAATTGTTTATACCACTTATCATCACCTCAACCATAGCGTATCTTACCATAATGTACTTTGAGCCTCATTCCATATATACAAAACGTCTTGCGGCAAGAGGCGAGCTTATAACTCATCACAAGGATAAGGCTGTGCTCACACTCATGAAGATGGGACCTGTTATTGAGAACGATCTCAGGACTGTTCATCCCGAAACCAGCCTTGGCGAACTGGTTAAGGTTGTTTCAAAATCCAGGAGAAACATTTTTCCTGTTATCGATGAAGATGATAACCTTCTGGGTATTGTTTTGCTTGACAGTATAAGAGACATTATGTTCAAACCGGCACAATATGAAAAAGTCAGGGTTAGTGATATTATGGACATTCCTCCTGCGACGGTTTCGTCAGATGAAAATATGGAATCTGTTATGAAAAAGTTTGAAGATTCCGGCGCATGGAATTTACCTGTGTTGAAAGATAAAAAATATGTAGGCTTTATTTCAAAATCAAAAATATTTTCAGCTTACAGGAAAATTCTGCTTCAGTTTTCATCCGAATAAATCAGGTTAATATAATTAATAATCAATGAATTATATTATGCATTTAAATCATACCAAGTGTTTCAAACGGATGGATCCCCCTGATTTGTTCATCTCTTTTTGTGTTACACAGTAACATGGGGATTCATCCGAATAAAACAGGTTAATCAAGTGAATATTTTTTCACTGCATCTGACTATTCCGTTGTATTTTGGCCAAAGATTGTTTTTCTGTTTACCGGTGGGATTTTATGCTTCTATTTAGGCCAAAAAATGTAAATTAGCAGTCGGGTAACTAATGATACTAATTGAAATAAATAAGAAAAAATGGAACGAGATACCAGAATCTTTGAATTGATAAAAAATGAAGATAAACGTCAGATGGAGGGCATAGAGCTCATTGCATCCGAGAATTTTGTCAGCAACCAGGTTATGGAGGCCATGGGCTCATGCCTTACCAATAAATATGCAGAAGGTTATCCCGGGAAAAGATATTACGGAGGTTGTCAGTTTGTTGATGAGGTGGAGCAACTGGCAATAGACAGGGTTAAGAGATTGTTTAATGCTGAATGGGCTAATGTTCAGCCTCATTCAGGTGCACAGGCAAATGCCGCCGTCATGCTTGCCGTATTGAAGCCGGGAGATGTTTTTCTGGGTCTGAACCTTTCTCATGGCGGCCATCTGACACACGGCTCATTTGTAAATTATTCCGGTATACTTTACAGGCCGGTTGCCTATGAAATAGATAAGAATAGCGGTATTGTGGATTACGATATGATGGAGGAACTGGCGGAAAAGGAGAAGCCAAAGCTTATTGTCGCTGGTGCTTCAGCTTATTCAAGGGACTGGGATTATAAAAGAATGCGTGAGATAGCTGATAAAACGGGGGCCCTGCTTATGGCCGACATTGCACATCCCGCCGGGTTAATTGCCACCGGCATACTCAATCATCCTTTTCCACATTGCCATATTGTTACTTCTACCACACATAAAACTCTCCGTGGTCCGCGCGGCGGTATCATTCTAATAGGGAATGATTTTGAAAATCCATGGGGCCTGAAGACTCCAAAGGGGGTTGTGAAGAGGATGTCTCAGATACTTGACTCAGCTGTTTTTCCCGGCACCCAGGGCGGACCTCTCGAGCATATAATTGCTGCCAAGGCAGTTTCATTTGATGAGGCTTTGTCTGACAGTTACAAAGAATACATTTTACAGGTAAAAAGAAATGCAGCTGTTATGTCGGAGACTTTTATTGACAAGGGTTATAAAGTTATATCGGGTGGTACTGATAATCATTCCATGCTAATAGATCTTCGTACAAAGGTACCGGAACTATCAGGCAAAATAGTTGAAAACACCCTGGTGAAAGCCGATATTACAATAAATAAAAATATGGTTCCCTTTGATAGCCGGTCGCCTTTTCAGACTTCGGGGATAAGGATTGGCACTCCTGCAGTCACTACCAGGGGCATGAAGGAAGACGACATGAAGAAGATTGTTGGACTTATTGATGAAGTGGTTATGAATATTTCCGATGAAAAAGTGATATCAGGGGTAAAGCATAAAGTAAACACCATGATGGAGGGACTCCCGAAATTTGCCTGGTAAAAAAACAGGGAAAATCCAAAGTTTTAACTTCTCATATCCATATCTGATCATTTAAGGATATTTACCAATGGTCCGGTTCCCGGCAATTGCTGACGGGCTTCAATATGAACATAATATTATTGAAGTCTGAAATGATAGGTTATCGTTCCTTTCTGGAATGCAGGTGCGTCAGGCTTGATATTGAACCTGGCACGTTCAGCTGCTCTTTTTGCGGTATTGAGAAGATAGTCATTTAGTGTTGTAGAGCCGCGCACTCCCGGTATGGCGTTGGTAACTTCTCCGTTGCGGTTTACTGTAACTTCCACAACAACGATTCCCTCAACCTGGTAATTATAATCTGGCAGGGGGAGGGCCAGGGGATTTCTTCCGTCCAGGCTGTAGGAAATTCCGTCAGGGCTGCCGGTATCACCTCCGGTCCTGTGGGGTGAATCCGGTGATCCCGTTTCTCTTCCCTGGTCCCCCGAACCTGTTGTTTCTCCTTCACCCTCACCTGTTTCGCCTGTTGCGGTTCTTCCCGGGAAAAGCGCATTGGGGTTGGGTCTTCTTTCCGGCACTTCTTCCGGGGGTTCTTCATTAATAACTTCTTCAACCGGCTCCGGTTGTGGTCTCTCAACCGGCGGTGCCGGTTCGGGCTGCGTCACCTCTTCTTCCTGGGGAGCCGGAAGAGCGGGTGCATCTTCAATATCCTGGGTTATAATCTGTTCTTCTGTTTCCTGTTCGCTTACCGGAGGAGGGCTGGGAGTGGGGGGAGCTGTCTCCTGCCTTCGGGGCCGGGTAAATCCCAACCCTTCATCATCAGTACCGAAATTGATTATAATTGCTTCTTCACCTGGCAGCGGAAGGGGTGTGGAGAATCCCAAAAATAAAATAATGACGGCTATGGCCACATGAAAAATTGTGGTACCAATAATACCTTTTTTATTCCTGATAAAAAACTTTTGCATAATCACCTGGCGCTGGTTGCAAGTATTAACCTGTATCTGTTGTCTTTAGCAATATTCATCACTATTACCACCTGCTCCATAGGAACACTCCTGTCCACATGAAGTGAAATTGTCGGTTCATCCTCCCCTGCTAATCTTTCCTGCAAAACCCATTCCAAATCTGCAACGTCTACCGGTGTGGTTTCTACATAGAATTCATTATTACTGGTAATTGATACGGTTGTGATGGGATTTGCCATTGTTTGGTGTGAACTTTGGGGCAATAGAAGTTTCAGGGCGTTTGGGGCGATAAGTGTTGAAGTTATCATAAAAAATATCAGCAACAGAAATACAATATCTGTCATTCCCGACATGCTGAATCCTGATTGTATTTTATTTCTGGAGCGCAATGACATTGTTGGTTATTGTTTATTGAATAAGATTATCCGGTCTTTGGTTCTTAAAAAAGTTAAATTACCGGTTCATTGAGCAGATCCATGAACTCAGTGGTATTTGCCTCCAGCCGGAATACAACTTTTTCAACTTTTGCAACAAGGGCATTATAAGCCAGGTAAGCAATGATCCCAACCATCAGTCCGGCCATCGTGGTTATCATGGCTGTATAAATACCGCTGGATAAAAGAGAAACATCTATGTTTGCTCCTGCATTGGACATATCGTAAAATGCCCTGATCATACCCATGACTGTCCCGAGAAAACCGATCATAGGAGCGGCCCCCGCAACAGTGGCAAGTGTAGGCAGTCCCTTTTCAAGTTTATATATTTCAAGCTTACCGACATTTTCAATAGCAGCATTTATATCATTAAGGGGACGACCTATCCTGCTGATGCCTTTCTCTATCATTTTGGCAACCGGGTTTTCGGATGACTGGCAAAGGGTGATTGCCGAATCCAGCTTATCATCATGTATGTAATCTTTAATTTTGTTCATGAAATTAATATCTACTTTTTCTGCCTTCTTTATTGCGAAATAGCGTTCAAAAAAAATGTATACAGCTATTACAGATAAAATTACAATCGGGATCATTACCCATCCGCCCTTGAAAGCCAGTTCCCAGTATGACATGGTAAGTTCTCCCTGCTCCTGCAAAGGGTCCATATTATTAAGGTTTTCAGAGAGATTGATCTGGAGTAAAAGTAGCTTGCTCATATTATTGAAATTGTTGAGATTTGTGTATAATTAAACATTAAAAATAAAGGTTGTAAAAACCGATCTGCCAAAATTACATCAATCATGGCAAATAAAAATATAAAAGTAAATAATTTGCGATAACGTTTTATTCATTTTCCTTTTTACCGGATGAAGTTATCATCGACCAGTACCGTTTCATCAACTCATCAAAGCTGTCGAAATCATCTCTGTAAAACAGACCGATTCCCTGCGTATAGGGCGAAAGGTGCGGCCTGATCAGGTTGTCATTTGCCCTGGTAAATGCTTTAAGCCTTAGTTTGCCGCTCTGGTTAAGTTTTATATCAACGTCAAAATCACCAACAATATTGCTTGTATTGGTTTGACGTCCACCGACATCAACATGCCCGTTGATGCTGACCCTGTCATTAAGCAACTCTGTTGATAGTGCAAGTTCAACTTCATCAGAAGTTATATCATCGCCCGGTCTCCAGTTCACACCAAAATCCACATCACGGCTTAGCTGTGAAAGCCAGTTGCTAAGCTGATTGGAGAAGAATTCACTTACAGTTGTTATACTGGCCTCTGTTGCACTCATGCCAAGTGAGCCTGCCATACCTGTATCTGCCATATCCTGTTCCGGAAGAAAGTTGTTAATTATTAAAAGAGAGAGGAACTGCCTGTTGATTTTTTCTTCATTATTCAAAACACCACTGACATTTCTTCTGGTGTCAGGATCTGCTGTCGGGAGTTCTATCTCAAAACTGATATCGGGAGTCATAAGCTTTTCCCGCATAATTATCTGACATTCTACTGGTATCCGCCTTGAGTACATGTCGTTTGTGCCATTGCTGTATGCTGCCATTAATGGGTTAAGAGAAGACCTGAGCCGGTATACTGCCTTAAGGTCAATATTTGCATCAAAAGGATCACCGTTCCACATTATCCTTCCGCCCTGCTCTATTTCAAAGCGTTTATTAATTACATTCTGGAGCGTAAACAGGTAATCTCCCTGTTCTATTGTATATTCGCCAAACATATTGAATTGACCCAGGGTATTTATCTCCATCTTAAATGAACCATTGCCGCGACCGCGAATAATATCCCCGATTTTGGAGTCAAATATGATCTGCATCTCTGCATCAGGCGTTACATCAAGGTCAAAATTAAGCTGGATGCCGGACAGGTCAACCTCATATTCTCTTGTTTCATGTTCTTCGTTTTTATCAGTTGAATGGCTGTCTGTAAAATTTAAAAAATGAAGTTCACCCACTTCATTGCTTTTTTGCAGGGGAATGAAAAACCTGGTGTTCCGGTTTGTCTGAGCAGAGATATTCATCATTATGTTATTTACGGGGCCACTTATATGTGCCAGTCCGCTTGCTATAACCCGTCCGTAGAAAAGTTCATTATCCCTTTCCAGGGTATTCAATATCATAAAATTGTCAGGATAAAGATAGAGATCCAGATTAAAATCATTAAAGTAAGTACTTGATAACTGACCACTGACACGGCAAATATTATGGTTTGCGTCGTAAAGTGTCAGGTCGCTGAAAACAATGTTATTATTCTCAATGTATATATCATGTGTAAAATTGTACCGGCTTTTTAAATAGTCAACCACAAAGGAGGTTTTTTGTAATGACAGGTTTCCGTTAAAAAAGGGTTTCCTGATATTGCCCTCAAGGTTAAGCTTTCCTGTTGCCAATCCCCTTATGTCGGCAAATACTTCGTCCAGGTATCCGTCAAATGTGCGTAAATTTATTTTATTGAGTGCAATGTCAAAATCGAGCAGGGATCCTTCAGGGAAGTATCTTCCTTCAATATTTATTATCCGGTCTGTTCCGCGATCACTGAATGCATGAACTGATATACTCTGGTTATTTTGATCCCACTGGCTGAAAATTGTCAGATCACCATAGTCCTGTGAATTCAGAAAGAGTTCCTGCACTCTCAGATCGGTCTTAAATAAAGGTACATTATATACATCAGAGAGACTTGCATTGCCATCAATAATACCAGTAAAATCAAAATTTGCAAAGGAGGTAATCAGTTCAATGTTCTTTATGTCCAGATCGATGAATTCAAAATGAAGAGAATCACCCGGGTCTTCTGAGATTCTGCCGGTGGCTTTGAAACTCTGTCCGTTCATGCCGAAGATGAAGTTATCTACAGTGTATGAGGTAGAGTCAACTCTTATCTTACTTTTTGAGATATGCCATACCGAATCGGCAATAGTAATACTGGAAGGCAATAAATCAATATCGGTTATCGGCAACTTTCCTGCCGGATTTTTCATAAACCTGGCTGCGGCTGTAATATTGCCTTTATAGGCGATTTTTTCCTTATTGTCCCATATGGTCATGAAACTGATGCTGTCATTTTTTATCAGGGAAGTCAGTTTAATATTTTCAATCTCAAAGCGGTTGCCGATAAGAGCATGACCAATTCCGGAATTTACATTGAACGACTGATCTCCGGATAGTGCATCTATGGTTATGTTTGTTAATATATTATTGCTGAGAATTACCTTTCTTGCGGAACCTCTTATCTCGGTAACATATTCGGATGGATTGTAGATGCCTTCAATTTTTGTATTATCTGAGACAGAGAACTCAGGAGTGAAAAATTGTGTAAAATCATCCGTTTCCTTCAGGTGCAGGCTAAAAGTGAAATTATTATCTGTAACTTCAGGGGTACTGTTTGCTTCACTGCTGTATGAAGGGATATAGTCTTGTATGAATTGAATAAATGAACTGGTAAATGTTGCAAATTCATAATTTCCGGTAATCCGGGCATCTGCAATATCTGAAAGAAGTATGACCTCTCTTTGTTCACTGTCACCCAAAGCCTCAAGACTGGCATTTTCAAGGGAAAAAATATGGTCATTTTTTTCAAAAACCGTGTTGACAAGTCTTATATTTCCGTTAAGATTGTCAATATTATTACCTTTAAAGTTTGCGGTAGAGAGAAAAGAGAGCATCAGACTCTGATCTTCTTCTTCAAGATTTAAGTCATAAAGCCTGGCTCCTGATACATTGGCGGAAAAATCAAATTCGGGAATATCTTCTGAAAGATTAATACTTCCAAGAAATTCAAGAACAATGTTCGGATCATTAATGTATGCAGATCCGCTGAATCTTTTGTCCGCCAGTTCTCCTGCCAGTTGTATATGCCTGTAGCTGTAATCAAAAAGTTGGACTGAATCGATGATCCCGTCAAGGTCGGCATTGATTCCTGATTGAGCTGACACCTGACCTTTAAGTTCCGTATTGAATGTTATCCTTCCAATCTTATCTGTTTCTGCAAGTGGCCCTGCATCAAAATGAATAACATTTAATCTCCCGGCAAAGTTCAGGACATTATCCGGATCAGGTTGAAGGGCGAGATCGGTTATTATCGTTCCCAGTCCGGAATTAAGTTCACCATATGCAACGAAATCATCAATAAAGCCTGTGAACTTCCCCCTGTAATTGATTTTACCAAGGGCTGAAATATTAAGTGGTATGTTGTTTTTCCGGTTTTCATTGAAAGACTCTGATATTGTCAGAATATCTCCGGCTGATGACCTGAAGTTATGGAGGTCGAGGAAAATAAAAGTATCACTGAAATCGGGCAGTCCTACCATATTAAAATCCGCCATTACAGAGGTCTCACCATAGCCAGTAATATTGACATTCTTGCCTTTAAGGTTGTTTACTTTTCCCGTGAAGGTTCCTGACATCGTCAGTTCCAGGTCAATATCCTTCAGGCCGGGGGCAAAATAATTTAAATCCGTGAAGCTGATTAATGAAGGATTAAACCGGCTGTTGATACTGACCAGGGAGGCAAAATCATTGAAATCCTTAAAGCTTCTGAAATCCAGGGATAGATTATCAAGGTCGAGCCTTGAGCCGGGTGTAACTATCCTGAGCTTTCTAAGATTGATCCCTGTTGCCGATATGCTGCTTTCCGATGTGTAATGATCAACTGAAAATCCGCTTTTCTCTTTGAAGTTAAGATATCTGATATTCAAGTGCAGTGAGTCGGCAGTGGTATAAATTCTGTTGGCCAGGAGATTCATTCGGGTTAATTCAATATCCTGGAAATTTATTCCGGAATCATTGGTAACCGGGAGATGTTGTTTGTAAGATAAACTGGAATTCTTAAGATGGATTGCATTTACTTCAAAATCCCATTTTGTTCTCGTTGTGTCATCTATTGTCAGGGCGTCAATTATAAACTTAAGGTTTAAAACAGAATCTGCGTCTTTCCGGAGATTAATCCGGGCATTCTGCATGATGATCTGGTTAAAAACTATATTTTTTTTTGCTCTTCTTAGCGATTGAATTGTTGCTGAAAGCCAGTCGGATTGCAGCAGGGTGTTCCCGTCTCTGTCTTCTATATAAATATCCCTGAGCAGTATCCTGTTAAAAAAAATAATATCAACCCTTCCCACTTCAAATTTTGCATTCAGGTTATCTGAGACCTGTTTTGCAATTTGCTGAGTGAGATAGGTTTGCACTGAGGGTAACTGAGCCGTGAAATAAATCCCCACAGGGAGTAATATTATGATCAGTGCAATAATGGCTGCTATCCTGGATAATTTTTTGATACCTTTGAGGGTTTTAAATCAAACGCATAAAAATAAAAAAAAGTTTATATTTCACTAATATATTGAATAATAATGTCGGATATTATTCTCGGAATAGAATCTTCCTGTGATGACACTTCGGCAGCGGTCATTTCGGATGGCACAATAATGTCAAATATAATTGCCGGTCAGGAGGTTCATCGCAAATATGGGGGAGTTGTTCCTGAACTTGCATCCAGGGCACATCAGCAGAATATTGTACCTGTTGTGGATACGGCTCTGAGGGAAGCGGGTTTTTCTGCAGGTGACATCTCTGCTGTTGGGTTTACCCGGGGTCCGGGATTGATGGGTTCTTTACTTGTAGGAACCTCTTTTTCCAAGGGCCTGTCACTTGCTGCGGGAATTCCGCTCATTGAGGTAAATCATCTGCAGGCACATGTTCTGGCACATTTTATTAAAGACCCGGGAAAAATTGTTGATGTTCCTTCATTCCCGTTTATTTGCCTTCTTGTTTCCGGCGGACATACCCAGATTATTCTTGTCAGAGACCACCTTTCAATGGAGATTCTTGGACAGACTATAGATGATGCTGCCGGAGAGGCTTTTGACAAGTGTGCGAAGGTTATGGGACTGCCATATCCCGGCGGACCATGGGTAGATAAATATGCTGTTAATGGTAATCCTTTGGCATTCAGTTTCTCCAGGCCACTGGCCGGAGGGTTTAATTACAGTTTCAGCGGATTAAAAACATCGTTTCTGTATTTCCTGCGTGATCACGAAAAGAAGGAACCCGGATTTACAGCGAGAAATATCAATGATCTTTGTGCTTCGTTGCAATACACAATTGTTGAGATACTACTGGGGAACCTTATCAGTGCATCCCGGAAGACGGGTATTAACCGGATAGCCCTGGCAGGAGGAGTTGCGGCAAATTCAGGATTAAGAAGGGCTGCAGAAAGCTATGGAAATACAGAAGGATGGAAGGTGTTTTTGCCAGAACTCTGTTATACAACCGACAATGCTGCGATGATAGCGATTACCGCTTATTATAAATATCTGAACAAAGAGTTCTCTTCCCAGAATACAGTTCCTGACGCCAGGTTTAGTTTTGGCCTGTAAACAAAAGGTTTTATATCCTGACCCCCATTACTATTATATCGTCAACTCTCTCAAATGATCCCTGCCATTCTTCCAGCTCTTTTAAAAGAATATCTCTCTGTTCGTGCATCGGCTTGCCGCATATATCCAGTAACATGTTCTTAAGCCGCTTCACCATAAACTTTTTGCCTTTCGGGCCTCCAAACTGATCCTGATATCCATCAGAGAATGTATATATTACATCACCGTCTTTCAGGTCAACAATATGATTGGTAAAAGGCATGTCGGCCCTGTCATGGATCCCTATGGGCATTTTGTCTCCCTTGATCTCAATTATCTTTTTGTTTCGTATAATGATCAGGGGATTATTTGCGCCTGCAAACTCAATACTCTTGTTTTCCCAGTCCAGTATAAATAAGGACACATCCATACCATCCTGTGTTTCTCCGCTCTTCCCTGTCTGATGAAGTGATGCAATAACCTGTTCGCGCAACTGGTCAAGAATTTTTCCTGCGGTAACATCGTCGGGGCTCTTATTTACTATTTCATTTAAAAAGGCAATGCCAAGCATACTCATAAATCCGCCGGGTACACCATGCCCTGTACAGTCCGCCGCTACAGAGATAATTCTTCTGTTAAGCTTTGTAAGCCAGTAGAAATCTCCGCTGACAATATCACGCGGAAGGAAAAGAATAAAACGCTGGGGAAGAAGTTCCTTTACATAATCTCCGGGGGGAAGGATTGCTGTTTGTATGCGGCGGGCATATTCAATACTGTCGGTAATGTTCTTGTTCTGGTCGGCAATCTTGTCCCGCTGGGCCTCAATCTCTTCCTTTTGTTTCATTATTTCGGCTGTACGCTCCCTGACAATTCCTTCAAGTATTATCTTTTCCTTTTTGAGTCTCCGGGAATTAAATACAACAATTGCATAGATAAACAGAGATAAAAGGATCAGATAACCTATGTATGCTGCAATTGTCCTGTGCCAGGGGGGACTGATATAGAATTCGTAAACAGCCTCACGGCTTTCTGTACCGTAAACATTTCTGGCCCTGACCCTGAAAGTATAATAACCTTCTCTCAGATAAGTATACTGGGCCCTGGTTTCACTGTTCCAGTTTGTCCACATTCTGTCTTCTCCTTCAAGAAACCAGCTGAACTCAGTCTTATCATGGCTGTCAAAGAAAGGAGAGGCAAATTCAAACTCCAGCCTGTTATTGGAAAAACTCAATCTGGGTTTGAGTTCATCGGGCTGGGACAGGGTTGTCAATAGCCTGTCATTATCTGATACCGTGTAGTTGGTGCCGTTGAAAAGGACAGAATCGATCTGACTTATTGTAACTCTTCTTATCAGGGCATTAAAAGGTTGCTGATAGTTGCGGCTGATATTCCTGTTGAAACTGTAAAGCACATTGGAAATTCCGAACCATACAACATTGTCATTATCAGGATATATTACATCGCACCAGATTGGAGGGAATGGTTTGAATGGTGTATCATCGGCACCGAAAGAACCGTCATCTTTTTCATAAAGTGTGGCAATCCATCTGTCCTGTGCATCATAGGCCGAAATCCAGACAATTCCCTCATCATCTTTGATCAACTGGGAAACACCTGAATCCGGTCTTCCGGAAACATCTTCAAATCTGTTATCAGGGTAAAAGGTTTCGTTTGTTTCATCAAACAGGAAAATACCCTCTATGGTGGAAAAGATCAGTTTCCCTTCGTATTCCTGTATCTGAATATTTTTGAGAACTTCCGGAAGGCCGTTGTTATGGTTATAATAGGTTGAAATGGTGTCATTTTCCGTAAACTCTACCCTGATAAGTCCGTTAATATAAGTTGCCAGCCAAAGGTTACCTTCATCATCTTCTTTTATGTTGCGAATCTCATCATTGATTCCTTCGATGATTATATCTTCCCAGCGGGTATCATTATATTCGATATATTCAATCTCATTGGCCAGACCCAGGTATATTCTTCCGGGGTGATGTTCTGAAGGCAAAATTGAGAAGCAGTTATGTGTCTTGTCTTCCAGTTGAGCGGTTATAGATTCAACTCTGTTATTACTGTCAATTTCGAAAATGCCACCTTGTGTCCCCGCAATTAGTCTTTCACCTTTTCCCGGTATTTCTGAAACTGCCAGGCTCCAGGCAGCATTTCTGATTTCATCCAATTGCCTGAATACAGGCATATTGGCTTCAGTGAATTCAAGATAGAAAACCCCGCTCATTGTAGCAACATACAAAATCCCGTTATACCTTATTACATCAACCACCAGTCCCCTTAACCCGCTTTCCTCACCAAAGGATCTTAAGGGGTTATGGGACTCAACATAGGCAATTCCATTGTTCATGGTAAGCCAAAGCGGCCTTTGCATATTGTTTTCATGATTATTATACACGGCACTTACCACTTGATCCCTCAGCCCGTTTTCAGCAGTGATCAGCTGGCTGATATTACCCCGGGGATCTATTATCAGTGCCCCGCCGTATAAAGTTGCAAAAGCATAATAACCACCCGGCAATTGTATGGCATGATAGAGGTAATGCTGCTTAAGGTAATCCTGCGAATTTTGTGAAAAAATATCATCGCTTACCTCTCCCGTATGCTTATTGTATTTATATACTCCTTTGTCCCCGGTGCAAATAAGAACGTGTTCATCATCAAAGGGAAGAATCTCAAAAATATTTATACGCTCAAAAAAATCACCATTCTCAGCGGGAACATACCCGTCTTCCTCCAGTTTTATAAGACCCTTGAGAAATGTACCCGTGTAAAGCTCCTCATCAATTACAAAAGTCATAAACGGAGAAATATTCTGCTGTCCCCCGGTAATTTCCCTTACAGAAATTTTCTTATGGTCATAAATATAGAGTTTCGAAGATGAGGCAAAATAGACAGTGTCATTGATTATATGAGTTTTCCATATATCGAAGAAATCAATATACGCCGAATCTATCAGGTGGGTAAGTGTTTTGTAATCAAGTAATCCTGTGGCATCGGGTTCAAGATATCCTATTTCTCCTATGGCCCCGACAAATATTGTTCCCGAATCATCAATTGCCAGGCTTCTTACCGGTGAGTTGTTTGGTACAGTTATATTACGCCAGTTTTGCCCGTCAAATTCCAGTACACCACGGTCATTATTTCCAAAATACATTACTCCCCTGTTATCCTGTACCATGCTCCAGTTCTGTTCGGAAGCATTGTATTCCAGCGGGTCAAAATTTCTGATAAAAGGAATTCCATGTTCGTTAACCTGTCCGCTAACAAAAGTTGAGAGAAGAAACAGAAACAGGAATGATAAGGCTTTAATATTCATATTCACTTGTGTAACTTGCCATGCGGTGTATTATCATATATTTAAATTATCAGCTCCCGGATGTTTTTTTTAAAACAACTGGCAATATACAAAAAAAGGATTACAGCCTGCTGTTATTATCAGCAATTTATACGTATTAAACTGCCCGATTGTTTCCTTTTTATATCTAAAACATGGCTGCGGATTTTAAAAAAAAGGAGGTGCGCTTTGGCATCTCCTTTTTTTCCGTTGTTGAAGGCATTGCTGGCAACGGGCATTTATTGAAAATATTTTTGCCTTATGTTGCCGCAAAATTGTCCATTTAATATTTAATAATCCGGTAGGTTTTTGAGAATTTTCCGTCCTTACTGTAAACCTTAAGCAGATATGCTGATCTTTGAAAAGATTGCAGATCCATTTGTATGTGGTTTACTGAATTATCAGATTTTTCCTGGCTGATCCTTCTTCCTACAAGGTCATACAATTCAACATGGATTTCGGTCTGATCTGGAGTCTCCCATTCCACCCTGATAAAATCAGTAGCAGGATTAGGAAAAACTTTTACATTAAAATCGGGCATGATGATGTTTTCTGCCGATACTACCATAAAATCAGGCTGCTGAAATCCCTGGGTCAGAAAAAGATTATCTGAAGAGTATGTTGCAGTGAAAGTTTCTCCCACTGTCCAGCTTAAAGAACCGGCATCATTGGATGCAAATCCTCCTATAGAAGCTATTACCTGGGGTGTAAGGTACTGCCCGTTTAAATTGACATTCAGATTCAGCAAGAAAAATATAAGGGTAAGAATTTGCTTCATAAGCCTTAATTATTAGGTTAATTTTTGCAATTGGAATAAAAGTACAAAAATAATTCTGACAAGTCAACATTCTTTAACATTTTTTGACGTTTTTTTGCTCATTATCAATATATACAAAGAGCTCGACAAATTATCAGCTATTTAAAAACAGTTAAAAAACTGGTATAACTTCTTCGTACAGGTCTGCTCAATTTCCTGTAATGCAAATTTAGTCTAAATAAATCCAAATTCATTTTTAATTTTGACCGGTTGTAAATTTGCATTATTTTTATATTCTATATATTACAGCTAATATCCGGGTCAGCCATTAACTTTCATAAATTATCCGTATACTATTCGGGTAAAGTGTATTGATGAAGAGGATATTTTTTTTCATACTGATGATTTCATTTGGTTCGGCTTATGGCCAGACGCATGAATGGTATACCCTTCAACTGGATCCTGACCGTACATTCACTGAATTATCAGATGTTGATTATCAGGGATTTAAATTAATGCAGAGTGTTTCGGGAATAAAGATCAGCGAAACTATTACTGAAAAAGGAACCTTTACCAGGATTGAGGCTACCGGATACAATTATGCATCTGAATACGGAGCCCCTTCGCTGCCTGTGATCAACAGGCTTATTGAAATTCCCCGTGGAGCCGATATCGAGTTGAAAGTATTGTCATTCAATGAACAGATAATAGATCTGGGTTCCCATGGTTACCATAACCATCTGTATCCTTATCAGCCTCCTGTATCGAAAAATATGCAGGAAATACAGCCAGAATTTATTTACAACAGGAATTTTTACAGCCAGGATGACTTTACAGGCTATGAATTTGCAAAAATAGAGGATATGGGAATTATGAGAGGCAGACGAATCGGAAGGCTGCGTCTTTCTCCTGTTGAATATAATGCAGTAACGAATCAACTCCGGATATTGTCGGAAATTACCATTGAAGTGATTTTCAGGAATATTGACAGTGCTTCTGAGCAGGATAAAGGGCTATACAGCTCTCCCTTTTTTGAATCGGCATTTGCGACAAAACTTTTAAATTACAGGGAAGATAGAAGAAAAAGTTTTTTTCAGGGCGGACCCCACAAATATATTATACTTTCCGATCCTATGTTTAAGGAAGCCCTGGGTGAGTTTATTGAATGGAAGACAAGGAAAGGTTTTGATGTTATTGAACTCTACAGGGGCATGGAAGGAGTGGGGGAAACACCTTCTGAAATGAGAACTGCCCTTGCAGAGATCTATCACTCTGCTGCCCCGGATGACCCTGCACCTGTATTTCTGCTTATTGTTGGAGATCATGACCAGATACCTGCATTTGAGGCTTCCGGGCATGTAACTGACCTTTATTATGCTGAATATGATGGAGACGGTGATTTTTTCCCCGATCTGTTTTACGGGAGATTTTCTGCAAATAACATTGAAGAACTTATTCCGCAAATTAATAAAACTTTGATTTATGAACAGTATCAGTTTCAGGATAATGATTTTCTTAATAATGCCGTATTAATTGCCGGGGTCGATTCCAGATATGCACATATTCATGGTAACGGCCAGATTAATTACGGGACCGGCTATTATTTCAACGATGATTTCGGGATTAATTCCCATGCTTACCTGGTGCCACATGAGAACGGTGCAGCCACAGACATTCTGGAAAAAATATCTGAAGGAGCAGGTTTTGTCAATTATAGCGGTCATGGATTTCCTGACCGATGGGACAACCCGAGGTTCTCAATAGATGATATAGCGTCCCTTGGTAATTACGGTAAATATTCAGTTATGGTTGGTAACGGCTGTGAAACAAACAAGTTTAATGTTTATGAATGCCTGGGGGAGGCTCTTTTGCGTGCGGAAGACAAGGGTGCAGTAGGTTATATAGGTGCATCCAATGATTCATACTGGGATGAAGATTTTTACTGGGCAGTAGGTGTCGGACCTATATCTGCAAATCCTGTTTATGAAGATTCGGGTTTGGGAGCATACGACAGGATCTTTCATGCCGGTGGTATACCAGTATCTGAATGGTTTGTTTCACAGGGTCAGATCCAGCACGGGGGTAACCTTGCCGTTACCGGGGGTGCCACCCTTTCAAGGTCAAAGTATTACTGGGAGATTTACCATCTTATGGGTGACCCGTCGCTGATGATATATTTTTCTGAACCGGAACCGTTAACTGTAGATTATCAGAGTATTGTAGCTGCCGGTACCACCGAGCTGGTTATCAGTACAGAGCCCTATACATATGTAGCTCTTTCCCGGGAAGATAGTCTTTTAGATGCCAGGTATTCAGATGATAACGGGATTGCAACGCTGGTTTTTGAACCTCTTCAACAGGATGTTGAATACAACCTTATGGCAACCCGAGAAAACAGGCAGCCCTATTCGGGCAGTGTCATGGCGGCTCCTTCCTCACAGCCATTTCTGTCACTGGAATCATTCATTATTGATGACAGCAGGCACAATAACAACGGCATTGCAGAATCGGGTGAAAGTGTCTTTTTGAATCTGGTGGTCACTAACGCCGGAGGCCATTCGGCGGAAGATATCATATTATCTCTTGTTTGTGAAAACGATCATATCAGCATTTATGAACCGGTTTATGAAATTACTCTTTTGAAATCCGGTGAAGAGGTTGAAATTAAGGGTGTTTTCGGCTTTGATATATCACCTGAAATTCCCGACGGCGAGTCACTGTTTTTTACTCTCCGTACTTACAGCAGTGATACCCTGGCGTGGACATCGAATTTTACTATGGATGTATCTGCACCTGAAGCAGAGATACTCAGGGTATGGGTTGATGACAAGGAGAACGGCAATACCGGTGGTTATCTTATGGCAGGGGAAACTGCAGATATTTATGTGGAATTCGTCAATGAAGGTTCAGCAGCGATTTATGATACTGAGGTACTTTTAACTGAGAATAGCGGCGGATTGATGTTTCATGAGGGCAGCTGTAATCACGGTACTGTAAATCCCGGCGACACGGTTTATCACCAGGTTCCGGTTACTGCCGGCGACTTAATTGAATACGGCACTATTCTGACTGTGAGAATGGAAATTTTTTCGGCAGAATACATTTCAAACAATGAGTTTTTGTTTCCTGTAAACACCGTATATGAAGATTTTGAAGGAGGTGAATTCGGCAGGAGGCCATGGAAAACAGACCATGAAAGGGGTTGGTTCCATACATCAGCCGAATCTTACAGTGGCCGTTACGCTCTGCGCTCCGGGGAGATAAGTCATTCCGACACTTCGGAACTAAAGATTAAAATGGAAGTTGTTGAACAGGGTATTATATCATTCTTTCACAAGGTCTCTTCAGAAAAGGGTTATGATTTCATGGAATTCTATATTGATGATGAACGGGTGGGCCGATGGTCCGGGTTCATTAACTGGTCGGCCGCAGAATTCCAGGCAGAGCCCGGTAACAGGGTGTTTCGCTGGCTTTATGTGAAGGATAAGTCTGTCTCCAGGGGACTTGATGCTGCCTGGATTGATAATATTATATTTCCGCCGGGCAAACTGGTCAGTATCTTCCCGCACGAAGCGATAGTGGATGTGGGAGTGAAAAAACTGATCACTCCTGAACAAGACCAGTGGAAACGCGGTTTTCAGCCTGTCACTGTTTCTGTAAATAATTACGGGAATATTGCAGTATCCTCATTTGATATGGCATATCAGATTGACGATGGTTCAATGATCACAGAAACAATTAAGGAGAGTATTGAACCCGGAGATTCACTTGACTTTACCTTCAGCGAAGAGGCAGATCTCAGTTTACCGGGGAATTACAGCCTGATGATATGTACCATGCATCCTGCCGATACAATTTATTCAAATGATACATTGTATGTTGATCTTAATGTTCCGGAGGTATACGATATCAGGTTTGCGGAAATAATATCACCCCAGAGTGGTGTCGATTTAACTGACCGGGAGATACTTGAGGTTGAGATTGAAAACAGCGGCAATACGGAGTTAACAGGATTTGAACTGAGTTACAGGCTAAATGATCAGGAACCTGTGAATGAAATATTTAATGAAGTTTTATATCCTGAAACAGTTGCTGCATATATCTTTGACCAGGCAATGGATTTATCTTTACAGGGACTTTATCAGCTTAATATATATATCCTTTTAAACACCGGCTCAAAAACAATTAACGACAGTATTACAGTGGAAATTGAGAATGTTGTTACAGGTATTGTTCCGCAGGAAGCCCTGGATAATCGTATCAGTATCTACCCCAATCCATTTGATACGTATCTTTATGTTGTCCCGGAAAATGATTCTGGTTACCAGGAGGCTGTTATCAGGTTATTTTCGGTTACAGGACGCCTTGTTCACCAGTTTTCTTTACCCGTGCCTTCTGCCGGAGAATTGCTGAGGATCAGTACCGGTTCTCTTTCCCCCGGCATATATTATCTTGAATTTTCTGCAGATGATGAAAAGGAAACTTACAGGGTACTTAAGTATTAACTTAATTATTTTTCAGGTCGAAAATTAGTCGAGATTATTTGTATTAATTTTTAAATTGATACCACATAAAACGGACTTTATGGTATAAAATTTAAAAAATATTTATGATTTTCGAATTCGGGTCGAAATTTTTTGTTCTTTTGCAAATATCGGTTTATGATATTCACTAAACTTTAAACTATGAAAAGATTTTTTATCCTGCTTATTGCCCTGGGTTTATCGGCAAATATGGTTTACCCCGGCGGTATTATGACCAATACCAATCAGAGCACTTCCTATATCAGGATGCTTGCACGGGATGCCTCCCTCGGAATAGATGCAGCCTATTATAATCCTGCCGGACTTACAAGGCTTGCTGACGGGTTTCATTTTTCACTTAACAACCAGTCTGTTTTTCAGAACAGGAGCATCAGAAATGATCTTGCAACTTTGAATCAAAATGAATTCAAAGGTAAGGTTACAGCTCCGCTTTTTCCAAGTGTTTATGCAGCCTATAAGACCGGGAAACTTGCTTTCTCCTTTGGATTTAATCCGGTTGGTGGCGGCGGGGGCGCTGTTTATGAAGACGGATTGCCTTCTTTTGAGGCTGGAGTTTCTTCATTGGTTCCGATGCTTTCCGATTTCGGTGTGACTGGATACAGAAACGATATTTATTTTGAAGGCAGCTCTATTTTCTTTGGTGGTCAACTTGGTGTCTCCTATGTAATAAATGATATGTTTTCGCTTTTCGGCGGTGCACGTTATGTTGTGGCATCCAATACATATGAAGGCTATTTAAGGGATATTGAAGTAGATACACCTGTAGGCTGGATGAAGCCCGGCACTTATCTCAGGGCGGTTGTTGGACCCAATCTGCCTGGAAGTATGCAGCCACTAATAGAAGCTACCGCTGATGCATTAGATGAATTTACCGCTGACGCAGAAGTTGATGTTGCCCAGAAAGGAAATGCAATAACACCATTAATCGGACTGAGTATTACACCAAATGACCGGTTCAATATCGGGATTAAGTATGAGTTTTTGACTAAACTGGAACTGGAAAATGAAACCGAGATTGATGGAACCGGTATGTTTCCAGACAGGGCAAAAACACGAAATGATATGCCTGCATTAATTTCTGTTGGAGCGGCTTATAAAGCTACTTCACAATTAAATATTTCTGGCGGTGTGCACTATTATTTTGATAAGGCTGCCGATTACGGGAAGCCTCTGCCAAACGAAGATCTGATGGATAATAATTACCTTGAGGTGGCATTGGGACTTGAATACGGACTGACTGACGACATTCTTGTTAGTGCCGGTTACCTTCGTACACAGACAGGCGTTAATGAAGAGTACCACAGTGATATGAGTCACAGTCTCAGTACCAATTCACTTGGATTTGGCGGAAGGTATGCCATAAATGAGATGATTGCTGTTAATCTTGGTTTTTTAATGACTTCATATGAAGAAGATTCAAGATCATATGATTATGATGATCCTCTTGGCACGGCAACTGAAACCTATAATCGTGATAATATGGTGTTTGCTATAGGTCTTGATTTTAAATTCTGAAAATAGTATTCGTTAAATAAATGAGGTTGCCACTGACCGGGGACAGCCTTTTTTATATCGAAAAAGGCCTGCATTTAAATTACAGGCCTTTTTTGATATGTCAAAGGTGGCAATTGCCCTCCGTGTTAAATATATTTACGATTTAATTATCCGTTTCACCTGTCATCAGGAAAAGCGGCTTCATTTCAAAACTCTCATATATTGGCCTCAGCCTTTCAATGTTGTAATGCTTTTTTATGTCCACCAGTTTCTTGGTACTGGTAACCACATCTATAGGCACGTTGTCGTAACGACCGTTTTGTAAA
>JAWODJ010000054.1:0-7043 GCA_046483315.1 Bacteroidales bacterium | reverse complement strand
CTGGTATTTTTTTATGCCTGTTCACACCGGCCTCCTTTGGTCAGTACACTCCCTGGCATTACTGGACACTGTTGCCTGATAGTCATATGCAGGAGATCGTTGGTGAAGCTTCCGGGGAGACGGCTTACAAAACAATTATGGAAACCGGGGGATATACAAGAAACAGGAGGCCTGAGGAGTATGTAAAGACCTTCTATGAATCGGCATATATTTATGATAAGCTTCAGTGGTACGGCATTCCCGGAGCACAGATCGTGAGGTTGCCTGCCGGAAACAGCACTGTATGGAATGGAATAAAAGGTGAACTCTGGGAAATATCTCCCCGCAGGCAAAAGCTTGTCTCATACAGGGAGAATGCCTTCCAGCTTGTTCAGGGAAGCAGCAGTGCAGATGTCAAAGCTGAACTGGTTTGGGTTGGCGGAGGAACCACTGAAGAGGTAATTCAAAAGGATGTAAACGGAAAAATAGCTGTTGGGCACGGAAATGCCGGCAGGCTGCATGCAAATGCTGTAGGGGAAGGAGCACATGGTGTTATTGCCATAAGTGATTCCAGGAATTATTTTGATCCTTTGCAGATACCGCAGGGATATGTCAGGCCTGTTCAGGATGCAGGAACCAGTGAACAGGATGATGGAAGTTTTGCTTTTCAGATGAATATACGGGAAGGCCGGTATTTAAGGGACAGGCTATTGCGGGGTGAAATTATTGAAGTGCATGCACAGGTTGAAACAAATTATGAACCATATGAAATACAGAATGTTGAAGCATATATCCCGGGAAAAGACCCCGATGCCACGGCAGTGATCCTTTCTGCTCATATTTTCGAGGGACTGGTCAAGCAGGGTGCCAATGACAATAAATCGGGCGGTGCTGCCATACTTGAAGTTGCAAGGGTTCTGAATACCCTTATCGGGGAAGGAAGGATACCGCCTCCAAAGCGCAGTATCAGGTTTTGGTGGGGACCGGAGTTTTCAGGCAGCAGGCCATGGGTTGAAATGAATTTTGATCAGATAAAAGATGCTTACTGCAATATTAACATGGATATGGTGGGAGAGTGGTTGACTATGCATAACGCTTACTTTAACCTGATGAGGACCACCTTCGGAAATGCCCATTATGTTAACGATGTGGTTGAAAACTTTTTCAGGTTCGTAGGAGAGGGCAACAGGGACAGGGTGCATAACAGGAGAGAGGTTAATTCCATACCACGAAGGATAGTGGCTCCCTTTGGTGCTGATGAGCCGTTCCATTACAGCATCGAAACCCATTACGGGTCATCCGATCATGTTGTTTTCAATGACTTCGGGGTACGGATTCCCGGTGTAATGATGATAGCCTGGCCCGATCAGTGGTACCACACTTCGGGCGACCTGGCAGATAAAGCAGATCCCACACAATTGAAGAGAGCTGTTGTAATAGCTGCTGCTGCTGCATATACCATAGCAAATGCCGATGATGACATGGCCGTAAGTATTGCAGGAGAAATTACCGGTAATGCTGCAAGGAGGCTCGGACATCAACTAAATGTGGGTATTGATATGATTAACAGTGCAAATGCAGAGCAGTTGCCGGCAAGATATAAAAAGGCGGTCTGGCTGCTGGAGGCCCATATAATCAATGAAAGGGCTACCTTAAAATCGGTAAATGAGCTTGTCTCTCCGGAAGATCCGGTCAGTACACACATAGAAGACCTTGTTGGTGTAACAGAAAATGCAGGCAGGGCATACTTAACTGCACTTGAATTTCAGATGAAAACCAGGGCTGTAAAACTTGGTACGACTCCTGCTACAATAGCCCTGAATGGCCTGGAGAATCAGGCGGATTCTATTATACCGGAACTTACAGAGGGATCGTTTAAGGGGGGACGGGGCATACTGGCTGAAGGCCTGTCAGCTGTTTCAGAAGATAAGGTTGCCAGGTATCCTGTCATTAGCAGGATAGACAGGACTGAGATCGCCAGGTTGATAAATGGTGAAAATTCTGCATTGACAATCAAGAAGATGCTTGATGCTCAAAACAGGAATGAGTCAGATCTTCAGGATATAGTAAATTTTCTTTACCTGCTCAAAGAGGCGGGAATAGCGGTTTTTTGAATATTATTTGCTGTCTTTATGTTAGTTATAATACGTATCTAACGGATTGACATAAATAAAACCAATAAAATGATTATTGAAAAGGATTACCTGCCTTAAATAGAGTTATGGCTATTCCGGTATAAAAATCTGTTATTGAATATATGCAGGGTCAATTTACCTTGAACAGTTCTGAAAAATCAATTGTGTGCTGACCACTAATTATTTTCCGGCAGCCAGTATCCCTCCCCTGGCAGCAGATTGTCAAGATTGGCAATTCCAAATACAACTATAGCAGTGACAATAGATGTGTGTTCCTGGTATTCGGGGATACTCATGTTGTAAAGATCACGTTCCGTATGCCATATTTCTCCGTACCGGAAATCATATCCTTTTGGATCAGTCAGTCCGAAAGTCATTACCGGGACACCCTTTACAGCAAACGACCCGCTGTCTGTTCCCCTTGCTGACAATGGTTTGCGGCGTGCTGTATGCTCTGTCAGTTCAAAAGGGAAGTCGGGATTTAAATCCTTCAGTGGGGCAGTGATCTTTTCCATATCATCCCACATTGCCGGGGTGACACTGATACTGCTTGCCACAAGAGGCCCGCTGTCGCGGTTGAACATATTGCTTATCCGGTCCAGTTTGCCTGAGTTTTTTTCCACCCAGTGCTTTGACCCGAGCAGCCCGAATTCTTCAGCTGCCCAGAGGCATACCAGGATGGTGCGCCGTGGTTTACCACCAGCTTCCATAATAAGGCGGGCAGCTTCCATTGCCGGTGATACCCCGGACCCGTTGTCCACTCCGCCTGCGGCAACATCGAAGGCATCGAGGTGTCCTCCCATGATCACATATTCATCCGGAAATTCTGTACCCGGAATTATACCTATAACATTGTGGTATTTTACCGGGCCGGGTTTGAAATAGTTGCGGATATCAAATTCAAGCTGAAAATAGAGGCGTTCCCTGGCCATTTGTTCTATGATGTCATATTGATGCTCATTTAATTTTATGTCGGGTACGGAGGGAAGGTTTTCAAAAGTCATATTATCCAGGTTACGCCTGTCGTACAATGCTCTTATGGGGAGAGCGGACTTTTGTATTATGCCAAGGATTCCGGCTTCCACCATCTCCCTGTAAAACAGGGCCGGTTCATCCTCCAGAGGTATAAGCTCCCGGTGCTCCTCTTCAGGTTTTTCACGGTTTAACCTGCGTATCTCATTGTTTTCCTGATTAATCTCTTCATTTTTTTCAATTAACTGCTGTCTGCGCAGGAAAGCCTCATCGGAAATGTCTATGGGCCATCCGTCGTTGATTCCGGTAATCAGAACCCATGCCCCGTTGAGCTTTCCCTTCATACGTTCAAACCGGGAACGGGTTTTTGGCTCCAGCACAACATGTCCCCTCTGAACACCTTTTGTTCCTGATGTGTAGGAAGGAGTGGCAAAATGCAGGATCATTCCTTCCTCACCCGGCATCCGTCCGAACCATGGCCCGCGGTTGAATCCGACAGGAACCTCTCCGGCCTCATCCATTTCAACTATCATTCCCCATTCCCTGAATTTTGAGGCAGCCCATTCTGCTGCATTTGCATAGGCATCTGAGCCGGCAAGCCTGCCGCCAAACCTGTTGGAGAGGATGTCCAGATGATGCATGGTGCGGTTGTCTGTCTTCCCGATCTCAATTATTTTCTGCACTGCCGGGTCTGTCTGGCTGATAGCAATGCTTCCCGTTAAAAGAAGCATGGCTGACAGAACTGAAAATTTCTTCATTCTATTAAAGTTTGAGTTGAATTTAAGACGAATTTGGATTTTGGAATATGTAAATATATCAGTTTTTATTTTTTTTGTTCATACGATGCTGATCCCGGGTAAACCGGTTTCAATGACAGCCCCTGTTACAGTGCCGTCTATCTTATGTTTATTTTTCAGGTAACGGATAAAATCCTGCGCATATTTCCCCGGAAGGGAAATCAACAATCCCCCGCTGGTCTGGGCATCGCAAAGTACAAGTTTCATGTTTTCGGAAATACTTTCACCCCATTCCACCATGCCGGATACGAATGCAAGGTTGTTTCTGCTTCCTCCCGGTATGGCTCCGGCAGCAGCCAGCTCCATTGTTCCCTTTATCAGGGGCACTTTACCGGCATCTATTCTTACACGGACAACCGAGGCTGTTGCCATCTCCTTCAGGTGCCCCAAAAGTCCGAATCCCGTAATATCGGTACAGCTGTTTACAGGAAATTTTTCCATGGCAAGGGCGGCACCGGCATTTAAGGAACTCATGATCCTGACGGCTTCACTGGCAGTGGCTTCCTCCGCCAGTCCCCTTTTTACCGCAGTAGATATTATTCCTGTGCCCAGGGGCTTGGTAAGTATTAGTACATCACCCTTTTTAGCGCCGCTGTTTGAAATGAATTTTTCGGGGTGTACCGTACCGGTTACGACCATGCCAAACTTAGGTTCATTATCTTCAACGGTATGGCCTCCGAGGATGTGTATCCCTGCCTCCCGGCATTTGTCCGATGCCCCTTTTAAAATATCCTTCAGGACCTTTTCAGACAGACGGTTGCTGGGGAAACCCACTATATTAAGAGCAAAAAGCGGGTGTGCTCCCATGGCATAGATATCACTAAGGGCATTGGCTGCAGCTATTGCGCCGAAGTCATATGGATCGTCAACTACCGGGGTGAAGAAATCGACGGACTGCACCAGGGCAGTCGTGTCGTTTATCCTGTAAACAGATGCGTCATCTGATGTTTCTGTGCCCACGAGTATATTCCTGTCATGCGCAGCCGGCATATCTTTAAGAATTTTTTCAAGGTACTGGGGTCTGATTTTGCACGCACAACCAAGTCCGCCAGTAAACCGGGTAAGCCTGACAGGTCCGGTTTCATCGCCTGTATCCGGCTCATAATCTTTACTCCCCCGCAGTTTTTTTACCGATTCAATGATAGTCAGGGCGGATTTCTCAATCTCCTTTTCTGTATTGTATTTTCCGGTTGAGAACCGTATTGTTCCCATTGCATATTCCGCCGGCACTTTCATGGCTTTAAGCACCGGTGATATATCCGTATGTTCTCCGTGACATGCTGCGCCTGCTGAGGCGGCAATATCGGACAGTTCATCCAGCAGCAGGCCGGCCTCGATTTTCGGGAAGCTGACATATAAAGTATTGGGTAATCTCAGCTCCGGGTGGCCGTTAAGGATTATTTCAGGAAGTTCCTGTTTCAGCAGGGAAAAGAGTCTGTCCCGCATATTCCGCATATGTGCCGTATTGATCTTCATGTCCCTTTTTGCTATTTCTGCAGCTTTTCCCAGTGCTACGATTTCAGGAACATTTTCTGTGCCCGCGCGGCGGTCCTGCTCATGGGAGGCGCCGTGCATAAGCTTTTGAAGTCTGGTACCTCGTTTTACGAACAGGGCACCCGTCCCTTTTGGCGCATAAAATTTATGCCCTGCAAGAGAAAGCAGGGTAATCCCCGCTTTTTTAACGTCAATTTCTGTTTTACCGGCAGACTGTGCGGCATCCGAATGGAATGGTATACCATGTTTCCCGGCTATTACCCCTATCTCTTCAATGGGTTGGATCGTACCTGTTTCATTGTTGGCATGCATTACCGAGATCAGTATTGTTTTCCGGGTGACAGCTTTTTCGATTTCTGCGGGATCAATCATGCCGAATTCATCCACCCCTGTCCACGTTACCCTGAAGCCCTCCGTTTCAAGAAAACGGCAAACTTCCGTTACAGACGGGTGTTCTATGGCTGTGGTAATTATATGGTTGCCCCTGTCCCTGTATTGAAGAGCTGTTCCTTTTATGGCATAATTGTTTGATTCAGTGCCCCCGCTTGTAAATATTATCTCGTCAGGGAAACAGTTCACCAGGGCGGCCAGTTGATTACGTGCCTCTTCAACTGCCTTTTTCGCCCTTACACCGAAGTAATGTATGCTTGAAGGGTTGCCGAAAACATCATCCAGAAAGGGATGCATGGCTTCGGCCACTTCGGGGCTGACCGGTGTGGTAGCGTTATAGTCGAGGTAAACAGGTTTGTCCATGTTATTGATATTAATATTATCAGGCCAGTGATTAGACGGCTTCAGTCCATGATTCAGATCAGTTTTTTCTGTCTGCAGAAACTGATAATTTTTGCGGCATTTTCTCCTGCATCAGTAGTATCTGTACTAACCGAAAATACCCTTCGAGGCTCTCTTTTAGCAAGGTCATAGCTGTATGTTTTGTCATAATATTTAAGAACGACACTCACAGCAAGCCTGAAATCTTCATTCTCTATTGCCTCAATCGCTTTATTTGCATTCTGACCCCCCAGTTTCCTTCTGATCTTTTCAACTGATTGCTTCAGGAGAGGTTTCGGGAAAGCGGCATAATCATGTACCAGTCTCCCGATACGCAAATTCTCGGGCATGTCCAGGCAAACCGTTGTACAGCTGTGTATTGTTTCGTTGAGTTTTTCAGGGATGCTTACACGGCCTATACTACGGCTTTCATCTTCAGCCCAGGTAATCTGTGAATGGTCCAGTTTAAGCCACTTGTCCGCCAGATCATTCTCAAACTGTTCATTTGTCGGTTGTGGCAATTCTCCAAGCGATCCGAAAGCCGAGCCTTTATGATGAGCATGACCTTCAAGATCAATCACCTGTTGCCCCGCCTTCTCCAGGTAATTCAATATATCTGTTTTTCCTGTGCCCGTTTTACCCGACAGCACAATAAAGGGACCGGGTGTTTCCATGCAGTCTACCCATTTGCACAGCAAGGTTCGTGCCGGTGGAAAAAAATAGCTAACAGGCTGATGTTGTTACAGTGACGCTGCTGATAATGCCGCTAAGAAAGGTGCTGTTATGTAACCCTATTGTAACAATCGGGTTTGTTTGTATGAAAAATATAAAAAAAACAACATGTTGAATGGGATTGTATACAGTGTTACGTGCTGGTAACGTTCGTTGGTTTGGT
>JAWODJ010000095.1:0-66674 GCA_046483315.1 Bacteroidales bacterium | reverse complement strand
AAACAGTTTATCAGCATTATAAAGGAAAGTGGCGCCCGAATGCTCAGTACTATCAATGGATTGTTGGATATTACCAGGATTGAGACTGGCGAAATGGAAGTTTCAATTAGTGAAGTAAATATAAACGAGCAAATTGAATACATTTATAAATTATTCAAAAATGAAGTTGAAAAAAAAGGTATTCGGTTTTCATACATAACAAGTTTAAAAGATAAAGATTCTTTTATTAAAACAGACCATGAAAAAATTAATTCTCTGCTTACTAATCTTGTTAAAAATGCAATTAAATTTACTGACAAAGGGTCAATTGAATTTGGTTATGATATAAAAGGAAACAGCCTTGAATTTTTTGTTAAGGATACTGGTATCGGGATTTCTCAGGAAATGAAGACTATGATTTTTGAAAGATTCAGACAGGCTGATGAAACCTATAGTCGGAATTATGAGGGATTGGGCTTGGGATTATCCATTGCAAAATCCTATTTGGAAATGCTTGGTGGAAAGATTTGGGTTGAGAGTCAGGAAGGGGAAGGATCAGTATTTTATTTCACAATTCCTTATGTCGCTGGTAAAGAGGAAGAGGTTATCGATAAAGAATACATGTTTACGGATTCTCCGGATCATCATATTAAAAAATTAAAAATACTTGTTGCTGAAGATGAAGAAATATCAGATTTGCTTATTACTTTGATGCTTGAGATATTCGGGCATGAATTGTTACATGCAAAAGATGGTGTGGAAGCAGTTGAATTACTTAAAACCAACCCTGATATTGATCTGGTTCTTATGGATATAAAAATGCCCGGAATGAATGGACTTGATGCCACCAGAGAAATCCGGCAGTTTAATAAAGATGTGATTATCATTGCCCAAACCGCTTATGCATTATTCAATGACAAAAGAAAGGTGCTGGAAGCAGGATGTAATGATTATATTAAAAAACCTCTGAAACAGGATTTATTTATTGCGTTAATAAATAAATACTTCAAAGTTTAAGCAAATAATAAACGGTGAGCCAGATCATCGTTTGGCAAATGGTTAATTCTCAATTAATAAGAAACATTCCCGGGGTATACCCGTATACTTTCTTGTAAGCAATCAAGGTATATACCTAAACTACCATCGCTATAAGTGTGGATTTAATAAAGCACCCCTGTAAGAGCGGGTAAAGTTATTTCATGCGCAATAATTATCAAGTAATGAGAGCCAATAGAAATTAAATGGAAATACAAGACAAAACCAAAGAACAACTTATTAATGAGCTCCGGGAATTGCAGAAAACGCATAATTCTTTGAAGTCAACAGTTGAGAAAGAGTCAGGTGGTAAAAAAGATGAAGATGCTGTTTTAAAAAGACTTATTCTGGCTGCTGAAGAATTTATTGGATTTACTGATGATATCCCCGATTATAATAAAATATTACAAATTGTTCTTGATATTTCAGGTGCTAAATATGCTTCTTTAAATATTTTTGACGAAAACGGACTCAGCTTTACAACAGTTGAAATGAAAGGTATTAATAAAAACATTTTAAAAGGACTGGACTTCCTTGGGTTTGATGTTAAAAATAAACATTGGAAACACGACCCGGTGCGCGCTGAAAAGACAAAAGATCAAACCATTACACGCTTTATGCATTTGCATGAACTTACAGGCGATGTAATTCCAAAAAATGTTATTTACCTGATTGAAAAAACTTTTGGCATTGAAGAAACTTTCGTTGTGAAAATTGTTAAGGATGATAAGGTATCAGGTGATTTTACCTTACTGTTTGAAAAAGGAGAAACACTTAAAAATAATTCATTCGTTGAATTGTATGCCAGTCAGGTATGTCTGTTTTTAGAAAGGCATAAATTAACAAACTTACTGAAGAATAGCGAAGGAAAATACCGTATGCTTGTTGAAAACCTGAATGAAATAATATATACTCTTGATAAGGATGGGAAAATAACATATGTCTCATCAAACATTGAGAAAATAAGTGGTTATACAGCTGCTGAAGTTGTTGGAAAATCTTTTATTGATTTTATGAATCCTGAGAATTTAAATAAGCCCCGGGAACTGTTGCGTAAAACAATTTCAGGGATTAACAGGCATTCTGAGTATCATATGCTCTCAAAGAGCGGCAGGTCAAGATGGGTGAGGACCCGTGTCAAACCTTTAGTAAAGGAAGGCCGGTTTAACGGCGTTCAGGGTGTATTAACTGATATAACCGATCTCAAGGAGAGTGAAACAAAATTAAAGAGACTTAATGTTGATAAAGACCGCTTTATCTCTATTCTTTCACACGATTTAAAAAGTCCGTTTAATATTATTCTTGGTTTTTCAGAATTATTAACTAATAATCTTCATGAATATAGTATTAAAAAGGTTGGTGAATATGTAAATCACATCAATAAAGCGACACAAAACGCCAATAATTTACTGGAAGACTTATTGAAGTGGGCAAGAGTACAGCAAGGTAGCATTTCTTTTAATCCGCAAAAATTGATATTCGCAGATATTTGTGAGGAGATTGTGAAAACACTCAAACCAAATGCCGATGCAAAAAATATCAAAATCAATTGTTCTGCAACGAACCATTTATTTGTTTTTGCAGATGAAGATATGTTAAAAACAATTCTGCGAAATCTTGTTTCAAATGCAATAAAATTCACAAACAATGGTGGTGCAATAAATATTACTGCCGGGCAAACAGATACAAACATAACAATTACGGTTTCGGACAACGGAATGGGAATATCACCGGAAAATTTAAAGAAACTGTTTGATATTTCAGAAGTTCTGACAACAAAAGGAACGGCAAAAGAAACAGGAACTGGTTTGGGATTATTGCTTTGTAAGGAATTTACAGAAAAACACGGAGGTGAAATTTGGGTGAAGAGCCAGGAGGGAAAAGGATCGGAATTTTATTTTACCATTCCTCATATTTCTGATGAGGGATTGAAAATCTACAATAAAAAAGGTGAATTGAGAGATTACGTGAATAATGATCAGGTAAAAAAATTGAAAATATTAATAGCCGAAGATGATATAACATCAGTAAAGCTTCTTACTGAACTGGTCAAATCGTATAGTGAAAATATTTTATATGCATGGGATGGTGTTGAAGCGGTTGAATTATGTAAAAAAAACCCTGACATTGATCTGGTTCTGATGGATATCAAAATGCCCAAAATGGACGGATATGAAGCCGCCAGAGAAATCCGTCAATTTAATAAGGATGTGGTTATCATAGCACAAACTGCTCATGTATATTCAGAGGAAAAAGCCAAAACATCTGATGCAGGTTACAATGACTATATAACCAAACCTGTAAATCAAGGGATATTTAACGAGTTGATCCAGGAATATTTCAAAAACAGGTAAGTGGAAAATTTTTCAGGATTCAGACAAGGCAGACGGGAAGGATACATTACAATAACCTGATTGTGCAGGCTTACGGTGTTAATGTTAACGATTTCCTGCGTTATAATTTTATGTAATTTTGCAATATCCGGGAATGGCTTATCTCACAACTGTTATGAGGGTATATGTAAATGACACTGAGATCATTGTTTTTGAAGGGGCAACGGTGCAGGATGCCCTGAACAAATATGCGTTACAGGTGTTAAATAATTGCCGGTTCAAAGAGAGAGCGGATGGCAGTTGTGGCAGAACCGGCAAAACGGTGCATGACAGCCATGGCAACCCGGTAATGACCGGCGGCAGTCTTGCGGAAAACGATCGAATATACTGGAAGATTGATACAGATAAAATGAATCATGAGCAATAATTCTCACATATGATGATGATCATTACATGGCGGGATTGACCTTCGGTCGAACTCACATGCAGGATGTTACTTATTTGGCAATTTTTTCCGGATGTGATTTTGACCTTCAGTGGGTTTCCCCTGACACTGGGGGGTATATAACAATTGAACATTAAATAGTATGAACAGAACTATAGTAAAAAATATTTTTATTATCCTGTTTGCCGGGATCATTATTTTACCGGGGTGCACTGAACAGGAAACCACGGTGGTGATTTTCCATACAAACGATACCCATGGCCGCATAGACAATTATCCGGCCATATCGTGGCTGGTAAATCAGGAAAGAAAATCTGACAGTCATGTTTTGCTTGTCAGTGCAGGCGACATCTTTTCAGGAAATGCGTTGGTCGATTATTATGATCCTCCCGGGTACCCGATGATCGATCTGATGAACCGTGCAGGATACAACCTGAATACCATCGGTAACCATGAGTTTGATTATGGCCTTGATATTCTTGCAGATAGAATGGAACAGGCTGATTTCCCGTTTATACTGGCCAATCTTAATGCCGAAGGCTCGATCCTGGCACAGCCTGAACCCTGGCATATCATCCGGGCAGACGGACTGAAACTGGTGTTTCTCGGACTCGTTCAGTTGAACAGCGCGGGTATTCCGTCGGCACATCCCGACAATATGAAGGGAATAGAGTTCTATCCTCCCATTGAAAAGGCGGCGGAGTATGAATTTTTGACCGGGAGGGCAGATGCAGTGATAGGGCTTACACATCACGGGTTTATTTCCGATACCCTGCTGGCGTCCAACTATCCCTGGTTTGACCTGATAATCGGCGGCCACAGTCATACACTCATCCCGGAACCGCAAAAATATAACGGTGTTCTGGTTACACAGAGCGGATCAAACCTTGAATATGTCGGAAAGGTCACACTAATTTTCCGGGGCAGGAAGCTGGTTGAGAGCAGGGCTGAGATGATCAGCACAGAGAGTATTGAAGGTCGCGATGAAGAGATGGCTGCACTGGTCGGATATTACAATGATAATCCGGGCCTGAACAGGGTTATAGGCCGTTTGATACGCCCCCTTGAAAACAAACCTGAAATTGGAGGTTTTATAACTGACACTTACCGTGAGTATGGTAATTTTGATCTTGCATTTCAGAATTTTGGCGGCATCAGGGTACACAGCATGGAGGGTGAAATAAGAGTAAAGGATATATTCAGGATGGATCCTTTTAACAATGAGCTGGTGAGTATGAACCTTACCTATGATGAACTGAAGAGCCTGATAGGTAACAGCCTTTCTTCATTGATCACTCCTACAGTGCAAATCTCCGGCGGCACCATTGAGGTACATATAACCGATGAAGGTCTTTTGAAGGAGGTTAAGATATTTAACCAGGAGGGAGAAGAACTTTCTGACGGCAGAAAATATTTTGTCGGTATGCCCAGCTATATGGCCAGTGCCTATGACTTTGATCGTGAAGATCCCGGCACCGGCATGGGAATTATTACCGCCCGTGTATTGATAGATCATATATCTGATATTCATGATATTGATTTTACAGGAACTGAAAGAAGCATAATTGTCCGTTAAGAACATGCGTAAAAAAGTCAGGACAACATACCTCGAGCTGGGATGTGAAGATGATTTCCGGCCAAAAGCGGGTTATCAGGAAAGGCTTGAGGTAAAGGAGATTGAAAACGATGTATATCTTAACTTTATTTTGTTTGCAGGCGTGGGATTGTCATGGAGGTGGCAGAGCAGACTGCGGTGGACAATGGAGCAATGGGATGAATATTTCTCTTCCGGCAGGGTAAAGACATTTATCTGTTTTGACGGGCCGCGCCTTATTGGCTATTATGAACTTGAGTTTGCCGAAAATAAAGATGCTGAAATTAAATTTATCGGGTTGTTCCCTCATTACATGGGCTCCGGCCTTGGCGGAATGTTGCTTTCGCATGCTGTGGACAGTGCCCTTGTCAATAATGCTACACGAATATGGCTCCATACCTGTACCGGCGATGCGGATGCCGCCCTGGGAAACTACCTTGCCAGGGGCTTTCGGGTAATCAGGGTGGAAGAGGATTATGAAGATATCCCCGGAAATGCCGAAATGATACACCTGGTATCCCGCTTTTTCGAGAGGTACCTTCATCGTTTCCCGCCACGGTAGATGTTGATATTACCCTGACCTGAAGCAAACTGCATGGCGGCGTACAGAAGGGAGCTGTTATAAAAACCATCTGTAACGGCAGCATCGTAATTACTATTTTTTTTTATTACCTTCGAATGTAATAATTTCAGACAATTCCTATGTTTGATTACAAATTACGTGATTCTGCAGATGATATCCGCGAACAGGCCCGTGATATTGTTCATAGCTCCGGCTTCAGTTCCCTTCTTGAAGATATCCCCAGCCTGATAATTATAATGAACCATTACCGGCAGGTTATTTATATGAACAGGAAGTTTTCGGGTTCAGTGGGAAAAAACAACAGTAATCTCAAATTAGGTATGAGGCCGGGAGAATGTCTCTTGTGCGTTCATGCGGTCAATTCGGAATTTGGATGTGGCAGCACAGATTTTTGCAAGGTCTGCGGATTTGCCAATGCCATCAGGAGAAGTGAAACAGGGAAGGATGCCTCAGGTGAATGCAATATAACACTCAATCATGGTGAAACACTCACTTACAGTGTTCATACCCGACCGTTTAAGCACAACGGCAGACCGTATATTTTTGCTTACATGCAGGATATAAGCGATATGAAGACAAGGGAGCTTCTTGAGAATATTTTTCTGCACGATATAAATAATTCAATAACCGCACTTAACGGTCTGAATGAATTGATGGATGAACTGCCTCCTTATGAAACCAAAAATATTATCAAAGACCTTTCCATGAGGCTTACCGATGAGATTCATTCCTACAGGCTTATTACCGAAGCTGAGAATCATTCACTTTCTGTTATGGTCGGCCGGGTTGATGTTGACAATCTGCTGGGGAATATAATCAAATCGTTACTGAATGTAAGCCATCTTCGTAAGCGCAAAGTAGAGCACGTGAGATCGGGTATTTTTGTATACACAGACGAAACGCTCCTGAGAAGGGTATTGATAAACACTATGAAAAATGCCCTGGAAGCCTCCGGTGATGGTCAGCAAGTGACTGTCTGGACAGAGATAAACGGAGATGATGGTGCTGTCAGTATCAATGTCCGGAGTTACCCTCTTATACCCAGGGAGGTCCAGCTGCAGCTTTTCCAGCGGTCCTTTTCTACCAAGGGATCGGGAAGGGGCTGGGGCACCTACAGCATTCGTCTCCTGACTGAAAATTACCTTGGCGGCAAAGTGACCTTTGTATCAAATTCGAAACAAAGAACCCTGTTCACCATAACCATTCCATCTCTTAAAATGGATATGGAGGGATAATACGGCAACTCTGAATTTTAATAATACACTTAAATATTCGGAAAATATGGCTTATTCAGGGAAAGGCAACAGGACAAAAAATGATAAAAACCCTGACAACACTTCCGTGGATGAAAACAATATGCAGGAGGCAGAAACAGGATCAAAAGGTGTGCTGAGATGGATAGAGGTGATGGGCAATAAGCTGCCGCACCCTTTCTGGATCTTTTTATGGATATGTATTTTCATTGTTGTTCTAAGTGGTATCACTGCTTTTTTGGGCGTCAGTGCCGTTGATCCCGGGACCGGGAGCGTTGTGAAGGCCCAGAATCTTATATCTGGTGAGGGATTGAGGAGATTTGTAGAAGAGATGGTGACCAATTTTGCTCATTTTGCTCCATTCGGACTGGTTCTGGTGATGCTGATGGGTGTCTCCATTGCTGAAAGGAGCGGACTTTTGGCTGTTGTGATGCGCACTGTGGCCTTTTCTGTTCCGAAACAGATAGTTCTTCCGGTTATTTTTATTATTGGTGCCTGCGGCAATATTGGTTCGGATGCGGGAATCGTCATTGTGCCTCCCATAGCGGCCATGATATTTGCACAGATGGGACTCAGTCCCATTGCCGGGCTGATTGCCGGATATGCCGGTGCAACGGCCGGTTTTACAGCAAATTTCTTCATTGCGGGGACCGATGTGCTGCTGGCCGGTATCAGCACTGAGGTCACATCACAAATGGCAGACGGACAAGAGGTTAGTGCAACGGCAAACTGGTATTTTATGATAGTTTCCACCATCGTTCTGGGTGCAGGCGGTGCATTTATTGCCAGGAGATATACAATTCCTTCATGCCGCCGTTTTGAATATTCCGGTCAGGGGGTTGCCGCAGAAGCTAATAACGGTCTTTCTCCACTTGAGAAGAAGGGTCTGCGCAGGGCGGGCATTTCGTTGCTTATTTACACTGTGCTTATTGTGCTGCTGGTTGCACCCCCGGGGGCACCACTCCGCAACCAGGCCACCGGGGGAATAGTGCCTTCACCTTTTTTGCGGGGATTGATACCTGTGTTGTTTTTCTTTTTTGCAATACCCGGATATTTTTACGGAAAAACAACCGGTGTGATCAAAAAACCGAATGACGTGCTAAGGCAGATGGAACACGGCATGAAGGAGCTATCGGGATATATTGTGCTTATGCTTGTGGTCGCGCAGTTTATAAATCTTTTTAACTGGTCTAACCTCGACACCATCCTGGCTATAAAGGGAGCTGAATTTCTACAGGCAACAGGTCTCACCGGGCCGGTAATGTTTACCCTCTTCATGATCCTGGTGGCTTTTTTGAATATTTTCCTTGGCAGCGGATCTGCAAAATGGGCAATCTTTGCACCCATATTCATTCCCATGCTGGCCCAGATTGGCTACAGCCCCGCCTTTGTTCAGCTTATGTACCGTGTGGGAGATTCCATTACCAATTGTGTAACACCTCTTTACGTTTATTTTCCGCTTCTGCTGGGATGGATAAATAAATACAATAACAAAATCGGCATAGGGACCATTGTATCGCTTCTTGTTCCCTATGCCGTGATATTGTTCTTTATGTGGGTAGTTATGCTGTTTATATGGTACGGTCTGAACCTGCCGATTGGCGTTGGCGAGTCAATACACCTTTAGCAGGTTACTCTTTTTTTCCGCCAGTATACTCATAGCACCTTACCCAGTCCAGGTCGAGGCTTGTTGGTAATCCGTTTTCACCGTTGCCGTCGACCACGCCGGAACTGAAAAGAATATACATGGGATCCTTTGGAACACCCTCCGTTTCTACCTTGACAATGGTGTTGTTTACCTTCCATACCAATCTGTCAGGATACCACTCAAGGCGGAAAATAAAGAATCCCCTGGAAAAATTGATACCTCCAACGGTGTCGGAATTGCGCCTTATCTCTTTGGTGTCACCCTCTTCAGTCCAGTAACTGTTCAATTCGATTCGGTTATTCTTTTTCCCCATGAACCTGAAGATGTCAATGTGCGGCACCATCTTGTCGGAAAGCATCCAGAAAGCGTGGTACACCACGGGTGAAGTGTGCATCCTTACCTTGGCTTCAAATGCACCGTATTTCTGGCGGAAACTTTCACCGGTATTTATCAGTCCCGATGTATATTCAAAATCTTTGGGAAAGAATCCCAGTGCGGGATCCCATGCCTGTCCGGTAACACTCTCTTTCCTGGTGTACAGCCTGAGGGTATTGTTTTCAATATCGATGTTCCGGCCTTCGGTATACAGGTGCCTGTCCGCCGCCA
The DNA here is from genome assembly GCA_046483315.1 of Bacteroidales bacterium. Lineage (GTDB taxonomy): Bacteria > Bacteroidota > Bacteroidia > Bacteroidales > PUMT01 > PXAP01. The sequence continues at coordinate 57,198 of JAWODJ010000095.1, read as the reverse complement.
GGGAGTAACCCTGCTTCAGCAGGTTTGCGCCCCAGAAGAATCGGGTCAGCCACTTATCCTTGTCCAGCTCTTTGCCCGTGAACTCATCAGAGAATACCAGTTTCCACTTTACCAGTTCATCAAACCTGCCTGACTTTTTAAGCTTGAAATACCATTTAATCTTAGGAGATTTTTTTAACTCCCGGTATTCAAGCAGTTGCTGGTATTCGGGGGTTTTCTTGAATTTATCGCCCGATTTTAAGTAATCCCTGGTCTCTTTGAATTCGTCTGATTCAATATATTTCTCAAGTTCCCTGAACTTTTCCAATTCGGGTGAACCGTCAAGCTCCCGGAAATGTTCCAGATCCTTTGAATTCCTGAGTTTGTAATATGCCCTGTATTCAGGGGATTTTTTCCGGGCTTTGTAATCTTTATATTTTTCCGGTTCTGCTTTTTTATAATCGGCAGATTCAAATTTTTTACCAAGTGCCTCAAATTCCTTTATTTCGTTGGAATTATCCAGTTTCTGAAAGTCTTCAAATGCCCCGGAATTTACGAACCTGAAGTAGCCCCTGAACCGGGGAGACTTTTTCAAACTGTTGTATTCCGCCAGTTTACGGTAGGCATCACTATCCTTAAACCTCTGGTTATTGATGTGTTTTTTGTGGTCAATAAAGTCCTGCGAGGTAACTATCTCTTCCAGCTCCAGAAATCGCTGTGGTTCATTTGACCTTTTATAACTCAGGAATTCTTCATATTCTTTATTAAGCGCCAGTTCCTCGGTTTCTAGCCTTGAAGTTCCGGGTATAAGGCCAAGTTTGGATTTTAATCCGAATTTGAATTTCAGCATGAAGTTCGACATTGCTATAGTCTTTTGTGGATACTAAATTCAGATAAAGATATAAAAATCTAATATAGAAATAATCAATTACCCGGCGAAAATTTATTTACCGGATTGAATATCACGAATGACCCGTTCTTTCCGGGGCAGGCATTCCTGCACTGCTGAAATCAGTTGTTCAACCTGGATAGGTTTTGTGATGTAGTTGTCGCAACCAGCCTTTCTGCAACGTTCCTTTTCACCATTCATTGCATATGCGGTCTGGATGATGACCGGCAGGTTTTCCCTGCTCTTTTTTATCTCCACAAGTATGTCATAACCATGGATATCGGGCATATTCAGATCGAGCAGCACCAGTGATATATTCATTCCGTTGCTGATCATTTCCAGGGCATCCTTCCCTGTTTTGGCCCGAATAATTGATGCCCCTGACTTCTTCAGCATGGCTTCTATAAGCCTGTAATTTACTTCGAGGTCTTCAACAACCAGTATATTCTCTCCCGGTAACCGGGGATATATCCCTGAATCATATGTGGCGGATGACCGTTCTTTTGAAGCTGAAACATGCTGGTAAGGTATGGTAAAACTGAAGCATGATCCTTTGCCTTTCTCAGATTCGGCCCATATTGAACCACCAAGCAGCTCTACAAGACTTTTTGAGATCGAAAGTCCCAGTCCCGCTCCTCTGTGGTTCCTGGCCTCCGTTTCCTCCACCTGCCTGAAACGGTCAAAGATCAGCTCAAGTTTATCTTTGGGAATTCCGATTCCGGTATCTTTTACATAAAACAGTATTTCACTGGTTTCGGTCAGTTTGCATCCAAACTGAACACTTCCCTTTTCAGTAAATTTAAGGGCATTGCTTATCAGATTCATGATAACCTGCCTTAGCCTCTGTCCATCGGTGAAGGTGTAAAGCCTTTCCGGAGAGTCATCCCTGTTGAGAAGAAAACGAAGGTTATCTTCCCTGTCTTTTATCTGCAGCTTATAGGATTCATAGATATCGGCCATCAATGATTTTATATCACAAATGGCAGGACGTATATTTATTTGCCCTGCCTCTATCTTGGATATATCAACTATATCATCAATAAGCTGAAGCAGCAGGTTTGAGTTTTCCCTTATGATCTCCGAAAAGTTCTGTCTCTCGGTAACAGGAAGCTCAGGGTCACTCATCAAACCCGAAAGTCCCACTATGGCATTCATGGGTGTTCGGATTTCGTGCGACATATTTGCAAGAAATGCCGATTTGAGCCTGTCGCTGTCCTCAGCTTTTTCCTTTGCTTTGCGCATTACTTCTTCCATCTGTTTACGGTTGCTGATGTCGTCCTTTATGGCCACGAAATGGGATATATTGCCTTCCCTGTTAACAACCGATGAGATGCTGACCAGTTCCCAGAACAGGGTGCCGTCCTTTTTTCTGTTCAGGATTTCTCCCTGCCAGTCATTGCCTTGTTTTATTCTTTTCCACATATCCCTGAAGAATGATTCATCGTGCCTTCCGGAGTTGATGACACTCATGTTTTTGCCCATAACCTCTGCAAAGCTGTAACCGGTGGAATTTACAAAGGCAGGGTTTACATATTCAATATTTCCTTCGGGATCGGTTATTATCACACATACAGGAGAGTTTCTTATGGCTTTGGAAAGGATCCTGAGCTTATACTCCGCTTCTCTCCTTCTGGTAATCTCTATGGAGATACCTCCTATCTGTGGTTCTTCATTTTCCTCCAGCATACGGAATTTATGAGTCATAAAGACCCTTTCCCTGCCATGCTTATCGGTTATCACTTCTTCCACCATTACACTTTCACCTCTCAGTGCCCTCCTGTCTTCATCCATTACCCGGCCGGCTGTTTTTTTGTCAAAAATATTGTAAGGGGTTTTGCCCATGCAGTTTGACTCACCAAATACTTTATCCATGTATTTATTTATGTACACTGCACGGCTTTGATTATTCTTTATGAAAACCCCCAGGGGTAGATCATCCATAAAATCGGCGAACTGTTTTCTTTTTTCAAGGGTGATATTCTGCTTCCCTCTTTGGGCAGGGCTGCTGAAGGGCTGTACACGAAAGCGGCATAACAGCAATGATGTGAAAAATGCACCCGTAATCATCAGCAATAATGCTGAAGCGGTTGAAAACAGGTTACCTTCCTGATGTAAATGAGTGAAAATAAAAACAAGCAGGGCTGAAGAGAGTAAAATCACTGTCATCAGCAGCAGGACCGCCCGGTATTGAGGTTTCTGCCCTTTAAGCATCGGCATTCCCGTAAATGTTATCAAGGAATAATAAATACTGAAGAAAGCTATTTTTCCCGAACCACCGAAATAATTTTCCCGAAATCATAGCCGGGGGCACATAAAATTTATCAACAGTGATGCCATGCCTTTCTGACCCGGGGTGTTGATAATTAATATGGCATGTATTGCGGCGGTTATCTGCCTGCTGCCTCTCTCTTGCCGGCCTCTTCCAGCCAGACGGGAATCACATTTTTTTTGAAGAGATCTTTCTGCTTCCTGATTTCGTCCATATCAAGGCCAACTATCATTTGGGCCTTTGCCTTTGTTTCAAAATCCGGCAGCTCAAACGGCTGTGGAACACCATATTTGCCGAATATTCTCGCAAGATGCACCCTTGCTTCCTGTGCCTTGTTTATCGATGTACCAAGTACCCTGAGGCATTCTACAGGAGAATGAAAACCCATGCTGTTGGCTGCGGCCACCCAGTCCCATCTCCATTGAGCATGTCTGATCAATTGCAGCACATCCTGCATCTCTTCTTCACCGGCTCCTGCATCCCATGCTGCTTTGGCTTCCAGGTGCAGCCTGGCAAGATTTCTCTCTGTTATACGCCGCATCTCGCTTATTTTGGCCTGTCTTTCATACACATTCTGCAGCACTTTTTCCTCGCTTTCCCTGTGGCACACCTGGCATGAACCGGAGATATTGTTCAGGGGGCTTTGAAGATGGTGGTCTGTAAATTTCAGTCCGCCTTCCCTTTGATAAGGCATATGACAGTCCGCGCACGCAACGCCCCGGTCGGCATGAACACCTGTTTTATACAGTTCGTAATCGGGGTGCTGGGCTTTCAGCATGGGGGTACGGCTCAATCCGTGCACCCAGTCCGTGAACCCGGATTCATCATAATAGTTTTCCATATCATCGGCGCTGAATCCCTTATCCCATGGTAAGGTCAGGTAATTGTCCTCGCCCCTGAAATAGTATTCAACATGGCACTGTGCACAGACAAGGGATCGCATTTCCTGGTGTGTGGCGTTCTCCACGTTTTTTCCCCGCCGTTCAAAGGCCTCAGCCAGTGCAGGTCTGGTTATCCTGAGGTTCATGGTTTGGGGATCATGACAATCCTGGCAGCCAATGGGATTTACAATCTCGCTCCCCATATCTGTCCATGAGCTTCTGTAAAACTCTCTTACACCTGTTTCATTCATTACCCGCGGCACATCGGTGCTTTTGCAGGTCCAGCATGTTGCAGGCTGAGGTTGTACGGTGCGCAGGGTGTTATGTATATCGGTAACCGAATAATAGTGGCCTCTTCCCTGGTTATAATCACGTGCAAAGGAATATCCTGCCCACATGATTACCAGCTCGGGATATTTTTCAAGGTAGTCTGTCATGGCAGAACCGCCGTGTTTGCTTTCGAAAGTGGTGTCCAGGGTTTGCAGGTATGATTCGTACTGCCTCGGGAAATTCCGGCCCCACACCTCATTCTCTGGTTCCCATTCCGGTATGGGCTCGACCATTTGAAAATAGAGCTGTGCCTCACTTCTCCTTTCAACTATTGATGCAGCGAAGAGTCCTGCTACGAAAACTATAATCACTGTGCCGAAGAACAGCACCCAGTTCAGCCAGGGTTTTTTTTCAGAGAGTTCTTTGATAGTAGCCATTTATTCCGGAGTTTATTAAGATATAATTTTTATTATTTAACCTGAAGATATCATTTATTATAATTCCGGTTAACTTGTGAAGGTCATTAATTTTCTGATTTTAAAAAGTTCCTGAGCCACTCAGGCATTACCGAAGGAAGTCTCGGAACAAGTGAAAAGGGCGAAGACGACAGGCTCCTTACGGTGCCGTGAGGCACATTCCTGTGGCAGTCCCAGCACCTGCTGCCTTCACCTTCAAAATGGTTTTCACCTGTTACCTCAATTATTCGGGTCATCTCCACCAGTTCCCTGTGGCAGCGTATACAGTTCTCCTGTACCACGTTGATTCCGCGTTGTTTTATCCGGATTACCTGTGGTTCGGTTCTCGATGTAAAAACCCAGGAATGCCGGGCCCCGTCGGTTCCCTTGACGTAATATTTACTGAAATAATTATCTTGAGGTACATGGCATTCTGCGCATGTGGCGGTTTCCCGGTGACTGCTTTTGGCCCATGAGGCGTATTGCGGATACATCACATGACAGTTGATGCATGTTTCCGGTTTGTCGGAAATATAGGAATGTGCCTCTGAAGAGTGAAAGACAAGCAGTCCGATGCCCGTTAACACCCCAAGAAGAATAACGACGGCAGGTTTCCAGCCGGGAGGAGGTTCGAGGGACTTGAGGATTCGTTTTATCATCGAGACTTATGAATTGATATGCCGGAATAACCGCATTGACAGTCCGCACTCTAATCAGGTTAAGCAGTACCGAAAAACTATATCAAATCAAAAGTATTAAAAAAATTAAAGTGCGACAATAAAGATCCGGTAATTTGAAATTAGTCTAATACCACACAAGGCCGGATCAGAAATGCCGGGCACCGGAGCCTGGGAAACACTGCATTAACAAGGTTTGTATTGCATCTCAAACTTTTTTCCGGGGAGTGCGGCAGACAAATCCCGTATGTTTGCGGCAGACAAATCCCGTACGTTTGCGGGCAGACAATTTCCGTACCCTTCAGGGCAGACAAATCCCGCACGCTTCCCGTGAACATGACCCTTTTGTCAGTATCAAAGGGAAAAGTGTGCATCTGATAATCCGGATACTCTTATGCTACACCGGCTCCTTGATCATAGTGAGTACCATTTTGTACTTTTCCACTGCTTTCAGGGCATGGGGAATATTTGCAGGCATAATGATTGAATCACCTTTTTCGAGCAGGTGTTTTTTGCCGCCAACCGTAATTTCAGCTTTTCCGTCAACAACCTGAACCAGCGCATCAAAGGGTGTGGTATGCTCACTCAGTCCCTCACCTTTGTCGAATGCGAAGAGGGAGATGTTTCCGGTATCGCGCCTGATCACGTTCTTGCTTACAATTGCGCCGTCAGCATAATTTACCTCATCATCAAATCTGAATATTTTATCTTTTATAAACTCTTTCTGTTCCATATTGTAATTTTTTAGGGGATAAAATTCAGGTTTCAGTAACAGTGTTACCCGGACCTGTATACGGGTTGAAACATTAATTGCTTCTGCCGGTTGCAGGATCAACTGCAACTGACAGGGCAAGTTATAAAAAATACCGGAGGCAGGTAAGTGCCTCCGGTATAAAAGATCAGTTCAAAAACATTTTTATGTCCTCGTCCGGGGTAGTTATTCCCCCAATGCCGAACTTATCAACCAGCACATTTGCCACGTTTGGCGAAAGGAATGCCGGAAGGGTGGGCCCGAGATGGATATTTTTCACGCCCAGGGCCAGGAGCGCCAGCAGCACGATTACCGCTTTCTGCTCGTACCATGCAATGTTATATGCAATGGGAAGCTCGTTGATATCGTTAAGTTCGAAAATCTCCTTCAGCTTCATTGCCACCACGGCAAGTGAGTACGAGTCGTTGCACTGACCTGCATCAAGCACCCTGGGGATACCGCCTATATCACCCAGCGGAAGCTTGTTATAACGGTACTTTGCGCATCCTGCTGTCAGTATAACTGTGTCTTTCGGTAATTTTTCCGCAAATTCGGTGTAGTAGCGTCGGTCCTTCATACGTCCGTCGCAGCCGGCCATTACAAAGAATTTTTTTATGGCTCCACTCTTAACGGCGTCTACAATCTTATCCGCCAGCTCAAACACCTGGGCATGTGCAAATCCTCCCACTATTTCACCGTTTTCAATTTCAACAGGTGGCTTGCATTTTTTTGCGTGTTCGATAATAGCCGAAAAATCCTTCTTTCCCCCTTTGGGACGGTCGGCTATATGTTTGAAGCCGCTGAAACCGGCAGTACCGGTTGTATATACACGGTCACGGTATCCCGATCCGGATGAAGGAGGCACAATGCAGTTTGTTGTAAACAGAACGGGGCCGTTGAATGTTTCAAACTCCTCCTTCTGCTTCCACCATGAGCTGCCGTAGTTACCCACAAAGTGCCTGTATTTTTTAAATGCCGGGTAGTAATTTGCGGGCAGCATTTCACTGTGGGTATAAACATCAACACCTGTCCCCTCGGTCTGCTCAAGCAGCTCCTGCATATCTTTCATATCGTGTCCGCTGATCAGTATTCCCGGTTTGTCGCGTGTACCTGTATTCACTTTTGTAATTTCCGGGTTACCGTAGGCTGAAGTGTTTGCCTTGTCGAGAAGGGCCATGGCCGTCACTCCGAATTTGCCTGTCTCTGTTACAAGTGCTACCAGTTCATTAACATCGAGGTCGCGGGTTGTTGCAGCCAGTGCCTCCTGCATGAAGCTGTAAAGAGCAGGATCTTCATGATCAAGGTTCCATGCATGTTCGGTATAGGCAGCCATACCTTTTACACCGTAAATCACCAGTTCACGAAGAGAACGGATATCTTCATTCCCGGTAGTCAGAACTCCCACCGTCTGCGCCTTCCTGTCAAATTCATCGGGTGTGAAGGCCTGCCATGTGGCCGATTCGTGAAGGGGCTCTTCGGGTTTGACACCCTTTTTTTCAAGTTCGAGGCGCAGCTTGTTGCGCATTTCCAGTCCCTCCTGGATCATCCTTATAAATACGTCACGGTCGAAATTGGCATTTGTAATGGTTGCGAAAAGGGAGTCTACAATGAACTTGTTGATTTCCGGTTTTTCGATACCTGCCTTTCGTGCTGCCGTAGTGTAGAGCGAAAGGCCTTTGAGAACGAACATAAGGACATCCTGAAGTCCTGCAACATCATCGGTCTTGCCGCAAACTCCCCTTATGGTACAGCCTGTACCTTTGGCAGCTTCCTGGCACTGAAAACAAAACATACTCATAATTTACTCTGGTTTTAAAGGTTATTAATTCAATTATCGATATAGCAATTCCACGGATAACAAATTATCCGGGATCATACACGTCAATGCCCTGTTCCCGCCTGAAGGTATAATGACGGGTCAGGTTATCATGTCTGATCAGGAAACCTTTAAACGCGAAGAGGTATGTCTGTTAATATCAAAAAGAGGGTTTCACGGTTTGGTAAAACCGGTGTTTTTTCTTTTTTCCTTCAGTTCTATCTGCTTCTCCTCAGCAACCATTCCGAGTATGTTTACACTTAGCTGGAATATTGTTGCTATCCCTGCCACGGCCATGACATATATGAACAGAACCCCGTAAGGGACAAGGAAAAAGATGGCAACATTGAACAGTGATATCCAGACCCCGGCACACCACGGGCAGGTGACTATGGCCTTCAGTGAATCTCCCAGTCCTGTTCCTTCGAAAGAACGGATTATATCCCGTACCAGTTTAAAGATCCGGTCGTACACCATTAGCCGGGTCATCCTGTAGGTGGCAATACAGATAAGCAGCAGATCTAAGATGCTGAGGCTTTCAATACTTATACCCTTGTTGTTCAAAAGGATTCCCAAAACAATAAGTAAAAGAACGAACACAATCATTGACACCATGTTCCAGATTCTCTCTGTTCTTGATATTTCCATTTGTAAACCTTTTAAGTTAGGCAGATGCATTAACTGCTCCTGCTGATATATTTTCTGTTAATAACCAGGTGCCGGTCTGGCGGCAAACCAAATCCTGAAATTAGACAAAAAATAACAAACTTTGGTTCATAGAGAGTGATCTTTATTGTCAATTTATTTTTGCAGTGGTTGTATATCAAACTTTTGTCATATCCAGTATTCATCCAGGATTTCACCCTGAATGCTCACTTATATTACTTCACGCTTCATTTCCTGTAACTTATAAGATAAGGTAAAAGGGTAATTAAATACCCAAATATAGGTTATTTTAAAATATTCTGCAAGAAAAGAGTGTGATTTTTTTTAGTCGGGGCTACGGATCTCTTGAAACTGTAGTATTATCTGTCCGCGATTTACCACAGGCAAGCCAGTTGTGTGCTGCCCCCTTCTTGAAACTGTAGTATTATCTGTCCGCGATTTACCACTGGCAAGCCAGTTGTGTGCTGCCCCCTTGCTGCCCCCTTCTTGAAACTGTAGTATTATACATCCGCAATCCGGGTGAAATATCGCGAAATAATTTTAAATATACTGGTCAAGGGTCTGATTTTTCAAATGCTCTCTGAACTTTTCTGTCATCTTGTTTGTAACGTTGTTCATGATGCATTTATCGAAAGGGCAGATCGGTTTGTCAAGGGGGCATGGTGTGATCTCTATATTGCCTTCGATGGCTTCATAAATTTCAAGAAATGTAATATCCTCAGGTTTTTTTTTGAGTGTGAAACCTCCACTTGGTCCGCGATGCGAACTAAGGTAATTGTTTTTTGCCAGCCTTTGCATTATTTTGGCCACATGGTGACGGCTTGCTCCCGTCTTCTCCGCTATCTGTAAAACGTTGATCGAGGGATCAGATCTGGCTATAAGGATCATTCCGTGGAGTGCAATGGAGGCTGCTTCAGAAATTGATACAATCTTTGACATTGTGGACCATAAAGTAATTAAATACCCGAATAAGGGATAAATAACAAAATAACAAATTAAATTTCAATAATTCAAACAAGAGATGTTAAAGCAATATTACAGGTTGACTTTGAGGGACCTCTGAAACTGGCCCTGCCGGGGATCATATTGCTGCATACCCTGATCCCTGTATCCGTGACCGGCATGCCGGCAACGGTAATGCAGGGCAGGGGGTCAGTCCTGCATCATCATCATATTGTCCATAAAGCTTTCGAATATCACGCGCAGGTTTTCGGAAAGCTCATCCTGGTCAAATGCGCCGGCCATTCGTACCATTTCATTCATAAGCTGCAATGCGGTGCGCTTATCCCTGTCCAGGCTCACGGCAAGCCTCTCCGGGAAAGAGAGGTAGTAGCTCATTTCAGAGGCAACAAAATCGAAATAGTCCTCCAGCAGCTCATTGCCCTTCTCTTCCGCTCCGGCAATGTAGTATGCTTCGGCAACAGAAAGGATCATGAACTCATAGGGCACCTTATCAGGAGGCATCAATTCCATACACCTGTCCAGCACCATAACGGCAGAGTCGGGCTTATTCTGTTCGGTAAGGGCATTGGCAAGCCTGGCAAATTTGTTGCGCAGCCTCAGAATGCTCAGTGTCCTTATATTGTAATGGCATAGATGGACATCCGGTTCATTCATCCTTCCCCATGAAAAATTGTTCATGAAGTTATCGTACATAACATCAGTGTTGATACGGCCGTACTCGAATTCATCGCCCTCTGTTCTTATTGGTACAAGACGGTATGCAAAGCCTTCCAGCTGGAAGTACTCCTCAAGCCCCATTGCATCCTCTGTTCCCCCGCTTACAAAATATACGGGCCTTTCCCAGTTGTTGTTGGCAAGCAGGTCAAGCACCATCATCTGGTTTTTCACCAGGTAGTTCTCGTCAATTTCCCAGTCAATCGATTCAACGATCTCATCCTTCAACCCGGGAGACACTATACCCTTTTCGATCATCATGTCAGCATCAACCTCTACCCTGAATTTTTTTGCCGGTATATAGTCAATCTGCCGCCCGCCACTTACACGTAGCTTGCTGCGGTCACTGTCGTCGGCAACAAAATCGATAAGCTGCTTAACGTTGATATGTTCATCAAACCGTTCCACCATGTAGATAAGGTTATTGGTGCCGTCAACATATTTTTTTCTTTGCAGCGAGAAGGGCACCGGGGGGGAGTCATTCTTCTTTTCCTTCATCTGCTCAATGTACCATCCGGCATTGAGCAGCATCAGGTTTACAACCCTCACATCGGTGCGCACCCCTTCAACCTCCTGGGCATACCACAGGGGGAAGGTGTCATTGTCGCCGTGTGTGAAAAGTATGGCATCGGGCTCGCAACTGTTCAGGTAGTTAAAGGCAAAATCCCTTGCCGTGAACCTGCCCGAACGGTCGTGGTCGTCCCGGTTTTCCGATGCCATCAGTACGGGCACCAGCAGGAAGGTGGCGGCAGTGGCCGCTATACTGCTTATGCTTAGCGGTATCTTTTTCTGCATCCATTCGATCAAAGCAAGTACGCCCAGACCGATCCATATGGAGAAGGCCAGGAAAGAGCCCGCATAGGTGTAGTCCCTCTCCCTTGGCTGCAGGGGATGCTGGTTGAGGTATATTATAATTGCCAGTCCCGTGAAAAAGAAAAGCAGCAGCACAATAGTAAAATCCTTTTTGTCTTTTTTATAATGGTAGAAAAAACCCAGCAGTCCCAGCACCAGGGGCAGTCCGTAATAGGTATTCCTGGCCGGGTGGCTGGCGATATGGCCGGGCAGGTTATCCTGGGGCCCCAGCCTCAGTGCGTCTATAAAATTTATTCCGCTCAGCCAGTTCCCGTTGAGCAGCTCGCCGTGCCCCTGTATGTCGTTCTGCCTCCCCACGAAGTTCCACATAAAATACCTTCCGTACATATGCCAAACCTGGTAGCGCAGGAAAAACCTTATATTTTCGGCAAAGGTGGGGCGCACTATCATCTGGGTCTCCCCGTCGATGGTAACCCTTACCTGTCGCCCTTTTACCATACCCCACTGCTCATATTCGCGGATATGTGCCGGATTGCTGCTGCTCCACATACGGGGAAAGAACCCGGTGAATTCGGGATGGTATTCGGCTTCCATCCTTGGATTGGTTTCGACATAGCGCCCGTCCTCCATGATATACTGCATCCTGCCCTCTGTCACATCTGTCTGCGGGGCTGAATAATACTGTCCGTAGAAGAGGGGACTGGTTCCATACTGTTCGCGTGCCAGGTAGGAGATAAGGTTAAATACGTTGTTGGGTGAGTTCTGGTCCATCGGCGGTTCGGCCGAAGAGCGTATCACCACAACCGTATAGGATGAATAGCCGATAAGCACCATGGTGAGCCCCAGAATTATCGTGTTCAGCACAGGTTTCTTTTTTTTATGGGTATAGTACAACCCCCATGTTAGCAGTGTCCCGGCAGCAACGATAAAAAACAATACCCCGCTGTGGTAAGGCAGTCCGAATGAATTCACAAAAACCAGCTCAAAAGCGCTTGCTGCCCTTATCACCCCGGGCAGGATTATATATACAAAGAAACCAAGCAGCAATACCGACACCATGGCCGCATAGATAATTCCCTTGCGGGTAACGGGGTATTTACGGAAATAGTAGACAAACACTATGGCAGGTATGGCAAGAAGGTTAAGCAGGTGTACCCCTATTGACAACCCCATAAGGTAGGTAATGAGTATCAGCCAGCTCGCAGAGTATTTCCGGTCTGCCACATTCTCCCATTTAAGTATTGCCCAGAAAACAAGGGCAGTAAAAAGTCCGCTTGTGGCATATGCCTCCGATTCCACCGCCACGAACCAGTGGGTGTCGGAAACACTGAAGGCCAGGGCTCCCACCAGGGCCGAACCGGTCAGGGCCAGGGTCTGCCCTTTGTTGGGCACGGAGCCAGGGGAAATGATCTTTCTCCCCAGGTGTGTTATTATCCAGAACAGCAGCATCACAGTAAAAGCGGCAGCCAGGGCAGACATGGCATTCATGAACAGGGCGGCCAGGGAAGGATCGGGGGCCAGCATGGTGAATATCCTGCCCATAAGGATGAAAAAGGGAGCACCCGGAGGATGGGGCACCTCCATTTTATATGCTGCTGTAATACGTTCACTGCAGTCCCACCAGCTTGCCGTGGGTTCCAGGGTCATAAAATATACAGATGCGGCAATGATAAAAACCAGCCACCCTGCTGCAATATTGATCTTTTTATAGTCCGGCATAATATTCGGCTTCAGTTTATGGTAAGAATTTTTTAAATCCATACCCTGCCCTTGCTGCTGCTAAAAGGAGTTCCGGCAGTTAAGGGTAAGGTGTATCCTGTAAATACAAAAAGCGAAATTATAACATTTGCAATAAAAAACAGCTATCAATTGTATAAATTTGGCAATTACAGGCACCGTTTAACGGTTTTATTAAGGTTTTGGCACCTGTTGAACGGATGGATTGCCTGTGCCTCTGCTTTTTTGATTGTGCAGGTTTTACTATTCCTTACAATTGTTGTATTTTAGCCATAACAGAACAAAGCCGGGTTTACTATGAGAATGTCTTTTTTACCTGTTGTACTGACGCTTTTTTTTGCCTGTGCCAGCAATGATGCTTCCAATATATTTGTTTACGAAGGCTCCGGTGAGGCAGACGGCATCTACGGTAGGGTAAACGGTCTTCCCGGCAGGAAGATCCTGCTGTACCAGCTTTACGGCGATCAGGTCAACCTGATCGATTCGGCCATGGCAGCTTCTGACGGCACTTTTCAGTTTAAATTCCCGGATGAGAGGCCGCGAGGTTTATACCGGCTGGCGATGGGAAAAAGCACTTTACCCGGATATCATGAAGGTCACCGCCAGACCTTCGATTTGGTGTGGGATGGCACCGCGGTGCTGTTCAGCACCTGCTATTCATCACCTGTTGACAGCATGGAGATACACCTTTCAAAGGAAAATACTCTTTATTACCGCCTTTTGCAGGAGATTAAAGAATACGACAGGAAAATAGACGCTCTCAGTTCGGCACTGGTGAGCTATCCCCGCGGCAACAGCTTTTACCGGCGTCTGGAGCGGCAGTACCTGAGAGTGCAGAACCGCCGTTCCGGCTTCCTTGATAAAATTGTTAAAAATAACAGGGGTACTGTTACGGCAAGTATTGCACGCTTTTACAAGATGCCCGTAACGGAAAACCCGCTGAACGGGGTGAGCATGGACGAATTGAAAAAAAACTTTTTCACCGAAGGCCAGTTTGCCGATTCAGTGCTTCTGCACACAGATCTTATTCCCCGTAAGGTAATAAGGTATCTTTCACTTTATACGGGAGAGCCCGATGATGATGAACAGCAGGAGGAGATGATAGATGCCGCAGATATTGTTATGCGTCATGCCATGGCCAACGAGGCTGTATTTTATTTCGTTTTGGAATATCTTATCAATGGATTTGACAGCATGGGGATGGACCAGGTGTCGGAATACCTGACCGGTCGTTACCTGCTTGGCAATGTATGTTTTGAAGAGGGTGTGCTGCTGGATCAGGATATGCTTTCCCCGGCCGGTAATATCGAAGAGGGTGACAGGGTGCCGGGGTTCAGCTTCGAATCGCTTGACGGCAGGATGATTGATCTTGAAGATATAGAGGCAGATTATACCCTGATACTTTTCTGGGGCAGCTGGTGCCCCCATTGTAAAGATATTATGGATGACCTGTATGAGATGTATACTGACTTTCGCGACAGCCGGGAGGGTTTCCTGGAGGTGGTGGCCATCGGGATAGAAGAGGATGAGAAGATGTGGCTTGATTATATTGAGCGGGGGGGTTATGACTGGATAAACTACAGCTCGGTGCAGGGCTGGGACTGCCCCGTTGCCTCTGCCTATAACCTGGTGGGTACTCCCACGATGATACTGGTGGACGAAGACAGGAGGTTCGTAAGGGAGCCTGTAAGGGTAAGGTCACTGGGCCGTTTTCTGTCAAGGCGCATGTGAGAGCATGTGAGGGTTAGCTGATGCTCTGCGGTGCCGGTTAAATTATTTGACGGATGCAGAAATAATGAATGGCAATAAAATAAATTCTTAATACCATGGAAAAGAATAGATCAGCGAACAAACCGCAGGCGGGCAAAAAAACTGCCGGAGCAAAAGCAAAAAAACAGCCTGCCGGTAAAACCCGGCCTTCCGGCCAAAAAAAGAGTGGCACCGCTTCTCAGGATGCCGTCAGTTACCTTGGCACCAGGATTGTGGATGATGTTTTTGCCGATTCGGTAGAGATGCTCAAAACCCGGTTTGATTACGATTACAACAGCTATATCAACATGCTGTGGGGCTCTAACCCCGACATTCATGACATCCTCAGTTCCGCCGCCGATATCGCATCAGCCAGGGATGCCATGTACACATACCTGGACAGGGCTGAAAGGAAGATCTTCGAGGTTGACAATGATCTCCATATACTTGAAAAATCAACTGTACGCGAGTGCATAAGGGTTTTCCGCAGCATTCTCGGACCCATAAACGAGAAGCGTACGGGCACATCGGCCCTTAAAATGCTCTGGGAGCTTGCACAGGGCAGGGAAGAGGCGGACAGGAATGTGTCAATAGCCTTTTTGATGGAGTTCATCAACCTTTTCCGCGGTGTGGCCGGCAAGGCCAATATCTATTATGAGTCGGAAGGGGCAAAAAAGGGCATTCCCGATTTTTTGATGAAGGAGGGCAGGGAAGCATCCGATGCCCGTACCCGGATACTGGATGAGGCAGGGGCCAACATGAGCAAATATTTCAGGAAGTATCCCGGTGGCCTTGACAGCGATGTCATAGGCTGGAGGGAAGAAAATAAAAAGAATGTGCTGAGGTATTTCAGGGGCAACGACGATAACTGGTATGACTACCGGTGGCACCTGAAAAATGTTGTAAAAAACGAAAAGCCGCTCCTTGAGCTGATAGAACTGTCCACCCAGCAGAAGGAGGCAGTGGCAAAGGCCGCAGCAAACAAAATTCCCTTTGGGATAACCCCCTATTATCTCTCGCTGATGGACAAAAAGCTGTCCATCGGCTACGACCACGCTGTCCGCGCCCAGGTCATACCCCCGCCCGATTATGTCGATATGATGGTTGAGAACCGTGATGTAAGAGGTATGCGATTTGATTTCATGGGCGAGCACGACACCTCTCCCACAGAACTTATAACCCGGCGTTATCCCGGTATATGCATACTGAAACCTTACAACACCTGCTCGCAGATCTGCGTTTACTGTCAGCGCAACTGGGAGATAGATGAGTGCATGGACCCCGATGCCCAGGCTTCCGACAAGGTGCTGGATCAGGCACTGGAATGGCTTGATGAGCACAAGGGTGTGGGCGATGTGCTCATTACCGGGGGTGATCCCATGATCATGGACGACGAGGTTATTGAGAAGATCCTGGAGGTTCTGGCCCGGAAGGAGCATGTCTACAGGGTACGCTTCGGCACCCGCACCCCTGTGGTGCTGCCCATGAGATGGACCAGAAAGCTTGTCTCCATCCTGGAACGTTTCAATGTGCCGGGCAAAAGGCAGATCTCAGTGGTAACACATTTTGAGCATCCCTACGAGATAACGCCCGAAGCCGCCGCCGCAGTGGCGAGGATCAGGAAAGCGGGACTGAGTGTTTATAACCAGGAGGTGTTCACCCTTGAGAATTCCAGGCGCTTCGAGTCGGTCAAGCTGAGGCTCGATTTGAAATCGATAGGCATAGATCCCTATTATACCTTTAATATGAAAGGCAAGGAGGAGACCAGACGCTATATGGTTCCCATAGCGCGTATACTGCAGGAGAGGAAGGAGGAGGCCCGGCTGCTTCCCGGACTCGACCGTACAGACGAGCCGGTGTTCAACGTGCCCAGGCTGGGCAAGAACCACCTGCGGGCCTGGCAGGACCACCGCGTGGTGATGATCATGCCCGACGGATCGAGGGTATATGAGTTTCATCCGTGGGAGAAGAATATAGCTCCCGTGCCGCCTTACAACTATGTTGATGTGCCCATATACTATTACCTGGAGGAGCTGGCCGCCAGGGGTGAGAATGTGAGTGATTACCGCACCATATGGTACTATTATTAACCTGCCGGGGCCGGCAGGACGGACTATTCCAGGTCTATCTCCTTTGTAAAGCCGTTGACGGTCATTGTAATGGTAGAGTTACATTCACCGTCGCCAAAGTCCACCGTCACATCGGGCCTGTTGTCATTTTCAATTATCAGATTTCCGCTGCGAACCCAGGGGCATGAGAGAAGAATGTTCAGCGGTTCAACAATGGTTATGGTGTAATATTCACCAACTGAGTTTACTCCGCTGCTGCCGCCCGTTATCATGAACTCATCGTCTGACCGGTTGAAAGGTGTCTGTTCTCCGTTAATCCACTCCCTAAAGCGGTGTGAAGACCAGCTTATTTCAACCTGGCCGGGGGTGGTGATAACGGCATCGTTAACCATTATTTCCCAGTTGAGATTATCTTCATCATTGCGGCCGTTGAAGATCACCGTTTTGGAACCTTCTATCAGGTGTCCCTGGAAAAAGAAATCTTCAGGCTCAACCGACCATTCCGAGCCTGCCTCCCAGAATTTTTCCGAGATGGTAATTACAATCTTTCCTGCCCTTGTTATGTCACCGTCAGTGCATCCTTCGCCCCAGTCCAGCACCACAGTCTTAGGCCATTCGGTCAGGTTAAAGGGGGTTATCGTAATGTCCGGACAGCTCTCATCCTCTATTGCAGACACTGATTTGCCGGGTGTCCTGATAGCCTGCTCGGCCATAAAGATTCCGATGCTTGCCTGTTTGAAGACATCATTGAAAATATAGGAAGCAACAGCTTCATCGGTTATTGTGGTAATATCGGAGTCCGATATATTCTCTTCCTGCTCTTTGTCGCATGTTACAATCAGTGAGAGCATAAGCAGGGCCAAAAAGGCCTTGAAAAATATTGTTTTTTGCATATCAGGTAATTTAATTAAGGATGCTGTTTATTACAGGTTTAACGAAACCGGCGGTGAAAAAGTTTGTTTTGGGGTCAGTTTTTTTCATATGTCAAAAACTCCATTGCATGCTTGTTGCGGTGGTCGGCCTCATGTCTTCTGCGGTCTGTTATTTTCCATTCCCTTTCGGGGAATTCCGGGAAGCGGGTGTCACCGGCAAAGTCATGGTCTATTACGGTAATATACATCCTGTCGGCCAGGGGTATAGCCTGCCGGTATATCTCCCCTCCCCCGGCAATGAACACTTCCTGTACGTCCCCCGCCAGCTCCAGGGCTTCTTCCAGCGAGCCGGCCACCAGGCAGTCCGGGACCCTGTAGTTTTCTTTCCTGGAAACAACAATATTGGTGCGGCCCGGCAGGGGGGCGCCCATCGACTCGTACGTCTTCCTCCCCATGATGACCGGTTTGCCCATGGTGGTATCCCTGAAATGCTTCAGATCGGCCGGCAGATG
This sequence comes from Bacteroidales bacterium, assembly GCA_046483315.1. Classification (GTDB taxonomy): domain Bacteria; phylum Bacteroidota; class Bacteroidia; order Bacteroidales; family PUMT01; genus PXAP01. The sequence goes on along the minus strand of JAWODJ010000095.1, from coordinate 39,116 downwards.
CCAGACAAGTGAATTGTCTCTGCCTATCACCCTGTTGCGTCCCATTGCCACGATTATTGACACCATAATAGAAAAATTTATCTGTTTTATACTCTCCGGCTGGCTGTCAGACCGAAATTTTACCTTTTATGTGCGAATGAGGGTTGTAGCCTTCCAGATGAAAGTCTTCGTAAACAAATTCATCAATACCCTTTCTCTCCGGGTTCAGCCTCATCAGAGGCAGCTTCCGCGGTTCCCTGCTCATCTGCAGTTTTACCTGGTCAATATGGTTAAGGTATATGTGGGCATCTCCCAGGGTGTGTATGAATTCACCGGGCTGCAACCCCGTAACCTGCGCCATCATCATTGTAAGAAGAGAGTAGGAGGCAATGTTGAAAGGCACTCCCAAAAATATATCGGCGCTTCTCTGGTACAGCTGGCACGAAAGCTTTCCCTCTGCCACATAAAACTGGAAGAGAATGTGGCACGGAGGCAGTGCCATTTTGTCAAGGTCGCCCACGTTCCATGCGCTCACTATGTGGCGGCGTGAATCGGGGTTTGCGATAATTGATCTCATCACCTTCCTGATCTGGTCAGTTTTTTTGCCGTCCGCCGCGGGCCATGAGCGCCACTGGTATCCGTATATATGTCCGAGCTCCCCCTTCTCATCGGCCCAGGCATCCCATATACGCACTTTGTTTTCGTTGAGGTAGGCCGTATTGGTGTCGCCCTTCAGGAACCATAGCAGTTCATGGATTATGGAGGGCAGGTGGAGCTTTTTGGTTGTGAGAAGCGGGAAACCTTTACCGAGGTCAAAACGCATCTGGTATCCGAACACGCTTATTGTGCCCGTGCCGGTGCGGTCGGCCTTCCTGGTGCCGTTCTCAGTCACATGCCTTAGCAGTTCAAGGTATTGTTGCATTTGTATGAATCTTATTAATACAATCAGTAGCTGTAATTGTAAAACTTCAGTACTTCCGTTCTTTTTACCTTATCGACAGTCACCCTGTTTATCCTCACATCCTCCAGCGGCCTGTCCCTTTCGTCGGTCGGCTTCTCTGCAATAATGTCGACCACCTCCATCCCGCTCATCACCTGGCCGAACACCGTATATTCGCCGTCAAGGTGGGGAGCCGCCCTGTCGTGACGGACGATATAAAACTGAGTGGGACTGGAATTTTTTAGCGGGTTGCGTTCGCCACCGTACCTGGCGGCACCAACGGTACCCCGCCGGTGAGAGAATTCAGGGTTTATCTCGGCAGGCACATGGGGAGGGATGATATCACTGTCGTATTGCGGTTCAGCATTGCTGGTTGAGGGGTCACCCGACTGGATCATAAAATGCTCTATCACCCTGTGGAATATATTGCCGTCGTACACCCCCGCCTTTGCCAGCTCAACGAAGTTCTCCTTGTGCATGGGGGTTTCGTCAAAAAGCAGTATCATCATATTGCCGTAGTCCGTTTCCAGGGTGATAAGGTAGTCGTGCTCACTGTCCGGTATGGCATCCTGTGCGGCGGCGGAGCCTGTGTTGAGTGCTGTGGCAAGGGCAAGCAGAAGAGTTGTGATTGTGAAAAGGTGCATGACGATCCTGTTTTGATGTGCCGGTCTGCAGTTCGCGGCAGATAATATGATAAACCTCCGGCCTGTTTTATGGTCTTTCTGCCGGTTTATGACCTTCCTGCAAATTTAAGATTTTTATACCGGAACTCCTCAAGGAAATTCATGGCCGAAACTGCATCCTGCGGCCATGAAGCACACCGGGCATCATTTTCACCCCGGCGGATACCGGCAAAGTACCGGATTGTTCCGTTACTCCCTTGTCATTTTGTATTTTACCCCCCTGTTTTCCAGGTGGTCAATGATAAACCGGAAGTTCCCCTCATCTTCGCCGAGGTATTCGGGCGGACAAATACCCTTTCGGGGAAACATCCCGTTGGCCAGAAGGTGCACCGCCGCGGTGCAGGTATAGCCGGTTGTGCGGGCCATGGAGATGGTGCCCGTCTCCCTGTCATAACGGTCGTACAGGTCGTATATAAACCTGGTCCTTCCGGCCTGCGAGGCATATGGCCGGTCTGTGCCTCCGGTGCTCCCGGCCTGTCCGGATTGCGGCGGGGTGTTATCGGCAGTGACAGCGGCCTTCCCTGCGGCGGATGTCCGGTCGCTGGCTTCGGCTTCTTCTTCTTTCCCTTCCACTATGATCCGCATTACGGTAAAATCCTCCTCTCCCGGTTTCAGCTTCCAGTTTGGGAACAGCAGGGCGGCGGTAACATCTATCGGCCGCACCGGAACACCGTTTACGTTTATTTCCTCGTAAGAGAAAAAGCCCGCCTCCCTGAGCACCTTCAGGTATTCGATACAGCCGGGGTAGCGCAATGTCTTTTCTATCATGTTGGGAACCGGCATGGTCTTTATCAGCGTACGCAATCCGTCACTGTTCCAGGCCTCCAGGCTGCCGATGCCGTCGAAATGGAGCAGCTCAGGATCAGAGAGTGCCCCGCGCACCACCATATTGCCGTTCTCCACATAGCGGGCCGGGCGTGTGTACTCCTCAATAACATCGATGGGAGAGAACACCGCCTTGTATTCCCATGGCCACTCCCTCTCAACGGGAAGTCCGCCGACATAGCACTCATATCTCTCCACCTTCATTTTGCTGTTATGGTGCCCGAGGATGATATTGCCCATGCCCGGCGCCACCCCGCAGTCCGTTACCACCGTTATCCCGTTCTCCCTGGCCAGGGAGTCGAGGGTGAACGGGTCTTCGGGGAAAAATGAGATATCGACAATATCCTTTTTTGCGGGAGCGAGGGTCTCAATCATATTGTAACCCATGGAACCCGGAAGGGCTCCCACCACCAGGTCGGCGTCGTTCACTGCAGCTATCAGTTCGCGGGGATCGGACAAATCGGCAGCCACTGTTTTGATGCCGTAAGCTGAACTTAGTTTTTTGAGCGCCTCCCTGCTCCGGTCCACCGAGGTGACCTCAAAATCCCTGTGCAGGTCCGCCGCTATGGCACCTCCCACCAGTCCCGCGCCCAGAACAACAACTCTCTTTTTATCCATTGATCCTGATTTTTTGGTTAGTCGGGTAAAGATAATTATATTACATTTTTTCATGGGTCTGTGTGTAATTTAACGCAGAAAAAATTTTCATGTATATTTGTCCCATTCCGGCTAACAAAAAGTAATTTCAAATTTTCTGATTGATGGATTTTATTGAAGAACTAAAGTGGCGGGGGATGGTTCATGATATGACGCCCGGCACGGCCGAACAGTTAAAGAAAGAGATGACCGCAGCCTATGTGGGCATTGACCCTACGGCCGACTCCCTTCATATCGGGCACCTTGTCTCGGTAATGATGCTGAAGCACCTGCAGCGTGCCGGACATAAACCCATAGTGCTTGTAGGCGGGGCTACCGGCATGATAGGCGATCCCAGCGGCAAGGCCGAAGAGCGCAGCCTGCTCGACGAAAAGACACTGCGGCACAACCAGGATGCAATCAAAAAGCAGCTCATGCGGTTTCTGGATTTCAGCCATGGCGATAACCGGGCCGAGATGGTGAACAACTACGACTGGATGAAAGGGTTCACCTTCCTGGAGTTTATACGCGATGTAGGCAAGCACATTACGGTAAGCTATATGATGGCCAAGGATTCGGTCAAAAAGAGGCTTGAAACAGGGCTGTCATTTACCGAGTTCAGCTATCAGCTTGTGCAGGGCTATGATTTTCTGCACCTGTACCGCCAGAAGAACTGTAGGCTGCAGATGGGCGGATCGGACCAGTGGGGAAATATTGTTACAGGCACCGAGCTGATAAGGCGCAAGACGGGAGGTGAGGCCTACGCCCTTACCTGTCCCCTTATCACCAAATCAGACGGCGGCAAGTTCGGCAAGACCGAAGAGGGCAATGTATGGCTCGGCAAAGACCGCACGTCACCCTACAGGTTTTACCAGTTCTGGCTTAACGTGTCGGATGAGGATGCAAGGAAGTACATAAAGATCTTCACCCTGCTTAGCGTTGATCAGATCGGGGATGCCATCCGCAAGCACGATTCGTCGCCCCACGACAGGCACCTGCAGAAGCTGCTCGCCCGGGAGGTGACCGTGATGGTGCATTCGGAGGAGGACTGCAGGGCCGCTGTTGAGGCTTCGCAGGTTCTTTTCGGCAGGGGCACCGCCGAAACACTGTCCGGCCTTGATGAGGCCACCTTCCTTGATCTCTTTGAGGGCGTTCCCAGGTATGACATTGATATGCGGATGCTCGACTCCCCCGTTGCCCTGGCCGACCTGCTTACCGTCACCACCGCTGTATTTGCCAGTAAGGGCGAGTACCGGCGTATGGTGAGCGGGGGCGGACTCAGTGTTAACAAGGAGAAGGTAAGCGATGCAGGCATGAGTATTGGCAGGGAGAAGTTAATAAACGGCAAATACCTGCTTGTGCAGAAGGGGAAAAAGAATTATTTCCTTATTATCGCAAGATAACGGGGTGGCTTTTCAATTTGCACTGCCCTGATGCAGTAAAAGTGTTTTTACAATTATTGAACTGATGTGAAATTTTCTTTATCGATTTTGCATGCAGATTTTGATACTCTTTAGAAATATTTGTCAATTGCAAAATTCATATATTTGTATTTAACAGAATACCCTGCATGCAACAATCATTGATGCCCGGCAGTGTTCAGCACCGCCGCAGGCAGAATAAATTCTTAACATAAAAGAAATGGGAAAAAAATCCAAAGCCGGTAAGGAGCTGGCATCGCACGGACTGATTTTGTTTATGATAAAAAAGAGGGTCCCCCTGCTTACCATCACCCTTGCCGCGCTCATCGTATCAATAGTTGTCTCCCTTCTAATCACGCCCCGCTATCGTTCCTGCGTTATCCTTTATCCGGCAACCTCTGCCAATATGTCCCGTTCGCTTATGGGAACCTCTTCTTTGAGGGATGACGTTATGGGATTCGGACTGGAACGGGATGCCGAACGGCTTCTCCAGGTATTACAGTCCGTTTCAATACGCGACAGGATCATAGAGAAGTACGATCTGCACGAACATTACGGGATAGACCCCGACAGCCGGTACCCGCTGTCTACCCTGAACAGGAAATATAATAATAACGTCCGTTTCCGCAAGACACGCTATATGGCCATAGAGATTGAGGTCCTTGATACCGATCCTGTCGTTGCCGCCGGCATGGCAGGCGATATATCGGCCTTTGCCGATTCGGTCATGAACGGCATGCTGAAGGAGAGGGCACTGCAACTGCTTGCCATTGCAGAAGAGGAGTACCACAGGCTGAAGGATGAGATACGGCAGCTGCAGGATTCCCTCGCGGCAATAGGCGATAAGGGCATCATTAACTACGAGGTGCAGTCCGAGACACTCAGCAATGCCTATGCCAGTGCCATACTGAACCATGACACAGCCGGCATGGAATTCTTCAGGGAGAGGATCAGGACGGTGTCGGAGCTTGGCGGAACCTACACAAGCCTGTACGAATCACTTATTTTGCGAAACGAGAGGCTTAATGATGTTAAGTCGGCCCTGGACGAGGCACTCATCAATGCCGAAAAGGTGATGTCACACAAGTATGTTGTCGATGAGGCCAGGGTGGCGGACAAAAAAGCATATCCCGTGAGGTCACTTATCGTTGCCGTATCTACCATATCGGCCTTCCTGCTGACACTGTTTATGCTGGTGCTGACAGATGCCGTAAGGAGGCAGTGGCCGGGAAGCAGGTGATGACAGGAGGAGAAATGACATCAAAACACGACAGACACATTGCGGACTCATAATGACATTGGAAACAGGTACGGCGATCTGCTTGTTTACGGCAGCGGGATACTCTTTATAATTGTCAATGCCCTGCTGGTCTACAGGGGCACCTGGTACCTGATGCTTTTTCCCTTTCTTGTCGGTGCCCTTTACCTTGCCTTTTTTTCTCCCGTCAGACTTTTTATGGCCGTGGTTTTTCTCACGCCCCTGTCGGTTGAGCTGAGCAGGATAGCCGGAGGCGTTCCCCTGGATCTTTACCTGCCTACCGAACCGCTCATTATTCTCATTATGATTGTGGTGTTGCTCAGACTGGTATATGACGGCACGATGGACAGGGATATCCTTTATCATCCCGTCAGCCTGGCAGTGCTTTTTTACCTTTTGTGGATTCTGATAACAACCATGACCAGCACCATGCCCCTGGTATCGGTTAAATTCCTCTTTGTCCGCCTCTGGTTTATCACCGTCTTCTATTTTCTTGCCATAAGGATCTTCAGAAGGCACAGCAATATCAGGGTTTTTCTCTGGTGTTATATTGCCGCGTTGATGGTGGTGGTCTTCTATACATTGTATAACCATGCCGCCTATGGCTTTATAGCCCAACGGGCCGCCCACTGGGTCGTCCGTCCCTTTTACAACGACCATACAGCTTACGGGGCCGCCCTGGCAATGTTCATTCCCGTGCTTGCCGTCTTTGCTTTTCGGCGGAAGGGGCCTGTCAGTCACCGCCGGTTTGCCGGCATCCTCCTTGTTCTGTTTGCCGTTGCCCTTGTTTTTTCTTACAGCCGTGCAGCATGGCTAAGCATTGTCGCTGCCTTTTGTGTATGGGTCCTTATCAGGCTGAGGATCGGCTTTGGCACGCTGCTGGCATTCTCGCTCACTGCAGCCCTGCTGGTTTTTTTGCTCAGGAACGATATTGTCAGGGAGATGGAGAGGAACACGCAGGATTCGTCGGCCGATTTCAGGGAGCATATCCGCTCGATGACCAATATCACCTCCGATGCTTCCAACCTGGAGCGCCTCAACCGATGGAAGGCCGCCCTTGCCATGTTCCGTGAGAAGCCTTTGCTGGGCTGGGGCCCCGGCACATATATGTTCAGGTATGCTCCCTTCCAGGTTTCGTACGACCGCACCATCATAAGCACCAATATGGCTGACGGCGGTGATGCGCACAGTGAATATCTCGGTCCCCTGTCGGAAACCGGCCTGCCGGGAATGTTAAGCTTCATTGCCGTGGTGGCGCTGACACTGACCACCGGCTTCCGTCTTCTCAGGCAACTGAAGAAGAGGGGCGACAGGCTCCTGGCAACGGGTGTTTTACTTGGCCTGACAACTTACCTTGTTCACGGCTTTCTTAACAATTTCCTGCACAGCGACAAGGCTGCAGTGCCTTTCTGGGGCTTTGCCGCCATCCTGGTGGCGATGGACCTGTACAGGAAAAAAGTCAGTGGAATTCAAACCCCAGGATGGTGATATCGTCAAAAATGGACTTGTTGCCTTCCATCACGGCGTGATGGCTGACAATATCCTTGATATTGACGGCCATGGATGATTTGTTGGTGAGGAAGGGCACAATGATCTCCGTGCCGGCCTCCACCAGGTCTTCGTTCAGTATCTCCACCAGTCCGTCGGTATAGCAGAAAAGCTTGATACTCCCGTTCAGGTTAATCTTACGGGAAGATACGGGAGGCATCTCCTCCAGCATACCAATGCCTACACAATGGCTCTCAAGCTCCGATAAATTTTCATTCTCCATATCGTAAACCAGCGGTGCATTGTGGCCGGCATTGACATAGACAAGCTCTCTTGATTTCAGGTTGTATTTGCCTATGAACATTGTCAGGAACCTTTCTCCCTTGGTGGTTTCATTAACCCTGTCGTTGAGTTTCTCCACCAGCGCTTCAAGGGGTATGTCGCTGGTGAACATAGCACGCAGGCTGGCCTGGAAATTGGACATTATGATAGCCGCTGATATACCTTTGCCCGACACATCGCATATACAGAAGCCGAATTCATCATTCCCCAGGTCAATAAAATCGTAATAGTCCCCTCCCACATCCATATGCGGGTGATAGAAGGCCGAAACCCTGAATGAATCGCCTGAGGGCAGCTTGGAGGGATCGGGTATCAGCATCTCCTGCAGTTTGGAAGCCAGTTCGAGCTCCCTCTTTATGGCTGCCTGCCGTATATTATCTTCGTTGAGCCGTATATTTTCGATGGCAACAACGATAATGTTCGAAAGGGTCTGGATAAAGTGAAGATGCTTGATCACCGGGCTTACACCTTCGCTCTCTTCGTCAATGTCGCCTATAAGAACAATTGCCAGGGGCTCGTTGTCCCTTATTACCGGTATCACAATATCGAAAGCCTGGATGGATGATACCTTGTCGCCCGAGATAAATGTTATTCCGTCAAAGGGGAGGAGATCATTTTCCACGCTGATCTCACCCACGCGGCTCTCATCATAGCCGGAGCAGAGGATACATTCCCAGCTTTGTGCAAATTTAAACAAAAGGATCTTCCCTATTTTGAGCTCATCCCTGAGAAGCATCTCATAACGGTTTATGAGGCTTTCCTGTGAGAGATTTTCGTTGATGGCCTGAGTCACTTCAAGCAAGGCATTCAGCTTGAACTTGGTAATCTGAAGACGGCCGGAAGAAGCATTTTCAAGCATATTATTCTCTACTCTGGATTATACGAAAATAACATTTAAATATTGAAATGCAATAAAAATATGTTTCAGACAATGTTTTCCTTTTCAGCAGTGCCTTTCTGCGTCATTCCTTGACCCGCTCCGCATAACTTTTTGTGCGGGTGTCAACCTTGATTTTGTCACCTGTATTTATGAACAGGGGAACGTTGATTGTTGCACCGGTCTGTATTGTTGCCGGTTTTTGCGAACTGGTTGATGAGGTATCCCCCCTCACACCCGGTTCGGTATAGGTAACCTCCATAACAACGAAGGGAGGCAGATCACATGCCAGCGGCGTCTCGCTGTCGGTGTGGTAAACTATCTCCACCTGCTGGCCTTCCAGCATCAGCTCGGGTGCTTCAATGAGCGAAGGTTCTAGGGTGAGCTGTTCAAAGTTGTCTCTGTGCATAAAGTGGAAGCCCATATCATCACTGTAAAGGAACTGGTAGGGTCTTCTCTCCACCCTTGCAATATTTATTTTTGCTCCCGACTGGAAGGTGTTGTCCAGCACCTTGCCGCTGGTCAGGCTTTTAAGTTTGGTTCTTACAAAGGCCGGTCCCTTCCCGGGCTTGACATGCTGAAACTGCACTATGGTGAAAAGATCGTCATTATGCTCGATACATAATCCGTTTTTAAAGTCACTTGTTGTCGCCATCTTCTATAACTGTTTAAGTGGATTTTTTATTAAAGGCGGTGCTGACATTGCAGTTACCCTTAGCTGCCAGGCAAAAGTAAATAAAAAACGGGCATTATCAATTACAAAAGGATTTTTTCCGGCGCACTCATTTTTTATGTTCTCATCAGGGCGTTCCCGCCTCGCGGAGCTCGTAACGGAGTCCGCCGGCTTCCACAAGGTCCATCCTTACTGCCCCCACAAGCATATTGAGCCTCACTCTCAGGGGTACATAGTTCCTGTCGTTCGAAAACCATATCGTGATGTCATCTTCGGTTCTGAATAGCCTGCCCGGCTCCGAAACGGGCGAAAACTTCAGGGCATGAAACCTGCCCATCCGTGTACGTATCGTCTCGGTGCCCCTGTATCGTATCACTAAGGGGTAGAGCTCATCGGTAAAGTATGCCATAAGCCTTATCACCTCGCCATCACGCAGGGCGACCGAGGGCATTGTGTCTCTGAGCCTGTATATGGCCGACACTATATCAAGTATTCCCGGGGGTGTCTCCTTTATTCCCGACAACTGGCTTATCACCCTGTTGTTGTAGCGGTCGAATATTACCTCGTTATATTTTTGGTATCTTCCCTCACTGATGTTGCGGATAGCTTTCAGCGGCAGGCCCGTCTCAGGGTCCATGAAGCTTTCATAGACATCGTACACCCTGAAGAGCCTGTCCGCCAGTCCGGTTGTATATCCCAGCATAACGGCGTGCAGCACTTCCCTGCCCTCCATTCTCCCGTGCTCCAGCTTCATCACAGCCTCACCGGCATTCAGGGGGCCATAGTAAAGCTGGTATTTCAGGTTCTCTCCCGGAAGGTATGACTGTTCCCCGGCAAAGGCCTGTCCTTCCGCCCGGGCGATAAGTCCAAAAACGAGTACTGATGATATGAGGATAACTGATCGCATCTGTAAAGGCTGTGTTTCAAAAACTGTGCCCGGACTGCCGTGGTGCCGGATGTTTCTTCGCCGGGGCTGCGGGGAGCTCCGGTGCGAATATGAATTTTTCACGAGGGCTCCGGGTTCAGATTTTTTTTGTCTTGTTTTTCGGTGTTGTGGCAATAAAATCTTTCAGGTAGAAAGGTTCGAAATACGCCGTGTCCTCAAATCTGCCCTCACGGAAAGCCAAAAGAGACATGTGTGCCATATCCCCTGCCGAGGGGTATATGCCGGGAATGAAAAGGGTATTTTTGCGGGCGGCAACATCCCTGCATTTCTCTGCTCCGTCGCCAAAAAAGAGGATACTCTTTTTTTCAGGCACTTCACTGAAGCTGGAGGGATCGATGATCTCTGCACTTATTTCCCTTACTCTTTTGCCCGAAGTGTCATATAGCGCCGTATATACCTCCATCCTGCGTGCATCTATCATCGGGCAGAGCAGCACATTGCTGCTGTCCGCTCCGCGCAGCCAAGAAAAGGCCTCTTCCGGAACCTGCGCTGCAGCGGCGGCTGTTGCCGGACTCTCTTTTTGCCCCCGGTGTGCCAGGCTGAGTACTTTGCCGGCCATTATTCCCAGGGTGTCGACGGCAATAAGCGGCAGCCCCGCCCCGTAGCATATTCCCTTGGCCACCGAAACACCTATGCGGAGGCCTGTGTAGGACCCCGGTCCCCTGCTCACTGCCAGGGCGGACAGGTCGCCGTACTTTTTGCCCGTTTCCTTCATTATATCTTCAATAAAGGGGGTCAGCACCGTAGCATGCGACTTTTCCACCATGCTCTCCCTGAAGGCAAGTATGGTGCTTTCTGAAGAAATGCTCACCGAGCATACGGCGGTGGAAGTTTCGATATTCAGGATATATGTATGCTTTTCAGCCATGCAGGCGTGTGGTTTTTGTCAGTTGAACAGCTCCTGCCTGTCCACTATCTTAACTTTTGACCCTTCGCTGAGCGTGCGTGTAATGGCGCTGTAGGGAGCCGACACCACCTCGTCACCCTCCTGCAGCCCTTCGACAATCTCGATGTAGCTGTTATCCTGTATGCCGGTTTTTACCTTTTGTATTTTAATGATATTCTCCTCACCAACCACAAACACCACCTCCGATATTTCGCTGTCGGTTGCCGATTCCGTTATCTCCGGCGCGGCAGTCTCCTGATCTTCGTTACCGTTGCTGCCGTTATCTTCCACCAGCAGGGAGTCTGCACGGGTGGTGACCGCCTGTATGGGAACGGTAAGGATATCAGTTTTTGTGTTGGTCTGTATATCCACGGTGGCAGACATGCCGGGCAGAAAGGGGAACCGCCCGTCAGGGTTTTCCGGCATAAGGTGACTGTAGGAATCTTCGAGTATAAGTATTTTTACATCGAAATTGGTTATCTGGTCCGCTCCCAGGTTGGCCACGTTGGCCGAGTTCGCTATCTCTGTCACCACTCCCCTGAACATCTCCCCCAGGTATGCATCCACTTCGATGGTCGCCGTATCCCGATGCTTCACCCTCACAATATCATTTTCGTTAACCTCTACAAGCACCTCCATCCTGTAAAGGTCGGCTATGGTCATCATCTCCGTGCCCTGCATCATCTCTGTGCCAACAACTCTTTCTCCCTGTTCGACATTCAGCCTCGACACCGTACCTGTCATCGGTGCGTATATTGTTGTACGTCTCAGGTTCTCTTCAGCCTCATTCAGCGATGCCGCCGCGCTGTTCACCGCGAATTCGGCGGACTGTACCGATTGTTTTGCAGCCTCCACCTCGGCGGTTGCCACCTGGTAGTTTGACCGGGCAGTTTCGTACTCCGACTCCGATATGGTATTCTGCTCGTAAAGCTTTTCACTGCGGTTATAGTTTTTTTCTGCCTGCTCAAACTGGGCAGTTACCTGTGCCAGTCGTGCCTTTGCATTGGCAAGTTGCGCCCTGGCTGAGTTCACCGAAGCCTCGGCCCGGTCGCGCATGGAAATGTAGTTGTCCGGCTTTATCCGCAGCAGGAGCTGTCCGCGTTCCACCTGGTCACCTTCTGCAACAAAAAGCTCGACTATCTCTCCTGAGACATCCGGACTGATCTTTACTTCAGTCTGCGGCCTCACCTTGCCATTTGCAGTGATGGTCTCCATTACGGTGCGCCGCTCTGCCTTTTCCGTGGCAACATTTGTTTCAAGCTCTTTGCCGAACCAGCCTGCGCGTTTTCCTGTCACTGCCAGGATTATCATTGCAACGGCTGCAATGATCAGGTATATCATGGTTTTTCTTGACATCTTCTGTTGAATAAAATTAATATAATCGGTTATTTACATAATATTGAAACCGGGGTGCCTGTTTGTAAGCGTGCCGGGCGGTTGAATCACCCTAAAGGCTTATCGGGTTCCCCAGATAGAACTCCAGTATGTTGGTCTTGAAAATATACTCATATTTAGCCCTCAGCAGCTCCGAGCGTGTAGCTGTAAGCTGGTTCAGTGCCTGGTTAAACTCCACCGTCGTTACCAGTCCCACCTCAAAACGCTGCTCTGTATGCCGGAAAGACTCTTCAATCGACACCAGTGCCTTTTCAGATGCCAGGAAATTCTCATGTGCGGCCACCACATCGGCGTATGCCTGCTGTATCTCCTGGTAGAGCTGGTTTTTTATGCGTTGCATGCTGTACTCAGTATTAAGCACTCCTATCCGTGCATTCGAGATGGCATTGTTTACCTGCCAGGAGTTAAAAATTGGAATCGAGAGGCCCAGAGAGACTGATGTCCTTGCATTGTTTTGTATCTGATCTTCAAAAGAGGGTGTTTCCCTGTCCGCGTAAGGGCCGGTAATTATTTCCTGGTACCCGCTGCCGTAGTTGCCGGAAAGGAAGAGGCGGGGACTGCGACGGCCTTTGGCTATGCTGAGTCCTGTTTCAGAACTTGCAACCTGGTATTCGGCGCTTTGCACCTGGGGCTGTGTTTCAAGTGCTGCCTCATATACCGGTTCGACCTGGTATGCCGGCACCTGCACGGATATCCCTTCAAAGTCTGGTACCTCGATACTGAAATCTTCTGCCGTTGGCAGCTCCAGCAGTTGTGTGAGGGTGAGGTAGGAGAGGGTAAGCTGGTTTTGAGCATTGACCACCCTGACATTTTCGGAAGACTCCTGGGCCTCTATTTCAAGGAGGTTGCCGCGGGGCAGGCTGCCCGCTTCCACCAGCCTTCTTGTACGCTCCACCTGCTGCCGGGTTATGCTGACCTGTCCTTCGGCTATCGCCAGCAGCTCTTTATTGAAAAGTATCTGCAGGTAGGCGGAAGCAATATTGAGCGAGATGTCATTTTTCAGCTTCTCCAGGTCGGCCAGGCCGGCCATCAGGTCCAGGTTGTTCTGCTTAATGGTGTTGGTTATCTGGAAACCGTTGAACAGGGTGACCTGGCTGCTGGCATTGTAGCTGAAGGATCTGGTGTTCTGGTCCTCGTAGATGTTGGTGCTGAAATCCAGTGACCGTCCGTAGTTGAAGTTCTGCTGCGTATTTGCGTTAAGGCTAGGCAGGCGGTTCATGCGGGACTGCATCAGGGCGTTTTCGCTTATCTGTGTGCTCAGCTCCTGCTGTTTGATCATAATATTGTTCTCGAGCGCGTAATTGATACAGCGTTCCAGCGACCATATCTCCTGTGCCCCTGACAGTGCAGGGTTCAGGAACAGGGCAAACAGGGCCGGCAGTAAGGTTAAAACAAATCTGTTCTTACACATAACGAGGTGTTGTTATTTATTTTCAGGCCGGAGCAATCAGAAGCGGAGTGTTCATTTTGTCTTCCGGGGAAACCATGAATTAAAAAATAGTACCAAAGATAATAATTAAACAGAATATGAAAGATAATGTTATTATATTTTTTGTTAAAACAATAATTTGTGCTCTTTTTGTAAAAAATCTGCCGGAAAGATCAAAAAGACAAAAACATATCCCGTTATCGGGGAGGTGGCCTATGTAAAAAGCCGGCGTGCCCGTAGGCTTACACTTTCGGTAAAACCCTGGCGCGGGGTGAGGGTTACCCTGCCCTGGCACTCTGCTTATCGCGAAGCCGAGGCTTTTCTGCTCAGGCACACCATGTGGATAAAAGATAAGCTCGACAAGGCAAAACATTATGAACAGGCCTTTAAAAGTCCCCTGTCCGCGCAGGAGCGCCGGAAGGCAGAAGATCTCCTCAGGCAGCGGGCCCTTGAATACCTGCCGGGCCGCACGGCCGAGCTGGCGGCTGAGCACGGCTTCAGCTACCGTCGTGTCAGCATCCGGCGCAGCCGCACACGCTGGGGAAGCTGCTCGGCAGTCAACAACATTAACCTGAGCATTTTTTTGATGCAGCTGCCGCGGCACCTGGCCGACTATGTTATACTCCATGAGCTGGTGCACACCGTACACAGGAACCATTCCCCTGCCTTCTGGAACCTGCTCGATGAGCATACCGGCAATGCCAGGGCTCTCGCCCGGGAGATAAAAAAGTTCAGGATCACCCTGTAGCATCCCATGCCGGATGATATGGGCCGGGCCGGTGCGGTAAATACGGCCGGCCTCCTTCCTTGCGTGGCAATCAGGTCGCGGCCTGTCACACACTGCCGGAACAAAGCTATTTGAAGTATTTCCTGTAGAATATCAGGGTTATGGCCACGCCGGTGGTGATGGCCGAGTCGGCGAGATTAAAGACCGGCCTGAAGAAGATAAAGGTCTGGCCTCCCAGAAAGGGCAGCCATTCGGGGTAACGGCCCTGAATAAGGGGAAAATAGAACATATCGACAACCCTTCCGTGCAGGAAGGAGGCGTATCCCCCTTCCGGGGGAAATACCTCTGCCGGCCTCATGAAGCTGTCGGAAAAAATCATGCCATAGAAGGCGCTGTCTATGATATTGCCTATGGCGCCGGCCAGTATGAGCGAAATACTGAAAACCAGTCCCCGCGGCGCCTTCTCCGCTATAAGATGCCTCAGGTACCATATTATCCCTGCCACGGCCAGGATCCTGAATATGCTGAGTATTATCTTGCCGTATTCGCCTCCTAACTCGTAGCCAAAGGCCATGCCGTTATTCTCGGTAAAATGTATCAGTGCCCGGTCGCCAAGCAGGGGTATCTCCTGGCCAAGGTACATAGTGGTCTTAATCCATATCTTCAGTATCTGGTCCGCCAGCAGCACCAGGATAACCAGGATAAGTGATTTGTGACTAATGCTGAGATGTTTCAATCTTAAAGTTTTTTCTCTAAAAAAATGATCGGGAACATATTGCCTGTTCCCAATCATCTTCAGCGGATTAATAATTTGCGGTTAACGTTGTTTTTGTTTGGCTTCCATGCTCAGTGTGGCATGGGGCACCGCCCTGAGCCGGTCTTTTGAAATAAGTTTCCCTGTTTCACGGCAGATACCGTATGTCTTGTGCTCAATACGCACCAGTGCAGCCTGCAGGTGCTGGATAAATTTCTGTTGCCTCTGGGCAAGATTTCCAGCCTCCTCTTTGGACAGGGTCGAGGCACCTTCTTCGAGCACCTTGAAAGTGGGCGAAGTATCCTGTATGTCGTTGCTGTCGCCCTGGGTGATGGTGCTTTTCAGTGTATCGTAATCTTTTTGTGCCTTCTCCAGCTTTTCAAGTATCAGTTGCTTGAATTCAGCCAGCTCCTCATCCGAAAACCTTGTCTTCTCCTTCTCTGTCATAGCTAAAAATTTTTATAAAAATACCATTTTTTTTAATAATAAAACCAATTGTTATCAGGTGAGCCTTTCGATTTTAATCAGTGTTTCCACTCCCTCGTCTATCTCCACCTTTTTTGCGTTGTTACTGCTTATTTCTTCCACAAGCTCTATACCCGACGCCAGGGTCTGCGACCCTATATAGTCTTTATGTTTTTCCACGGCTTTGTTCAGTGCCTCATGCTGCCTGATGCTTATCCTTATCTTGTCGGTCACATCAAAGCCGCTCTCTTTTCTGAGGTTCTGGATGCGGTTTATAAATTCCCGTGCTATACCCTCTTCCTTCAGTTCGCCGGTTATTGTTATGTCCAGCGCCACGGTAAGGTTTCCCTCGTTAGCCACCAGCCATCCCGGTATATCTTCCGATACTATCTCCACATCATCGAGCTGTACCGGAATGGTACGGCCTTCAACGGAGATATCCAGGCTTCCCGCAAATTCAAGTTCGCTTATCTCTTCCTGGGTAAAACTGTTTATTCTGCTGCTTATTGCTTTCATCAGCTTCCCGTACCGGGGTCCCAGTTTTTTAAAATCCGGCTTTATCTTTTTCACCAGTATGCCCGAGGTGTCTGATATAAATTCCAGTTCCCTGATGTTGGTCTCCGACAGTATCAGGTTTTTTACCCCTTCTATCTGCTTCATCATGGTATTGCCCGTTGCCGGTATCATTATCTTGCCGAGTGGCTGGCGCACCTTTATGTTCACCTTCCTGCGAAGGCCGAGGACCATTGACGATATCCTCTGTGCCAGTTCCATCCTCTCCTCCAGGTCTTTGTCCGTCGCCGACCCGTCAAAGGAACAGAATTTGGCCAGGTGCACCGATGTCACTTCCCCTTCTGCCGCCACACCTTTCAGGTCGCGGTACAGCATGTCGGTGTAGAAAGGCGCTATGGGAGATGCCAGCAGGGCCACTTTCTCCAGGCATTCGAAGAGTGTCTGGTATGCCGCCAGCTTGTCTGCCGAAGGCTCTCCTCCCCAGTAGCGTTTCCTGTTCAGGCGCACGTACCAGTTGCTGAGATGTTCGGTCACAAACTCCTGTATGGCCCTGCCTGCCCTGGTGGGCTCGTAATCTTCGTATGCCTGTTCCACATCCCTTACCAACGAGTTGAGAAGGGAAATTATCCACCGGTCTATCTCCGGCCTTTCGTTCAGGGGAACCTCCTTTTCTCTTCCCGTGAAGCCGTCCACGTTAGCGTACAGGGCAAAGAAGGACCAGGTGTTATAGAGGGTGCCGAAAAATTTCCTTCTCACCTCTTCCACCCCTGCCTCGTCGAACCGCAGGTTATCCCATGGCTGTGCGTTGGTTATCAGGTACCATCGCAGCGGGTCGGAGCCGAACCGTTCGATGATGTCGAAGGGGTTGGCCGCGTTGCCAAGCCTTTTCGACATCTTGTTGCCGTTCTTATCCAGTATCAGTCCGTTTGAAATAATATTTTTGAAAGCTACCGAGTCGAACAGCATTCCTGCTATGGCATGCAGGGTAAAGAACCACCCCCTTGTCTGGTCCACCCCCTCCGCAATAAAGTCCGCCGGAAAATTATTCTCAAACCACTCCCTGTTGTTAAAGGGGTAGTGCATCTGTGCGTAGGGCATGGCGCCCGAGTCAAACCATACATCTATCAGGTCCTGCTCGCGTACCATTCTTTTGCCGCTTTCGCTCACCAGCACCACCTCGTCTACAAAGGGCCTGTGCAGGTCGAAAAGGTTATAGTTCTCATCGGAAAAGTCATCAGCCCTAAAGTTTCCCAACGGGTTCTCTTCCATAAAGCCTGCGGCGACAGATTTTTCAATCTCGTCTCTGAGCTGTGCCACCGACCCGATACACACCTTCTCCTCTCCGTCTTCCGTTGCCCATATGGGCAGCGGCGTGCCCCAGTAGCGGGAGCGCGACAGATTCCAGTCCACCAAATTCTCCAGCCACTTGCCGAACCTGCCGGTGCCCGTTGAGGGCGGCTTCCAGTTTATGGTGTTGTTAAGCTCTATGAGCCGCTCTTTGAGTGCCGTGGTGCGGATGAACCATGAGTCGAGAGGATAGTACAGCACCGGCTTGTCCGTCCTCCAGCAATGCGGGTAGGAGTGAACGTACTTTTCAATTTTAAAGGCCCTGTTCTCATTTTTCAGGTGCACGGCTATCTCCACGTCGGTAGTCTCTGATCCTTCGGGAATGGACTCATCATATTCGTTTTTCACATATTTGCCCGCCAGCCATCCCGCCTCACCGGTAAACTTCCCTTTCCTGTCCACCAGGGTAAGCGACCCCACCCCGTACTGCTGTCCGATACGGAAGTCGTCCGCCCCGAAGGAGGGGGCTACATGTACTATGCCCGTACCCTCGTCAGTGGTCACGAAGTCCCCCACCAGCACCACAAAAGCATCCCCTTCGGCCGGTTGCTGCAGCGGAAAAAGCTGCTCATACCTGATGCCCTCAAACTGGGCGCCCTTATGCTCACCAAGGAATTTCCAGGGAATAATTTTGTCGCCGTGCCTGTAGTTTTCAATTGGCAGGCTGCCTCCCTCTTCCGGGAAGAAGGAACCCACCAGCGCCGTTGCCAGTATCACCGTCACCGGTTTTCCCGTGTAGGGGTTGAAGGTCAGTATCCTGCTGTAGTCTATCTCTTCACCCACGGCCAGTGCCGTGTTGCTGGGCAGCGTCCATGGCGTTGTCGTCCATGCCAGGAAGAACACTTCCGCGGAAGCGTCTTCAAACAAAAACCCCGATTTTTCGTCCCGCTCAACCCTGAACTGTGCTACCACGGTGGTGTCTTTCACATCTTTGTAGCATCCCGGCTGGTTCAGCTCATGCGTGCTGAGTCCCGTCCCCGCCGCCGGCGAGTAGGGCTGGATCGAATAACCCTTGTACAGCAGTCCCCTCTTAAACAATTCGCTCAGCAGGTACCACAGCGTTTCCACGTAGCGGTTATCGAAGGTTATATATGGATTGTCCATATCCACCCAGTAGCCCATCTTACGTGTCAGATCCTCCCACAGGTCGGTATATTTCATCACCTCTTTCCTGCACGCCTTGTTAAACTGATCTATCGAGATAGATTTTCCGATATCCTCCTTGGTGATGCCCAGGGTCTTTTCCACGCTCAGCTCCACCGGCAGTCCGTGCGTATCCCAGCCCGCCTTGCGTTCAACCCTGTAGCCCCTGAGTGTCTTGTAGCGGCAGAAGATATCTTTTATGGTACGTGATATAACGTGATGGATGCCGGGTATTCCGTTGGCAGAAGGAGGTCCTTCGTAGAAGACAAAAGGCTTATGCCCTTCCCGCGAGCTTATGCTCCGGTGAAAAGTCTTCTCCCTGTCCCACAGGCCAAGAACCTCCCTGTTTATCTTTGAAAGGTCAAAATCCTTGTATTCACGAAATTTACTGCTCATTTCAGGACAAATACTGTTTTATACAAATTTTATCTCGGTTAAAATAACTTCTGCTGTTAAAAATTCCACAAAGATAGAAAAAAACCCGATATATAATAGTCATTATTTGGCAGTTTACCTCTACCTGCCCTTCATCAGTGTGAAGTTGAACGCGGTTCCCTTGTTTTCCCTGCTGCGCACGCTTATTTCCTGGTTATGCGCCTCTATCACGTGCTTCACTATTGCCAGTCCCAGTCCCGTCCCCCCCTGGTTCCGGGCACGGCTTTTATCCACCCTGTAGAATCTTTCGAATATGCGTGGCAGGTCTTCTTTGGGGATTCCCGGACCGTTATCTGACACCTCCACCATAATTTTGTTACCCATATCACTCAGCTCTACGCAAGTGGTACCTTTTTTTCTTCCGTATTTGATGGAGTTGACCACCAGGTTCACCATCACCTCCTGTATCCTGTTCCTGTCCGCGTGCACCATTACCGGTTTGCCGGCCTTGTTTCTGAGCCGAAGCTTTATATTATTATCTTTTGCCCTTATCTCCTGCATATCAAAGATATCGTCGATGAGCTGTACCATATCGAAATTCTCAAATCTGATCTTCACCTCACCCGAATCCAGCCTGGATATGGTATCCAGGTCCTCCACTATATTGATCAGTCTCGCGATACTCTTCTCCGCCCTTTTAAGATAAAGCTTGTTCACTGCCGGGTCGTCGATGCCGCCGTCGAGCAGGGTAAGCACATAGCCCTGGATATTGAATATCGGTGTCTTCATCTCGTGCGACACGTTGCCCAGGAACTCTTTGCGGTAGATTTCCATCTCTTTGAGCCTGCTTATCTCCTGCGTCTTATCCGATGCCCAGTCCTCCACCTCCCTGTTCAGGTCATCCGTAATATCTGCTTTCTCCAGCTCTTCACGGAGCGATTTCTCGGACTTTTTAAGTTTATGTATGGTATTGTATATGGGGGTCATCTTCTGATAGATAAAATTGCCGAGCAGCAGGCGGGTAACCAGGTACACGGTTAAAAATACCAGGATGACCGATGCTGCCACTATGGCAGCATTCCCCGGCAGCAATGAGTATATCAGCAGCATCTCAACGGCACCTGCCACGAGTGCAGCAATGATTGATATAATCACAGCCATTTTTTTCGGTGTGGAGTTTTTCATATTTGTGCTGTTACATAACAAATCTGCCGGCCCGGAAATTGTTTCCGGTGTCCTGGCAATTTTGCTGCGAAAATAATAAATAAATTGTCCTTTCGGGGAAAAATATCTGTCAATGGAGTAATTTTGTAAGGTAAATTACTGTTAAGCCGGCCACCGGTTAAGATGTCATGCAAAAAGCGAAGAATTATTATGATACAGAAAAACAGAGGCAGGGCGCAATGGTATGCAGCCTACACCAAATCACGGGCGGAGAAAAAGGTGTTTGCCGAACTGCAGAAGCAGGGCATTGAGGCATATCTTCCCCTGCAGAAGAGGCTGAAGCAGTGGAGTGACCGTCGCAAATGGGTTGAAGAACCGCTGCTGCGATGTTATATTTTTGTTAAGATTGACATAACGGACTACTACAGGGTGCTTAACACCCGCGGTGTGGTTCGCTATATAACCTTTGAGGGCAGGGCAGTTCCCATACCCGAAAACCAGATCGACGTGCTCAGGAAGCTTGTTGCCACCGAGGCCGATGTGGAGGTCTCGGCCGAAAGGTTTGCCCCGGGCGATGAAGTGGCGGTGGTGAGCGGACCGCTGCACGGACTAAAGGGTGAGATGGTTGATTACCGGGGCAGCCGCCGCGTGATGGTCAGGTTTGACCAGCTCGGCCAGCATCTGCTGGTTTCCATCCCTGCCGGCTTCCTGGAGGCGGTGAGACAGAAATAGCCGGATAAATTTGTGATAGTTACCGATTTATCTTACTTTTATTTCCGGATAAAAAAACTATCCGGTCCCGGCCGTTTAATTCCCTTGTGTAAATCAAGCTCTCTCTGATATGGGAACAAAGACGTATTTTTTTTTCTGCCTTTTCCTTCTTTCCCTCTTCACAGTTTGTGCCCAGAGCTGGAGAACCTCCCCGTGGGAGGTGCAGCTGGGTGCAGGTCCGGCAAACTATTTCGGCGACATTGGCGGCGCTGCCGGTGAGGACAACTGGTACGGACTGAAGGATTTTGAGCCTCTCCGCTCACGCCTCACCGGCGCAGGCGTGCTGAGATATAACCGGAACAGGTACCTCTCCTTCAGCGGCAGCCTTGCCCTGGGATGGCTCAGCGGCAGTGATGAGGGAAGCAGAAATGAGGCACGCGGTTATGTTTTCAACACCCTCTTCCTTGAACCCTCGGGCAGGGTGGAGTTTTATCCCGTGCGGGATCTGCTGAAGTTCAGGGGACTGGACAGGCGTGGACTGGTACGGAATTATTCCACTGTTTCCGTATATCTTTTTGGAGGGGCGGGGGCCGTTATCTATTCGGTGATGCCCAACGATAAGCTCAGGGCAAGGCGGGAGAGTGACAATATCGAACACGGACCGGTGACGGTGGTGCTCCCTGCCGGCGCGGGAGTGAGGATAGGGATACAGAACACGGTGGATATCGGACTGGAGATCGGGGGCAGGTATGCCTTCAATGATTATCTTGACGGCTTTACCAGTCCCACTTCAACAGCAAATGACATTTATTATATAACCACCGTCAATGTTGTTTACAGGTTTGAGGAGTTATTTTACCGGTAAAATGAATGGGTAATAATGAAAAACAGATATCAGACAAGGGTAAACGTTACCGGGGCAGCGATATTTTTGCTTCTCCTTGCTACGGCCTGCAGGGAATATGAACCTCCCCTGGTAATATCCACCGGTGTTGATGAGATAACGCGCACCACGGCAACGGCTGGCGGTCACATCATCGACGACGGGGGCAGGGAGGTGAGCTTGCGCGGACTGGTTTGGGGTGTCACTGCTGACCCGGATGTTGAGGTACATCTCGGCATGACGGAGGAGGGCGGAGGCACCGGTATCTTCAGCAGCCGGATCACCGGCCTCTCGCCCAATACCACCTATTATGCGAGGGCGTACGCCACCAGCAGCGTCGGCACAGCCTACGGCGATTCAATCATCTTTACCACCGCCCCTTCCGTCCCCGAGGTTGCCTCCCGGGGTGTTACCGACATCGGTCCCAACGGAGCCGCCGCCAAAGGCATCATAACAGATGATATGGGTGCCACCGTCACTGCCAGGGGGTTTGTATGGAACAGGGAGCATGACCCTTCGGTAGAAAGTAATGAGGGTATCACAACCGATGGAGCGGGCATGGGTGTCTTTGAGGGTGAGATTACCGGTTTGCAGCACAGCACAGTCTATTACCTGAAGGCTTATGCCGCCAACAGTGTGGGAACGGCTTACGGTGAGCAGCTCCGTTTCACCACCGCTGCCCCTGTGAGGCCTGCCTTGAACACGGCGGAAATAAGCAATCTCCGGCCGGGCTCTGTGGTGAGCGGGGGCAATGTTATCAGCCATGGCGGCGCACCGGTCACTGCCCGCGGCATAGTGGTAAGCACCGGTGAGAAACCACGGGTTGACGACAACCAGGGCATTGTCAGCAGCGGCCGCGGAACGGGTTCCTTCACAAGCAGTATCGGCGGACTTGAATACGGGAAGCTTTACTACCTGAGAGCCTGGGCCACCAATTATGCCGGGACCTCATACGGTGAACAGATCAGCTTCACCGTTCCCGAACCCGTTCCTCCCGCCGTAAGTGTTACGGCGGTATCGGATATCGGAAGTTTTTCGGCTACCGTGGCTGTGGATGTGGAAGATGACGGAGGGGTGGATGTGAGCGGGCGCGGACTGGTTTGGGGAAGGAGGGAAGATCCCGGCATCGAAAACAATGACGGCATAGCCACTGCAGACGGGGGAGAGGGTGTGTTCGCCCGTGAATTGCAGGGACTGGTACCCGGAACAACATACTATGTGCGGGCCTGGGCCACCAATGAGGCTGGCACAGCATATTCGCAGCAGCAACAGTTTACCACTCCGGTAACCCTGCCGGCTGTCACCACCACCGCCGTCATCTCTTTCACCGGCGAAAGGGCCGTTTTCAGCAGCACCCTCACCGACAACGGCGGTGACAGTGAGACTTACCGCGGCATGGTTATCGCCACTGTCATAGACCCCGATGTTAACCGCAACGATCATATCACCTATGACGGAGAGGGCACGGGTGACTTTACCAGTGAATTTGAACATCTTGAACCCGGTACAACATATTATGCAAGAGCCTGGGCCGCCAACACCGCCGGCACTGTTTACGGCCGGCAGGCACGCTTTACCACGGTGGAAAGGTGCGGTGAAGATGTTACTTTCACCTGCGGGGACGAACAGGTTACCTATGGCACGGTAAGCGGAAAAGACGGCGCATGCTGGATGGACCGCAACCTGGGGGCTTCGCGGGTGGCGTCCTCACGAAGGGATGAAGAGGCCTTTGGCAACCTTTATCAGTGGGGGCGATTAGCGGACGGGCACCAGTACCCTCACAGCGACACCACCTCTGTTATCAGCATCAGCGACAGGCCCGGGCACGGCAATTTCATAATCTCCGGGTCAGAGCCTTACGACTGGCGCTATCCCCCGAATGACGAACTGTGGCAGGGAGATGGCGGCATCAATGATGTATGCCCTGCAGGATGGCGGCTGCCCTCCTCCGCCGAGTGGCAAAAGGAGAAAAACAGCTGGAGGAAGAAAAACCGCCGGTCAGCATATTACAGTCCCCTTAAGCTGCCTTCTGCAGGACTGCGGGCAAATGACGGCAGGATCCACGATGCCGGCAGGCGTGGTTATTACTGGAGCTCTGACATTGACCACATATACTCGTTGCTTCTGAATTTCAATCGCTGGTCCGCCGTGGTGAACAGCGGCAGCCGTGCCGGCGCCCTCAGTGTCCGCTGCATCAGGGAAGAGGTGCGCACAGAAGTGAACTGGCTGCCGTAAGCCTTCGGCCGGGCTTACCTGAAGTTAACAATTGCCTCAACACACCGGCGGGCGGTGTTGCCGTCCCACAGCTCCGGCCTCAGGGGCACCGACTCCCCTGCCAGGGTATTGAGAAACTCCTCCCTTATCCGGCTCACATTATTTCCCACCAGCACGCCGGCACCGCCGAACTCTTTGAGTGTCACCGGCCTCTCGGTATTCCACCGGAGTGTCAGGCAGGGGGTTCCCAGCACGCAGCACTCCTCCTGCAGGCCGCCGCTGTCGGTCAGCATTACGGCAGCCCCCATGTTCATACGCAGCATCTCCTGGTAACCCAGTGGTTCCAGCATCAGTATATTGGCATTGTCACGCACCTGTTCCCACAAGCCAAATCTTTCCAGGTTTTTGCGTGCGCGCGGATGGATGGGCCACACCAGGGGGAGCCTGGTGCTTACTTCGTTGATCAGGAAACCGGTAAGTGGCCCGAACACCTCTTTTTCATCAACGTTAGAGGGCCTGTGGATGGTCATCAGCGCATACCTGCTCTCATCGAACGAGTCCGCGTCAAAAGAGAAGCCGTCAACCAGGTTGTTGCCGATGATATTCTTTATCTGCAGGGCAGCCGCTTTTTCCCTGTTCTCCTCAAGGGTATCGATCATGATATTCCCTACAAAGACGATGCTCTTTTCCGGCATTCCCTCCTTCCTCAGGTTTTCAGAAGAGATGGTGTCAGGTGTCAGCAGCAGGTCGCTCAGCCTGTCCGTCACCAGCCGGTTGATCTCCTCGGGCATGCTCATATCGCCCGATCGCAGGCCCGCCTCGATGTGGCACACCTTGATGCCAAGCTTTTTGGCCGCCACCGAGCAGGCCAGGGTGGCATTCACATCGCCCACCACCACCAGCCAGTCCGGCCTTTCCTTCAGCAGCACCTTTTCTATGGCTATCATTGTCTGTCCCACCTGCTCGGAATGAGATCCCGAGCCTACCTCAAGATTGACATCAGGATCGGGAATCCCCAGGCTTGCAAAAAAAGATCCTGACATGCGGATATCGTAATGCTGGCCGGTATGTACCAGGATATGCATTATCTGCCGGTCCCCGTTCAGGTTGTTGTACTCCTCAATGGCTCTTACAAAGGGGGCGATCTTCATAAAGTTGGGCCGGGCACCGACAACAGAGAGTATTTTAGTCATGATTACCGCAAATTGCCGTTGCTATTTCTTCTCCGCCAGGATCTGGCGCACTATTTTGGTGATGTATTTGCCTATGATGTCGAACTCCAGGTTCACCACCGTGCCGGGTTTGATCTGGTGGAAGTTTGTCACCTCGTAAGTATACGGGATGATGGCCACCTCGAACGATTTGTCCCGCGAGTTCACCACCGTCAGGCTCACCCCGTTCACTGACACGGAGCCCTTTTCAACGGTGATGTTGTCGCCGGTGGGCTCATATTCAAACCTGAAGTACCAGCTCCCGTCGGCCTCCCTCACTTCGGTGCACACGGCGGTCTGATCGACATGCCCCTGCACGAAGTGGCCGTCCACCATCGCGTCGGCCCGCAGGCTGCGTTCCAGGTTCACCTTCGACCCAATCTCCAGCAGTCCCATATTCGACTTATCCAGTGTCTCCTTTATTGCCGTGACGGTATAGGTTTTGTCGTCTTTTTTTACGACAGTCAGGCACACCCCGTTATGGGAGATGCTCTGGTCGATCTTCAGCTCGTTAACAAAAGGGCACTCCATGGTAATGTGCAGGTTGCCCTTCTCCTTTTCCAGCGCCACCACCGGCGCCGCTGTTTCAACAATTCCTGAAAACATAATATATCGGATTTTAAATTTAAATTTCCTGGTCGATGATAACCGGCATCAAAGGTACACGATCAGGATAAATGATCCTTGCCGGTCAAAACTCCAAAAATAGATAAAAACCCGGTCACTGCCAATGAGGTTGATCATGGCAGGTGACATTATCTGTTTCTTTTTGCAATTATTGAGATAAAAATATAACTTGGCAAAAAAACCCATGTCATGAAGAGATCGTTTACCCTTAGTGCATTAATTTTATTCTCAGTGATGCTTTTTCCCCCCCGTCAGGCAGGTGCCCAGGCGCCTGACAGGATGAGCTACCAGGCAGTGATCCGCAATGCAGCCAACGAGCTGGTAACCGGTCAGGAGGTAGGGATGCAGATCAGCATCCTGCAGGGCTCGCCGGAGGGTCCTGCCGTCTATATCGAGACACAGGCTCCCGTGACCAGTGCAAACGGACTTGTCAGCATTGAGATTGGCGGTGATGATGCAACCATCCTGTCGGGAGATTTTGCGGCGATAGACTGGTCCGCCGGCCCCTACTTTATTAAAACAGAGACCGACCCTTCCGGTGGAACAGATTACACCATTACCGGCACCAGCCAGCTTTTGAGTGTGCCCTATGCCTTTCATGCACGCACTGCTGAGGATATTACCGGCGAAATTACCGAAAGCCGGATAACAGATCTTCAGGATTACCTGCTATCCGAAACCGATCCGGTTTTCACCTCGTGGGACAGATCCACCGGTATAGAAATTACCGAAAGCCAGGTCAGCGATCTGCAGGATTATCTCACCTCTGAAGCCGATCCTCTCTTTATGGAATCTGCGGCAGGCGGCATTACTGAGGCAGATACCGCCGCATGGAACAATAAGAGCGATTTTTCAGGCGATTACCACAGCCTGACTAATACGCCCGACATAGCCGACAGCATCGACATTTACGGATTCAGCGGCAACTATGATGATCTTGCCGGGGCGCCCGGACTGGCAACCGTTGCCACCAGCGGCGATTACGCCGACCTTGAAAACAGGCCTGCATCGATAAGTGACCTTGCCCTGGATGCCGGCAGTCAAAAGATCACCAGCCTGGCCTCCCCTGATGATGATGCTGATGCCGCCACCAAAGCCTATGTAGATATGCTGATATCCGAATTAACCGATAAAATTGAGACTCTTGAGACACATCTGTTTGGTTGCGGGACTGTTACTTTCATGTACCGGGGTGCTGAAGTTACCTACGCAACGGTTGCAGGCCAGAATGGCACCTGCTGGATGGACCGCAACCTTGGAGCAACCAGGTCAGCCCAGGTATATGATGACAGTGAATCCTTTGGTGATCTGTTCCAGTGGGGCAGGCTGAATGACGGCCACCAGGACAGGAGCAGCTCCACCACTTCTGAGCTCAGCACTAGCGATGATCCGGAACATGGAGATTTCATAACCAATAATTCTCCGCCGTATGACTGGCGCGACCCGGCGAATGAAAATCTCTGGCAGGGTGATGGCGGTATTAATGATGTGTGTCCTGCAGGATGGCGTTTACCGACCGAAGAAGAACTGGATAATGAACGGCAGAGCTGGAGCAGTAATGATCAGTATGGTGCTTTTCACAGTAACTTAAAGTTGCCTGCTGCGGGTAAGCGCTCTAGAACCGGCAATGTCTTAATGGGGTCAAGTACTAATTATTGGAGCTCCACAGTCAGTGAAAACAACCCTGGCACCAGCCTTAGCCTTATGATAGGTGATGATTTCGCAAATATGACTAACGGCCAGCGGGCAGAAGGGAAAAGTGTCCGCTGTATAAAGGACTACTGACCAGGTTTATACTCTTTTTCTCAAAATATCCATTGCTGTCATATAACCGCTGTAGATGGATCCCGAAAATCCCCCGCCGAATTTTCCCCAGGCCGGGGGAAAAATGAACATGAAATTTTTTTATCTGAAATTACACACAGACAGATGAAAAAATTTTATGTGAAAGCGAAGCGGTTCCGACTGTAAGTTAAAATTTTGTATTTTTTGGACAAAATTTTAACTTTTTACAGAAGAAATGTATATGATGTTAGGTTTTTCGGTTTTGCGTGGATTGGTTGCTATATCCTGAGCTCTCTGATATATTTTGTTGATGGTAATAGAGGCATATCTTTGGGAATCATTACATATATAGTCAAAGATATCTTTCAGATCCTGCCTTGATATCTCTGTCCATACTAACTTGACCATTTATCAATTATTACTTTAATATCTTCATTTGATATTACTTTGCCCTCTTCTGATTGCTTTATCCCTTCTTCTATTTTTTCCAGAAAAATCAGCTGATCAATTAACTGGTCAATAGAAAAGGAATCAGGAAGATTTTCAATAGACGTTTTAACTTTATTTTTTGTCAGCATAATTAAATTTCTTTTGTGTAAAAATAGCAAATAAAACAATACAATTCGTGTCAGGTCATAGTAGTGGTTTTTCGAAAAAACGTGGATCATAAACCACAAATAACATTTTATTTTACTGACGGCCTGTAATGAGGCAAAACAAATAACGGAGTATCTGTCGGGCTTATGGAAAGTGTAACCTCTGAAGTGAATGCTAAAATAGACAATGCAGGAGAGAGAATACAGGTACCTTTTCGGGAAGATCACGCACTTGCACAACTTATTGATGAAAATGATCCTGGAGATAATTTATTATTGAATGAGGCGAGATCATATTACAATAAGATTCGTTACGGCTGATGCATATTCTGATTAATAAGAAGCTTTTGCAGGAGCTGACTGACCTGCTGCTGCACTGCAGGTAGCTTTGCAGGTTAAAAACTGAATTGAGGTAATCCAAAAAATTGGTGTAATATTTTACATTTATTGATTCTTAGATATAAACCCTTTGGGGTCAATTACAGGTAAAATAGCATTGTGCAGGAATGTACCCCTAAAGAAAGTAAACATTACACCTCTTGTGGTTGAAATTGAAACAGAGTTGACAGAAGTGATAAATTGTTCTGGCAGGTCAACTCTTTTTTCTTTTTCATTATAATATTCAGGCATATCTTGAATTTCATAGAGGCAACCTGTGCGAATATTCCCAAATATACTTTCTTTGGATTCATCAAGCACAGTTACATTGCATATTACCTTAATTAATCGTTTCTCCAGGTAGATAAGATGTTTCACACTTATATCGAACCGGAATACTTTTTTACCAGAGAGTGGTTTGTTAGGTGCAGATATGGATGAATCAAGCAATTCAATTGCTTTTATTTGAAAAACAATTTGTTCTGTTTTTTCCATATTATTGTTATGAATGAACAGTTAAATTATTGTAATGGAGGGTAAATTCTTTGTTAAAATGTTGACTTTCCTGGTCTTCCAGAACCATTGTCTCGTTGAAGTCATCCGCTTCAGAATAAGGCTGAACTTCCTTTCTGATTACAAAGTGATATGTCATTACTGTTTCTTGTTCTTTCTCTTCCAGGTTAATAAGTGAAATACCCAAGGCCTCTTCAAGTTCAACCAAAGTATCCACAGTAAAGTTATGTGTGCCAGAAAGCCATTTTGTAATTATGGAAGGATTGGTTTTGCCAACAGCTGCTAAAAGTTCTTTGTTCTTCCATTTCTTTGCTTTCATGGCATCGGCAATCCTGGCTGCCAACATCATTTTGGCATCCGTTTTAGCTTGCTCTATTGGGGATATTTCATCCAGCAATCTATCTAATGTTCTATCTGATTTGGGTTTCATTTTTTTATTCTTCCTGGATTTCAAATTCTAAATCACCTTCAAAATCAAGATGATCGTTGATGTAAATAATATCATTTTCTTTAATTCTTTCAGTAATCTGTATTGAAAGCTGTCTAAGGAAATAATTTGCCTCTTTAAGAGTTTTGTTTTCTTGAAAAGCTCTAATTAATTTGGCTTTATAACCGCCTCTGCCAACTACAACGATTTGTGTTCCATATCTAATGCAGTACAACCTGAGATTACTGTCAGGATCGTCGTATAAAGCACAAACACCATCTCCGGGCCTTCCTTCCCTTTCCTTAAAAAAATGAGCTCTTGCCCCAGTCTTATGTCCTATGGTTTTTAAACGTTTCAAAATATCAAATGTTTCATTTTTAAATGAAATCGAATACTCTTTTAAGAATTTGTCGAGTAAGGTTTCTTGCTCATCATCAATCACTACAGAGTATATGGAAGCTGATTTTCCGCTTAATTTATCAAGTTTTACCAACCTGCATTTCATTTTATATAAGGATCTGCAAAGATAAGATAATTTACTTAAAAGTAAAGTTAAAAGAATTTCAAAAGCAAACTGTGACTCTTATATTTTAACTAATAATTTACGAAAAAAAATTTAAACAGGGATAAATTGGAAACTGAGGGAAGCACCGGTTGAAAAAGTAAAAAACATCGAAATAATATGTAACGGAACCGGATTGCACTGGCCTGATCTGGATGAAGATCTTTCCGTAAACGGTATTATGGAAAGAAGGTACGCAGGTTCATCCTCTTTTTCTCAAAATATCCATTGCCGTCATATAGCCGCTGTAGATGGATCCCGAAAATCCCCCTCCGAATTTTCCCCAGGCCGAGGCGATATGGATATTGTCAGGCAGAGCGGAGAGGTATGCAGTGGATTTGCCGGGGTTTTGGGCAAACCCGTACACGGCGCCTTCCGGGTTCAGGGTGTAGCGCCTGATCGTCAGGGGTGTCCCCACCTCAACATACTCAACCGCATCTTTAAATCCCGGTATAAGCTCATCACACCTTGCAGTAAAGATTTCAGCCACCCGCTCTTTTTTCTTCAGGTAAGAGTGCCTGTCAGCGCCCTCCCAGTCCGAAGCATAGTCAATACAGCATACGGCACCCACCCCTTTGCCTTCCGGGGCGAGGACGGAATCCACCTGACTGTAGTCCACCAGCGTAAAGCTGCGGGTTTCGAAGCCTTCATGGTTGTTTTTTATTATATCTTTCTGTGTCCTGACAGACGGGTCAAAAACAAAGGTCGAGTAGTAGCGGTTACCAGTCTCTTTCAGCGACCTCCGGAACCCGAAATATACGGTAAGAAGAGAGGCACCCGGTTTATTATCTTTGATCTTTTCCGACAGCATCTTTCCCCTCTCCCCCCGCAGCAGCTTCTGCGCCAGTGCCGGAACCGATGCGTTTACAACGATCTCCGCTGCATTAGCGGTAAGAATATTCCCCGGCCCTCCCCCGGTCTCTTCATAACGAACGCCTGCCGGCAGGGAGCCTTCAAAGATTATCTCCCTGCAGAGGCAGTTCAGCTTTACCGTACCCCCGTTCTCTTCTATCACTGCCATCAGGGCATCGGAAAGAGTTTGCGAGCCACCCTTTACAAAACTGGCATTGCCTCCGTAGTAGCTTCCCTGTGCAACAAGGTAATAGTTGAGCGACAGCGAATAGGGATCGTCGTGGAAATAGCCCAGGTTACCGAGCAGGATCAGTTTCAGATCCTCATTGCCAATATGCTCATCGAGAAAGTCCCCTACACTCTTTTCCGGCTTGCCCGCCGCCCCGGCCAGGATCTTCCGTGAGTTAAGGACGTGATAAAAATAGGTTTTTATCCCATCTTCATCAGCGGGAAACAGTTCGGTCAGCCTCTGCTGCGCCTGATCGGGGTCATGAGGAACCACCACATCCTGTCTGCCGTTCACAAAACGGTAAAACTCGGGCAGACCCAGCAGCGTCACCCGGTCATTCAGTCCGAGATCCTTAAAAATCCTTACTTTGAGATCCTTTGCATGAGGCCCGTCCATCTCATGAAGCCCCACTTCAAGGGTAAGATCCCTGCGGCGAAAAGTGGTGGCGCAGCCGCCCGGCCGGTCATGCTGTTCAAGCAGGAGGACCTTTTTGCCTTCTTTAGCCAGTTTAGCTCCGGCTGTAAGGCCACCCAGGCCCCCTCCGATAATGATTATGTCGTATTGCATTGCAGAATAGTTAATAAATAAATCTGTTTTTTTCTCATTCTCTATTCCTGCTTTCCGGTATGGGATACCTCTTAAATGGTTTATCACGGTCAAAAAGGTACCGGTAGGTGATATAATGCTTTGCGGGAACAGCTCCTATTGCAATCCATGTCCTTCGCATTTTGGGATTAAAGTCCCCCACCCACGAAAATTCTGCCTCCCTGTAGTGGGGTTTGTGAGCCACGGCTTTGGATAAGGCAAGCGCCATTGCCGATTCAATCCCCCTGTTCTGGAACTGGGGTATCACTCCCATAAGAACACCCCTGATGCGGGTCATCGTTTTTTTCCTTTTCAGGTAGAGAAATTTCAGCATGGCAGGCAGGGTGAGCTTTCCGTTCAGCTTTTTGAGGATCTGGTTCACGTCGGGGTATAAAAGTAATATTGCAATGGGTTTTTCTTTGTAGTACGCTATCCAGATTAATTCTTCGTCAATAATGGCCCTGGCTTTCTGAATGGTCTTATAGATGTATGCCGGCTCCAGGGGCTCGAAATTTTCTTTGAACGATGCCCAGGCTGTGTTGAACACCTCTGCAAAATCCATAACAAATGTATCGGCGTTTTTCCATTCGAAATGCCTGAAGCTGTAGCCGGGCTTTTTGGCAACCCATTCGGCAATCTTCAAAAATTTCGGAGGAAGCCCCTCTTTTATGTCTTTGTGAAAACCTTCCTGTTTGTAGTATGTCTGAAAGCCGTACGACTCGAACAGATCCCGGTAGTAAGGGTGGTTATAGGCAATTTCATAGGAGGGGTGCGTAAACCCCTCCACCAGCAAACCCCAGTATTTATCCGTTTCGCCAAAATTCACCGGGCCGTCCATTGCTTCCATCCCTTTCTCCCTGAGCCATTCGCGGGCAGTGTCGAACAGCAGGAAGGCAGCCTGCCTGTCGTTGACACACTCAAAAAATCCCATTCCCCCTGTTGGCTGATCCTGTCTGAAAGCCGTGTTACGGTCAATAAAGGCCGCCACCCTTCCGATAAGCCGTTTATTATCATCATACAGCAGCCAGCGGGTGGCTTCGCCATGGTTGAAATAGACATTTTTCGCCGGATCAAAGATGGACTCGATCTCTTTGTCCAGCGGACAAACCCAGACAGGGTCATTTTTGTATATTATACGCGCCACATCGTGAAAAGCCTTTTTATCGCGCCTGTTTTTAACTTCTCTTATCTGCATCTGACTGTCTTTTGTATATATTCTCAAGTATTTCACTGTATTTTGATTCGATAACCTTTCTTTTCAGCTTAAGGCTGGCAGACAGTTCACCTGTCTGCGGCGACCATTCATCCGTCACGATGCGGAAGCGTAAGATCTTTTCCGGCTCGGACAGTGATCTGTTCAGCACGGCTATCTCTTTGTTAAAAGCTTCCTTTACCTCCTTCAGGGTGACAATTTCGGAATTTTCCATTCCGGAACAGATCCCGTGCATGTCGCACCACTCCTTCAGATACTTGAAGTCGGGCAATATCAGTGCACTGGCAAATTTCTGACGCTCTCCCACCACCATAACCTGGTCGATAAAAGCCGATTCCTTCAGCTTGTTTTCAATAGGCTGCGGTGCGACAAACTTACCGTTGGAAAGTTTGAAAATCTCCCCTTTCCTGTCCGTTACGCTGAGAAACGTCTCATCCACCAGGTTTCCCACATCGCCGGTATGGAACCATCCCTCCTCATCTATGACAGACCCGGTAAGCTCCTTATCCTTATAATATCCTATCATCAGATTTTCGCCCCGGGTCAGTATCTCTCCGTCATCGTTAATCTTTAACTCTACACCGTCAATAAGGGCACCCACCGTTCCCAGTCTGCAAAGAGGCCTTTCCTGCCGGTTGATCGTTATGATAGGCGATGTTTCCGTCAGGCCGTACATATTCAGTATCCTGATCCCTGCCGCCCAGAAGATCCTCTCGAGCCGTGGTTGCAGGCTGGCACCCCCGCAACCCACCAGGCGTGTGCAGCCCCCCAGGGCTTCCCTCCATTTGCTGAATATCAACTTATCCGCTATCTTCAGTTTACGTTCATACAGCCAGCCGTTTTCCCCGAAAGGCCTGTAACGGAGTCCCAGGTCCACCGCCCAAAAGAACAGGTATCTCTTTATCCCTTTAAGGCTTCTTCCTTTAGCCATAACATTGTCGTAGACCTTTTCCAGGATACGGGGCACGGCATCAAATCCCGTTGCTTTTATCTCCCTCAGATTTGCGGCAATGGTGCCCATGTTCTCGGCATAGTATATACAGGCTCCCGAGTACTGGGTCTGGTAATTTCCCATTCTGCCTCCGACATGGCACAGGGGCAGTATGTTCAGGTATCGGTCTTCCGGCCCGAGCCTGAAAACCCCGGCCGCAGCAATAAAATTGCTTACAAGGTTTTTGTGCGACAGCAATACCCCTTTTGAAGTCCCTGTTGTCCCCGACGTATAGATCAGCGTTGCGGGATCGGCCGCACTGATCCCTTTCTTTATCTCTTCCAGCTTTTCAGCAGTTTCAGGCCTGCAATTCTTTCCGGCCTCCACAACCTCCGTCCAGTGAGGGGACAGGTTGGTTTTGTCGAAGGTGAAAACGTGCTCCACCTTTTTTATCCCGTCACAGACGGGCTTGATTTTTTCATACAGCTTTATATCCGACAGCAGGACCATCCTTGTATCGGAGTGTTCGATAATGTATTTGTATTCGGCGGCGTTCATCGAGGTATAGACCGGCACATGAATAACCCCGGCCATCGCCATGCCCATATCCGTAAAGTTCCATTCCGGGCGGTTGTTTGTTACCGTTGCTATTTTGTCCCCTTTGCCGAACCCAAGCTCCAGGAGTCCCAGTGCAAACCACCGTGCATAGTCATTATATTCACGCGCACTGTATTTGATCCATTTTCCGCCGGATTTTGCGGCAAGGGCATCTGCGTCGGGGAACAGGCTGAGGTACCTGTCAAGAAGGTCAAAGTTTCGGGTCGGTTCCATAAATAACAGGTTAAATTACGCAGATATACATAAACAAATGTAGAAATTTTTTCATCTGACTGTATTTAATTTGAATTAAAAAAATTGACTTTGTCGATTTTGCATGGAGAATCCGTTGCTCTGTAGAAATATTTATCAGTTGCAAAATTCATATATATTTGCACTATTATGATACTGGTAACGGGAGGAACGGGACTTGTGGGGTCACATCTGCTATGTCACCTGCTGCAGAAGGAGCAGACGGTAAGGGCTGTCTGCCGTGAAGGCTCTTCCACGGAGCAGGTCAGGGAGGTCTTCACCTTTTATGATGACGCTTTCGCGGAAAATGACGCCGGCGCACTCTTCAGCCGCATAGAGTGGTTTCCGGCCAACATGCTGGATCCCTGGTCGATGAACGAAGCCATGGAGGGAGTTGAGAAGGTTTACCACTGCGCCGCCAATGTCTCCTTGGACCCCTCGGAAAGAAGAGATACCATACACAATAATATTGATATCACCGCAACAATTGTGAATCTCTGTCTCAGTCACAATGTAAAAAAGCTCTGCCATGTAAGCTCCGTGGCGGCCCTGGGCGGCCGGTATGACGGCAACCCCGCCACTGAACAGGACCTTTGGCGGCCCTCAAAAAAACGCAATGCCTATTCCATCAGTAAGTTCCATTCTGAGATGGAGGTATGGAGGGGTATGGCCGAGGGACTCAATGCAGTGATCGTCAACCCCTCTGTCATACTCGGTCCCGGCAACTGGCACAGGGGCTCTGCCGCCTTCTTCACCCGGATTCAAAAGGGGATGAGATATTACACAGAAGGCATGACCGGCTTTGTCGATGTACGCGATGTATGCCGCTGCATGATCGCCCTCATGGAGTCTGATATCAGCGGCGACCGGTTCATAATCAATTCTGAAAACCTTTATTACCGTGATCTCTTCAACATGATAGCCGATGT
Organism: Bacteroidales bacterium; assembly: GCA_046483315.1. Lineage (GTDB taxonomy): Bacteria > Bacteroidota > Bacteroidia > Bacteroidales > PUMT01 > PXAP01. The sequence goes on along the minus strand of JAWODJ010000095.1, from coordinate 3,355 downwards.
CCTCGGCAGGCCCCGGCTGGATAAACATGCTACAAAGGCGCTGGTGGAGGCCGGATGGCGGCTCGAGTGGTTGCGCAGCAGGCTAACCTTCGGCAAACCTCTTCTTACCAGGGATACCGCCCGCAGCGGACGCAGTATCAGCCGTTTCAGCAACCAAAAAATCAAAAAGACACTGGGCCATGAGTTTATACCTATTGAAGAGACTGTGTCGTGGACTGCCGGGAATCTTTCAAAATCATTACAATAATTCTCTGGCCGGCTGGTACCGTTCCGGATGGACCTATCATCGCTTTACCATCGGTACGCCGCTTATAACATCAGCAATATTCAATGAAAGAAGGGAATTTGGATTGGAGAACAATCGTGTCACAGGCCACCATATTGGATTCGAAGGGCATATAACAGAAAATCTCAGATACAGGAACCTGCTGACTTTTTCATGCAATTGCTTAAAATAAGTTTTTATTATATAATAGATAGCCTTCGGAAAAAATTCTCATCGAAAGGATTCATCCAGGCAAATTGAAGTGTGATATTTGGATAAGTATTTTCAAAGATTTTAAATTTTTTCTTTTTAATCTGATTTTTGTCAAATTTTGCTTCAACAGCAAAAGAGTTATTGATATCCGGAAGCACAAAATCTACTTCGTTGCCTCCAATAGTACGCCAATAGCGTATCTCATCAGAACCCAAAACATCTGCTAATATGCGAAAAACCGTATTCTCCCACAATTCACCCCTGTCTGTACGCGTATAAAGTAAATTGAAGTTGTTCACAAGACAGTTCCTTAATCCGTTGTCAAGCATAAACACTTTTGGCATTTTTACCAGTTCTTTCCTAAGGTTTTTGTAAAAAGGTCTTACCATTGCAATATGAAAACATTTTTGTAGAATCGTTAGGTAATTAACAACGGTCTCTCTTCTTATTCTAAGGGTTGAAGCAAGTTCATTTACATTGATCAGGCTTCCACATTGCCCGGCGATTATCCTGATTAAGTTATAAAAGGCAATTTCATTATTAACCCCGGATTCAAGCATATCTCTTTTCAGAAAGGAATCCCTGATTTCCTTTAAGCGATTTACCTTTTCCTGCTTATCCGGCTCAGTGATTATTGCAGGATAACCTCCATAAACCATGTATGTCTCCCATGCATTTTTTAAGTAGCCAATCAGTATACTTTTAGAATCATCAACTTTCTCTATTCTGTTTTTTTCTTCAAGTAACTCCTGATTACCACTTAAATAAAGATACTCATTAAAAGAACAAGTGTATAAATGGAAAAGCTTTTTTCTTCCGGCAAGAGAATCCCTGAACGAATCATCAATATAAAAAGCACTACTTCCTGTAGCTACAATTTTTATTTTCTGCGAGTGTTCGTCATAAAGGAGTTTCAAAAAATTTGAAGCATCTTCCAGGTACTGTACCTCATCAACAAAAACAAAAATCCGCTTGTCAGTTTCAGGTAGAAATTTCAAAATATTTAGAGGTGTTTGATCAAGCTCGCTAAGAATATTTTTATTTTCAAGATTAAGGAAAACATATGGCAAATGTTCTTGTTTACAAAATTCTTCAAGCTGCCGTAGAAGGGTTGTTTTACCGGTTTGCCTTGCACCTGTTAGAATACTGTATTCTTTACTCTTTAAATGAGATTTTAATTCTTCAAATATTTTTCTTTGTATCATGTCATTTTTTTAACAAAGATAATAATATCTGATTAAAACACGAAGAAGATAGATACAATAACAGATATTTTAACGAAACCATTAAGCATAATAACAGATATTATGTCTATTGGCTATAATCTGGCTTTTTGCCAATATACTATCCAAACATCTTTCAGCAGTATTTCCATCCCAAAGCTCCGGTCTTTGCGGCAAGAGCATCTGCGTTGGGGAACAGGCTGAGGTACCTGTCAGGAAGGTCAAAGTTTCGGGTCGGCTCCATATTGATAAACATTTTCATCAGCGTAGATTATGCTGATCTGGAAAACAAACCCTTATCGGATGCGATTTGAGAGGATTTTTTACCCCTCCTTTCAATATTTTCCCTACTTTTATATGATGTTTGATTGCAAATTACTGAGAATAACCAACCGCTACATCAAATTGCCAATTACTCGTTCAAATAACAAATTACTGATGACTTAATCAAATAAAAGGTAACTGATCACTCCATCTGATAATTAATCTCTACAAAAAATGACAAAAGAAAATCAAAAAACCGTTAAATCAATTTCACGTCGCGATTTCATTGGCAATGTTATGTTTGCAACAGCTGCGGCTGCAATGATAAGCGGATGCAGGAGACCGGACTGGCAACTGGGTTGTTTTACCCGTCCCTGGGGCAGGGTTGATTATCGCGTAGCATTTGACGGCATCGCAGGAGCAGGGTTCGAATATGTCGGCCTCATGGGGGCTATCATTACACGGGAAACCACTCCTGAACAGGCTGCAGAAGTTGGAAAGGAAGCAGCCTTAAGGGGATTTAATATCCTGTCAGTCTACGGGGGCTTTGATGTCAGGAATTCAGTTGCCGAAGGTATCGCACAACTGCAGGGGCTTATTGACAACTCCTCCATCTGCGGCTGTTCCGGCATCCTGATGGGCGGCACCACCGCACCTGAACTTGTAGATCCGTATTACAAGGTAATTGCCGAATGTTGTGACTATGCTGCTGAAAAGGGAGTAGCCCTGAATATCAAGCCACACGGAGGTACCAATGCCACGGGCCCCGAATGCCGGCAGCATATAGAAAACGTCGGGCACAAGAACTTTCGCCTTTGGTATGATCCCGGCAACATTTACTATTATTCTGGCGGGGAGATAGATCCTGTTGATGATGCCGCCACGGTTGACGGCATCGTTGTTGGCATGTGCGTAAAGGATTTCCTTCCTCCTAAAGAGGTTAATGTCACACCCGGTAATGGTATGGTAGATTTCCCGAAGGTAATGTCACGTCTTCAGCAGGGAGGTTTTACAGCAGGCCCGCTGCTGGTCGAATGCCTGTCTCAGGGAGATCTTGACTTCATCAATGCCGAAGCCATAAAGGCACGACAGTTCCTGGAAGAGTTAATAAGCTAAAATTCTGCCGGTGCCTTAAAAACCGGTTGCCTTTACTTTTAACCGAAGAACAATAAATAAAGAGATGATGGTACAATTGCCGTGGCCACAAGGCCCGATGCCTCACAAAATGAAAAGAGCCTTACTGCCCGGGCATTAAGGAACAGCATTGAAAATTGTACTTCTGAAGCTACAGCCGAATATTTAAAATGGCTTCTGGGAATGGTTGAAAGCAGATGAGCGGTTCGTATGATAGAATTTCAAGTATACACGACTTCATTCCCATTGATGAGAC
>JAWODJ010000082.1:0-78981 GCA_046483315.1 Bacteroidales bacterium | reverse complement strand
GTATTTTTCTGCGCCTCGGTAGACCTGTTTTCAAGAACTGCCATAAAAATATCTGCAGCCTCTGACAGACTCTCTCCACCGTGTAATGCCTCACCGCTGTTATAAGGCATTCCGAAATCACCGGGAGGGAGAGGGCCTTCTCCATCCCGGTGATTTCGGAATGCCTTATAACAGCGGTGAGGCATTACACGGTGGAGAGAGTCTGTCAGAGGCTGCAGATATTTTTATGGCAGTTCTTGAAAACAGGTCTGCCGAGGCGCAGAAAAATACTGTTCTGGCTAATTCAGCCCTGGCAATATACTGTTACAAAAAGAACGAAAGCCTTGCTGATTGTGTTGAATATGCAAGAGAATCAATAGATTCAAAAACAGCACTGAAAAGCTTTAAAAAACTTATTGAAATGCAGTGATACAAGTAAGCGGTAATCCGGCAAAAAGTCAGAACAGGCATGCACAAGTAAAATCAACATCAATAAACACAAAATGAACCTGCTTGAAAAGATAGTCAAAGCCAAACGTGCAGATATAGAGATGATGAAGGAAAAGTTCCCCGTCGCCTCCCTTGAAAGAAGAATATATTTCACGGCAGAAACACTATCACTTGAAAGATCACTGGAAAATAGTTCAAACCACGGAATAATTGCCGAATTCAAGAGGCAGTCACCCTCCAGGGGAGTAATTAACGAAGGGGCCCTGCCCGAAGATGTTTGTCCCCGCTACCTTAGATCCGGAGCAGCAGCTGTCTCTATTCTTACAGACAGTGAATTTTTTGGTGGCAGCAATGATGATCTTACAAGGGCAAGGAAGTCGTGCAATGCGCCAATACTCAGAAAAGATTTCATTATCAGCGAATACCAGGTTCTGGAATCAAAAAGCATCGGAGCAGATGCCATCCTTCTGATCGCCGATATTTTATCTGAAAAAGAGCTGAAAAGCCTGTCGAGGCTGGCAGAATCTTTGAAAATGGAAGTGCTGTTTGAAATACATGAGGAAAACGGAATCAGAAAACTTCCCGGCAACGCCCGTCTCACAGGAATTAACAGCCGCAACCTGGGCAATTTCAGTATCGATATGAGTATTCTCAACGAGACCCTGAGCAAATTACCTGATAACGCAATCGGGATAGCTGAAAGCGGCATTCATTCGGCCGAAACACTTATTGAACTGGAGAGTCTTGGCTTCAAAGGATTTCTGATAGGAGAACTTTTCATGAAAGAAAAAGATCCCGGAGAGGCGTTTAACAGATTTATCACTAACATCAACAAAAATAAGTCCGCGAAATAATGCTAATAAAAGTTTGTGGTATTACAAATAACAGTAATCTGACAGGGATCGCTCATTTGCGTCCTGATTTCATGGGCTTCATCTTTCACAAAGGATCACCCAGGGATGTAACAGGAACAATTGAAAACCTGCAGATAAGCGCAATTCCTGCATCAGTGAAAAAAGTTGCAGTAGTTGTGAATCAGCCTTCCGAAAGAGTGCGGGAGCTGGTAAAGAAATACGGTTTTGATGCCGTGCAGCTTCATGGCGATGAAGATCCGGACTATTGTAAAGAGCTTATGCCCCTGTGCCAGGTGATCAAGGCTTTCAGAATAAAGGATAAACTGCCGGAAAACCTTGAACGGTATGAAAACAATTGCCACATTTTTCTTTTCGATGCAAAAGGAAAATACCGCGGAGGCAACGGAATAAAGTTCAACCACGATATCCTGAAATCCTATAAACTGAAAACTCCCTATATACTGAGCGGAGGAATAGGTGATAACGACCTGCCCTATCTTCAGAATATCAAACTGGAGGGTATTGCAGGTGTAGATCTTAACAGCAGGTTTGAGATCTCCCCCGGTTATAAAAGCATATCATCACTAAAAGAATTTATAAATAAACTAAGATACCATGCAGGGAATAATAAACAATAAAGGTTTTTACGGAGAATTTGGCGGGGCCTGGATTCCCGAGATGCTGCATTCAAATGTAAAGCAACTTGCCCTGTCATATAAAAAAATCCTGGGTTCGGCCGGTTTTAAAAGAGAATTTAAAACTCTTCTCAGCAGTTACGCCGGTCGTCCCACTCCACTGTTTTATGCCGGCAGATTGTCAGATGCCGTTGGGGCAAAAATATACCTCAAACGTGAAGACCTTTGCCATACCGGATCCCATAAGCTGAACAATGTGATAGGGCAGGTTCTTCTTGCCATAAGAATGGACAAGAAAAATATTATTGCTGAAACAGGTGCGGGCCAGCATGGCGTTGCCACTGCAACAGTCTGCGCCCTGATGGACATGCCGTGTACCGTTTTTATGGGTGAAAAGGATGTGGAAAGGCAACAGCCGAATGTTATGCGTATGAAGATGCTGGGAGCAGAAGTCATCCCCGTACAATCAGGCAGCCGCACCCTTAAGGATGCCACCAACGAAGCCATACGTTACTGGATAAACCACCCGGCAGATACCCATTATCTTATAGGTTCGACCATAGGTCCCCACCCCTATCCCGACCTTGTTACCCGGTTACAGTCCGTTATCTCAGCCGAAATCAAAAAACAGCTTCTGAAAACCGGAGGCAGGGATTATCCCGATTATGTGGTAGCATGTGTCGGAGGCGGAAGCAATGCTGCAGGGGCCTTTTATCATTTTATAAATGATGAAAGGGTGAAGCTTATAGGAGTAGAAGCCGGGGGAGAAGGAATTACCAGCGGAAAAACAGCGGCAACCATTTCAATAGGATCATCAGGAATCATTCATGGTTGCAAAACACTGCTGATGCAGACAGCAGATGGTCAGATAACGGAGGCACATTCAATATCAGCCGGACTTGATTATCCGGGTATCGGTCCGCTTCATGCATATCTGCAAAAGACGGGAAGGGCTGAATACCTGGCTGTAACCGATACCGAGTCTTTGCAGGCAGCTCATTTGCTAAGCAGGAAAGAGGGCATAATACCGGCACTGGAATCAGCTCATGCCATTGCAGCACTGCATAAGCTGAAACTGAAGAAAACAGATACCGTAGTGTTGAATCTTTCCGGACGCGGAGATAAGGATATGGAAACCTATATGGCATCGATGCAGGAAAAAGTATAGATCAAAAAATTTAACAGGACAGATAATGACATACCAGGCAAACATACAGACAGGAAAAAGGGAGAACCCGCTTACCGGACTTTTCAGAAGGAAAAGTAAAAATCTGCTTTCCATATACCTTACAGCCGGTTTTCCTTATAAAGACAGCACCATAAGGGTTATCCACTCCCTTCAGGCGGCCGGGACAGACTTCCTTGAGGTAGGATTCCCTTTTTCAGATCCCCTTGCTGACGGACCTGTAATACAACATACAAGCCAGCAGGCGATAAAAAATGGCATGAGCCTGAATCTTCTTCTCGACCAGCTGAAAGAGGCCAGAAATGATATCCGCATCCCCCTGGTACTGATGGGATATATGAATCCGGTAATGCAGACGGGGATGGAGGTTTTCTGCCGGAAGGCTAATGAAGCAGGCATAAGCGGGATAATACTTCCTGATCTTCCATTGCAGGAATATGAAAACAAGTACCGGAAGCTCTTCAGGCAGTACAATCTTCATATGATCTTTCTTGTGACACCTGAAACAGACAGCGGAAGAATAAAAAAGATCGACAGCCTGGGCAGCGGTTTTATTTATGCAGTAAGCTCATCATCAACGACAGGCCGTAAGGATTCATTCAGCAGTGCGCAGATCAGCTACCTCAAAAGGCTAAATTCTATGAAACTTCAAAATCCGGTAATGACCGGCTTCGGGATACATAACGAAAACACTTTGCGGACCGTGTGGAAATACAGTTCAGGAGCCATAATAGGAACAGCCTACCTGAGATACCTGATGAACAGCCAAAACGAAGAAGAGGCCATTAACCTGCTGCTCCGGCAACTCGGATTAACCGATCATCGGTGAATATTAAAGATAATTACTCATCTGGCATACCTTACCATAAATATTATCTTTATGCTGTTTTGTGATATTAGGTATCATGCAGGTTTTATCAAAATATCCTAAAACCGGGTTTTAACAGGTAATAAAATTCAAATTATTGAACAAAATGTTCAAAATTTGGTATTTTTAGTGATCTATAAAACAAACTATCTTGTACAGAATCAGTTCAAATATCCTGACAGGGTCACAGGATTTTAAAACCAATAAAAAAGCCTTTATACAGATCCTTGACAACTACAGGGAGCTTTTACATAAGGTGCAAAAAGGCGGCCCTGAAAAAGCCGTCAAAAAGCACAGGGAAAGAGGCAAGCTCCTGGCCCGCGAACGTATTGACCTGCTTGTCGACTCCAACACTCCCTTTATTGAGTTATCGTCGCTTGCAGCCTTCGGGATGTATAAGGATGAATTTCCCTCGGCTGGCATCGTTACCGGCATCGGCGTTATCATGGGACGTGAGACCGTTATTGTGGCCAATGATGCCACGGTCAAAGGCGGCACTTATGTAAAGGAGACTATCAAAAAACATCTCCGGGCTCAGCAGATTGCCTTGGAAAATCATCTGCCATGTGTCTACATGGTTGATTCCGGAGGCATCTTCCTGCCTGAGCAGGCTAATGTATTTCCTGACCGCCACGATTTCGGTCGCTTCTTTTATAACCAGGCCAGGATGTCGGCTATGGGAATACCTCAGACAGCCATTGTCATGGGTTCATGCACTGCAGGAGGTGCTTACGTTCCTGCCATGTGTGATGAAACCATCATTGTAAAAAACCAGGGAACAATTTTTATCGGCGGTCCCCCGCTGGTAAAAGCAGCCACGGGAGAAGACGTCACTGCCGAAGAACTTGGTGGTGCAGTTGTCCATACAAGCATTTCGGGTGTGGCCGATCATATTGCTGAAAACGACCGTCACGCAATTCAGATATGCCGTAACATATTTGAAACCTTCAAAAAGCCTCAAAAGCAGAAACTCGACACGGCAACTCCCCGCGATCCCTATTATGATCCCGCAGAACTTTACGGGCTTGCTCCTGCAAATCTTAGAAAACAATTGGATTCTAAAGAGATAATAGCCAGAATTATTGACGACAGCCGTTTCCATGAATTCAGGGCAAATTACGGAACAACACTGGTAACAGGATTTGCCCACATCAACGGGTTTCCTGCAGGCATACTGGCCAATAACGGGGTAATATTTTCAGAAACAGCGCTTAAGGGAACACATTTTATTGAACTTTGCTGTTCCAGAAAAATCCCCCTTGTCTTTTTGCAGAATATAACCGGTTTTATTGTCGGTAAAAAATATGAGCATGGCGGCATTGCCAGAGACGGAGCCAAGCTTGTTAATGCCGTAGCCACAGCCAGTGTGCCCAAGTTCACAGTTGTTTTCGGCGGCTCATTTGGTGCCGGCAACTATGCAATGGCCGGCAGGGCATACGATCCAAGGCTCCTGTTCATGTGGCCCAACGCCAGGATATCGGTGATGGGAAGCGAACAGGCTGCAGGAGTGCTGCTCTCTGTGAAAAAGGAACAACTCAAAGCCGCAGGGAGTAAAATTACCAGTGCCCGGGAAAAAGAGATAAAAAATTCCATCTTTGAGACATACGAGAGAGAGGGATCTGCACTATACAGCACATCAAGGCTTTGGGATGACGGAATAATCGATCCTGCCGATACACGTATGGTTCTGACCACAGGTATTGCAATGTCGCTTAACAAGCCCTGGCCCGATTCAAATTTCGGAGTCTTCCGTATGTAAAAGTCCGGCAGGATTTAACTCTGATATATCTCAGGATATTATGAAAAAATACCGTACAATAGAGATCACGACCGAACATGCAGTTTCGACAATCTGGCTCAACAGGCCTGAAGTGCGCAATGCCTTTAACGCCGAAATGGTAAGGGAGCTTACATCTGCTTTTGAAGAGCTTGGTAATGACAGCTCTGTACGGATAATCCTGCTCCGGGGAAGGGGAAAAACCTTTTGCGCAGGAGCTGACCTGAACTGGATGCGTGAAGCTGCTGGCTATTCACGCGATAAAAATTACCGGGAAGCACTGGACCTGTCGAAATGTTTTTATAAAATCTATTCCTGTCCGCGACCCATAATCACAATTGTTCACGGTGCCTCAACCGGTGGTGCAAACGGACTGGTAGCAGCATCTGACATAGTTCTCAGCACAGACGATGCTGTATTTTCCCTCAGTGAAGTCAAAATCGGACTTGTCCCGGCAGTTATCTCTCCCTACATAATAAAGCGGATAGGAGAATTCCCTGCCCGTGAACTTATGCTGACAGCAAAAAGGATTTATGGCATTGAGGCTTCGGAGCGGGGACTTGTAAATTATCATTACCCGGCAGAAAAACTTGAAGATGAAGTTAAAAATCTTGTAAATCAGCTCCTTGAATGCGGTCCTGAAGCATTGGGTATAACCCGGAAGCTCATTTTTGATGTGTGCAACAGATTTACCCTTGACGAGACAATTGAAAAAACTGCAGCCATTATTGCCGATATAAGAGCATCGGACGAAGGCCAGGAAGGTATGGCTGCATTTTTGGAAAAGAGAAAGCCCGGATGGGCCGTAAAATAATAAACCCCAGAATCCCCCATGTTACAAGAAACATAAAATACAGTCTGTAAATCATGAGGGATCCACGGATTAAAAAACTGAAAAATATTGTCTGATTAATATAATTATCTGATATACAATTTACTAACCATACTTTATACAAAATATTTGATCTGTAAATAGATGGCACTGTTTAAGAAAATTCTTATTGCAAACAGGGGAGAGATAGCTGTTAGAATCATTAGAACCGCGAAAAAGCTGGGTATATCAACTGTTGCCGTATATTCGGAAGATGAAAGCAATGCCCTGCACGTCAGAATGGCAGATGAGGCATGGGGTTTGAAAGGCACCTCGCTCACCGGGACATATCTTGATGCGGGGAAAATTATCTCAATAGCAAAAAAAGCCGGCGCTTCTGCAATCCATCCCGGTTATGGTTTTCTCAGTGAGAACGAAAAATTTGCCGGGGCCTGTGAAAACGCCGGAATAACATTCATCGGTCCGCTAAGCGACTCAATTGCCATTATGGGAAATAAGACCAGGGCAAAAGAGACAGCACGTATTGCAGGTTTGCCCGTAATAGAAGGCTATACAGGCAAAGTCGAAGAGTTGCTTTCAAAAGGCAAAAAGATGATCTTTCCCGTTCTGGTAAAGGCAGCAGCCGGCGGAGGCGGAAAAGGAATGCGCATTGTATATACACCTGAAAACCTTGGTGAAGCAATTGAAGCCACCGCACGTGAAGCAGAAACATATTTTGGCAACGGATCTGTTTACCTGGAACAGTATATCGAATCGCCCCGTCATATTGAGATACAGATTCTGGGTGATAACCATGGCAATATTATTCATCTGTTTGAAAGAGAGTGTTCCATTCAACGCAGGTATCAGAAGATCATAGAAGAATCGCCATCCCCTTTTACAAGCAGGATCATGCGCGAAAAAATGGGCAGTGCAGCCGTTAAGCTTACCCGGGAAATTGATTACCGCAATGCAGGAACAATAGAGTTTCTGGCCGACAAAGCCGGAAATTTCTATTTTCTGGAAATGAACACCCGCATTCAGGTTGAACATCCCGTCACTGAAGCTGTTACAGGAATTGACATTGTAGAGGAACAAATCTATATTGCGTCGGGACAAAAGCTCCGTTATTCGCAGGACCAGGTAAAAATTAATGGTCATGCCATCGAATGTCGCATATATTCCGAAGACCCGGCTGCAGATTTCATTCCCTGTCCGGGGAAAATGACTTGTTACCATGAACCCCGTGGAGAAGGTATACGTATCGATTCTGCATATGATCGTGAATCGGAAGTAAGCGGAAATTACGACCCCATGATAAGTAAGCTGATCACCACCGGGAAAGACAGAGAAGATGCCAGAAAAAAGATGATCAGTGCACTGGGTAATTATGGTATCCATGGAATAAAAACCAATACAGCATTCCTGTTAAGTCTGTTACAGAATAAAGATTTTATCAGGTCCGAAATTTCTACCACATATTGTGAAGAGAACCGCCAAAAAATTTTAAAAGATCAGGAAAAGTCAAAGACAGAAAACACATGGAAGATACCTGCCATCGCTGCTTTTATTGCAAGCACAAAAAGGAAAACCGGTAACAACGCTTTGTGGAACAGGCTGGGATACTGGAGGGCAGGGAAAACCATGAAATTCTGCTTTGAGGGAGAAACCGTTGAGGCAGTAATAAATATACTGTCTGATGGTAATTATAACCTGACACTAAACAGTGAGGAATTAAGCGGAAAATACAGAATTGAAAATAAAATTCTGAAAATTGAGTTCAGGGGAGACCTCCGTCAGGTTTTTATATCTGAAAACAGTGACGGGCATTTCATGATCACATTCGGCGGACATGAATATTTTTTCAGGCGCTTTGACTTTCTGAAAAAGAAAGACTGGTTTATCCCGGGAGAACCGGATCTCACCGCCGGATCCGGTACGGTATATTCACCTATGCCGGGCAGGGTTATAAAAATCAGCAAAGCTGAGGGAGAGAATGTTAAAAAAGGAGATGTACTTATAATAGTCGAATCAATGAAAATGGAAAACAGCCTTAAGGCACCTGTGAGCGGTATTATTGAAAATGTAAAAGTGAAGGAAGGAGAACTGATAGACGGGTCTTTACCGCTGATACAAATAAAAGAGGATAAAAGCGCATAACCTAATTAAAACAAAATACCATGAACTTTGACCTGGATGAAGATCATAAACTTATAAGGGAGACTGTAAGAAATTTTGCAGAAAAAGATATCCGGCCCCTCGCCCGTGAACTTGATGAAAACGAAATGTTTTCATTGGATATTACACGGAAAATGGGTGAACTTGGCCTTTTTGGCATGAACATACCCGAAAAGTACGGAGGTGCAGGCATGGATACATTATCCTATATCATAAGCGTTGAAGAGCTGGCGCGTGTTGACGGGTCCAATGCAGCAACCCTTGCAGCACACAACTCCCTTGGAATTGGCCCCATCTATTATTACGGAAATGAAGAGCAGAAAAAAAAGTACTTGCCCGCACTATGCACCGGTGGCGCGGTATGGGCATTCGGACTGACCGAACCTGAAGCAGGTTCCGATTCACGTGGCAGCAAAACAAAAGCAGAAATTATTGACAAAGAATGGGTCATCAACGGATCAAAGATCTTTATTACCAACGGGGCATCTGAGTTATCAGCAGGCGTTACGGTACAGGCAGTCACAGGAGAGCATGAAGGCAAAAAAGAGTTCAGCACCATACTTGTCGAAAAAGGTACTGAAGGTTATAATCCCAGACCGCTGAAGGGAAAGATGATGTGGCGAGCCTCAGACACCTCGGAGATGTTTTTTGATAACTGCCGTGTTCCGGAAGAAAATCTTCTGGGCGGACGGGGACAAGGTTCAAGGATTATGCTCGGCACTCTTGATAACGGACGCCTGTCAATTGCAGCTATGGGACTGGGCTGCGCTCAGGGTGCCTACGAAATGGCACTTCAGTATTCAAAGGAAAGAAAACAGTTCGGAAAAGCCATAGCCGGGTTCCAGGCAATAGCTTTTAAACTTGCCGATATGGCTGTGAAAATAGAACTGGCAAGAAACCTCCTTTATAAAGCCTGCTGGCTGAAGGACAACAACAGGCCCTTTGGCATGGAGTCAGCCATGGCAAAACTATATTGTTCTGAGATAGCCGGGGAAATTGCCGATGAGGCTGTTCAGATACATGGTGGATACGGTCTGATGAAAACTTATGATGTGGAAAGATTTTATCGTGACCAGCGTTTGCTGCAGATAGGCGAAGGCACCTCTGAAATACAGCGGCTTGTTATATCAAGATACCTGCTCAGAGACAAATAGCATAAATATTATATTTAAAAAACCTTTCAGCTTATTCACTTGTTTATTAAAAAATCACGAAGTTTGCAGGACATTATCCTGTCCGGTAAAACCTGCCGGATTATTCTAAGCTGAATCAAAAATGACACTCATGCAAACATCCCTTCTTGTCCTGGTGATCAATCCCCGTCACGAGTTTACCAAAATAGGAATTTATGAAAACACAAAACTGCTTTACCTGAAAAGGATAATTCATCCGGCTGAAAAGCTGGCGGAATATGAAAAGTTAAGCGACCAGGTACCCTTCAGGGCAAAATGTATTATTGATGAGTTAATCCAGAACGATATGCCGCTTGATCATTTTGCAGCCGTTATTGGACGTGGGGGACTAATAAAGCCAGTTGGTTCGGGAGTGTATGAAGTTAATGATGCAATGCTTAACGACCTTTACAATTCACTTTACAGCGAAGATGTGGTAAATCTGGGAGGCATGCTTGCTGATGAGGTTAAAAAGCAAATGCCCGGTGCCCGGGCGATCATTGCAGATCCTGTTGTTGTGGATGAACTTGATGATATTGCCCGTATATCCGGGCATCCTTTGTTTGAGAGAAAATCTGTTTTTCATGCCCTTATGCAAAAATGGGTAGCGAGAAAATTTGCAAAATCCCAGATTAAACCATACGAGAAACTCAGGCTTATAGTTGCTCATCTTGGCAGCGGAATAACAGTCGGAGCCCATCTTAATGGCAGGGTGATTGACGTAAACCAGGGACATGACGGTGAAGGTCCGTTTGCCCCTTTGAGAAGCGGCACCCTCCCTGCGGGAGATCTTGTCAGGCTCTGTTTCAGCGGTAAATATACCAAAGAGGAAGTTCTTCAGATGCTTACCGGAAAAGGAGGATTATTTGCCTGGTTCGGAACCATGAGCACCATAGAAATTGAACAGATGGCCATGAGTGGCAACCAGCAGGCAAAAATGGTTTTAAGTGCAATGGCTTACCAGGTAGCCAAGAATATGGGAAGCATGTATGCCGTTCTGGAGAGTAAGGTAGATGCCATACTCATTTCAGGTGAAATAGCCAACAGTAAATATTTTATCGACATGATTCTCAGAAGGGTCAGGGATATAGCACCGGTTCATGTTTTTCCCGGGTCGGACGAAATTGAAGCCCTTGGCATGAACGGGCTTATGGCTTTGAAGGGGGAGATCGATATTATGGAATATAAATGATCATTCACTCTTTACCAGTCCCCCCGGCGCATCTTACCTCAATCTGTTTCAATAGCGCTCCAGCCAGCGGTACCGTCTCTGGGTGTCTCCGAAACGAAGATTTATCATAAGCTCGTGTGAACCGAAGTTCTGGTGGCTCATACTGTTCAGCGAATAATCATAGGCATAACCAAAATGGAACCTCTCGAACCTGAATCCTAACATAAAAACCACAGCCCCGACAGAGCGGTATGACAGACCACCCCAGTACTGGTCCCCGTAATAGAACTTGGACCCGATGTCAAACCGGAAAGAAGATCCCAGACTTGTCTGCGCGAGCATAACAGGCTCTACGGTAACACCGTTTTCAAGTTCAAAAGAATACCCACCCATAAGATAAAAAACCCGTTCCATCCTGAAATCCTGAAGACCGTCATGTCCGAACTTCAAAACCGATTGTAACATTTGTGTGGATGAGATGCCAACGTAATATGACGGTCCCCAAAGATGAATTCCTGAGTTTACATCGGGTACATATAAAGCCTTGCTGTATAGTCCCATCAGCGGATCATAATCTTCTTCGAGTTCAATTCTTCGCTGATCCAGCTTCATCTGAAAACCGGTCAGGGAAACACCGAATGACAACTGGTGTTCCTGCATCCAGATATGATAAGCATAACTTACCTGTAACCCGGTGCGGTCAATCAATCCACTTCTGTCATTATAAATATACGCACCCAGACCCACATTGCCACTGCGAAAAAGATTCATTATACTCCTTTTGTCAGGAAGGCCGGGCCTGGCAGGAGGCGCTTTTATCATTCTGGCGTCGGCACTTAATGCCACGGTTCTTGGAGAGTAAGGCAATCCCAACCATTGTTCGCGTGCAGTAAAATTCAATGTTGTCAATCCGTCATAACCGGCAACGGCGGGATTCAGCAAAAAGCGGTTCATCATATACTGGCTGTACATGGGCATTTGCTGAGCCTCTGAATTGAGAGTCAACAAAAACAAAAATGCAATTATACCTACCCTTGCCATAGGATCCTGTTTTCCGGTTCTTTTACCTGGTCCCCTGTATTGGAAACAGGGGACAAATACATCAGCTAAAATAATGCGATTCATTAATACTTCCTATGATAATACCGTAAAGAATGCAAAAATGTTACCTGTTGACCTTAAAAACGTATTCCAGTATAAAAAAATTTCAGGTACAAAAAAAGACCGTCCTGAAAATAACGGACAGCCCCGTGAAGGAAATGAAAATCGCTGTTATGTATTAATACCTGTTGAGCCAGCGGTAGCGCCTTGCCGTATCCCCGAATTTGATACTTGCCATAAATTCATGCGAGCCAAAACTGTGTTTACGTATACTGCTCAATGAATAATCAAAAGCGTATCCGAAATAGAACCTGTCAACCTTGACCCCTCCCATCATAATCAGTGCTCCGGAAGTACGGTAAGAAATACCACCCCAGTAATCATCCCTGTAATATACACGGGTATTGATATCTACCTGCACCCTGCTTTCAAATGTGGCCTGTAATAATACTGAAGGTTCAATTGTAACACCATTGTCAAGGAAAAAGCCGTAACCTCCCATCAGATAATAATGACGGAGCATCTTAAAATCTTTGTAACCATCATTTCCGAATTTCAGGGCAGACTGCAAAAGTTGTGCGGTTGAGAATCCTGCATAATAATTGGGGTTACTGAAATATATACCAAGGTTAACATCCGGCACAAAAAGAGCTTTCCGGCTGGAATTCAGCAGCGGATCATCATTATTATTCAAAAGCATATTTCTGTCATCAAGCTTAAGCTGGAACGCTGTAAGTGATATCCCGAACGAAAGCTGGTTCTGATCCATCCATATATGATAAGAGTAGGTTCCCTGCAGCCCCGTACGGTCAATAATCCCGTTTCTGTCGTTAAAGATGTACCCGCCTACCCCAACATTACCACTCCGGCTCATTGCAGTAGGACGTCTTCTGACCGAACGCCCGCGGGATATAGGACTGTTTCTCAGCAACCTGGATTGCCCGCTAATTGCGACTGTTCTCGGAGCATTCTCAAAACCCAGCCATTGCTCCCTTGCCGTTAAATTAAATGATGTAAGTCCGTCATTCCCGGCAACTGCAGGATTGAGCAAAAAACTGTTCATCATATACTGCGAATAGAGCGGCAGCTGTTGTGCCTTTCCGGCAAATAGAGCAACTGTAAATAAAGTAATTATTAATAATAGCTTCTTCATCGATAATCTCCCCCTAATCTGAATTTTCCCTGTAATAGACTCTTCCATAACTACTCATAGATACGCATAACTGCCATAATCGTTACATAATGGATATCTCTTTCCACGAAAGTATCATTTATATAGATAAACGGAATTATAACCGGTATAAAAAACCAGAAATACACATCATCTGATAATGGTGATATTACCTGTAAGATCTTCAGTATCCTGCTCATTAAGTGTGATAACATAATGATAGGAATCCATCTGCAATGGTCTGCCACGATATGTGCCATCCCAGGGATCGGGGTAACCTGGTTGTGAACGGAAAACTATATCACCCCAGCGGTTGAATACCTCAACCACGGCATCCGGATAATTAATAAACAACTCATTACCTTCATTATCGGTTATCAGCCATGTATCATTCACTCCGTCATCGTTTGGAGTTAATACGGTAGGAATAATCAGCTTAAGACCCTCATCAAAATCAATAAATATGGTATCTGAGGCACTGCAACCAGCCATGGTGGTTACATCAACCCATACTGTAACGGGGGCTTCTGAGCCGTAAACAGTGATGGTCTGGCTTATTGCACCAGTCGACCAGTCGAATATGTCCCCGTCATCACCGGCGTCAAGCATTATGCTCTCATCAATCATCAGTGTGGTATCCGGGCCGAGATCAACAACCGGCAGCGGGTTAACAACCAGTTCTACCGTATCGGTACCTATCAGCCCGTTCTCATCGACAACCTGTACCCAGTAGGTGCCCGCCTCACCGGTGGCAAATGTCTGGGTTATATGTTCGCTGTCATCATTCCACAGGTAAGAAACAAATCCGCTTCCTGCATCAAACACATGAATTTCCCCTTCGCAAATCTCAACCTCCGGGGGGAACGGGTCAAAATCAAAACGGTCTATCACCTCAACAAATGTATTGACCGTATCTCCTGTACAACCAAAAATATTTGTCTCCACAACCCTGATCTCATATATTCCGGCATTGACACCCCAGTCCACCTCGATCTGGTCATTAAAATCAGATGATATTACACCACCATCCTCAACAAACCATTCATAGAGTGAACCTTCGGTTTCTTCCACACCGTACCGCACACCGGAAGTCCCGGCATGGACAGAATGAAGAATATCCTGTCCATGCGCGGCCACCCCGATTAAAATAGCGGTCAAAATAGATATTAGAGTCCGTGGAATCAAATTTTTGTTATGATATGTTATTTATCCATTCTATACTGTATAACCCTGTACGACGATATTACAGCGCAAAATCTTCAGGTATATGATAGATAGGTCCGGTTGCCGGAGCAGGATTAATCTGAACTGAGTAAGATTCCCCAACTGCATTGTAAGTAAAATCTGCAGCAGCCGGAGTGCCATAATCACCACCAAAACCGATATAATCACCAAAACGGAGTGCCTGATCGTTAATTGATGTCAAAGTGTAAGTATAAACAGTTGGCTTATTGTTAATTACACTAAAAGATGCAACTGTCATAATATCTGCATCACCGGCAGATGCTATTTCATTGGGAGCTGCCTCGGTATAATCTTCTGCAAAAGCCTGTGCACCGCCCAAAGAGGTGGTCAGGTCAGTATCAAACCATTCATCTTCAACAAGACCGGCACCCAAAGTTGCAATTTCCAGTGTCCATGCAACACGATAGTTCCTCCAGCCATCACTAATTGTAGCAATAATTTCAGTTGGTATACCGCCATCAGTAATACAGAAGTTATCTGAAGTACCGTCAAGAGCCCCAAGGGTAACTGAGGGAGCATCAACAACCTCGACATCTAATGTCTGCGCTGCACCTTCACAACCGCCATAAGCAGCAGGTGCCTCTTCGGTAACAGATATCTGATAAGTGCCTGTTGTAGTAATATTTAATTCCACGTAATTATCACGTGTATTACTTGCGGCCGGGGTAAAAGTTACATTACCTGCATCACCGGCAGAAACAGACCAGTTCCAGATAAATCCATCTGTCAGGGACCAGTCAGAATCATAAGTCCAATCCGAATGATAGACAGCATCAGGCTCTGCATACAGTGGTATAGTTGTACCTTCTATCATATAAAAAACACCACCATCAGTACCACCCGTGTCAAAAGTTACATCGGCCGAACCCGGTACTCCGGCACCACCATTGGTCTGAGCCATGGCTCCGCCAAAAATTAATGTCGCCACAACTGTCATGGCCAGTTTTAAAATGTTCTTTTTTGTCATTGTTTTCATAATTTAAAAATTAAGGATTAAATAAAATTTTGATTAACTGATTTCGGTTTTGTAAAAAATATATTGTTAAGTAAATACATGTCTGTTCTTTAGTACGGTTTGGGAGTGATTTGGTTGCATGAACAGGTAATATATTACGTGAATTTCACAGAGACAGGGTTCAATCTGATATATCTGATGACAAACAGATTTTCTAAAACCACAAAAAGTGTTTTTACAAAATCCCTGAAAATGGATAAACACCTGAAAAATACATTGTATAAACCGGTTAAGCCGGTTCCGGGATTGCAATCAGCCTGAATTACAACCTGGCAGGGAAATGATGGTTCCTCCGGATAATGTATCTGAGCCGGAAATGAATTGACAGAGGGTAAAATTATTTTCAAAAAATCATATAATTTACTGTTAGCACCCTCGCAAATATATGTAAATCTGAATATAGTTTCAAAAAATAAATACCTCTTCACCACTGAATATTAAACTTTCCTTTACAACCTGACTGCTTAAATTGTAAAACACACCAAAATACTGTATGAATCAATTATCCGGCACGCTTAACTGCAAACTATAACGGAAAAGTAATTATAAGGTTACAGAGGTATTTATAAATTGGATGAAGGTTAACTATTTACTGACAAATAGACCTGCAGGCATGGTAAAAGTATGATTCAGGCAGAAAAGCTGAAACGAACCTGTGTTCCGGTAAAAAATAATTTCCAAAAAACTGATCAGTTCAATAAATATCAGTAGTCAATAATCCTTTGCCTGCGATCAGTGGTGCGGTATATTTCATATCGTTTAGCCAGGAATTTCTGAAGCTGATCATTTTCATCATAGTAACTTATATGCCCCAGCCGGTTGCGTTGGCGCTGCCAGGTATACTCTATCCTGCAAACCTGGTTGCCCCGGTCATCCAGTTCGAGCATCTCAATCCTGTTTCCCCGCTCATCATAACGGTACTTCCTTGTATACTCCATTCTGGTTCGTTCTGCCATCCTTAGCTCAACAGTTTCCGACAGTAAAAAACCCAGACTGTCATATACTGCCTCCCTGTCAAGCCTTCTTATCCCGTCATCCGGATCTCCCCTTCGGCCTGTGACCCGGCGTCTGACCTCGGTGCCCATATCATCGAAAGTAGAACGTATTCTGTATAGCCTTCGTCCGTCACTGTCGGTTGCAACAATCCGTTCCGGCAATCCCTGCTCATTAAGCGAAAAATCGAGGGTCATGGACAAAAGCGTATCTTCTTTTTCCGGCCGGTAATGCAGCTCCCTGGTAACCAGGGTATCAGTATTATATTCAAACACACGACGCAATTCAAGCTTTTCGTTAACGTAGTACTCTGTCCTGACAAGCAACAAGCTGTCAAAATAGTGCCAGCGGTAATTGCTTGGGTAGCGTGTTTCCCGGTCATAATCAATTTCTGTGTGGAGACGGCCCAAAGAATCATATATCTCCTGGTTGACGGCATAAAACCGTTCGGTCCTCTCCCCATCCTCCAGCAGGTAATGATTGGTAACAATCACCCTGTAAACATTCTGAGGTTTTATGCCCTGTGAATAACCTGTCAGGTGAAAGGAGAACAGTAATAAGCACAATAATGGAAACTTCATCTTATTATGATAATTTATAATTAAGCTACAAAAGAGTATCAGCTATCGGCAATCAATTCATTTCCGACAAAATCAAAAGTTTCACCCGTTTCAGGGGTTTCCAGGTAAACCAGATCTCCTTCCTCCAGCCCCTGTTCAATAATGATAAAATTGTCATTATAATCTCCGGTCACCACAACCTGACGCGTACCGTCATTCTTGTAAACATATGAAATGCCTTCGGTTTCATGAACAGCGGCATGCGGCACATAATGAACATCATCAAACTGCCCGGCAATTATTGCATTGCTGGTGGTCATTGCAGGACGAAGGATATTGTCAGCCTGGTCAATAAGAACCATTACCTCAAATACCTTTACATCCGTACCGGGCATTTCCTGTCCCACATTGGAAACCTCTACAACCCTTCCGGAATATACCCTTTCGGGGAAAGCATCAAAACCTACACGTACCGGCTGACCTTCAACAACCAGGTTGATATCTATCTCATTCACATATGTCCTCGATACAAGTGTGTTTAATTCCGGTATGACCGCCACCGTCAGATCACGTGAATGAATTGTAGATCCGACTTTTCTTTTTTCACCGCTCCACTCTCTGTGATAAATAACCATGCCTGACTGTGGTGCAGTAATTACAAACTGGTCCATTACATTATTCAATGCCTGGTAGCGGCGGGTCCGGCGTTCCAGATCAAGTGCCGCCTCCTTTACACTTTCGGCTGCATCCAGTTCATAAAGTACATAATTTTCCCTTGCCTGCTCCAGATTCCTTTTTGCCCTTTCCAAATCTATTTCCGCCTGCCTTATTGTAGCCGGGGGTTCATAAGCTGACTGCCCGAGAACAAGCCTTCTCTCTTCAACCTCGTATTCAAGATTTATCAGATCATCCCGCAAATTACTCAAGGTTATGGTTGTATCAAGTATTGTTGCATTATAATGTGCCTGTTCACTGAGCATTTGTTCTTCCAGATCTCTTAATGAAAGTTCCGCCTCGGTCCTGTCCAAAGTAGCTACCCAGTCCCCCTCCTCAACCAGAGTACCTTCGGAAACCATATCCTGAATTAGAACACTTCTTAATCTCACATTTCTGCTTTGAAGAGCTTCAGGAGCCTTGATTTCGATATTCCTTTCAGCTTCCAGTTCGCCGGTTACGGTAACAAGTATCTCTAATTGACCTCTCTGTACCTCAAAACAGGAATATTCAGCATGATCATCATCTGCAAGCAAAACAACCATAAGAATTACAACCAGCAATATTCCCGATCCGGCTATTATACCATATTTTACACTCTTCATAAAATTTCAGTTACAGGCTGTATATAAAAAAACCGGTTATGCATATACAAAAGTAAAATTCCCGGTGCCTTAATCATAGATAAACATGTTAAATTATACTAATAGCCCCAATGGCGATCCGGATTCAGGGCTGCCATGACCCTGGTTCTCCGGGAGAACGGGCTGCGATCAAAGCTCTTTGAAGGAACACAGATGAATCTATAACCGGCAGGCTCTTAAAAAACGTTCCCTGATTATGACCGACACGTCAGTGCAACCGGTCACGATCAGCTCTGCACCGGCATTAATATGAGAAGCATCTGCTATTTTAACAATTTCAACTGCTCATCCCATATAATATAAGTATTAATAACAAACCATTAAGGTATTTTTAATCATAGTTTCAATAAAATATAAAAACTACAAGTATAGAAAAAGTTATTACCTGCCCCTGCCAAATCATATAATAATTTTTTGAACAATCGTTTGTGCATTCTGAAAATTTTATAATATTTGCAATTGTCAGCAGGACAGGAAATACTTCACATAAAAAAGCAAATGGACAGAAAAGTAAAAAATATAAAAGAACTGGCTGCTCAGATTGGTATTTCTGCAACAACAGTATCTCGTGTCCTCAACGGAAAGGCTGAGCTCTACAGGATCAGTCCGGCGACAAGCAAAAAAGTTCTGGATGCTGCAAATAAATTCAGCTATTATCCCGACAGGATTGCCCGGGGACTTCGACTGAAAAAGACTGAAACTCTCGGACTCATCATTCCTGATATTGCCAACCCGTTTTTCGCATCAATTGCAAAAACTATTGAGTTTGAAACCCGGAGAAAGGGTTATTCTCTTATCCTTGGAGACAGTCTTGACGATATCCAGACCGAAACAGAACTCCTTAACCTCTTTGCCGGCCGCAAGGTAGATGGTATCATCCTGGCGCCTGTTGGCCAAAGCAGCAAGCATATAGAAGAATTTCAAAAAAGAGGAATTCCGGTTATAGTTATAGACCGTTACCTGCCAGGCACTGAAATACCTTTTATCACAACTGATAATTATGCCGGGGCTTTCGAGGCAGTTGAATATATGATCTCCAAAGGACACAGGATCATTGCATGCATCCAGGGACTAAATGGCATATCAGTCAATACCGACCGCATACAGGGTTACAGGGATGCACTTGAGCAATATAATATTAAGCCCGACAGCAACCTGATCGTCGGTGATAATTTTGGTGAGGAGAACGGATATAATCAGACACGGTTTCTTTTGAGCCGCAGGGACCCTCCTACCGCAATTTTAGCACTTAGCAACCTGATATCACTGGGAGCGATTAGGGCCATTGCAGAAACGGGATTGAAAATTCCTGATGATATTTCAATTGTTTCTTTTGATGATCAGCCATACTCTGCCCTGCTCGCCTGCCCTATGACAACTGTTGAACAGAGCAATGATAAAATGGCCGTTATAGCTGTAAATATAATGCTTGACATGATAACCGGCAGGAAAAAAGAAAATGAAATTGAAAACATAATGATAAGGCCCAGACTGATAGTCCGCAACTCGGTCAAAAAAACATAATGTTTCTTTTACTCATCATTAATAAATCTTATACTAAAACCTGAAACTATGGTAGTAATACACTCTTACGCATGGGCAGTATTTCTGGCCTTTATAACTATGTTATGCTGGGGTTCGTGGGCTAATACCCAGAAACTTGCCCAGAAACATTGGCCCTTCCAGCTTTATTACTGGGATTATGCCATCGGTGTTCTTTTATTGTCCCTGATACTTGCATTAACGGCCGGTAGCACAGGAACTGATGGCCGCAGTTTTATCGCAGACCTATCACAGGCCGATCTGTCAGCTCTCGGATCGGCATTCCTGGGAGGGGTGGTGTTTAACATTGCCAATATTCTTCTGGTTGCAGCAATCGCAATTGCAGGCATGGCGGTCGCCTTCCCCATAGGGATCGGACTGGCGCTTGCGCTGGGAGTGATAGTGAATTTTATTGCTACTCCCCTCGGGAACCCTGTCATGTTGTTTACAGGAGTGGCATTTGTTGTAATTGCAATTGTCCTTGATGCACGTGCATATAAAAAACTGCCTTCCGCGACAGGTCAAACCTCCACCAGGGGTATCCTGGTCTCCCTTCTTGCTGGTCTGCTGATGGGCTTCTTCTACAGGTTCGTGGCTGCCTCCATGGCCGGCGACTTTGTCAATCCGGAAGCAGGAAAACTTACGCCATATACGGCTTCTGTAATCTTTGCCCTTGGCCTGCTTATATCAAACTTCCTGTGGAACACTCTTTTTATGTATAAACCTATAACCGGAGAAAAGGTAAACTACAGGGACTATTTTGTAAAAGGTGACACCAAACTGCATATGATTGGTATCCTGGGAGGAGCAATCTGGAGCCTTGGTTTTACTGTCAATATTATTGCTGCTGAACAGGCAGGTTTTGCAATTTCTTACGGACTGGGACAGGGCGCTACAATGGTTGCCGCCCTCTGGGGTGTGTTTATATGGAAAGAGTTTAAGGGCGCCAAAGGCGTTAATGGATTGCTGACCGCCATGTTCCTTTTCTTTGCAGTTGGACTCGCGCTCATAATTGCGGCGAGACTTTACTAGTAACAATACTTTAGGGGAATGGCCGGATGATTGATACTTTTCTTCCCGGCACAGAACTTAAGAAAACGATTGCAAAACAGAAAACAAACTGATATGAGTAAAAAAATAATCGTGGTAGGAAGTTCAAATACCGATATGGTGGTTAAGGTGCCGCACATACCGGCACCGGGAGAGACTGTTATGGGATCGGAATTGCTTACCATCCCCGGGGGCAAGGGTGCCAACCAGGCCGTGGGCGCCGCCCGGGCCGGCGGTGATGTGGCCTTCATAGCTTGTGTGTCAGACGACACCTTTGGCACTGAATCAATCGAAAACTACAAAAAAGACGGGATCGATACCTCGTTTATAAAGGTCAAACCGGGAATGCACTCGGGGGTTGCTCTGATTAATGTTGCCGAAGACGGCGAGAACAGCATTGCAGTTGCACCGGGAGCTAACAGTCACCTGCTTCCCGAAGATATTATCATAGCAAAGGATGTATTTGCCGGGGCCGGAGCAATCCTTGTTCAACTGGAGATCCCTATGGAAACTGTTGGCGCTGTTGCCCGGACAGCAGAAGAGCTTGGCATACCCATGATACTGAATCCTGCGCCCGGAGCAAAACTGCCACAGGATCTTCTGCAAAAAGTTTCCGTCATTACCCCCAACGAAACTGAGGCTGCCTTGCTGACCGGCACCAAAGAGGTCAATGATGATACCATCCCTGACATGGCAAAAGAGCTTTACGACCTGGGTATCGAAACAGTAATAATAACCCTGGGAAGCAGGGGCGTTTACCTGCTGAACAGTGAGTTTCATGGCCTGATTCCCGGCTACAGGGTCAAGGCAGTCGACACAACTGCGGCAGGTGATGTGTTCAACGGGGCTCTTGCCACTGCCCTTTCGGGGAATAAAACAGTGCGACAGGCGATCGATTTCGCCCAGCGGGCGGCGGCAATTTCGGTAACAAGGATGGGAGCCCAGCCCTCAGCTCCGCAGCTTGATGAGATCAATGATTACAAGTTTTAATCAGATGTAACCTCCGCCTGCAAATTCAGGTAATTCAAAAAATAATAAGAATAGTTTATCGATTATGGAAATGTACATAATTCTAACCCTAACCAAAAGTCCGAATGATGACACAAAAGTTTAGACAGTATGTAATCTTAATTGCGGCAATTGCCCTGGCTGCTTCATGCAGCCAGCGGACTTCCGATCATAATTCATCATTTAGCGATGGTGATATTGTCACGATAGAGAAACAGGTGCTCCATGACAAGATCATGGGGGGATGGGCCGGACAGGTCATTGGCTGCACCTATGGCGGACCTACCGAGTTCCGGTGGAACGGAACAATGATAGGGGATCACGTGCCTATTCCCTGGGATGAAACCCAGATGGAATGGTGGTATGACAATTCCCCCGGATTATACGATGATGTATACATGGACCTAACCTTTGTGCAGGTATTTGAGGAGCACGGACTGGATGCCGCAGATTCGCTGCATGCAATGGCTTTTGCCAATGCGGGGTATCCACTGTGGCATGCCAACCAGGCGGCAAGATATAACATCCTGAACGGCATAATGCCTCCTGCATCGGGGCACTGGAAAAACAACCCCCATGCCGACGATATCGATTTTCAGATTGAGGCTGATTTCGCCGGATTAATGTCTCCGGGTATGATAAATGCCTCTTCCGCGATAAGCGATAAAACAGGCCACATTATGAATTACGGCGACGGATGGTACGGCGGGGTGTTCATCGCGGGTATGTACACCCAGGCATTTGTAAGCGACGATATAGGGTTTGTAGTCAGGGAGGCCCTGAAAGCAGTACCGGAAGAGAGCCGTTTTTACAGGACTATTTCCGATCTTATTGGATGGCATGAAATGTATCCGGACGACTGGAAACGCACCTGGTTTGAACTGCAGAAAAAATGGACGGCAGAAAAAGGATGCCCCGATGGAGTTTTCCGGGCTTTCAATATTGATGCCAGCATCAATGCGGCTTATATTGTTCTCGGACTGCTTTACGGTGACGGCGATTATGGTAAAACGATCGATATCAGCACCAGGGCAGGATATGACTCTGACTGTAACCCTGCGAATGCTGCCGGAATTCTGGGCACCATGCTGGGATACAGCAATATACCCGATTACTGGAAGCAGGGGCTTGACCGGGTGGAGCATCGTAATTTCGTTTATACTGATATGTCGCTGCTGGATGTTTATGACATTGGCTACCGGCATGCCCTGCAGATGATAGAGGGAAACGGAGGAAGGGTGCTGGATGATGATGTTGAGATCAGATACCAGACAGTTGAACCGGTGAGGTTTGAAGAGTCATTTAGCGGTTTGTATCCGCGTGAAAGGCATTCACCCGGACACTCCCTTAGCCGGAATAATCCTGAGTTTACAGCCGGGTTTACCGGTTCAGGTATTGTTGTGGGAGGGAATGCGTTGCGCACTGATGGCGGACTGCCGGATCGTGACCTGTCGCTCGATGTCTTTATAAATAATGAGTTCGTAGAAACGGTAATTATGCCAACCGAATTCCGCCGGCGGAAGCACGAGGTTTACTGGAATTATGAACTCCCCGAATCCGGCTATGAGATCAGGCTTGCAGTCCGCGACATCCCCAACGGATACCAGGTAAATCTCAGCTCATTGATAATCTATTCTGATACTGACCCGGGGCAGCAAACCTATTATTAGAACATTAATCATAGATTTGGCGTAGACCGCAAGCAATTGTCCGGAAATTAAGGGAGACATCTGTTATATAGGCAAAAAAAACATTGGAACACAAGCAAAACCAACAACTATTATGAGCACACCAACAAAAAACAGCCGCAGGGATTTTATTAAAAATACAGGCCTGGTGGCTGCAGGAGTCAGCCTGGC
The DNA here is from genome assembly GCA_046483315.1 of Bacteroidales bacterium. Taxonomy (GTDB): domain Bacteria; phylum Bacteroidota; class Bacteroidia; order Bacteroidales; family PUMT01; genus PXAP01. The sequence continues at coordinate 54,998 of JAWODJ010000082.1, read as the reverse complement.
AGGAACTTCCCTCCTCGGATCATGTGAAAAGAAGCCAGTGAACAGTATTCCGCAATGGAAAGGCTTTAACCTTCTGGACTTCTTTTCGCCAAACCCGGACTCGTCAAGGCCTCCGACAAAAGAAGACTATTTCCGCTGGATGAGGGACTGGGGATTTGATTTCGTGAGAATTCCCATGGCTTATCCCTGCTATGTTGAATTTGACCGCAGCAGGAATATCAGGCCCGATGAGGTTTACAACATCAATGAAGAGGCGGTGGAAAAGATCGATTCACTGGTGGCCATGGCTCATAAATACAATATGCATGTGAGTCTGAACCTGCACCGGGCACCCGGCTATTGCATCAATGCCGGTTTCCGTGAGCCCTATATCCTTTGGCTGGATGAGGAGGCGCAGGAGGCCTTCAATTTTCACTGGCTGATGTGGGCACGGCGGTATAAAAACGTGTCGGCCGACAAGATCAGCTTCGACCTGGTGAATGAACCAGCGATGCGTGACGACCCTAATGATCAGCACTCCCCGGCAAGGTCGGTTCCCAGCGATGCTTACCGGCAGGTGGCCAAAGGTGCCACAAAAGCTATCCGAAGCCAGAATCCCGGTCACCTGGTGATTGCCGGTGGTAATAATGTAGGAACCACAGTGGTTCCCGAACTGCTGGATCTTGGTATTGCAATGAGTAACAGGGGTTATTTCCCGGCCCGGATATCACATTACCGGGCGCCCTGGGCATTTGCCGATATTGATGCCCTTCCCGAACCCAAATGGCCGGGGCAGGTCGGTGACCGATACTTCAGCCGCGAAATGCTGGAAGAGCATTATGCACCATGGATCGAAATTGTGAAACAGGGTATCGGGGTCCATTGCGGTGAGCTGGGTTGCTACAATCAAACCCCGCATGATGTCTTCCTTGCCTGGTTCTCCGATACTCTCGACATTTTCAGGGAAAACGGCATCGGATTTGGCCTGTGGGAATTCAGGGGAAGTTTCGGCATACTGAACTCCGGCCGCAGTGATGTGGATTACGAGGACTGGTACGGGTATCAACTGGACAGGAAACTGCTTGACCTGCTGAGAAAGCAGTAAACATCACTGGAAAACCGGAAGTAATGGTTTTACAACGGGTGACTTTATGAATATATTAAACATACAATGAAAAATACATCAATGCTATTAATGGTTGCAGCAGTCATGATTGCTGCATCCTCCGCCTGCGCCGAACCTGGGCCGGATGAAGACAAAATCAGGGTGGTGATACTGACCGACATGACCCACGATGACGGGGGCGAAGGGGATACTCCTGCCCATTTATACCTTATCAGCTCCATGCTGGGGCTGAACGACCACCTCGACCCAACGCAGGGAAGCTGGGGCAGCATGTTCAGGCCCATGGGCGGAAGCTTCCCTGAAGGGTACTATTCTACCTGTGATGTGGACCAAAATGAACTGATCAGGTGGATACCGGCAGCTACCAACAGCTTTATGAACCGGTTGCTATGGTCGGTAAAGGAACCGGGCGAAGTGAACCGCGAGCCCGTGGCGGTTCTCAATGGTGACTCGTCGAACCGCATCATCAGGTTTCAGGCATATCCCGGGGAGGTGATCTCCCTGGATGCTTCAGGTTCCTGTGACCCCGATGGGGATCGGATCACCTTCAACTGGTTCAGGTATTATGAAGCTGATACATATAATGGCGATCTGGCAATCAGCAATCCGGCCGGCAACCGGAAACATATTACCGTACCGGATGACCTGGGCAATTCAAATATTCACCTGGTGCTTGAAGTTATTGATAATGGTGAGCCGCAACTGGTAACCTACAGAAGGGTTATTATTGAATCAAAACAGTGAACCTAAACCAGAAGTCATGAAATATTTAATCAGTTCATCTAACAGAATCTTGCCGGCTATTACTATCCTGGTCATGATTATTTTGCTGACCGGGATCTTACCGGCTTGTTCAGACTCAAATCGTCACGAAACCATGAATATAGCAGTAATGACCAAAACCGGTGGATTCAGGCACGATAATATCGAGGTGGCAGTGAAAGCGCTTCAGCAGATGGCCGCAGAAAACAGCTGGCAGCTCATTCACACCGAAGACTCGCTGTACTTTTCAACGGCCAGCCTAGATACCCTTGACCTGGTGATCTTTCTTCAGACTACCGGCGATACTTTCGGCGACAGCGAGAAACAGGACATACAAAGCTTTGTAGAGAATGGCGGAGGGTTGCTTACCATCCATACTGGTACGGTTACTGAAAATGACTGGGACTGGTTCATGGATGTGATGGGTGCAAAATTCACAGGGCATCCGCCGGTAATGCAGGGGAAACTGATAATTGAAGACCGCACCCATCCTGCGACATCATTTCTGCCAGACTCAATCTGGATCATTGAAGATGAATGGTACAGCTTTAACCGGAACCCCCGCGATGAAGTCAACGTGTTGATCTCCATCGACGAGTCAAGTTACGATGTTGACAACAACGAATGGTTCCCCGGTGCAGAGCAGCGCATGGGTGATCACCCCCTGGTATGGTACCGTTATGCAGGAGAGGGAAGGGTTTTTCAGACGGCGCTGGGCCATCCCGAAGAACTCTACTCCGATCCATTATTTTTAAACCACATTAAGGGAGCTATTGAATGGACGGCCGGAAGGGATTAAAATACCGGTTAAGGTTACCCCTGGCCTTGTAAATTTTAAATAATGATTAACCTTAAATCTTTAAAAATGAAAAGATCAATTATCAGAATGATTAATGAATTCAGCGGTTCGGGTGTATACCTTGCCGCGATGATCATTGTTTTCGGAACTGTCACATTATCATGTGCCGAAGCCCCGGAAAAAGCCGATGAACCGGTTTTCAGGCATCACGTGATTTTCGACACCGATGCCGACAACGAAGTTGACGACCAGCATGCCCTGGCCTATCTGCTTTTCAGCGGCGATGCTTTTGCCGTCGGGGGAGTTACTGTCAACGCCACCAGCAGTCCGGTTGACGGGGTGACATACTCTGATGTTAGCGATCACTACGCCGAGGCCAAACGGGTGATGCAGCTGTGCGGTGTGTGGAACAACATACCTCTCTACACTGGTGCCCAGGGCTCTTTCGAGGAGATACGGGACCAAATCCATGAACCGGAATTTGACGGGCATGAGGCGGTCAACTTCATAATTGAACAGGCTATGAAAGAGCGTGATCAGGAACTGATACTGCTGCCCGTGGGTAAACTGACCAACATTGCTCTGGCACTTCTCAAGGAACCTGCCATTGCCGAAAATGTAAGAATTGTATGGCTGGGTTCCAATTATCCCGAACCCGGAGAGCATAATCAGAACTGGGACGTACCCTCAATGAATTACATACTGGATATTGATGTACCCTTTGACCTGGTGACAGTCCGTTACGGCGATCCTTCAGGCACTGACGCCGTGAAGGTTACACAGGCCCAGATACTGCACAGGATGCCTGGCAAGGGTCCGCGTATATCGGAACCCGTAACCGGCCGTCACGGCGGCGGGTTCCATACATGGGGTGATTATTCGGCAAACCTTTTTGAGATGTACAATATGTGGGGAAATCCGCCTTCAAGGGCACTCTTTGATCAGGCTGCAGTGGCAATTGTAAAGAACCCCGGCTGGGCCGAGAGCTACGAGCACCCCGCTCCCATCTATATTGACGGGCAATGGACTGAGCGTCCGGATAATCCCCGCACCATAACGATCTGGGAATGGTTTGATATCTACGGGATCATAAATGATTTCTTTGTGACAATGGAAAATTATGTCATTGCCGGAAAACCTTAAATGATATAGTTTTCCAGTCCATAACATTCTAACCTTAAAAATCATTTATAATGAGAAGAAAGATAATGACCATTTTCAGCAATTGTGAAAACCCTTGTTTAAGAATTTACACAATCACTGGAAATCCTGGCCAGTGTTTGGAATATTGGCTACCAGATCCAGGTAGTAATCGGCATATGGCCGTATGATGCTAACAAAATAATGATAAATGCCCAGGCAACATAACCCATAATAAGGGGGACACGCTTCCATGCCTTATTGTGGGTTTTGCCTTTTCTCAAGCTCAAAAAGCCAAAAACAAAACACAGAGCAAATATTCCGGAAAATATTGCAACAGCCACTGAAAAAATATTTACCGTTCCAATAAGCAAAACCGAAGTAAGCCTGCTGAAGAAAAGGAGAATAAGGACAAACGTCAGCAGACCCAGAGCCGGCCAGATCATCGGACTTGCATTGATCTCTCTTTTTTTGATCCGCACTACAAGGTAATTGACAAAATAGACAACAGCACTGAAAATAAAAACCACAATTGATATTATAAAACCCCATGTCTTCCATACAGCCCTGAAAGCGCTGGTTTTTTCGAAATAGCCACCCGTCTCGGCGAAACTTGAAGAGATAACCATTTTGTCGTCATATTCTCCAATAAAATGTGTAGGGCACGGACTCCCTTCTGTACGGAAATACCCGTTACCAAGTGAGATAAGGTTCCTGCTCTCTCCTGTAACACTATTCAGTCTGAGAGTATCTTCCTTGATCCCGAGGCTGACAGGGTCAAAAAGATCGTGCAATATCTTTGTCAATTCAAGCCTGTACGACCCGAATCTGTACCATCCCTCAATAGCTTCAGTATGCTCAAGCCTGTTTTCCGAAACCGGTTTCTTTTTGCTGAGTAAAATGCCCTGCAAATATTTGCTTATTGCAGATGACGCTTTACCGTCCATCCTGGTAATTGTAAAATAATAAGCCACCCCCTGATCCCTGAAAAAGACAAAAGAGGTCAGATATTCATCAATCCCGCCATCATGACCATATCCAACATGCCCCTGGGCTACAGTGGCAAATAAACCTTTGCCATACCCGATCATATTATTTCCTGCCCCTATAATAGAAGAAGGATCATCCATTAAACGGAACCTCTCTTCTGACATAAATGAGAAAGATTCAACCTGGCCCGAGAGCAACATAAATCTTATGAACCTGGCCATATCCTGAGGGGTGGAATGCATATATCCTGCCGGATGATCAAGGATCGGCAAAGGAGTCTGTGGCATGTTGTTTATATCATAAGAGATGGCCAGACGGCTATGATCCCTTCCGAGGAAATCGCTGTCATCCATTTCCAGCGGATGTAGCAAAATATCTTCAAGATATTCATTGTATGGCTTCCCGCTGCATTTCTCAATTATATATCCAAGAAGCGAATAGCCAGGATTGGAATAGGCATTCCTGGTACCGGGTTTCCAGCGGCTAACCCAATAATCAGGCTCTCTCATCACTGTCTCTTTCATCCCGGGAAGGGGTGTGCCTTCAGCTATTACAAAATCCTTCAGTTGCAAATCCCTGAAACCGGCCGTGTGCTCAAGCAGATGCTTCAGCAACACCGGGTGACTATCCTCCCATTTATTGTCAACCGGCACCTCAGGAACAAGCTTCGAAAGCGTATCATCAAGATCCAGCTTCCCTTCACTGACAAGATGCATTATCCCCAGCGATATAAAAGTCTTTGTAGCAGAGCCAATACGATATGTGGTAGTTGATATTGCAGGAATATTGTTTTCCTTATCAGCATATCCCACAGCACCGGCAATTATTACACTGTCATTGTTAACCACGGCAAATGCAACTGAGGGGATATCATGCTCCCTTGCAATGCTGTCGATAGCTGACCTTATATTAACAGCATCCTGGCCGTTAACTTCCGCCGTAAGGCAAATTACAGAAACCATGAAAAGAAATGATCTTACTGTCATAATCACTGATTTGGTGTTTTCATTAAGTATAAAAAAATTCAGTATAAATATAGATTTATCCGGAAATACATTAAATGTTAAAGTTACTTAATAATGACTATCTAACAATATATATAACAGTGCATATTGCGTATTGGCAATTAGTTTACGTACCTTTACAACAATTACAACAATGAGGTTTTAGTTATGAGAGAATTTAAAATCGGAGGACTCAATATACCTGTCCCCATAATACAGGGCGGAATGGGCGTAGGAATCTCAATGTCCGGACTGGCTGTTGCCGTGGCAAACCAGGGTGGCGTGGGAGTAATCTCTGCTGCAGGTCTGGGCTTTGTGCATCGTAACCCTGCCCTTGATTACCTTCAGGCCAACATTGAGGGTCTGAAAGAGGAAATAAGAATTGCTAAAGAAAAAACGAAAGGTGTGATCGGTGTGAATATTATGGTTGCAATGTCAAACTTTGCCGACCTGGTACGCACTTCGATCTCTGAAAAGGTTGACATTATATTTGCCGGAGCAGGGCTTCCCCTGCAATTACCTGATTTTCTCAAGCCCGACAGTACAACAAAACTTGTACCTATTGTATCTTCGGGAAGGGCGGCAAAAATTATTTGCGATAAATGGAAATCCCTTTATGATTACCTTCCCGATGCTTTCGTAGTGGAAGGACCAAAAGCCGGGGGACATCTGGGTTTTAAAAAAGATCAGATAGAAGATTCAAATTATACCCTTGAAGAACTGGTACCACAGGTAGTTAAAGAAGTCAGTATCTTCGAGGAGAAATACAGCCAGGAAATACCTGTTATTGCTGCCGGTGGAATCTATACAGGTCAGGATATCTTTAACATCATGCAAAAAGGTGCAAAAGCTGTTCAACTGGGTACAAGATTTGTAACTACCGAGGAATGTGATGCCTCAATGGGATTTAAAATGGCTTATGTAAATGCCCGTGAATCCGATATGGAGATAATCCAAAGTCCGGTAGGAATGCCGGGAAGAGCCGTTATGAATGAATTTCTTAACAAGGTAAAGAATGGACTGAAACGTCCTATAAAATGCCCGTTCCATTGCATTAAGACCTGTGATATTTCCAGCAGTCCTTATTGCATCGTAACAGCTTTATATAATGCCTACAAGGGCAATATGAAGAATGGTTATGCCTTTGCCGGCAGCAATGCTTACCTGGCTGAAAAAATCACAACGGTAAAGGAAATATTCAGCGAGCTGTTGACAGATTTTCAGAAGGCAATCACCAGTAATCAATCCCCGTCACTGCAAAAATAGCACAATCACAACACACCCGGATTATTGCTACTGAACCCCGTATAGCATAAAATACTTTTTTAAAATCTAATTGCACCGGCAGGGTTCAGGTTATATATAAATATCTAGTTCATTCTGATTCTTTTGCGACCGCGGGGGCCTTTGTTCCTGTCACGGAAATCGTTTCCGGCAAACTCGTAGTTCTCTTCAGCCTCTATCCTTACACCTTTGTAAATTGTTCTGTTCAGTTCACCTATAACAGCTCCTGTCATTTTACTTTCAACCTCTACAGAAGAGGTACGCTTGAAAATGTCAATCTGGCCTATCTCGGCGTTTCCCGCTCCGGGGGCACTGACAAGCATGTCTATAATCTCCCTTTTGGTGATCTTTTTCCCCTTTCCGATATTAAACAATACTCTCGACATTGATCTCCCGTTACGGATCTTGCGTCCGGAGCGTGACTCTTCTCCTTTCCGGGAACGAACATGATCTCCGTTCATACGTCCCTTATTAATTTCCACATTAAGGTCGGGTGCGTTCCTGTAATATTCAAGGAAACGGTTAAACTCAAGTGAAACAAAGCGTTTAATGATCTCCTCCTTAGGCAGGTCACCCAGCATGTCGTAAACCTTATCCATATATGGATCAATTTGATTGTGCGCAACTTCTGAGTTTTGCATGCGCTCCACCATTTTGAAAAGCTGACGTTCACAAATATCCGTACCTGCAGGAATTGGTTTCTGATCAATTTTTTTCCGGATAACATTTTCAATCTGTGAAATACGACTCCGCTCATTCATGTTAATGATCGAAACCGTCAGCCCCTCCTTACCTGCCCTGCCTGTTCTGCCAGAACGGTGTGTATAAACCTCATTATCATCGGGGAGGTTATAATTTATTATATGTGTAAGGTCATTAACATCCAGTCCCCGGGCCGCTACATCAGTCGCAACAAGCACATTCAGGTTCCTTTCGCGGAATTTCTGCATTACATAGTCGCGCTGTGCCTGCGTAAGGTCTCCGTGCAGAGCTTCGGCATTATAACCGTCTCTCATGAGCCAGCCGGCAACATCCCTGGTTTCCTTCCTGGTACGGCAAAATACAATGCCGTAAATGTCGGGATGGTAATCAACCACCCTTTTAAGTGCATTGTAACGATCCCTGGCGTGAACCATATGGAAAATATGTGATACATTTTCAGCACCGGCATTTTTTCTGCCCATTGTAATTTCAAGCGGATCATGCATATATTTTTTTGCAATGGCAACAATGCCTGAAGCCATAGTGGCTGAAAACAGTAATGTGTTTTTGTTTACCGGAGTCCGGGCCAGGATGGCATCCAGATCGTCACGGAAACCCATTTTAAGCATCTCATCAGCCTCGTCCAGAACCAGGGTTGAAACCAGCGACAGATCTATGCGGTTGCGTCTGACCAGGTCATGGATCCTTCCCGGTGTGGCAACAACAACATGCACCCCGCGCTTCAGTGCCCTTATCTGCTGATCCATTGAGGCTCCGCCATATACGGCAACAGTTCTCAAACCATTCATAAACTTACTGTAACTCTCAATATCACGTGTGATTTGCATGCAAAGTTCACGCGTGGGACTCAGAACCAGCAACTGGGGGTAGTTGGCGTCAATATCGATATTATCAAGTACAGGGAGTCCGAATGCTGCGGTTTTCCCGGTGCCGGTCTGCGCCAGACCTATAATATCCCTTTTCTCTTTTAACAAAACAGGAATAACTTGTTCCTGTATCGGGGTAGCATCCATAAATCCAAGGGCATCTGTGCCCATAAGTATTTCCGGCGAAAGCCCCATCTCTTTAAATAACATAACAGATTTTTTTTTAGGCCTTCCCGGATCTTCCTTCACCGACGATGACAGGTTAACCTGTAAATAATATTTCCTAACCAGATACAGTTCCAAACATCAGTACGCTAACTCCGGCTTTTGTTCCGGATCAATTCAGGTGCGATCATAAAATAGTGTGAGATATTCTAAAACCGGTAAGATAGTTCAACTACATCTTTTTGTTAAATGCGATGCAAAGATAATTAAAATTTCCGGTAATCAGCCATTTCGTGAAAACAAACTTAAAAACAGGCAGATCATCGTGGCAGAAGTATAGATACAATTTAATATATTTGCTATGCAACATTAACCCATAAAACACAAAATATTTATGAAGACCCTGTTAATCATACTCCTGGCAGCAACAACCCTCTTGATGAACTCATGTACAAACGGACAGGAAGCTGAAAAAGATCCGTTTATCGTAAGTCTCATGTCTGATATGACCATTGAAGAGAAAGTGGGCCAGATGATGCAGATTACAATCGACGGTGTTACCGAAGGAGATAATATCTATTCAAGCTATGAACCCGTAAGGCTGGACATGGAACTTCTCAGGGAGTATCTTGTCACTTATGGCGGAGGGTCTATTCTGAACACCCCGAATACAATTGCACAAAACCGCTCGCTGTGGATTGAGCTGATCAACACCATCCAGGAGGTCGCCACAGAAGAGACACGTTCAGGCATACCGGTTATATATGGTATTGATGCCATCCACGGCTCGACCTACATTGCCGAAGCAACCATGTTCCCCCAGCAGATCGGAATGGCAGCGACCTGGAACCCCGAACTTGTTGAAGAGGGAGCAGCAATAACAGCGTACGAAACACGTGCCGCAGGAATTCCCTGGAACTTCTCCCCTGTCCTCGATCTCGGCTCCGACCCAAGGTGGGCAAGGCAGTGGGAAACATTCGGCGAGGACCCTTATCTCACTGAAATAATGGGGGTAGCGATGATTGATGGCTACGAAGGCAAGGACAATGATATATCTGATCCCTACAGGCTCGCTTCCTGCCCCAAGCATTTTTATGGTTATGGTTTACCCTTTTCCGGGAAAGACCGCACTCCTGTCTATCTTCCGGAAATGGAGCTGAGAGATAAGCACCTGCCTCCCTTCAGGGCTGCAATTGATGCCGGTGCCCATAGCATTATGCTGAACTCGGGGCTGGTAAACAACATTTCAGTACATGCAAGCAGAGAGATCATCACAGGCCTTCTTAAGGAAGAACTCGGTTTTGAGGGACTCGTGGTGACCGACTGGGCAGATATAGAGAACCTTCATACAAGGGATAAAATAGCCGGATCATCAAGGGAGGCGGTTAAAATAGCGATAAATGCCGGTATTGACATGAGCATGATACCCTACGATTACAAAAGTTTCCATGAGAACCTTGTAGGGCTCGTAAACGACGGGGAAGTTCCGGTGTCGAGGATTGATGATGCAGTTTACCGGATCCTGCGGGTAAAAAAAGCCCTGGGCCTGTTCGATAATCCTGTTGTTGACCCGGAAGACTATCCTCTGTTTGCGGGACCGGCCCATGCAATGAAAGCCTATGAGTCGGCATTAGAGTCAATAACTCTTCTTGTCAATAAAAACGAAACGCTTCCGCTATCTGAAAACACCAGGATACTGATTACAGGACCAAATGCCAACTCCATGCGCTCCCTTAACGGGGGATGGACCTACAGCTGGCAGGGCGACAGGACTCCTGAATTTACGGAAGATTTCAATACCATACTGGATGCCGTGAAAATAACCGGCGGTGAAAACAATATCCTGTATGAGCCGGGTACAAGATATATAGAAGACGGAAGATACTATGAAGAAGAAGAGGTGGACATTCAGGCGGCAGTTGCAAAGGCCCGGCAGGCTGATGTGATATTGCTGTGCCTTGGCGAAAATTCATACACCGAGAAGCCCGGCGACCTGAACGACCTTACCATTTCGCCGCTGCAGGAAAAACTTGCCCGTGCCATAGCAGAAACCGGTAAGCCTGTCATCCTTGTCCTCAACCAGGGACGGCCGCGCCTGATTACCTCCTTTGCCCATAAAATGGATGCTGTCATCAACATTTACCTGCCCGGCAACTATGGTGCAGATGCCCTTGCTGATATCTTGTATGGAAAGGTTAACCCTTCTGGCAGGCTTCCCTATACCTACCCAAAATATCCCAACTCACTGGTCGGCTATATTCATAAACCTTCAGAAGTGTCACTTACACCCTCAGGTGCTTATGATTACAGCGGGTCTTTTAACCCGTTGTTTGAATTCGGTTACGGCATGAGCTATTCATCGGTTGAGTATACCGGAATCACGGTTGATAAGGAGAGCCTCGGCAGTGGTGAGCAGCTGGTTGTGAGTGTTGATATATCTCACATTGATGGGCCGCCCGTAAAAGAGGTGGTAAAACTGTTCAGTTCACAGCTTATTGCCTCCACCACCCCCGATGTAAGACGCCTCAGGGCATTCGAAAAGACCGACCTGCAGCCCGGCGAAAGTAAAACCATTGAATTTACGCTGGAGCTGGAGGATCTTTCATTTATAAACCATGAAAACCGCAGGGTCACCGAAGCAGGAGAATTTATTATCACCGTGGCAGACAAGAGCGCCCCGGTTATCGTCACCGAGGATGTTTATTTTGACTGAATTGCAAAAGACCATTAATATAGTTTTAATCGGCGGACTGCTAATCAGATGCTGCCTGTAAAAGCTTAATATAAACTGCAATAATTATGAAAACCACATTCGGACCGCAAAAACTGATGTTCCCCTGCCCTACCGGGCTTGTCGTCACAGGAACAATGGAAAAGGCAAATATAGTGACCATAGCATGGATAAGCCTGCTCACCAGTTCGCCTCCCACTATCGGCGTATCAGTCGGTACCAGGGGCTTTTCAGGAAACGAGATCAAAAAGAACGGTGAGTTCACCGTCAACATTGCTTCGGTTGATATTATGGTGGAGGCGGACTTCTGCGGGATAACTTCTGGCAGTGAAGTAGATAAATTTGCTGAAACCGGGCTTACAAAGATGAATTCAAAGGTTGTTAAGCCACCTATAATAAAAGAGTGCCCTTTAAATCTCGAATGCGTCCTTACCGAATCACGCATATTCGGGTCAACCAACCATTTTGCAGGCAGGATAGTAGAAACGCATATAGACAACGATAAATTAAATGACAGCAGCGACTATACCTCCTTTGACATAGAGGCCGTCAACCCGCTTATATATATCGGCGGCGCCCGCGAATACCGCCAGATAGGCAAAAAAACCGGCGATGCGTACAAGGTTGGCAAGAAACTCTTCAGATAGCAACAATAGCCATATTTTGCCGGGAAACCGGTTTTTCCGGTCAGAAAATCCGCGGCTCAAAACCGGGAGGGTTCAGAAGGTAAGCGCTGTCGCCCGTGGCCTTTATCGTGTATAACCCGGCACTCTGCGCCTGTATTTCAGAACCAGCTTGCGCTGTCAGGAAAGCCACGCTGCCACGGATATGGCGATCCCTGTAAGCCGGGATCCAGGTTTTTATCTTTTTCAGTTTTGCAAGAAATGTCTTTACGTCTGCCGGCCGCAGGGTGGTCTTTACCTCTATTACCACCAGGTCTTTGGCATTATTTGCCACAATGTCAAATTCAAAATTTTCCCTGCCGGCATTGCCCTTTACCCTCTCGCTAGTATAATAAACTTCGATTCCCGCTTCCCTGAAGATCCTTATCACAGCTCCTTCAACAAGAGATTCCACCAGCCTGCCCCACTGGCTATTGAACAGATCAGACAGATCCTTGATCTTTTTGTCGGTTTCCCTGAACCTCTCAGATAAAGCCTTATCGGTCTCCCTAAACTTCTCGGACAACGTCCTGTCGGTCTCCTTGATCTGCCGGTCGGTTTCCTTAAACTGTTTATCAGTTTCCTGAAACATCAGCCAAACCTTCTCAAAGGTCAAAGGCCCATCGCCATAAGCCGACAATGGTTCCTCCAACTTGCCGGTTTCCCTTGTATTCTTTTTTCCTGGCATAATATCTTATTTCTTAACAACGAATTTACAAAAAACGGGGAAAAATTAAAAATAGTCTGAATTATAGCACTTAATAAACATCCCCTCACGGTAAAGCGTGAAACGGTCTTCCTGTTTGCTCAGTGTTATTTTTTCCCTTATTGTCAATTTTAAAAAATTTCCGATCCCGCTTCGCGGAAGGCTTTTCCTTATTTCACAGGCTTAATCAAAGTGTCAATCACCCTTAAGGCAACGGATCGAGCGCCCGCTCGCACGGCCGCTGCTGTCCATGCTGGCAGCGCTGCTATCGAAATACAGGTATCGCGAGGCGATGCCATCTATGGTACTTGACCAGCAAGTGCCTTGGAAATCCACATTGTTGAAAGAACCATTGCTGCCACTGCGACGTCCCGCTACAGCTAATTTAAGTGGGGAACCAAAGGCCCCGGTGCTGTTGTTGCTGCCCCAGCTTGCAAGCTCGGCATTCAATTCGCTCTCGGTTGGTAAGCGCCATCCTGCAGGGCATACATCATTGATTCCTCCGTCTCCCTGCCACAGGTTATCATTCTGCGGATCGCGCCAGTCATAAGGGCTGTCCGGAGCTAAGATAAAATTCCCATGCCCCGGAGTATTGCTATCGCTGCGGGTAGATGTTGTGCCCGATGTCCTGTCCTGATGCCCGTCATCCAGCCTGCCCCACTGGAACAGGTCACCATAGGCCTCACTGTCATTGAATGATGTGGCGACTCTCGAAGCTCCCAGGTTACGGTCCATCCAGCACTTGCCTGTTACTGTATTTTCAACTGTCCCATAAGTAACTGTTGCGCCCCGATAGGTAAATGTTACATTATCACCGCAAGCAAACTGAGTGTAAAACTCCACCTGATCGCCATATGCGGTTCCCACGCTGTTGGTGGCATAAGCCCTGACATAATAGTGAGTGTCTGGATCGAGGCCGGTGAGGTCAATAGTAAAGACACCAATTCCACCTTCGATATCGGTTTCTATACCATCATGCTCTGCCGGGTCAGTTGTCGGGTTCTCCGTTATGCTCCATACAACGCCCCTTTCGGTTACTGCAGGACCGCCATCATCGGTAACCTCGCCTCCTGCCGTGGCGGTTGAGGAGGTGATGTTCGTGATCTCGGCGGTGGTGACCGTGGCAATGACAGCCTCTGTTGTAAATTCAACCTGCCCGCCATATGCGGTTCCCTCACTGTTGGTGGCATAAGCCCTGACATAATAGTGGGTGCCTGGAACAAGGCCTGTGAGGTCAACAGTAAAGACCCCTGTTCCTCCCTCGCTAGCGACTATCATGCCGTCATGATCTGCCGGGTCAGTTGTCGGGTTCTCCGTCATGCTCCATACAACGCCCCTTTCGGTTACTTCTGAACCGCCATCATCGGTAACCTCGCCTCCTGCCGTGGCGGTTGAGGAGGTGATGTTCGTGATCTCGGCGGTGGTGACCGTGGCAATGACAGCCTCTGTTGTAAATTCAACCTGCCCGCCATATGAGGTTCCCACGCTGTTGGTGGCATAAGCCCTGACATAATAGTGAGTGTCTGGATCGAGGCCTGTGAGGTCAACAGTAAAGACCCCTGTTCCTCCCTCGCTAGCGGCTTTCATGCCGTCATGATCTGCCGGGTCAGTTGTCGGGTTCTCCGTTATGCTCCATACAACGCCCCTTTCAGTTACTTCTGAACCGCCATCATCGGTAACCTCGCCTCCCGCCGTGGCGGTTGAGGAGGTAATGTTCGTGATCTCGGCGGTGGTGAGGGAGGCAATGACAGCCTCTGTTGTAAATTCAACCTGCCCGCCATATGAGGTTCCCACGCTGTTGGTGGCATAAGCCCTGACATAATAGTGAGTGCCTGGAACAAGGCCAGTGATCTCGCTGGTGAAGGTGCCGGTACCTGTGCCATCATCTGTAGAACCAATATTTGTTTCCATGGTGGGATTCTCATCTGTTGCCCAGACTACACCACGGGCAGTGATCGCCGTCCCTCCGTCAGAAGTGATATTCCCGCCCGAAATGGCCGTGGTAGCGGTGATTTCGGTAACTCCGGCAGTAGTTAGAGTCGACAATGCGTCCTGAACAGCATCATCCTTAATACAACGTACCGAATAGCCGTATTCCTTATCATCATTTGAAACACCAATCACTCCCCTGTCAAAATACATTATCCTCGATGTAGCATAGGAGGTCTGATATTCCGAAGAGCTCCACCAGAAACCGTAACCGCCGAAATCATAAAAACCTCCGTCGGTGGAGCGGTAACCTCCCGGATAGGCAGCAAAACCAAAATTGTCAGTGCCATATTGTGTGGTTTCATCATCCCATGGCCATAACGGGTGTTCGGAAGTTACGCAATCACCTCCAAGGGGTGAATTGGCACTGCGGCATGATTTCAGGTAGTTGCCTGCATTATCTCCAGTTATTTCAGCATAATTGTTAATTATAAAATCTGTGAGTTCAGTCCAGTCATCATCGGCTGGTACACGCCATCCGGCAGGACAAAGTTTGCCTGGATCGTCAACGGCATACCAGTTATATAATGCACCATATGCCGATAACACTTCCCCGGTCGAATAAAGCCCATCTATTTCACCATAGGGATAAATTGCATAAGCTCCTTCTGTTGTATTGTTCCATTCAGTACCACTCAAGCCAGTACTTACCGGACTGCCATCAGCGTAGTTGGTTACACGCAGGTTTTCTGCCATCCACTCCTGCTGCCCTATAATAACCGTGGCATATTCATTACCGTCAATATCAACAACACCATCTCCTGAAACAGTATAGTCATTAACCGTCGGGGTTACAATACTTTCCAGATCACCATAAGCCGTACCTTCACCGTTAATTGCATACGCCTTAAAATAATATGTTGTTCCGGGAGTAAGACCTGATATTGTTGTTGAAAAAGTTCCCGGACCATCTGCAATGGCTCTTTTAATACCGTTTTCCTCAACATCATTTGATTCACCCCAGTAAACACCGCTTTCGGTAACATCTGAATCTCCGGTGTCAGTTACCTCTCCACCAACAATAGCAGATGTCGGTGTAATTCCTGTTGCCGTACTTGTAATTACGGTTGGCAATCCCGCAACCTGCCCCTCACTTGTGGTAAAATTCACCTGGCTTCCATAGGCTGTGCCGACACTGTTTGTGGCATATGCCCTCACATAGTAGGTTGTTGACGGATCAAGACCGGTGATGTTGCTGGTGAACTCACCTTCCCCTTCCCCATCTTCGGTGTAACCCTCATGCCTGTCCTCTTCAAGTCCAGGATCCTCTGAAGTGCTCCAAACCACACCACGGGCAGTCACTTCTGTTCCCCCATCATCAGTTACATTGCCGCCACCAGCGGCAGTACTTTCAGTGGTGCCGGTTATTGCTGCAGTTGTAACTGTGGGAACCGAGGCTGCGACTGTTGTGAAGCTTATCTCCTTGCCATAAACTGTAATATCACCTTTACTCATGTAAGCTTTTACATAGTATTGTGTGCCGTGATCCAACCCGGTAAGCTGGCTTGTAAAACCACCGGTGCCTGAAGGAATACCCAATGAAGTTTTAAGTCCTGAAACCTTTACATTGGGTGATTCACCGTAACAGTGGCCGTGCTGAGTAGCTCCCGATCCCATATCAATGACCTGGCCGGATACATCTGCCGATATGGTTGAAATATTGTTGGCTTCGCCTGTAACAACAAACATCTCCCTTTCCAGTTCTTCGCAAGTAGTTAATACAAAAGCCAGAATGATAAGAAATAAGACCTCCAGAGATCTGGATACCGGATTTTTCATCTGATCAGTTTGTGTTTGGAGTAATTGTGATTCACTGTTTATCTATTCCCTGAGAATAAAGATGAAATCGCCCCCTTCATCGCCTACATCCTGAATTTCACCGTACTGGGGAATAGCTTTACTGTTATTAATAACGGCTATACGGAAACTGCTGAATAACTGTTCAGAAGAGAGGAATTTCTGATCATTGTTCTCTAACCTGTCAATCATATACTTAATGAATGCACTCTGATCGGGAACCTCGGAAAGTGTGCCGCTTGTCATGGCTTTCCGGCTCGGAAGCTCATATAACCTGTTTATGGCAAGCGAGGCATCTGCAAAGGCCCTGCGGGTCTTAAAAATAGCACCGGCAAAACAGGCATCGGATATAACAAGAGTGTGTTTTGATTTTATCTCACGCAGGTAATCGCGAAGGGTACTGTTTCTGAACCAGTTAAGGGTACTGCTCTGTTGGGCATCTGAAGGCAGCCAGAAACCTATCTGTGCATCGGGATTCCATAAACCGTGGCCTGCATAAAACACCATGAAATTATCTTCAGGTGTGACAACCCTGGCAAAATGATCAAGCGATTCAACCATCTCAGCCATACTGGCATTGCGTAAAAACCGAACATTTTCCCTGTCAAATGTGTACCGGGAAGTAATGGTTTTATAGAACAAATCCGCATCCCTGATCGGATTATCCAGATCCATTATACGGGGGTCATCATAATCATTTATCCCGAATATGAGCGCATAATATTTACCTTCAACAGCCGGTGTCTCCGGCACAGGCAATAATTGTTCAATATCCCCCTCAGCCTCTTCCGGCAGGGGATCTTCCCTGGCCTCCTCTGATGTCCTGTTATTTATGTGAACCGCTCTTTTTTCACTGCTTACAACCTGGGCATTAACAGCCATTACAGAAACAGAGTATAAAATCACAAAAAAAATAAACTTTCTCATGGCTCTGAAGATTAAAATTTTATTGTTACGATTAAT
The DNA here is from genome assembly GCA_046483315.1 of Bacteroidales bacterium. Lineage (GTDB taxonomy): Bacteria > Bacteroidota > Bacteroidia > Bacteroidales > PUMT01 > PXAP01. The sequence goes on along the minus strand of JAWODJ010000082.1, from coordinate 37,312 downwards.
CCTGTATTTCCGTAATACGGTGACAAGTAAGGATTAACAGCAAAAGGTGCATGTCTGAGCGGCTGATACCTGTCCGGTGTTGCAACCATCCAGATCATATTTGCAGCCCAGGCGGCCGCACCTGAAATAAAAAGGACATTGGCAATGTCTCTCTGGCTTTGTGCCTTGTCAAAAAGCTCAACTCTGTTAAAAGGGTCATCTTCAGAAAGATATAAATCATAAGTACTCAGATGACCCTGGTACGTTATAAATCCGGCAGCCAAAGCTCCATATGTTGCCACTCCTGCAAGCCACCAGGGCCTGCCACCACTTGCACTGCTCTGGCCAAGGCCGGGCAGGACCGCGGACTTGAGCATGAGGGAACCTTTGCTGAAAGACTTCAGGTATCTCTCTGCTTTAATCTCCACAAAAACCTCCTCATTGAGAAAAACCATGTCGGTTTCGGGAACCCAGCTAATCCTTTTGTTCCTTCCGGGTTTTATTTTCTCACCCACATCCCCTTCGGGTGTCTTTACCCTGACAGCTTCGCCGTTTTGTTTTTCTATCTCAACCCATACGTAAAACAGATCATCTGAATTGTCACTTAAAATATCATAGGCAATATTTAACCGGTTGCCGTCAAAATTTAATTCCGGAGGTGTGATCCTGAAATCCTGGGCGACAGACTGACAAGCCAGAATAATCAAAAACATGAAGAGTGTAAATAGTTGTCGTATCATAGCTTCATATTTTATATGAACAACAGCCCAAATCAACAATTATTGTGTCTAATTAATACAATATGAGCTTTATACGGATAATAAAATCTATAAGTTACAATAAATAACAGAGAAATTCAAAAGTTGATGCCGAAAGAATAATTCACTTCTCACTTCCTGATAATAATGAATAATTTTCTAAACAATTACAACATATTTATAACTTTGTGTAAATATTATAACAAAAACTGGTGTCATGACTATTGCACAAGCAGTGGAAAGACTGATATCGCAGTCCCCCTTTCTTGAAGAAGCGATTACCGACAATATTGTCAATGTATCCTCACTTGCCAGAAAGTTAAAACCGGATATTGAGAAAACACTGAAAAAACCGGTACAGGAAGGAGCCATAATAATGGCAATCAACAGGAGAGAACCGGGTTACTACTTCAAGATAAGCAAGGGAATAAAAACTTTTATGAGCAAGCTGGGCGATATAATAGTCCGTTCCGATCTGAGCGACCATAGTTTTGAGAATTCACCTGCCCTCATCGCCTGCCAGCGAAACCTGATAGATGAGATTGGCAGCGAAAAAAATGTTTTCTGCACATTTTCACAGGGAGTTTATGAAACAACCATAGTGGCCAGCAACTCGCTGGATAAGATTATAGACCGGATATTCGTCAGGGAAAAAATGCTTTCGCGGAAAACAGGGCTGGGATCCGTCACCATACGCCTTCCTGAAGATAACACCGAGATTTCGGGGGTGTACTATTACATTCTGAAAAACCTGGCATGGGGAGGTATCAATATTTGTGAAATAATCTCCACAACCAATGAAGTAAGTCTTGTGTTTGCAGAGAAGGATGTACACAAGGCATTCCCGATTCTGCTTGGTCTTAAAAAGCCAAATATCTGACTCTTCATTACATAAAGTTACCAGTGATGATTTTAAATTTTTAATTTAATTTTACAGTTTTAAATGCATAACAATCATCCAATATACGATCTGTTAAAAAGAAGGGTGCTGGTACTCGACGGCGCCATGGGCACAATGATCCAACAGTATCGTCTTGATGAAGACGGATACCGTTCAAAAATATTTGCCTCCCACGCCTCCTCCCTGAAAGGCAACAACGACATTCTCAATATCAGCAGGCCGGAAATAATTAAAAATATCCATGAACAGTTCCTGGAAGCAGGGGCCGACATTATCGAGACCAACACCTTCAGCAGCAATGCCGTTTCGATGGGGGACTATGACATGGTTCACCTTGTGAGGGATATAAACATGGCCGCGGTCAGAGTGGCAAAAGAATGCACCGCTGCCTTCACAAAAGCAGACCCTGCAAAACCAAGGTTTGTTGCAGGGGCAATCGGCCCCACCAACAAGACGGCAAGCATGTCGCCCGATGTAAATGATCCCGGCTACAGGGCAATCAGCTTTGACGATCTTAAAAATGTATATTATGAGCAGGCTGAAGCCCTTTTCGATGCCGGGGCGGATCTGCTGCTTGTTGAGACAGTTTTTGACACCCTTAATGCCAAAGCGGCACTGAGCGCCATTAACAAACTATTCCGCGATAAGCAGAAATCCCTTCCGGTAATGCTCTCCTTTACAATTACCGATGCCAGCGGACGTACGCTTTCGGGACAGACACTTGAGGCTTTTCTCTATTCTGTTTCTCATTTTCCTCTTTTGAGTATCGGGCTCAATTGCGCCATGGGGGCAAAAGAGCTGGGAGCGCATATTGAAGAGCTCAGCAGCCGTACTGAATTCTTCACGAGCCTCTATCCTAATGCAGGACTTCCAAACCAGCTTGGCGAATATGATGAGCAGCCTGATGAAATGGCGGTACATATTAATAGGTTTCTTGACAAAAAGCTGGTCAATATTATCGGAGGCTGTTGCGGCACAACGCCTGAGCATATTGCAATATTCGCGGGACTGGCACGGGAAGCTGAAGTACGCGTCCCTCCGGTCATTAGACCTGCTCTCAGGTTGAGCGGACTGGAGGCGTTGCCGGTTTTTGAAGGCAGCAACTTTATTAATATCGGCGAACGTACCAATGTTGCGGGTTCCAGGAAATTTGCACGGCTGATACGGGAGGAGAATTACAATGAGGCACTTGCAATTGCACGCAATCAGGTTGATAACGGAGCCCAGATCATTGATGTAAACATGGATGATGCCATGCTGGACGCCGAAAAAGCAATGGTCAGATTCCTGAACCTGATGGCTGCCGAACCGGACATAGCCAGGGTGCCTGTTATGATCGACTCTTCCAAATGGACAGTGCTGGAAGCCGGATTGAAATGCCTGCAGGGAAAAGGTATAGTAAACTCCATAAGCCTCAAGGAGGGAGAAAAAGCTTTTCTTGAACAGGCAGGTTTTATAAGGGATACAGGTGCTGCAGTTATTGTGATGGCTTTTGATGAGCGGGGACAGGCGGACAGCTTTGACCGGAAGATTGAAATCTGTAAACGGACTTACGACCTGCTGGTTAACAAAGCCTGCTTCCCTCCGCAGGATATAATATTCGACCCGAATATTCTCACTATTTGCACGGGAATGGAGGAGCATGACAACTATGCCGTTGATTTTCTGAAAACTGTTGAGTGGATTAAGAAAAACCTTCCGCTTGCAAGCGTCAGCGGTGGTATTTCAAACCTGTCATTTTCCTTCCGGGGAAACAACCTTGTTCGCGAAGCAATGCATGCAGCATTCCTTTATCATGCCATCAAAGCGGGTCTTAACATGGGCATTGTCAACCCGGAAACCATAGTTGTTTATGATGAAATCCCGGCCGGTCTCCTGAAGCTGGTAGAGGATGCAATATTCAACCGGAGAAAGGATGCCACGGGAAGACTGCTTAAATACACTGAACAGGCGGGCAAACAGGATAAAAAAAGCATTAAAAGGAGTGCTGAATGGAGAAACAGGCCTGTCCGCGACAGGATAATCCATGCCCTTGTCAACGGCCTGGATGAGTTTATTGAATCTGATGCTGAAGAGGCCCGGCCAGGTTTTGACCGTTCTCTTGATCTTATCGAAGGACCCCTTATGGAGGGGATGAATGTCGTGGGCGACCTGTTTGGCGATGGTAAAATGTTCCTGCCGCAGGTTGTTAAAAGTGCCAGGGTGATGAAAAAGGCGGTTGCGTATCTCCAGCCATTTATCGAGGAAGAAAAACTTGAGGGTGATACAAGTAAGAATGCCGGTAAAGTTCTCCTGGCAACTGTCAAGGGAGACGTACATGATATCGGCAAAAATATAGTAGGGGTTGTACTGGGATGCAACAACTACGAGGTGATAGACATGGGTGTGATGGTGCCGGCTGATAAAATACTGGATACTGCTGCCGGCGAAAATGCCGATGTGATAGGGTTGAGCGGACTGATAACGCCGTCGCTTGAGGAGATGGTGAACGTGGCTCAGCAGATGCAGATACGCGGCCTTGACATCCCGCTTCTTATTGGCGGAGCAACAACCAGCGAAATGCACACTGCGGTAAAGATATCGCCGGTTTATGAGAATCCGGTCATTCATGTGAGGGATGCATCCAAATGTACCGGGGTCTTATCATCACTTCTTTCAAAGGAGCAAAAACCTGCCTATGTGCAAAAGATGAAGGAGCGATACAGCGACCTGAGGGAAAAACAGAAAAACATAAGGCAGGGAAAACAGTATATCAGTCTGGATGATGCACGTCAGAACAGGTTTGGTTTTGACATTGAGAAAGCCGGCATCGTAAGACCGGCGAAGGATGAAATAATCATCGGCAGCCTCCCGGCTGATGTGCTGGTACCGTATATCGACTGGACATTCTTTTTCCATGCCTGGGAGATAAGAGGCAGATATCCTGCGATTTTCGACGACCCGGTAAAGGGCGAAGAGGCCAGGAAGCTTTATGATGATGCACAGAAGATGCTCGAAAGGATAGTAACGGACAGGATGCTGGGATTAAGCGGCGTCACAGGCTTCTACCCTGCCGCGTCCTATGGCGATGATGTGATTATATACAGTAGTCACTCTGAAAAAAAGGAGATTGAACGATTCCTCTTTCTGCGCAACCAGGAGCAGAAGGAACCCGGTGTGCCCAACCTTTGCCTGGCCGATTTTATTGCTCCTGTGGATAGTGAACAGTCCGACTACATAGGATTATTTGCAGTTACTGCCGGGAAGGGTATTGAGAAATGGGTTAAAAAGTTTGAAGATTCAAATGACGATTACAGCAGCATTATGCTGAAGGTGCTGGCCGACAGACTGGCAGAAGCATTTGCCGAATACCTGCATGAGAGGGTCAGAAAAGAGTACTGGGGTTATGCAAAGGATGAAAACCTGAACCCGGATGAGCTGCTGAAAGAGTCCTACCGGGGCATCAGGCCTGCACCCGGATATCCCGCCTGCCCGGAACATTCTGAAAAGACAAGACTCTTCGACCTTCTGGGAGCCACCGAAAAAACAGGCATCTCTCTTACCGAAAGCTTTATGATGATGCCGGCAGCCTCGGTTTGCGGTTACTATTTTGCCCATCCTGAAAGCAGGTATTTCAATATAGGCAGGATACTGAACGACCAGGTTGAAGATTATGCAATCCGGAAACAGATCACAACAGAAGAGGCACGTAAATTACTTTCTGAGCTGACGGGTTGATTGATGCCTCTTTATGGATTATTTATAAAGTAACCTGTTCAAATAAAATTTTGTTATTAATAATAATTGAACAAATGAGCACAATCACCTCCCCTGTCACTTCAACAGAACGTATTGTTCTGCTTGATGTTTTGCGCGGACTGGCCATTTTTGGGATACTTATGGTCAATATGCAGATATTTTACAGGCCTGTAAGCCTGATGCTGGCGGGGTATCCCGGTTTCATATCAATTGCCGACACCATCGCCGAGATACTTATTAAATTCTTCTTTGAGGGCAAATTCTACGTGATCTTCTCCATGCTCTTCGGTTACGGCTTCTGGCTCTTCATTAATAAACCGGGGCACGAAGGCAAAAGTATCATACCCGTTTTCAGGCGCCGTGCATTCTTCCTGCTCATTTTTGGTATACTGCACGTAGTCTTGCTTTGGGCCGGCGATATTCTGGTTTTTTATGCCCTGTTCGGATTCCTGTTAATTGCCTTTCGGCGGAAATCAGGGCGCAGCCTGATCAAATGGGCAATATGGCTCATACTTATACCAATAATTATCAGCAGTCTGGGTGTATTAATGACCGTTCTGGCATCAATGGATCCTGAAGCGAAAACGGCGGTGGATGCAAGCCTTCAGGAGAGGGCAACCTTCATGGAATCAATGATCGTTAAAGCCTCTGCAGTTTATTCGACCGGCTCTTTCACTGAAATAGTCTCCATTCGCCTGAGGGAGTACCAGTTATTGCTGCCCGGAATATTATTCTTCTATCCTATGGTATTTGCAATGTTTCTGACAGGCGTATGGGCGGCAAAAAAAGAAATTATAAGAAACTACCAGGATCATCTGCCATTTTTCAGGAAAACATTCCGCATTGCACTGATCACTGGCTTAATTGCCAACACCATTTATACATACTCATATTTTCAAACCAGTGCGGCAATGGCTGACATCTACAGTGTCCTTTACAGCGCCGGACACATAATAGGGGGGATTTCATTCGGAATAGCTTATATCTCGGGTATAGTCCTGCTGGTTAACAGGGGTAAACTTAAAGGATTTGGTTCGCTCATGTCGCCTGTGGGTCGTATGGCACTCACGAATTACCTGATGCACTCGATTATTTGTACAACACTGTTCCTTTCATACGGTTTCGGGCTGTTTTCACAGATAACTGCCTGGCAGGGGGTACTGCTAACAATAGTGATATTCGGTATTCAGATATACTACAGCAAAGTATGGCTGAAATACTTTGATTATGGTCCTTTTGAATGGCTGTGGCGCAGCCTGACCTACGGCAGACTAATGAAGTTCAGGAAGAGCCGGTGACCATTCTGTAATAGCTGTTTTAAGCTGCTTTGATCAGGGACCGGCAAGATATTTGCAGGGTGGCACTTTACAATGCAAGAATCTCTGCTATCTTCTTCAGCTCAACATTGATCTTGTTATGATGCTTAATCGATCTGTCAAACGGCACAAACTCTATCTTCCGGTTTACCGATCCGACCATCACCCCGCTCCTGCCCTCTACCAGACCCTTAACTGCCTGGTAACCAAGTCCGCTTGCAAGGATCCTGTCAAACGCTGTCGGAGAACCACCCCTCTGAATATGACCAAGTATTGTTACGCGGGTATTATAGTCGGGAAACCGTTCATTCACAATATTTTTCACCTCCATAGCACCCCCGAAATCATCACCCTCTGAGACTATTATTATTGCTGAAGTTTCATCGTCTGAAATTCTCTTCTCAAGTCGCGCAAGCAGCTCTTCAATATATGTTTTGGTCTCCGGTATCAGTATCTTCCCCGATCCGCTTGCAAGTCCGCTCCGCAGTGCAATAAACCCGGCATCACGTCCCATCACCTCGACAATAAAAAGCATATCGTGCGAATAGGCCGTATCCCTGATCTTATCAACCGCACTAACCACTGTATTTACAGCAGTGTCATAACCAATGGTATAATCGGTACCGTAAAGGTCATTGTCAATTGTTCCGGGCAACCCTATTACAGGAAAATCAAATTCATTCATGAATATTTTTGCCCCGGTAAACGTACCGTCTCCTCCAATTACAACCAGGGCATCTATATGATGTTTTTTGAGGTTTTCATAGGCTTTTTTCCGCCCTTCAAATGTTTTGAACTCTTCACACCTGGCACTTTTCAGTATGGTTCCCCCAAGAGGAAGAATGGTTTTAACATCATCTCTTCCCAGCAGTTTAATCTGATCATTTACCATGCCACTATACCCCCTGTATATACCATAGCACTCAAGTCCGTAATAAAGGCCGGTCTTTACGACCGCCCTGATGGCGGCATTCATTCCCGGTGAATCCCCACCGGAAGTAAGTACAGCTATCTTTTTAAGTTCATCCATAATGTCTGCAGATTGATTAATACTCAGGTTTAAAAATATCCGACATGTAACTTACAAAAAAGAGAGCTAATAAACAAAAACAACGGAAACAGGTCACCGAATCGCTTCTGTAGCCATGCATGCCCCCGGCCAAAGGACCCTAGTTTCCAGGAAATGTTTAAACTTCACTATCAGTCATTGGTAGCGGCATCATGACTTATTTTGTATTTACCAAATAAAAAATATTATACTTTTTTTGTTTTATTTTACTTTTATCGTATATTTGAAGCATAAATGTATTTATATGATAAGTGAGGAAAAAAGTAATCCGCGTTACCGTCAAATAATTGAAACATCAAGGGACCTCTTTTGGAAGCACGGACTGAAACGGGTGACGGTTGAGGAGATATGCAGGGAGGCAGGTGTAAGCAAAATGACATTCTATAAATTTTTCCCGAATAAAGTTGAGCTTGCAAAGTCTGTTTATACCAGAGAAATAGATGTTGGAATGGAAAAATTCAGGGATATTATAAGTAACGAAAATACTACGGCACAGGAAAAGATGGAGCAGATGCTGTTGCTTAAATCTGAAGGCACCATGAACATCAGCAGGGAGTTCCTGAATGATTTCTACGGCAATCCTGAACTGGGTCTGTCGCGATGGGTCGAAAAGAAAAGCAGGGAAGTATGGCAGGAGATGATCGAGGATTTCAAAAAGGCCCAGGCTAAGGGTTGGTTTCGCAGGGATTTCAAGCCTGAAGGGTTTCTTTATATTGTAAAGACATTCAGCGAAATGGTAACAGATGAAAATCTCCTCAGGTTGTACGGAACACCGCAGGAAGCAATTATGGAATTTTCGAGGTTCTTTACCTTCGGGATTATGCCGCAGGACAAAAAGGAGTCTGGCGGGAAATTTCCCGACATGATCTGAACAGGGGGGCATGAAACCTCTATTAAATAACTTTTTAAAAAAGGTGTTCAAATTAACTTTCATAGTGCTAATGATCCTGGTTCCTCTGCTCTCTGCAGTTGCACAGAAAAACAACCATATTGGTTTTCGCGGTCAGGCATCAGTTTGGGCAAATGTCAACCCGGATAATGATCTCCCGCTCTGGATGGGCTTACGGTACATTCCACAGCTGAATTTTAACACCCCTGTCGGCGATGACAGGCTTCTTGATCTTGAACTATCTGCAAATATAAACGGAAGCGGAGGAACCCATCCCTTTGATGAGTTTGACTATGAAGGAGCCATCAAGCCTTACCGGGCATGGGCACGTTATTCCGGCAACCAGTTTGAGCTGCGGCTGGGATTGCAGAAGATAAACTTCGGTTCAGCCTCAATGTTAAGACCCCTTATGTGGTTTGACCAGGTTGATCCGCGTGATCCGCTGCAACTGACCGATGGGGTATGGGGTGTGCTGGGCAGGTACTATTTTCTCAATAATATGAATATCTGGATCTGGGGCCTGTATGGGAATAAGGGGCCTAAATCATGGGAGATTGGTGAAACCAGGGAAGAAACTCCTGAGTTTGGGGGAAGGCTGCAGGTGCCTGTGCCCGGCGGTGAAGCGGCTTTATCCTTTCATCATCGCAAGGCAGATCTCCGTAAAACCGGTCCGGCCCTGCTGCAGTCAGATCCTGCTTCTTCATGGTTTTCCCTGCCCGGACAGGAGGGATTTCTGGAATCAGGCCAGGAACCGGAAAATTTTTTCTCCGGCAATATACCTGAAAACCGGTTCGGTTTTGATGCCAAATGGGATATAGAGATCGGCCTGTGGATTGAAGCTGCATGGATACAGAAGCGAATGGATCTGCTACAACTGACAAATCAGCATCTTTTTACACTGGGCGCTGATTACACTTTCGACATTGGAAACGGCCCGCACCTGGGAGTTGAACAGATAATGATATCAATGGACCGGGATCCGTTTGAAATGGGCAACCGGAACCACTTAACCGCGGCATCCCTCTCCTACCCCCTGGGAATTTTTGATAATATCAGTGCTATTGTTTACAGGGACTGGACTAACAAGAATACTTACAATTTTATCAACTGGCACAGGCAGTATGACCGGTTCAGTTTTTACCTGATGGCTTTTCTGAATCCTGAAACTTTCAACCTGCCACAGCAGTCAGAAGGAGCTGAAATGTTCTCAGGCAAAGGATTCCAGCTGATGCTGGTATACAACCATTAAACCAGTAACTTTAAGAATTATGAATCATCCGGGCTGCTTAGTGTCACAAACAGGAATTGATAACCGGGAACAGATCATAAACTACAAACAAAAAACAGGAATATAATTTTCTATTAATCCGACATAAAATGGAAATAATCAAAATCATCGGCCTTATCAAACGCTTTCCCATGGGAAAGGGAGAGTTTACTGCACTTAAAGATATTGTGCTGAACTTTGGTGAAGGTGAGTTCGCAGGCCTAATCGGTCCGAGCGGCTCGGGTAAAACAACGCTCCTTAACATAATCGGCTCCCTTGACTCCCCTTCTGAAGGCAAAGTTGAGGTGCTGGGACAATCTATCGGCGACCTGAATGCTAAAGGAGCGGCACGCCTGCGAAAGGAGAACATGGGATTCATTTTCCAAAGCTATAACCTTCTGCAGGTACACACAGTTTATGAAAATGTCGAGTTCCCCCTTCTTCTCCTGAAGTATGATCATGCAAAACGAAAAAAGATGGTAATGGATGCACTCGAATGGGTTGGACTCACGGACAAGGAGAGATCAAAGCCCCCGCAGCTTTCCGGCGGTGAATGCCAGAGGGTTGCAATTGCAAGGGCAATGGTCAAAAAACCATCACTGGTGCTGGCTGATGAACCGACGGCAAACCTTGATGCCAAAAATTCCCACAATATCCTGAAAACAATGGAAAATCTCAATAAGGAGCTGAAGACAACATTTCTTTTCGCGACACATGACGAAAAAGTTATCAATTACCTGCGCAGGAAAATATTCCTTCTTGACGGCAGAGTGGACAGGGACGAAACAGTGTCACAAAATTAAAATACATATATGAAGCTTGCGATAAAACTTGCTTACAGAAACCTTATCGGTGCAGGCCTGAGAACCTGGCTCAACGTGATCGTGCTCTCTTTTGCCTTTGTAGTTATCCTCTGGCTTAAGGGAGTTATGATGGGCTGGGATCACCAGGCAAAGACCGATATGACCAACTATGAGATCGGTGGCGGACAATACTGGCATGAGAATTATGATCCGTACGACCATTTCACTCTTTATGAAAGTCATGCCCCCATACCCGATCAGTTCAGTGATGAGATCGATCGTGGCGATATGGAACCGATCCTGATAGTGCAGGGTACCATATTCCCCCAGGGCAGGATGCAGTCCGTCAGCATAAAGGGTATTGACCCGGGACAAACGATTTTTAAACTTCCGGCACACACACTTGATACTATCACCGATGCAATACCGGCTTTTATTGGTGCCATGACAGCACAAAGCGCCAAACTGGACGTGGGTGACCGGGTAACGATGCGGTGGCGGGATGCCGGAGGTACGTTTGATGCCGCCGAAATAGTTATCACAGATATTTTCTACTCCAATGTGCCTTCTGCTGAAGCAGCACAGGTTTACATTCCGCTTAAGCAGCTGCAGGATATGATGGGCCTTCAGGGGCATGCAACAACTGTTACCTTCCGCGAAAGCGATATGGCAAGGACCGCGCCCGAAGAATGGATACTGAAAACCAAAGATCAGCTTACCAGGCAGGTGGATGAAATGCTGGAGACAAAGACAGCAGGACAATCGGTTCTTTATGGTATTCTGCTACTGCTTGCCATGCTGGCAATTTTTGACACCCAGGTACTGTCAATTTTCCGGAGACAGAAGGAGATCGGGACATATATTGCCCTCGGGTATACCAGAAAAGAGGTGGTGGGGCTGTTTACCGTAGAAGGTACAATGCACGCTTTACTTGCATTTGCCACTGCCATGATATACGGTCTGCCGTTTCTTATCTGGCAGGCCAGGGTGGGGTTTACAATACCTATGGACGCCAGCCAGTTTGGTATGGCTATAGCTCAGACACTTTATCCCGTGTTCAGCGTTGGACTGGTTCTTTCGACTGTTTTACTGCTTACTGTCACAACAGCAGTGGTGAGCTGGCTGCCATCGCGCAAAATCGCTAAAATGAATCCAACTGAAGCACTAAGAGGGAAACTGCAATGATACGATTTCTTGTTAAAGGCCTGCTGCGCGATAAAAGCCGCAGCCGCCTGCCGGTAATAGTGGTGTCGATAGGTGTAATGCTTACAGTATTCCTGCATGCATACATCACCGGTTTTATGGGAGACACCATTGAGATGAATGCAAGATTCAGTTTTGGTCATGTTAAGATTATGACCAGGGCCTATGCGGAAGAGATGGACCAGGTACCAAATGACCTTGCACTGGTCGGCGCCAGTGACATGCTGGATGAGCTGAAAGAATTATACCCGGGCATGGAATGGGCGGCCAGGATACAGTTCGGGGGATTGATTGACGCTCCGGATGAATCGGGTGAAACAAAGGCACAGGGGCCTGCAATGGGACTGGGACTGGATCTGTTTTCACCTGATTCGCGTGAAGCAGAAAGGCTTAACCTTGCAGGTTCAATGGTAAGGGGCACAATGCCGGATAATCGAGGAGAAGTGCTGATTAGTGAAAATTTTTCCCGGAGACTGCAAGTTGATCCCGGCGATGAGATCACTCTTATCGGCTCGTCAATGTATGGCGGAATGGTCATGCATAACTTCAGGGTATCCGGCACCCTGGTATTCGGGATTGAAATAATGGACAGGGGAACAATAATTGCCGATATTGAAGATATAAGGCTGGCGCTTGATATGGATGATGCCGCCGGTGAAATAATAGGGTTCCTTCCCGATGGTTTTTATGATGACGATATTGCGGTCAGGATGGCTTCAGATTTTAACGGAATGTATTCTGATGATGAAGATGAGTTTACCCCGGTAATGAAAAGCCTGAGCCAGCAGGGCACCATGGGGCCATACGTCGAAATGGCAGGTTACTGGTCATGGTATCTCACAATGATATTTATTATAGCTATGTCGCTGGTACTGTGGAATGCCGGTCTTCTGGGGGGACTGCGGCGGTACGGGGAGATAGGTATACGTATTGCCATGGGCGAGGAAAAGGGTCACATATACAGATCAATGATCTGGGAATCAGTATTCATTGGCTTTACAGGTACAATAATTGGTACAGGGTTCGGCCTGCTTTTTGCCTATATTGTACAGGTACGGGGAATTGACATATCCGGAATGATGGAAGGAGCCTCTCTGATGATGCCCGATACGATAAGGACAAGAATCACACCGGCAGATTATTACATAGGGCTTATCCCTGGCCTGTTATCTACCGTTACCGGAACAATGCTGGCAGGGATCGGTATATTCAAAAGAGAGACAGCAAGGCTGTTTAAGGAACTGGAAGCCTAGCAGACGATAATAAGAGTTTTCTCAAAATAATAATCATCGTTAAAATACAAATAAAAATGAACCACATAAAAACAGTTGTTTGGATTTTGATCAGTCTTTTACCGGGTGCCGGAATGTTTGCCCGGGATGCTACTGAAATACTGGAGGAGGTTGACCGCAACATGTACTCGGAAAACCGGATAGTGGAGTCGTCAATGACAATTCACGGCCGGCGCAGTAGTCGCACCATAGAGGCCATTACCTATGCAGTAGGAGATGAGAAGTCCTTTACCGAGTATCTTTCCCCGCCAAGGGAAGCCGGCACCAAGATGCTGAAACTCGAAAACCAGCTGTGGATCTATTCGCCATCGACGGACAGGGTGATCCAGATATCGGGACATATGCTCAGGCAATCGGTAATGGGTTCGGACCTTTCGTACGAAGATATGATGGAAACCCATAAACTGACCGAGGTTTATGATGCCGAAGTCATTAACGAAGAAGTAGTCGACGGGAGGAACACCTGGCTTCTTGAACTAACAGCCATAACAGATGGTGTTACATACCATTCAAGAAAGATCTGGATAGATACAGAACGTTATGTGCCTCTCAGGGAGGAGCTCTTTGCAAAAAGCGGACAATTGCTCAAACGTACGGAATTGTTTGATGTAGAAAATATTGAGGGTCGTTGGTTCCCTACACGGATAATCTACCGGGATATGCTGAAACAGGGTGAAGGCACGGAATTTAAAATGACCGGTATAAAATTCGACCAGGATATACCGGAGCATATTTTTACCAGGGCTGCATTAAGGCAATGAGCCTTATTTATAAAGTTCAGATATATCGGCGTATATCAGATACTCTTTTATACGGTCACCCTTCATCTTAAAGATATTTGCAAAGGGGACACTAAGCTTTGAAGAATCATGCCTCGTATAGGTCACTGTCCCGTTGCAGACAACCACTCCTTCATTTTCCCAAATATTATCAATATCGTGAGACAAGGATCTTATACTGCCATAGAATCCGCTTACAGCCTCCACGACATTGTCCTTACCTTCAACTGCCGGCATATTACCGAAACGGAACTTTACATCATCAGTGAGAAAAGAGGAAAATGAAGCTGCATCCATCCGGTCAATTATTTTGAACAGGTTTTTTATTTTATTATTAATATCCATAAATCTATTATTTTATACATATCAATAATCAAACATATTATTGCCGGATTTTGTTCATTACCGCTAAGGTTATTAACAGGATTGCAATAACCTGACCAGAATGAAAATCCGGTATTGCCAAAACCTGCTTATGCTGTCGCAGGAGTGGCAACTGGATGTATAAAATAACAAAAAGACACACAAAAACTTTTGCATGTCTCTCTGATTATTTTAAGATAAAGAAAACAGACTATTTCCTGTTTTTCAGATAGGTCATAAACCATGACAACTGATAATAAGGAGAATCAGGGCTGCCTATATCTGCCTTTTCCTGTGCAGAAATGACAGGAACCAAATAATCGTCACCCGGTTGCCAGTTAGCCGGTGTAACCACATTATTGTCATTTTTTGTTGTCTGGAGGGCAATAAGGGTCCTCTTCAACTCATCAATGTTTCTTCCCACTTCATTGGGATAATAGAGGATTGTTCTGACCTTGTTGTCCGGATCAATAATAAATACCCCACGAATATTTTCACCTATGCTTTCTTCAGAATGGATCATGCCATAAAGTTTTGACACCCTGTATGAATCATCACTAACAAGAGGGAAGTTAATGTTCATCGCCCCCCTGTCTTTATAATTTATCTCTTCCAGGGCTGATTTCCAGAGAAAATGCTGCGACAAAACATCGGTTGAAAGAACTAAAAGACTGGCATTTAAATTGTTAAAACTTTCCTGATGATAGGCAAGTTCCAAAATCTCAGATGAACATACAGGAGTAAAATCTTTGGGGTGAGCAAAAATTATTTTCCAGTTAGCTCCAAAGTCCGCCGGAAAGTTAACTGTACCCATGGTAGATTCAGCAGTGAAGGAGGGGGCTTCCACTCCAATCAAAGGAATAGTATTGCTTCCCGGATTTCTTCTGCCCTGAGACATTACCAGTGCGACTGAAAACAAAAATAATGCTGTAAATAAAATACCTTTTTTCATAATAATAAATTTTTAAAGTTTGTAAATAGTTTAATTAATAAAAATAATTTTAGTTTGAACAGGGCAAAGGTAGGCACCATGCAGAAAATGCACTGGTAAGATTCTGTCAAAGACAGGGAAATATTTGACACAGCAGCGGGAAAGGAGAAGTTTGAAAATTTACTACTGTCTATCTTTAATATCAGAAGGGAGTTTACCAAAAAAAGCGCGGAAGGATTTTGTAAAATACCCCGGATCATCATAACCCACCATATAGGCTATCTCTGAAATATTCCCTGCCTCTTTCCGCAACAAATCCATAGCTCTGTGCATCCTGACTGAACGGATAAAATGGTTTGCAGGCATATTAACAGTAGCTTTTAACTTCCGGTGGATTTGTGAAGGACTCATTGCCACTTCTCTTCCCAGGTCTTCAACTGAAAAAGCACTGTTATCAATATTCTTTTCCACAACCTTAAGCAGCATTTCCATAAAAGATGCATCACGGGGAGTCACAGAGATCTCACCTGGTTTAATGATGCTGTTGGAGCTGAACCTTTCACGCAATTCACTTCTGCTGTCAATGAGATTTTTGATTCTTATACGCAACTCTTTAACATTAAAAGGTTTGTAAAGATAGCCATCAGCTCCGGACTCAAACCCTGTTATCCTGTCGGTATCTTCGGCACGCGCAGTAAGCATTATAACGGGAATGTGACTGGTTTTATCCCCGGATTTCAGTTTTTCACAGAACTCATATCCATTCGTTCCGGGCATCATAACATCACTTATTATCAGATCAGGTATTTTCTCTTCTGCTATAGCAAATCCTTCTTTTGCATTGGAGGACTCCAGAACCTTGTATTCCATATGAATTCCTTCATTGATGTAGTTTCTCACCTCAGAATGATCTTCAACAATCAAAACCAATGGTTTACCGTTGGTTTCCGGAATGTTACCTTTTATATATGCGGGAAAACCGTCATCAGCAACGATATCTGAATTTTTCGGATCGGGAAGATCTTGCCTAACAGGAACAGTTATCTGATCCGGCAAAAGATGATCCCTTCCCAGGGGAAATCGGAGACTGAAGGTTGTTCCTGAGCCGGGAGAGCTTTTTACACGAATTTCTGCCTTATGAACGCGGACAAGTTCTTTTACATAGGCCAAACCTACTCCCGAACCTTCATATTCCCGCACGGAACTTGAATCTACCTGGTAAAACCGGTCATAGATAAACGGTAACTTATCTGCAGGAATACCAATTCCGGTGTCTGTGACAATGAATTCCAGCCTGTCCGTATTATCCTTTTCATTTTTCATACATACCTTTACTGTTACACTGCCATTTGCCGGGGTAAACTTTAAGGCATTGGAAAGAAGGTTGTTAAATATTTTATCGATTATATCCGGGTCAAAATAAAAGTTATCCGGCAATCCTTCATTTACCAGATCAGGGCTCATTTCTATGCTCAGTTTGATTTTTTTCTGATCAGCCATTGATGCAAAAGACATGGTAATTCCTTTAATATAGCCGACTATATCACCCGTTTGGGCTTTGAGATTATAATTATCGCTTTCCAGTCTTGAGAGGTCGAGTACCTGGTTGATAAGTTGCAATAGCCTGGATGAATTTGTATGCATTTTTCTCAGGACATTGATCTTTTGCGGATCGGTCTCTTCATCGATTAGTTCTTCCAGAGGTCCCTTTATCAGGGTAAGCGGGGTACGAAACTCGTGCGAGATATTGGCAAAAAATTGTGATTTCAGATGATCCAGCTCTTTGAGTTTTTTAGTTTCAAAATCCGCAATTTTCATACGGTCTTTGAGACGGATGTGTGTTAATTCATATTTGCGAAAACCTAAAATTATTACCGCCACCACAAAAAGATACAAAAGGTATATCCAGGTCTGCTGCCACCAGGGTACGGCAATTGTTATCTTCAACGAAGCCTCCCGGTCACTCCATACACCGTCGCTATTGGTCCCTCTTACCCTGAGGCTGTATATTCCAGGCCTTAAACCTGTGAAAGTAATACTTCTGCTGTTACCGGTCCCGATCCATCTCTCCCCTGAAGCTGTCATGCTGTAAGCAAATGAATTATTTTCGGGACTGGCAAAATCAAGAGAGGCAAAATCTATTGTAAAACTGTTTTGCCCGTAAGTCAAATCCACATAACCGCCCTCATTGATCTTGTATAAGGATTTTAACGAATCCTGTTCAAGGTTTTTATTGAGTATTCTGAAACCCGTAAATACAACAGGAGCCATAAAGTGCTTCTGCTCTATATCTGAGGGGAAGAAACTGTTATATCCGTTTATTCCCCCGAAGAACAGTTCTCCCCGAGGACTTTTATAATATGCTCCGCTATTGAATTCATTACTCTGCAGACCGTCAGCTTTGGTGTAATTTTTAAATTCCTTTTCATCGATACTGAACCTCGACAAGCCCCGGTTAGTGCTGATCCAGATATGTCCGGCATCATCATACAGTATACCGTAAACCATATTGTTGGCAAGACCATGCTTTTCAGTAAAGACATCAATACTCATTGACTTGATATCAAACCGGATGAATCCTCCTTTTGTTCCCAGCCACAGGAATCTGTCCGGGTCCGAAGGATCAGCCAGGATAGCCGTAATGTCATTAAGAGGCCCGCTGTGGTAACCAGAAGGATTTACCGGGTAACTTGAAATTTCACTGCTTTTAACATCAAAATAATGAAGGCCGTTACTGGCAGCTATCCAGAAATTTCCCTGCCGGTCCTCGTACAAGGTTGGAAAAACCGCTGCCCGGTACTGATCAAGTGGTTCGTGGTTATACCTGGTGTGCGCAAACTCTCCTGTTTCCAGATCCAGCAGGGCAATAGTGTTAGGGGTAAGCACCCATATATTCCCATTGCTTATATGAACATAGCTTACCCTGGTCTCAATTCCCTCGTCTTTATAAGACAAGCGGGAAGGAAATATCTTATAACTTTTGTCTTCGGGGTTAAACCTGATAAGGCCCAGTCTGGTACCTATCCACAGCAAACCGTTTTCATCACCATTAATGCTGAATATCATTAAGTTTTGCTGTCCGGAGGTACCGAAAGACTGCAGATGCTCCATAACCTGATTTTCCCGGTTTACTTTAAAAAGACCCTGATTTGCCCCAATCCATATTGTACCGGGATCATAAGTGCTTTCATAAAAGCTCCTTATACTGAGATCCCGTGATGAAACCAGAGTTCCCGTACCTTCCGGAACCATGTCACTGGCATGGACAAATTTTTTTGAACCGGGACTGAAAAGCGAAAGACCGTATCCGCTGCTGCCCACCCACACTGAATTTCCATTGTCGGAATAAAGACTTATAATATCTCCCCGCTGCAATCCCCTGTCCGGATATTTATTGCGTGAAACTTCTACATATTCACCGGTTAACGGATCCAGAATATAAATTTTACTTCCACTCCCTATCCATATCTCCTCTTTGCCCAGATTGTTAAAATTAGTTGCTGCCCTGACATTAACATGCGGAAACGGTTTCCCCCGGAGACCAAAGTGACTGAATAACTGACGGTCGTCATCAAGAATAAAAAGACCATGCCTGTTGCCCATCCAGATATCACCATTATTATCCTCAAATATCACACGGCCACCTGCATTCGTGTCACCTGATGTTATTACCTCAGGAGAACCGGTGTAATCATTCAAAAGAAGCGGTATATTATTGAAAGGGGATGCATTGACTAAATAATCAAAGGTAAAAACATGCCTTGCCGTGCCAATCCACAACCTGTTATTACTGTCGATAAAAAGCGACTGGATACTCGCTCCGGTCTCCGGAAAGCCACTTCCGGGACTGTCAAAGCGGACGATATTCAGATTGTCTTTCCCCGGGAGAGAATCCCCCGAAGTAAATACCAGTTTATTCAACCCCCCTCCATTGGTGCCTGCCCATAAATTACCATCGTTATCACCGGTAACAGACTGTATATGATTACCTGAAATGCTGTTTTCATTATCAGGATCATGCAAAAAGCGGACAAACCGCTCTGTTATCCGGTCAAAGTAATGCAGTCCGCCGTTTAGTGTGCCGACCCACAATCTGTGCAATGGATCTTCGTATATGACGGTGATGTGGTTATCGGAAAGTGAATGATCATCAAGCGGATCATATTTGAATACCCTGAAACTGTACCCGTCAAACATATTCAAACCGTCCTTGGTTCCGATCCAGATAAATCCCAGATGGTCCTGATGAATTGAATGAATCATGTTTTGTGATAATCCCTGATCAACTGTGAATTGATTGAAATGGTAATTTTCCGGCAGATTGCCGGAATTATTCCCTGGTTGGGTAAAACCATTTGAGAGAGACAGCACAAAAAGAAAAATACCAAGAAAGGCATTAATGCCCTTACCTGGTATATTACATCTGATCAAAAGCATATCTGAATATAGTTTAGCAGATTCAGTATGCATGATTAAAAGAAATTAATATGTATGTTGATAAACAAACTAAACATTTTTCATGATGACATTGTTCACGGAAATTAAAAGTATTCCGGCCGAAATCGGTTGTTTTTCCTGTCCCTAAATGGTAACTTGCAGCTATCTGCCATGATTTTGTTATGTGTCATTTATTGTCAAAATATGTCTTCAAAAATAACGTTATGGTAAGGTTTATCAGGCCAGTTGTATTAAATTTAATGATTACTGAATGAAGAATATATTTATCCCGCTTTTTGCTGCGGCTTTACTCTCCTGCACTCCGGCTGCAGAAGAAAACGCTGCTTTGCCATTTATTAAAGGAGTGTATGGAAATCCCGGAACTTTGCTTGAAGCCGGACATTCCTTTGATTCACTCGGAATGAATGCAGTCTTTATAAGAAGCATATCATTAAACCGGGAGTTCTACGATAAAGCCAGAGAGCAGGGATGCATGGTTTTTGTGGAATTTCCCACACTGCTGGGAAGAATTTATCTTCAGGATAATCCGGAAGCCTGGCCTGTAAACGAAAAAGGTGAACTGTCGCCCCCGGCGGACTGGTTTATGGGAATTTGCCCCACTGATCCGGGATTTAAAGAATACAGGTCCGGGCAACTCAGGGATATCCTTTCTGAGTTTGATGTGGATGGTATTTTTCTGGATTACCTCCACTGGCATGCACAATTTGAAACACCTGACCCGATCCTTCCCGAAACATGCTTTTGCGAAAGATGTACTGATATGTTCGAAAAGAGTGCAGGACTAAGACTGAATCATGACGATATTCCTGGTAAAGCTGGATGGATCCTGACCAATGCTGATACAGAATGGAGAAGATGGAGGAAAGGAATATTAAACGGCTGGGTAAAGGATATGGGAGATATAGTCAGGGATATGAGGCAGGATGCATTACTTGGAGTGTATTACTGCTCCTGGTATCCGGATGACCATGATTCGGCCCTTTACCGTACACTGGGAATTGATGTCAATGATCTGGCTGAAATGGCCGATGTTCTGTCTCCTATGCTTTTTCACAAGATGAAAGGTAGAAAACCTGAATGGGTTGGAGAATATATCAATTGGCTGGATAAACTGACAGGAGCAGGCCAAACAGGCAAACCGCTTATATGGCCCATAGTTCAGGCACATAATAATCCGGAAATTGTAACACCTGAAGAGTTCAGGCAGGTAATGCTGGAAGGCTCAAAGCCACCCTCGACCGGTATAATGATGTTTTCAGATCAGTCACTTCTTCAGGATCCGGAAAAAATAGAGGTTATGAAAGATCTTTATTTTGAAGTCTTAAAATGACTTCCCGTAGTACTGTGCCGCATGAAAAACATGTGTAAAATATCCCTTTGAACCGACGGATTATAACTGTCATTATGAAGATCAATTTTTTATAATCAAATAATTAACCAAGTTTATCAATATGGAACTGAAAGCGTTTTTACGGAAATCGACCCTCCTCATCTTCCAGACCCTTGCAGTGCTGAGCATGGTTGCACAGGAACCTGCAAAAAATGAGATCCTTCAGAATATAGACAACTATTTTTATAACCAGAGACACAGACTGGATATCCTCGAAAAAAAGATTGACGATGTTTTATGGTTTGAAAGAGCAGGTGACCTTGCACATATTGACAAGGTTTTCCTGGCAGGCGCCCCGCCGGTTGGCGCTGAAAAGGCGACCACCCTTTCGGGTAAAAACCCTGTGAAATTCTGGTCCTATGTGTTCATTCCGAAAGGAATTGACCCTTCAGGCACGTATCCCCTGATAGTGCTTCCCCACGGAGGCGTACATGGTGATTTCAACACCTATTACACCCATATCGTCCGTGAACTGATGGCACAGCAGTATATAGTGGTTGCTCCCGAGTACAGGGGCAGCACAGGATATGGAAGGGGTACCTATGAGCTTATTGATTATGGCGGACTGGAGAATGCTGATGTTAATATTAGCAGGGAATACATGATTGAAAATTACAGTATCATTGATAAAAACAGGGTTGGGATAGTCGGCTGGAGCCATGGAGGTATGATCGCGCTTATGAATATATTCGAAAATCCTGATGATTATGCATGCGCCTTTTCAGGGGTGCCTGTAAGTGACCTTATTGCCAGGATGGGATATAAACGGCCGGCATATGAAGACTACTATTCGGCTGATTACCACATAGGTGAAAAAGTTCATGAAAATATTGAAGAATACCAGCGCCGCTCACCGGTGTATCATGCCCATAAACTCAAAACCCCGTTACTGATCCATACAAATACAATTGATGAAGATGTAAATGTACTGGAAGTGCAAAACATGATAAAGGCACTAAAAGCAGAGGATAAAGAATTTGAATACGAAATCTTTCAGGCCATACCCGGCGGTCATTCGTTTGATCGCATGGACCATGCAAAGGGCAGGGAGATACGTTTCAGGATATACAGGTTTCTTGAAAAATACCTTGACCCTCCTGCAAGGTTCCGTAACCTCGGAGATATGGAAAGGGCAGCCTACAGATATAATTAACAGCAGGTTTAAATGCCTCCCCGATGACGGTTACCGGATCATTTATGCCCCGGCAAGGTATTTAAGAAGTTCATATACCAGAAAAGCGGGCCATACCAGAGCTTTCAGAAAGCCAAGCACTCCTGCCCAGAAAGAGGCGGCCTGACCGATATAAAAAACTGCTGCCCCTATCAGTCCGAGACCATAAACGGCATTTGCCGGACCGGAATTATGGATATCCTTTGCCATAAAAACAGATTTTAATATGGTTGATAACGGTTTTGATTAACAGAATAAAAATATAAAAAATCTGCCCCCATATTACTATTCTGTAGTAAAAAAGTTACCTGAAAAAAGAAAATATCATATGATCATACCCGGGGCCGGTCTGTATCGTCAGCCTTGATACCCAGAATAAAAAGAATAAATGCACTTACCATACATACCAATACGGCATGATCATAATGCCCGGTGAGGCGGTGAGACAGACTGAATAAAAATGGCCCTACAGCACTGCCCACTACCATCCAGCCCATTGCATATCCGGAAATTGCACCAAGATGTTTCACTCCGAAAAAACGGGGCCATGTAACGGCTGACAGTACCCCGAACATACCATTCATAATACCGTTGCCGGCAATAAGAACCCATCTGAAAAAAGGTGAAAGATCAAGAAAAAGTAATGAAGACATACTGATGAGCATTCCTGTAACCTGCAATAACAGGAAATACTTAAGCCTCAAATAATCGCTCAGCCAGCTTCCGAAAAAGTGAAAGGAAACAGCTACAACGGATGCAGGCAAAAATATGGTTATCGCAGCCCGGTCATTATATCCGTTAATATTAAAAACCGAGATAACGTGGAATGTGAATGCAGTAATATATAGTGCCTGAAGTGCAAGAGAAAGATTGAATACCCAGAAAGAATATGTTGCTCTTGCTTCCTTCAGCGTGTAATCTTTAAGAACGGGAATATTGTTATCATCCCTTTTATCCCTGCCAACTTTTTTGCCGTCGGGTTTTAAGCCGAACAAGGCGGGATTATCCCTGAAGAAGATGAATGCAAAGAGCACAAAACCTGCACCGGAAATTATTCCGAGAGTCTTCCATGCCCCCTCCCATGTCCAGGCCCTGATAAGCATATCAAGCACCTGCGGTGAATAAGAGAACCCGAAGGAGATGGTTATTCCCAGGATAGCGTTTGCAAAACCCCTTCGTCTATCAAACCATTTCATTACCATATTTCTTGATACCATGGTCAGAACACCCTGTCCGAAAAACCGGAGCAGAAAAAATCCCAGGGTCATCAATATAAAAATTATTACAGGCAGCTCCACAAATGAAATCAAACCTGAAACCATTTTAACAATACCTGATATACCCGAAAGATAAACAAGAGTCAGTCCGAGTAAAAACCCCGATACCATGGCTACCGGTCTTACACCGTATCTGTCATACAATCTTCCTGCACAGGGAATACAAAAACCGCTGATTATTGTGCCGGCCATATAGGAAGTACTAAGATTGACTCTGCTGATATCAAGGGCACCTATAAGATGATCGGTAAAAACAGAAACACCGATAGTTTGACCGGGAATGCTCATTAATGCACCGATAATACCGGAAAAAATTATAACCCACCCATAGAAAAACGGCAGTTTTGCGGGTGAAAACGGAATATTTTTAAACCGCCCATAATATGAATCAACTGTATGCCGTGTCATAAATGATAATAATATTATCTGCCCGGTCCTTCCCGAGGATGCAAAAGTAATAAACTGAAACCTTTTATTTACGATCTGTTCATAATTTGATTTTTAAATAAATAATCATAATTCCGGAATTTAATTACCTGAATTATATTATGGCTTTAATTTCTTTGATTAAATTTGTGCATCAGACATATTCACAAATAAATAAAAGATGGAACGCCAGATTCTAACAATAAAAAACAAGGCACTGGCACTTAATCTTGACCCCACCATATATGGAACAATTGCCGAGATAGGGGGAGGACAGGAAGTTGCGCGTGCCTTTTTTCAGGCAGGCGGTGCATCCGGCACAGTGGCAAAATCTATCTCTGCCTACGATAAAACATTCAGTGACTACCTGTACAATAACAAGAAAAGCGGCCGGTATGTCTCTGAAAACAGGCTTAACAAAATGCTCGGTATCGAATATAAGGATCTGATAAGCACTCTTCAGTCCAAAGCCAGATCAGGTGCCCGCTTTTTTGTTTTTGCCGATACTGTTGTAACCCTGAATTATGCAAAGGATAATGAAGCCCATGGCTGGCTGGGGGTTCGCTTCCAGCTTCATCCGGGTTCCGAACCCAGCGAAGTGGTGGTGCATGTAAGCCTGCTGGAAAATGACACATTATTGCAGCAATACACTCTCGGCTCACTTGGCGTCAATCTCATTTATGCCTGTTACCATTATGCTGACCGGCCCAACATATTCCTGCAGTCGCTTATGGATAACCTTGACACCGACCGGGTGGAGATAAATATGGTAAGAATGGGTGGCAGGGACCTTGATTATGTTGATAATCGTCTGCTGGGTGTTCAACTGGTAAAAAACGGTATGACCAGTGCCACCATTTTCGATAGCAAGGGAAATGTACAACAGCCATCTGATATGCTGTACAAGAAGAACCTGCTTGCATTCAGGGGAAGTTTCAGACCCATTACAAATGTCGGATATGACATGCTTCAGAAATGTTACGGGATATTTAAAAAAGATGAGGATTACAGTGAGGAAAACACCCTTGCTCTTTGCGAAATAACCCTTAATAACCTGATGCATAAAGGGATCTTTGACGAAACCGATTTCCTCGAAAGAGTGAACCTGCTGAACGGGCTGGGGCAAAATGTAATGATCTCCAATTTCAGGGAGTATTATAAGCTGGTCGGGTACTTCTCCAATTTCAGACTTGGTAAACTAAGGATCGTTATAGGCATTCCCACCTTCATAAATGTATGGGACAAAAAATACTACACCAGCCTAAAAGGAGGAATTCTTGAGGCATTTGGCAAACTGTTCACAGAAAACATGAAACTTTACGTCTATCCTTCTCTCAACAAAAACGACGGAAAACTGTTTACATCTAAAGACATAAGGCTTCCGGCGGACCTGCAGCATCTTTACAAATACCTGTGTGAAAATAAAAAAATTATAGATGTCAGATCGGCCGAGAAGAAATGGCTGCATATAGATTCCGGAAAGACCCTTGAAATGATACAGAATAATGTAAAGGGATGGGAAGAACTTGTTCCTGAATTTGCCGCTTCATACATAAAAGAGAATAAAATATTCGGATATACCGTAAAACAAGGTCAAAAGTAAAAAGCTAACCGACAGATCAATGGATAAACATTCCTATCTTGGCAGTGCAGATTCAGCATATGTTGAATCTCTTTACGAAAAATATCTTACGGACCCTGATTCCGTGGAAGCAAGCTGGAGAAAGTTCTTTGAAGGTTTTGAATTTGCAGGGAAATACAACAATCAACCTTGTGACGATACTTTTGACAAAGAATTCAAGGTAATATCCCTTATAGAAGGATACAGACTCCGGGGACATCTGTTTACAAAAACCAATCCCGTTCGCACCAGGAGGCAATACACTCCTACCCTTGAAATTGAAAACTTCGGTCTTTCGGAGGAAGATATGGAAACCGTTTTTCAGGCAGGTAAAAAAATAGGTATAGGACCGGCAAAACTTCGCGATATCAAGGCTCACCTGCATCAAACCTATTGCCAGTCCGTCGGTGTGGAATTTCTTTTTATCAGGGTTCCGGAGGTGGTTAGCTGGCTTACTGAAAAAATGGAGTCTGTAAAAAACACCCCTGATTTCACGGTTGAGGAAAAAAAACATATCTATCACCATCTTCATCTGGCAGTCGGTTTTGAACAGTTTATTCACCGTAAGTTCATAGGGCAAAAACGATTCTCCCTTGAAGGTACGGAAACACTTATTCCCGCACTGGATTCAGTCATTGAAAGAGGTTCCGACCTTGGCATCGAAGAGTTTGTTATAGGTATGGCCCACCGGGGAAGGCTTAATGTCCTGGCCAATATAATGCAGAAATCCTACCAGGATATATTTGATGAATTTAACGGTAAACAATACAACGATGAAATTGCACTTGGAGATGTCAAATATCATCTGGGACATAACAACATAATTAAAACAGACAAGGGAAAAAGAGTCAGGCTGAACCTGGTTCCCAACCCTTCACACCTTGAGGCTGCCGATCCTGTCGCACTTGGCATTGCCAGGGCCAAGATTGATCACAATTACGGGGGCAACTATAACAGGCTGGCCCCGATCCTTATACACGGTGATGCCGCAATAGCTGGACAGGGAGTTGTGTATGAAGTGATCCAGATGTCACAGCTTAACGGCTATAAAACAGGGGGCACGATCCATCTTGTTTTAAACAACCAGGTGGGATTTACCACCAACTATCTCGATGCACGCTCAAGCACCTATTGCACCGATGTGGCCAAAGTAACAAAATCGCCCGTATTCCATGTAAATGGTGACGATGTGGAAGCTCTTATCTATACAATCAGACTGGCAATGGAATACCGGCAGGAATTTCATACAGATGTATTTATCGATATACTGGGGTACCGCAGGTACGGACATAACGAGGGAGATGAACCAAGGTTTACACAGCCTCTTCTATACAAGCAGATCAGCAAACATCCCAATGCAAGTGAAATATACGGTAAAAAACTCATCGACAAAGGTATCTTTTCCAGGGAAGAGGTTTCGGAGACCAGGAAAGATTTTAACGGTATACTGGAAGAAAAACTAAATAAATCCAGGGAAGGCAGCATGGTCAGGATTAACCAGTTTTTGAAAGAGGACTGGAACAAATACAGGTATTCCCGTATTGACGATTTTAAAGTTTCCCCCGAAACCGGGGTAGATAAAAAGATACTCCTCGATATTGCAAAAAAGCTCAACACCCTTCCCAGGGATAAGCCCTTCTTCAGTAAGATCAGAAAACTGCTGGCAGACAGGTCTGAAAAGGTGAAAAATAATAAGCTGGACTGGGCACTTGGAGAGCTCCTGGCATACGGAAGCCTTCTTACGGAGGGATTCCCTGTCAGGGTAAGCGGACAGGATTCGGAAAGGGGAACCTTCTCACACCGTCATGCAGCATACGTTATTCAGAATTCAGATGAAAAATATTTCCCCCTTAAACATCTCTCAGGCAGCCAGGCTAAATTCCATATTTACAATTCCCCACTGTCAGAATACGGTGTTATGGGATTTGAATACGGCTATGCACTTGCATTACCTGGCGGATTAACAATCTGGGAGGCTCAGTTCGGCGACTTCCACAATGTGGCCCAGGTTATAATAGATCAGTTTATCAGCTCGGCCGAAGAGAAATGGGGACTGATGAACGGACTGGTACTGTTGTTGCCACATGGTTACGAGGGACAGGGTCCCGAGCATTCGAGCGCACGCATTGAAAGGTTCCTGTCGCTGTCGGCAAATAATAATATGCAGGTAGTGAACTGCACCACACCGGCAAATTTTTTTCATGTGTTGCGGCGCCAGATGCACAGACCATTCAGAATTCCTCTTATTGTCTTCACTCCAAAAAGCCTGCTACGTCATCCTTCCTGTATATCCGGCATAGAAGATTTGTCCGCCGGCAGGTTCAGAGAGCTGATTGATGACGACCTGGTAGATCCTGTTGATGTACGTCAGGTTGTATTAACCAGCGGAAGGCTTTACTATGACCTGGTTAAAAAGCGTGAAGAACTGGGTGCTAATGATACCGCTATCGTCCGTCTGGAGCAATTGTATCCGTTTCCCCACGAACAGATGCAATCGGTAATTAAAAAGTACAAAAAGGCCGAGCGTCATGTGTGGGCCCAGGATGAACCTGAAAATATGGGTGCATGGTCCTATCTGCAGAGGGTCTTCAAAGATGTTAACCTGCTGCTGGTTTCAAGGCCTGCCAGTGGTTCACCTGCAAGCGGACTGATGGAGCTGCACAAGAGAAGACTGAACAAAATTCTTGACAAAGTATTCAAAAAGTGCGATTGCGAGCTACAGAGGGAGTATTGCGGACAAAGGTGTGGAAGATTCTCCATCAGAGAACTTAACAGGGAGATGGCTCATTGAACCGGACTTCAGGCCAATTATCTGAATAAACCCTTTCTGAAAAAAAATGATTATTTTGCATAATAATGAGTTTGCCGATCCCATAAAACAGTACAGAAAACAGACAACAATGAAAACCATTTCCATAAAATGATCGTTGAAGTAAAAATTCCCTCGCCGGGAGAATCAATTACGGAGGTAGAAATTGCAAGCTGGCTTGTTAATGACGGCGATTTTGTCGAAAAAGACCAGGAAATTGCAGAGATAGAATCAGATAAAGCCACCCTGCCTCTGCTGGCAGAAAAAAGTGGCACTTTAAAAATCATTGCCGAAACCGGCAAAGCAATTGAGGTGGGATCTGTTGCATGCACAATAGATACTAGCGGAAAAGGGCCGGAGAGAAAGCCGGAAGAGACTTCCCCCGGTGAAGAAAAATCCGGAGAATCTCTCCAGGAAGAAGATTCAGCCCTCCATTCAGAGCATGTTCAGCAGGATAACCGGAAAGGTAAAAAGCAGGATCAAAGTCCCGCATCTGAAATAAAGGGGAAAAAGGATAAAAGTTCTTCCATGCCAACCGGGACGCCGGATAAAGTCAAAGTATCACCCCTGGCGAAAAAACTTATGGAAGAAAAGGGGCTGTCTGTGGACGATATAATAAACGGACTGGTCAGGATCACCAGAGAAGATGTTGCCCTGGTAGCGGAAACGCAGGAACGGAAAATTCCCGGGATCTCTGGGGAGGTTGGGAAAAGCCGGAAAACCGGCAGGCAGAAAATGTCGATGCTTAGACGGAAACTGAGCCAGCGGCTGGTAGCAGTTAAAAATGAAACTGCCATGCTGACCACCTTTAATGAGGTGGATATGAGCAATATTATTAATATCAGAAAAACATACCAGGAGAGGTTTATTGATAAGCACGGCGTTAAACTAGGCTTCATGTCATTCTTTGTAAAAGCCGTTACAGAGGCACTGAAAACTTTTCCACATGTTAACTCCTATATCGACGGTGACGAGATCGTTACTCATGACTACTGTGATATAGGCATTGCTGTGCAGACCGGTAAGGGGCTCATGGTACCTGTAATGCGAAATACCGAGGCGCAAAGCCTTGCACATATTGAAAAAACAATTATGGAGCTTGCTGAAAAAGCCAGGAAGAACAGGATATCCATTGAAGATATGAGCGGTGGCACCTTCACAATAACCAACGGTGGTGTTTTTGGCTCACTTCTGTCAACACCTGTTCTCAATCCGCCACAATCAGGCATCCTGGGCATGCATAATATCGTTGAGAGGCCCGTGGCCGTAAAAGGCAGGGTGGAGATCAGGCCAATGATGTATCTTGCCCTTTCATATGACCACAGGATAATAGACGGCCGCGATTCGGTGGGATTCCTTGTGAAAGTTAAGGAGATGCTTGAAGATCCGGTAAAGATGTTGTTCGGCGGAGCAAGTCCGCGTGACCTGCTGCTCGGACTTTAAAGGGAAGGCTGCCTTTCGGCGGAAAAATCCTCCCGGAAATATCTTATTGTAATCTGAAGAAACATGTGCAGCGCACCGGTGAAAAATGTTACAATTACCGGACAATCACATTTTCCCCCTCACGGCAGTATATTCTGAGCATACTTTCGGCTTCCTGAACACCCATTTCCAGTGCTGTCCTGAGATCTGCACACCCTCCTTCCATATCGTTAAGGTTGATACGCGAAACTGCCCGCTGATGATATGCACCCGGGTTGTCAGGCTGCAACTCAATGGACCTGTCATAATCCCCTACCGCTTTATCATGCTGGCCCATAATTCCTCTTGAGATACCGCGGTTAAAATATGCCATGGCATGATTACTGTCAAGTTCAATGGCTTTAGTAAACTCAAGGACCGATCCGCTGTAATCCTGCCGCATGGCTTTGGCCGTACCAAGCAGATAAAAAGATTGCGGATTTGTGTTATCCAGCTTTATTGATGAACGGAAATCTTCAATGGCATTACCGGCCTCTCCACTCCTGAGCAACAACAATCCTCTGGTTCTAAAGACCCTGGCATCACTTCCATCCAGTCCTATTGACCTGTTAAAATCTTCCAGTGCCCTGCCAGATTCACCCAGGTTAGCCAGTGAACTGCCCCTGTGAAAATAAATTTCAGCATCATCAGAATCCAACTCGAGTGCCTGGTCCAGATCACTTATTGCACCGGCATAATCGCCGATCTCTCTTTTAAATATGCCTCTCTGTTTATAAAGACCGCTATAACCGGATTCCATCTCAATGAGCCTGTCATAATCCTCAATGGCACCGACAAAATTATCCAGGCTGGCCATGACGGTCCCTCTTAACCGGTATGCTTCAGGGTTCTCCCTGTCATACCTTATTGCATTATTATAATCTTCAACGGCACCCTGAAAATCACCGTTATTAGCTTTAAGGACACCTCTGTGAAACCATGCCGGACCGTATGCAGTATCAGCCGCTATCGCTTTTGAAAAATCCTCAAATGCCATTTCATTATTATCAAGTTCCAGCCACATCCTGCCCCTGTTAGTATAGGCAGCCGGTTGCTCATAGCCCAGTTCTGCAGCACGGGTAAAATCATCTGCCGCTCCGGCATGATCGCCGGAGACTGACCGTGACAGACCCCTGTAGAACCATCCGGCACCAAAATTCTCATCCATTTCAATAATTTCCGAAAACAGAATAATTGCCTCAGAGTCATTTTCAAGAAGAGCCTCGGTAAGGGCCTTCTCAAAACGGGCCTCCAGAAAACTGCCTTTGATCCTGACGGCCCTGGAAAAATATTTTCCGGCCTTTTCATAAAGCCCTTTCTCCTTATTTTCCAGTCCCTGCTGATAATAATACCCTGACAATGGCGAGCGGACAACCAAAAACAGTAATATAAGAAATATACCCAGGCCCGCAATAATATACAGTTTCCTCATAATTACGAATTACAAAAAATTAATTGACATAACAGTTGTAAAACTATCAAAAATAATCTTTAAAAGCTCCTTTGCATGATTTCAGTTATTCCATGGCAGGTTAACTGATAAAATTTGATAAACAAGCTATTTGCTGTACAGTGATACGTCAAAATAAGGGATATGTTATATAATAATCTTTGCTCTTGTTCATTTTTTTTATATTTACCCCTTGTAAACACCGAAGGTACCTTTATTATATTCTTACCCAGTAAAGTAATTGCACATATAAAAAAGTTGCAAAAATACCCGTACATGATGAATAAAAAAACTGCCATCCTGTTTGGTGCTACCGGACTCACCGGAGCACATGTATTGCAAAAGCTCGTCCGTAATGAACGATATGAAAAGGTCATAGTGTTTACAAGGTCCGAACCGGATCTCAAAAATGATAAGATTGAAATAATAAATACAGACCTTGAAAAGATCGGAGATTATGCAAATAAGATCAGCGGTGATGATGTCTTCTGCTGCCTTGGCACAACCATTAAAAAGGCAGGGTCAAAGGAGAATTTCAGAAAAGTTGATTTTGAATTTCCGGTAAACATTGCCAGGATAGCCAGTAATAACAATGTTCCGAATTTTCTGATCATCTCCTCTGTAGGCGCCGACCCGAAAAGTTCAAACTTTTATCTCCGTACAAAGGGTGAAACAGAAAAAGCGGTGCAGGAGTTCAGTTTTAAAAAAGTGGTCATACTGAGGCCATCCATGCTGCTCGGGAAACGCAAAGAGTTCAGGTTTCTCGAAGAGGCAGGCAGGCTTATCATGATTCCAGTTGGTTTCCTGCTGAGAGGAAGATTGAAAAAATACCGCGCCATTGAATCAGAAAGGGTGGCAGAGGCGATGGTCAAATTTGCCAATATCACAACAAGTAAAAAAATATTTGAATCACATGAAATTGAACTGTTCACCAAAACATAACACCACAGGATCATGGTGTTACAGGCATCCTCAGCATACTGATAAAAAACCCCGCGAATTCATTGATAAATTGAAGCACCTGGCGGTTTGCCTGTAAAATTTACTGTCCTGTAATTTTCACCCGCTAACACCGCATCAGGAACCGGGAAAAAGACCCGCCTAATTAAAAATTTTTATTTCTTATGAATGAAAAAATTGATTTTCTCAGACTGGCAAATGAAAGACAGAGTGACAGAAAATACCATGACAAGCCGGTGGAGAAGGAAAAACTTGACCGCTGCCTTGAAGCTGCCAGACTGGCCCCATCAGCATGCAATGCACAGCCGTGGACATTCATCGTGGTAAACGACCCTGATCTGAAAAATGCCGTTGCCGGGGAAACATCGGGGGCACTGGTTCCTGTTAATCATTTTGCAAAACAGGCGCCCATTCTTGTTGTACTTGTAATGGAAAAGCCTAACATATCATCAAAATTCGGTGAAATTGTAAAAGATAAAAAATATACCCTTATGGATACAGGTATTGCAGCATCCCATTTTTGCCTGCAGGCTGCTTCCGAAGAACTCGGAACCTGTATGATAGGATGGTTTAATGAAAAAAAAGTCAGGAAACTCCTGAACATTCCGGATAATAAAAGGCCAATGCTTATAATCACCCTGGGATATCCTGCCGGTAAAAAGCGGCAGAAAATCCGAAAACAATCCGATGAAATAATTCGTTATAACTCTTACCGGTAATAAAAACAATAAGATAAAAAATTAACTTCATCTATTTTTTTCATCTACTGTGTGTAATTTTTGATGAAAAAATTTTATTTACATTTACATTTTGCCAACCGGATGAACTGACCCTTATGATTATGGTGGTTTTTTTTAAAGGAAGGAACTGTTTTATACGTAATGAGTGATATTGAAAAATTGCTGGAAAAGGATGATTTCTCCAAAGAAGAACTTCTGATACTGCTGTCCGCCGGGGACGGGGACCGCAATTTGATATATAAAAAGGCGGCCGGGATAAAAGAACAATATGTGGGCAGGAGAGTATATTATCGCGGTCTGGTGGAGTTTTCCAATATATGCGGTAAAAATTGCCATTATTGCGGAATAAGAAGGGACAACAAAAACATCAGTCGTTATAATCTTGGAGATAAGGAAATACTTGATGCCGTCAGATTTGCCCATGAAAACAGGTATGCCTCAGTAGTATTGCAATCAGGAGAACTTGAAAACCCGGGTTTTACCGATCGTATTGAGAAGCTGCTTAAAGAAATAAAACGAATAAGCAATAATGAGCTGGGAATAACTATTTCCCTTGGGGAGCAGACAAAGGAAGTATACCGGCGCTGGTTCGATGCAGGAGCACACAGGTACCTGCTCAGGATAGAGTCTTCAAATCCGGAACTTTACCGGAAAATACACCCCAATGACACCAGACATGATTTCAACCGCAGAATTGAATGCCTCCAATCACTTAAGGATATTGGTTACCAGACCGGTACAGGAATAATGGTCGGACTGCCTTTCCAGACGCCGTATGACATTGCCGGAGATATACTTTTCATGAAGGATTTTGATATAGACATGATTGGCCTGGGGCCCTATATTGAACACAGGGATACTCCCATGTTTAAATACAGGGAACAATTGATCCCTCCAACCGAAAGATTTCACCTTACACTGAAAGTTATTGCCCTGTTGCGGATTATCATGAAAGATATTAATATTGCCGCGGCAACGGCCATGCAGGCAATTGATCCTATGGGAAGGGAAAAGGCCCTGCTGGCAGGAGCAAATGTGATCATGCCCAATATCACTCCCGGGAAATACAGGGACAGCTACAAACTATACGAAAATAAACCCTGTACAGATGAAAAGGCTGAAGATTGCACAAATTGCCTTGAAGCCAGGATACATATGGCAGGTGATGAAATCGGATACGGTGAATGGGGCGACTCCAGACATTATGAACGAAGGCGGAGAGAGAAAAAATAATTGGTTTATTACATCCTGTACATTACATTTACAGGATCGGAGCGACGGTTTGAAGTTTCGACCGGAAAAAGATCCCGATAATATTTATGTTTTATCTAAATTATTTCATCATGCTTAAAAACAGATCCCTTGTTCTGATTTTTCTGGTCTTATTTGTGCATTTAAATGCACAGGTTGAAATCAGCTATTTCCTTCCTGAAACAGATTACAACAGCAATATACCATCGCCCGAAGAATTTCTCGGATACCAGATTGGTGACTGGCATTTAAACCATACCCTGCTTGCACAATATATGAATATCATTGCAGAGAAATCAGACAGGGCAATGATCTATGAATACGCTCGTTCCTACGAGCACCGGCCCCTGTACCACCTGGTAATAACTTCTGAAGAAAACCAGCGAAATCTCGAAGAGATCAGGAAAAATCACCTGGCACTTACCAATCCGGAAGCTTCCGGAATAATTGATGTAAAAAATATGCCAGCCGTGATCCGGCTCGGGTATGGCGTGCACGGCAACGAAGCCAGCGCACACAATGCAGCACCACTGGTAGCTTATTACCTGGCTGCAGGGCAAAGTGACAGGGTTTTGGATATCCTTGATAATCTCGTTATTATAATAGATCCCTCTCTTAACCCTGACGGACAGGACAGGTTTGCAAGCTGGGTTAACAGGTATAAAAGCAAGACTCTTAACCCTGATCCGAATAGCATGGAATTCAATGATGTCTGGCCCGGATCACGTACCAACCATTACTGGTTTGACCTGAACAGGGACTGGCTTCCTGTACAGCATCCGGAAAGCTATGGACGTATTAGGGCATATCACAACTGGATGCCCAATATTAATACCGATCATCATGAAATGGGGAGCAACGCCACATTCTTTTTCCAGCCCGGTGTACCTGAAAGGTTAAATCCGCGTACACCTCATAAAACCGATGAGCTGACACTGGAAGTGGCAAAGTACCATGCCGCGGCTTTTGATGAAATAGGACAATTATACTATACCCAGCAGGGATTTGATGATTTTTACTATGGCAAAGGTTCCACCTACCCTGATATTCATGGAGGCATCGGGATACTGTTCGAGCAGGCATCAACAAGAGGACATCGGAGAGAGACCATTCACGGCGTAACAGATTTTGCCGAAACCATCAAAAACCAGGTTGTAGTTTCACTTTCATCAATAGAGGCGGGACTCAGTATGAGGGAAACTTTGCTGAACCACCTGCGATGGTTCTACAGCACGGCTGTGGAGGAAGCTTCCGGTGAACCTTTCCAGGCCTGGATATTCGGCGATGAGTATGATAATGGTAAAAATTACCATCTGCTTGATATCTTAAATACTCACCAGATACAGGTGTATGAAATCAATGACAATATTTCGGTCGGGGGACAAACATATTATCCCGGTTCAGCCTGGGTGGTACCTCTCAGGCAACGGCAATACAGGCTTGTAATGACACTTTTTGAGAAAGTTCTGGAGTTTGGGGACAGCCTTTTCTACGATGTTTCAACATGGACCAAGCCACTGGCTTTCAATATGCCATACGGCAGGATCACATCTGAAAGCCAGCTCAGATCCCTCCAGGGGGAAATGTTAGACACTCCCCGCCGGCCGCACGGTAACCTGGCCGGTAACATAACCAATAATGCATATCTTTTCCAGTGGGATGACTATTATGCTCCCAGGGCATTATATTATCTGCAGAAGGAGGGATTACGCACTAAAGTCGCTACAGAACCTTTCTCCATCAGCACAGGTTCAGGCAAGCTGGTTGAATTCAATTACGGAACTATAATGGTCCATGTCAACAGCCAGGATTGCACTCCCCGGGAAACTTTTGAACTTGTCGGTAATGCCGCGAAACATGCCGGCATAACAATCCATTCTGTTGAGACCAGCTTTTCAAGTGAAGGAATTCATCTTGGAAGCGGCAGTTTTGCAGATATCTCAAGGCCCGATATACTTATGCTGACAGGACCCGGAACCAGCAGCCGGGAAGCAGGCGAAGTGTGGCACCTGCTTGACCAGAGGTACAATATACCCGTCACAAAAGTTGAAACTGACAGGATAAACAGCATGGACCTGAGCAGGTATAATACCATTATAATGGTTTCAGGAAGTTACAACTCCATAAATGATACCGGCAAGGCCTCTCTAAACCGTTGGTTAAGATCAGGAGGCAATATAGTTGCATTAGGAAGTGCCAATCAGTGGCTGGCCAAAAACGAATTTGCATCAATTGAATTTGTCCCGCCACCGGAGCAGGAGGAACCCGGATTCCTGCCATACATCAAACGTTCTGAATACAGGGGTGCGAGGCGAATATCGGGAACAATCTTTGAAACCAGTCTTGACATAACCCATCCTGTCGGCTACGGATACAGGAATGAGCTTCTCCCTTACTATGTAACAGGACATCTGGCTGCAAAACCCGACAGCAGTCCATTTGCAAATCCTCTGTTATTCACCGGTAATGCACTTCTTAGCGGATACGTATGGGAACCCTGGACCAATCATATGGACAGTACAGCAGGGATACTGATCAATTCCAGGGGAAGAGGCAATATTGTATCATTCATTCATAACCCCAATTTCAGAGCTTTCTGGTTCGGGACACAATTTGTGATCACATTAAGCCATTACGGGCGATTGATACTGTCCGGGAGGCTCTTTCTGCAATGAAGGAGAGCGGACAGACCTTATTGCCGGTAGTCGATCAGACGACGAATCGCTTTATAGGCATGGTCAGTCGTGAGTCAGCCGAGAAACATGAGAATTCCATTGACAGTGTTCTTGCCATACGAGAGGCGCAATATTTTGTATCCATCCAGAATCAAAACATTTTTGATGCGGCCAGATTGATGGACAAGCATAAACTTACATTGCTTCCGGTACTAGACAGTGAGCGCCACTATATGGGCGTCGTCGATCGGTCAACTCTGAATGAACGGATTGTTCAAGTCATGAACTTTACCGAATACGGCTCTATTATCACTATTCACTTTGAAGAACGTGAT
>JAWODJ010000048.1:0-6998 GCA_046483315.1 Bacteroidales bacterium | reverse complement strand
CCTGTCAACGACCAGCATCAAACTCTTCCCCGAAAGGAAACCCAGGCTTATATGGCTGGAACTTGAAGAATCAGAAGAGTTGAATGATCTTTATAATAAAGTAGCCGGGGTCTTTGGTGTAAATGAAAAACTTAAAACACATATTACACTTGCACGGATAAAGTGGCTGCTGCCAAAGGATTACAGGGTTGTTTCCAAGGAGACAGGGCTGTTCAACCCCTTTGAAGCGGACTTCACCGTAAACTGTTTCAACCTGTATAACAGCGAACTACGGCCTGAGGGCCCGGTTTACCGGCTTGCTGAGACTTTTAATTCCGGGATATATTAGCGGCAGGTAATGTATTGCAATAGCTTTTAGTTCTTTGTGTGCAACTTCGAGTATGTTGAAGATGTCCTGGTGCAGGAAATTATATGCTTCCTGACATCTTACCAATTTAGCGGATAAAGTTTGTTCTTTCCGGTTTTTCTTTTTCGGGCAGTGGTACGCCGGTTGCCTTGCCGGCTTCGATCGATTTAAGCAGCCACGCCATGTTGCCGCCCAGTGTCCGCATGATTTGCAGCCCTTCTTTATCCTGTTTTACTTCTTCCGGGGTATTGCCGTGTACCATGTTCCAGTATTGGGACCCTATAACCGGCATATTACTTATTGTGAAATACTTGTTGATCTGGTCAAAAGTAGCGGTTGCTCCTCCCCTCCGGCAACTTACCACCGAAGCGGCCGGTTTTAACTGAAATATTTTTTTTCCCGCATAGAACACCCTGTCCATAAATGAGGTCAGCATGCCCGAAGCGGCTGCAAAATGTACCGGTGAGCCAAAGATAAAACCTTCAGCCTCTTCTGCCCTATCCAGAAATCTGTTAACATTGTCGTCTATGACACAGCGTCCCGTTTTGCTGCAGGTTCCGCATCCCAGGCATCCTGAGACCGGGTCGGTGCCGACCTGAAAAATTTCTGATTCAATATCCTGATTTTTCAATGCTCCTGCAACTTCACACAACGCCGTCCAGGTGCATCCTTCTTTGTGGGGACTTCCGTTAACAAGTAGTACTTTCATACGTCGTTTTTTATGCTCCCGGTTTGGGAGGTTTTGATTTTAGGTATATTTTCGGTAACAAACATATTGAAATTTTGTGTTAAGTCCGCCTTAGGTCTCACACTTCCCTAAATAAAAAACGTTTTCATGTCTCACTTTTTTCGGGACAATGTTAAACCTGGTTAAAATGGTTTTAAATTCCAATAAAAAGTACCATTAAGGGCAACATAACCGTTTCAATTTAAAGTTGATAATTTGTATCTTTGTTAATTAAAAACAGTAAATGCCGGAAATTTCCAGATTTTATGGGATAATAATTTACATGTTCTATAATGAGCATGCTCCACCACATTTCCATGTTAAATATCAAGATTTTGAGGCAATAGTTGAAATTGATTATGGAATAGTAAGAGGAACATTGCCTAGAAGAGCGATTAACCTTATTTACGAATGGATGGATTTGCACAAGGATGAATTGCTGGAGAACTGGAGATTGATTGAACAACGGAAACACTTAAATAAAATAGAACCGCTGAAATAAATTTGAATGGAATTAATAAAAGTAACTGAAGCAAAGTATTTTGAAGGCTATAAGATTGCTTTCAAATTCAGCGATGGCCGGAAAAAAACCATAGACCTTGAAAATGAACTATGGGGAGAAGTTTTTGAACCACTGAAAGATATAAATGTTTTTAAAAGATTTACGCTGAATCCCTTTACGATTCAGTGGGAAAATGGAGCTGATTTCGACCCTGAATTTCTTTATCATTATGGCGAAACAAAAAAAGAAAAAGTATCCTAAAACTGCATTTTGGACAGCCATGTGAGTAAAGGAACGTACAATTAATTGCGAAACATGGATAAATGGCATTAATGTTAGAAGCGGCAGTAAGAGCAATCAAACCAGGTAGAGGTTTAATGAGAAGATAATAATATGGCTAATAAAAATTGTAAAATAAAGAAATATTGAATCCTGCAGAAAAACTGTTTGTCTTTTTCAGATGGGAAGGCACGATATTATCGCCCTCAAATATATTTCGAATATTGTAATTAAATCTGACGCCGGGTTTAACGACCAAACTGCCCTGAACATTTATTTTCAACTGGTAGCCCAACAAAAATCCGTAATCGGTATCACTGTAATTCTGCCTGATATTGAAGCTGTCTTCACCCCTGGTTTCTTTGCCTGTCTTTAATATAGAGTAATATCCGCCAAGGAGAACTTCCCCGGGAACCCTGGCAGGATCCCATAAATAAAAAGCCTGGAATTTCAGGTAATCAAGATTAATATTTCTGTCAATATAACTGGCGTTAACATATTGCTGATATTTCTGTCCGATTTCAGACCTCCAGAAGAATTCCATCCCAATAGCAGTCCTTTGTTTTATTACCATTGTGGTTGCAGCCCCGATTTCCTGCCGGTAAGTCGGAAGGGCACTGTTGAGTTTTGAGGGGTTCAGCCCGTTGTATGTTTCATGGTTCAGAAGCCAGGTGTTTTTATACCCGAACACTATGCCGGCATCTTTAAAGCCGATTAAGTTCCTCCTGCCGTCACTTTCAGAAATGTTATCCGGCAGTTTATTCTGTACAGGTGAATATCCTGAATGATCGGCAAGAGTCATTTCCAACCTCTTGTTATCAAAAGAATACACTGTTAAGGGTTGTTTTTCTGCCAGGCCGGTCCGTGCCATGATCCGGTTATCCATCCGGGTCCGTCCGGCCTCCTGACGATCAAACTCTCTTTCCGTCAGGAAAAACTCCGGATTAGCTCTTCTACCTGATATGCCTGCACCCATGATTCCGGAACCGGCTTGACGGAGAGCATTATCAGAAATGGCTTTAACTTTTTGATCTGTATGCCTTCCGGTCAGTGCAATATTATCTGCGCTGACTGACATTTCGTGAGATTTGTCACTAATATATTTTGCAGTTGCCAGAATAAGCAATATGCTTGCTGCAATACCAATTATTTCTTTAAGATAGGATTTCCTTTTAGTTACGGGTTTTACGGATCGATCAATTTTATCAAGCCTGCCGGCTATATTCTCCCATGTTTCATGGAAATCCAGTTCATCCTCAATCTCATTCCAAAGAGATTCATCCGCTTCTTCGTCAATCCGGCCAAGCCATTTGTTATACCATATATTAAACCTGTCCTTGCTCATTGCCTGCTCAGTTCATATTCGTTAATCCATTTTCTAAGTAAGGTTCTGGCCCTTTTATACTGAGATTTTGAAGTGCCTTCGTTAATTCCCAGTTTATTTGAAATCTCCTTGTGGGTCATACCTTCAACTGCATACAAATTAAAAACAATCCTTGCACCATCAGGGAGCTGCTTTATATAGAAAAGTATTATATCTGTTGTTATTTGATCTCCTTTAAAAAATCTATCATCCTCATCTTCCGCTTCATCAGGAAATTCATCCTGGAAGATCATTCTCTTTTTCGATCTGAAATAATCAATTGCAGTATTGGTAACTATTCTCCTGATCCATCCCTCCAGGGAACCTTTGAAACCGTATTTGTCAAGACTGGTAAATACTTTTACGAATGCATCCTGCAAAATATCCTTGGCCTCATCCTTGTCGCCACTAAATGACAGACAGATACGGAACATTGTTTTAAAATACTTCCTGTACAGCAATTTCTGGGATCTCCTGTTATTTTCAAGACAACCTTTTAAAAGAAATTCATCCTCTCTGTTAAAGGTGTTCCCCATTAAATCACTCATTCATTAATTACCAAGTTAGCAGAACCATCCAGCCTGTTATAAATCGTTGTAAACAGAAGCGGATTTACTTTTTCATTTAAAAAAAAGTATTTCTCGTCATCTATAACCCCATAAAATGAGCTTTCCAGCACGGGGGGCTGAATGACTGAAAACCAAATTGAGGGATCTAAAACTATTTCGCCACGGTTAATTATATTTTTGTCCAGGATCACCTCTCTATCTCCAAAGACATTTGAAGCTAATATATTAAGCGACAATGGATCATTGATCACAAAAACTACATTGTATAATTCATTGTTCTTAAAATATTCTGCATGCATTATAAGGCATGGACTGACGTCTTCGAGATAGTCTTCTATAATATCCCCCAGGTCTTCCCTGAGGTCATCAATATCTTCTTCTCCCTCTTCCATATCTTCAAGCCATTCTTCAAAATCATCATAAAGATCCTCTTCTTCCGGATCAGGCCGGAATTTTAACTGAAATGACAACCGGTCATAAATTCCCTGGGGGATATTGAAATCGATAGCCCCGGTGGTAAAATTCGGCCTGATAATAATAACCCGGGGATCATCAAATTTTCTGGTCATAAATACATCCTCTCCTACAGCACGTCTGCCTTCTATTTCTATGGAACCAAGGTTTAATGCTAAGCTCTGGACAACCAACTTCCCATCCATCACAGGTGTCTCAGCGATTCTGAATTTGAGTTCGAAATCTACAGGAAGAGTGTGTTCTTCAGGTTCACATCCT
Source organism: Bacteroidales bacterium (assembly GCA_046483315.1). Taxonomy (GTDB): domain Bacteria; phylum Bacteroidota; class Bacteroidia; order Bacteroidales; family PUMT01; genus PXAP01. The sequence goes on along the minus strand of JAWODJ010000048.1, from coordinate 2,480 downwards.
GAAGTTATAATTAGCAAAATGATAAATATAATCGCTATGGGGCTGGTAAACTTGCACATATATAGCTTATGATCTGCAATCATACAGAAATATTCTAACCTTATCTACTTAATGACGGTAAATTACATAAAAGGTTGGAACTTTTTTGTAAGGTTTTTGAAAATATTTTAGGTAAAACTTTCAAAACAGGAATTTGAATTATTGCAGTGGTCAGACAAAAAAACCGCAAAAAAACAAATTTAATAGCATAAACTTTATTAAAAAAAATCCTTTGCATTCCAACCTTTGAAAAATATCCCGTCTTATTAAACAGAAACATAAAAAGAAAAATATGTGTTAACTAAATTTTGAATTATGAAAACAGTAAAAAATTTCTCTATCTTGTTTAAAAAGTCAATTTTATTTCTTTTCGCATTGGCATTATTGTCGTCATGCAGCAAAGATGATATTGAAAAAGGCGGTGTGGGGTTTTTATTTAAGGCCATTTACCTTAATCCGGGATCTTCTGCTTCTCTCAAATCGGCATCAGCCTCCAATGAAGAAGAGTTAAGCAATAGTGTTATTGTAGAAACTTTTAAGATCAATATATCGGAGATCGAACTGGAATTCGATGATGACGATCCACTGTTTGCCACAGATTCGTTTGCTTCGGATATAGAGCTTGAAGGTCCATTTGAAATAGATCTTATGCTTGAAGGAATGGCATTGGAAGCCTTTATTGCAGATAATGTTGAATTACCAGTGGCAGCTTATGAAGAAATAGAGTTTGAATTTGAAGAAAATGAAAACTCAATTTCTGAAATGTTTAAAAAGACAATTCTTGTTAAAGGGACTATTGATGGAACTCCTTTTGTATTCTGGCATGACGAGGATTTTGACATGGAAATCGAATTTGACAACACGGTACACCTGGATGAGGCAAAACAAGCAATTATAACCGTGTCATTTGACATTGTTTCCATGTTTGATCCCTCAAACGGGGGTGTTGATATCTCAGCTGCTATGGACGAAAATCAAAATGGTATAATTGAGATCTATCCTGACGATCCCGATGGCAATGAAACGCTGGCAGATCGTTTAATGGACAGAATCGAAGATGTTATTGATGCCTTCGAGGACCGGTTTGATGATTGAAAAGAATAACAGAAATATGTTGGTATATTAATAAATTTAAGGTCCGGGTCATGCCCCTGGCCTTAAATTTGTTTCGCAATAGAATGCCCTTCATAGATCAAGAAAGTCCTTGTTTTGATGAAAATGAATTCCAAAAGTGAATTGGTTTATCTGGATAAAAAACTAAATTAATAATGCAAAAAAATAAAACAATGAAGAATGAAGTAATTTTTCCATTAAGTGTAATCCTTATTATTACATTGGGTATCCTGACAAGTTGTACGAAAGATGAAGAACAAATCAAGAAATGGATCGTAGGCACATGGAATATTGACAGGTACGAACAGCAAAATTTTAACAATGGGCAGTTAACAGGAGAAAGTGAGAGCACAGATCAGGGCATGATTGAATTTAAAAGCGACGGGACCGGTCATGATATCGGGGGAAACTTTATTGGAGGTGAGTTTACGTGGACAAATACTGACAAAACCCTTTCCTTAACAAGTGGAGGAGGATTGACAGTTTATGATATAGAGGAGTATTCTGATAATGCTTTTGTATTCAGCATTACAGACATAAAGGGTGACAACAAGGATGTAGAGCGGTGGTACCTGTCTAAATAACAGGGCTGAGCAGGATATTAAGCCTGGCTTTAAAACAGTGTATTAAAAGATCAGTGTTGTTTAGCTTGTCATTAAGTCCTGCTTATCAAGCTTTCGGTGTATCAGTTTCAGCTCGTTCCTGAGTTCGGCCACCATGCGGCGTGTTGCTTCGTCTCCGGTTTCGGTATCCGGCAGTTCGGTGCTGATAAAGTTGATAAAGCGCCATACCTCCCTTATCTCCCCTGCCGGCAAGTCATACGGCTCATAAAAGGGGTTTAGGGAATACATCCTCAGCACCCCTTCCGACCTGATAAGATTGTCGGCTATCTTGAACACCACCCCGTCATTCAGGGTGAGTACTATATAGGGCTTCCCACTGATAATCGAGTGCCAGTCAGAGACAAATTCCCCCGTCACCCATGAACCATCCGGCAAAGGCAGCATTGAATCGCCGCTTACCTGGAAAGTCCGGTACTTGCGGTTTTCCGAAAGAAAAGTTATTCATCTTCTTTTTACCCTTGACAATGACTTTATGATCGCTCTTTCCGATATGCGCAAGTTCGGAAGGGTGGAACTTCAAGATGAAAAAGGGACAAAAGAGATTTTAGAGAATTTGGGGCCCGAGCCTCTTTCTTCTAGCTTTTCTTTTTCAAAGTTTAAAAAGCTTTTTAAGGGCCGGAGGGGAAGGGTGAAATCCCTCCTTATGAACCAGGAGTTTATAGCTGGGGTGGGCAATATCTACAGTGATGAGATTTTGTGGAGGGC
>JAWODJ010000039.1:0-49935 GCA_046483315.1 Bacteroidales bacterium | reverse complement strand
GCTCACCAGAATATCCTGGAGGTAGCCGACGATATTCGCGCTTCTGTAGAGCCCCTGGGTACCCACAATCTGGTTCACGAAGAGTTGGGGGCGCCCATGGAATGTTAAGACAAGATATAAGATCACCAAAAACCATCTTACATCCAGCTTCAATAAGCCCTTCGGCTAAACCAAAACGGTCTACTGTAATAAGCAGTAAGGCTTTTTTGTGAGGCGCTGAAAGAGGATCCGAGGGTTACCGGCATATACTTTGCCAGCCCCCCCATCTTTTTCATATCTCTTGTTCCCGTTGCAAACTCTATAGCTCCGGCATTCAGAAACAGGAGTCCCTTAAAAACCGCGTGGTTTATCATATGGAAGAGTCCGCCGCCTATAGCCAGTGCAGCAACGGATTTATCGCCGCCTCTGGAAAGCAGTATCATGCCCATACCGACACCAATGACAACATATCCCATCTGGCTGATGCTGTGATAAGCAAGCAGCCTCTTAAGATCCCATTGCCCGATTGCCAGCAGCACGCCTATGACCATGGAGAGGGCTCCTATAACGGTTATAACTATGGCAAGGGAGGTGTCTAACTGGAACATATTGAAAAACAGTCTTATTATGACATATACACCGACCGCCTTGATAAGCACTCCCGAGAGCATCGCCGATATGGGAGAGGGGGCAGAGGAGTGTGCATCAGGCAGCCAGGCATGGAAAGGTATCAGTGCTGCTTTGATGCCGAACCCGGTTACCAGGATAAGCTGCACGAAAACAAGGAAGGCATCCTGTTCACCCTGCCTGAGAAGAACTGCTGTATCTGCTATATTAAGGGTGCCTGTCCTCCAGTATAACATTGCAATGCCGAAAAGAACCAGCAGCGATGCCAGTCCCCCAAGCACCTGGTACTTGTATGAAGCCTCCAGCTCGGTTTTTTCCACCCCGAATGCCACCAGGGCATATGAAGAGATAACCGAAATTTCAAGGAAGACATACAGGTTGAACAGGTCGCCCGACAGCACCACCCCGTTCATTCCTGCTATCATAAGGCACAGCAGGGTGTAGAAAAAGTTTTCACCCGTATATCGCCTTATATAGCTGATTGCATAGAAAGCAGAAAGTAATCCCAGCAGGTTAATGATGATCAGGAGAAATCCGCTGAGTCCGTCAAAAACCATGTAAATGGCAATCGGAACACTCTCAACCGGTTCCCATCCGCCAACCATATAGATCAGTGTTCCCGGATTTTGCACGGTGGCAAAAATGGATAGAATGACCATTGCCAGCATCATGCAGCTGGTGAAGATCCTCTGAAATCCGTCAACCAGTCTCCCGGCAAGCGGGATAAGGAAAGCTGCGAAGAGTGGAATTATTACAAACAATATTATCATTGACGAATCCATGGATCAGCCTTTAAGTTCATTTATTTTTCTTATATCGAATGTACCGTATTTTTTGTACAGCCTTATGGCTATTGTCAGCAGCATAGCGTTGGTTGCCAGGGCGATCACAATTGCCGTCAGCACCATGGCCTGGGGCAGCGGATCCACAACATATGTGCCGGCAGAAAGATCACTTCCAAGTATCGGTGCCTCACCGCCTGAAACATAACCTATAAGTGCCAGCATGAGAAATATGCTGAATTCCATTACAGTAAGGGAGATTACAACCTTTATCAGGTTTCTCCTGGTCAGCACCCCGTGGATACCCACTAAAAACATCAGGAAACAAAGTATAAAAACCGTCATTTTGCTATCTCCTCTTTATAAATTACAAGTGCAAGAAAAATCGTTATCAGCGCTGCCGCCACCTCCATTCCTATGAAGATGTTGTACAGCGGAATTGTACCTGCGCTTATCAGTCTGCCCGGGATTCCCTCCGGCAGGTAATTGTTGAAAAAGACCATGCTTCCGGCAACCAGTCCGATGCTGGCCAGTATCAGTGCCATAAGCACCGCTGCACTTTCCACCACCGAAGAACCCTCCTCCTGTCTTTTCAGTTTTACATATTCGGAGCCGTTTGCCAGGATCATAAGGATAAAGGCCCCGGCAACCAGTGCCCCGCCTGCAAATCCGCCGCCGGGTGTCAGGTGCCCGTGGGTTATGATATAGGCCCCGTAAACGAAGATCAGTCCGCTCATCAGCTGGGCAATTTTTTTCACTATTACTGACATTCCCTGCATAATCCTATTTTTTACCGACAAGTCTTATTATTGTTATTACACCTATAGCCGCCGTAAAAAGAACCGTAGCTTCGCCCAGGGTATCGTATCCCCTGAAATCCCACAGCACACCCGTCACAAGGTTCAGGCTGCCGGTCTGCGAAGCCGCACCTGTTACATAGGCTTCCGACATTCTGAGGGTGTGTTCGCCGAAGCCGGTCAGGTTGCTGACAGCCCTGTTGAAATAGAGTAACAATACCATGATAAACAGGAAGGAGGCGGCAATTGTGCCTGCCTGTCTTTTATCGAAGTTAACCTCAAGCTCTTTCCTTGAGCTGTCCAGCACCACAGCCACCATAATTATAAGTGTGATGGTTTCAACCACTATCTGCACTATGGCCAAATCGGGAGCCTTAAGCATAAGAAAGCAGATCACAAGACCGTAACCCACGAATCCCTGTGCTATGATGGCCGACAGCAGGTCTTTTGCATGTATTGCAACTATGGCTGCAATTATCATGAATCCTATTATAACTGAAAGCATCAATTCCATATCCGGCTCCTATAATAGTATTAATAAAATAATTATCAGTCCCCCGAGTATCCACCCCAGGTATGTATGCAGCACCCCGTCATGTCTTCTGCTGAAAACGTTGTTCATCCATAATATGCAGTCCTTTGAGCGCAGGTAGAGGTCGAACCACCCTTTATATGCTTTTTCATAAATAAAACAAAGCACCGGTGCATTGCGTATCGTCTCATAGAACCCTGTAACCGGAAAATCCCTGTCCGGCGCCATCTTCTCACCACCTGTAAAGATTTCCGCCTTTCTCATCCTGCCAACACCTGTTGCCAGGTATATCAGGAATCCCAGCAGGATAGAGAGAAGGATGAGCAGAGAGACGGTAGCGGACTGCCATACGCCGTAGAATTCGAATGGCCCGGTGACAGGGTAAAATATTTCCGGCACAAAGTAACCTGATGCAAACACTCCCAGTGCGATGCACAGCAGCGCCAGGACGGCTACCGGAACCAGCTTTGTTATGCCGGCTTCTTTGATATCCTTCATCTTACCGGACAGGCTTCCAAGGAAGACACCGCTTATAAATTTGATAAAGCTGGCCAGGGTAAGTGCCGAGCCAAGTACGGCCAGAGCCAGCCAGACTATCCACAGCTTGCCTGCCAGGGAAGTCCCGCTGCCAAATTCAATAATACCCTGGTATATCATCCATTTGGAGGCAAAACCGTTGAACGGGGGTATTCCCGAAATTGAAAGTGCGAAGACCAGGGTCGCGATAAAAGTTACGGGCATCCTTTTGGACAATCCTCCCAGACTGTCAAGGTCATTTTCACCGGTAGCACTCTTTATATTTCCTGCTGCCAGGAAGAGTCCGCTCTTGTATATTGCATGATTCATCATGTGGAAAAGTCCCGCAGCCAGTCCGATAACACTGCCAAGTCCGATTCCCAGCACCATGTATCCCACCTGGGATACAGCATGAAAGCCGAGCAGTTTTTTATAGTCATGCTGCACCAGTGCCATCATCACTGCGGTGATAATGGTTATCACCCCTGCAATCAGGATCACAAGGCGCAGAATATCGCTCATCGCGAACATATCATGGCATATCCTTACCAGGAAGTATATACCCAGCAGCTTGTCGAGCGATGCCGGAAGGTATGCCGAGGATGCTGCCGGTGCTTTTTCAGTGTAATCGGGTATCCATGAATGGAAGGGGAAGGCTCCCGCCTTGGTAAAGCTGCCGATAAGCAGTGCCACAAAAGCCGTATAGCTGAGCAGTGACCCGGTTTCAACCATGATACCGCTCATGCTGATCGATCCCGTGAGCTTGTAGAGGATCGCAATCCCCATTATCATTATACCGTCCGATGAGCCTATCATGATAAGGGTTTTCTTGGCCGCGGCAGAGCTCTTTTCATCATTTTGCGGTATGAGCTTGTATAATGTGAGTGCCAGTATACCCCAAAGCATTATGAACAGCAGAAGGTTATCTGCCAGTATTGTCCCGAATGACAACCCGAGTGTTATAAGGAAGTAGCTATGGAAGTTCCTGAATTTTAATGACTTCCCTTCCCCTTTTATCGAATACACTGCAATCAGCAGTCCGAAAAGCCCTCCGAGCAAAACAATCAACTGAGACAGTCCGTCGATGGTAAACCGCATATACTGGTTGCAGCTCTGAAGCATCCTGCTTATGTTTTCACCTGCACCGGGTATCTCCGGGGCGAACAGCCTTGCCAGAGCCGGTTCTGCCCTGAAGATGGTCCATGCCCAGTAGGCGGTGATGATTGATACCAGCAGGGCCAGTATGCCTTTTATCATCCTGCCTCGCTCCGGCAGGGCAAACAGCAGCAGACCCGCGAAAACCGGTACCAGTATGATAAGGCTTATTATGTCCATATATTGTTTTTTATTCTGTCAGTCTTTTGCTGAGAGATCCTGAGCAGTTCGTTTCCGTTCCAGATCTTCTCCCTGCTTTCAAAGTCATATGCCACGGCCATTCTTTCGGTACAGCAGTAACAGGGATCTACCGCCGCCAGTGAAATTGTTGCGTCGGCAATAGTCTGTCCCACGCACGCCTTCCTGAAGGTGGCGATATTTACATAGCTGGGAGCCCTGATCTTGTGGCGTACCGGGGAGTTAGAGCCGTCGGTCACCACAAAATGAAACACCTCTCCCCTGGGGGCCTCAGCCCTGCCGGCACCCATTCCCTCAGGAACTTCACGCACCTGCACTTCCGTTTCCCCCTCCTTTTCCTTTTTCATCTTTTCCAGGCACTGTTCAATGATCGATATCGATTCATACATTTCCAGCAGTCTCACCTCGGCCTTTGCAAACACGTCGCCCGCCCCGGCAGTGATTACTTTCCAGTTCACCAGAGGGTAAGCCGCATAGGGGTCGTCCCTGCGTATGTCGATATCCACGCCCGAAGCCCTGGCGGTGGGGCCCACTGCCGCATAATCGATGATATCCTGTTTGCTCAGTACCCCGACCCCTTTGGTCCGCGCATGAATGACCGGGTCATCCATCACCGCGCCCGTGAGAAGATCGTTTTTTTTCTTGAAAGACTGCATCACCTTTTCTATCTCTGTGATTTGCGATGCCGTGATGTCCCTTCTTACCCCGCCGATTTTGAACATCGCATAGCTGTTCCGGTTTCCGGTTATCATCTCGAACAGATCGAGTATAGGTTCCCGGTATTTCCATGCCCACATGAATACGGTGTTGTAGCCCAGGAAATGCCCGGCAAGTCCGACCCAGAGCAGGTGCGAATGGATCCTTTCAAGTTCGCCGATTATGGAGCGAATATATTTGGCCCGGTCGGGCACCTCGACACCGGCAATCTCCTCCATGGCATTGGCAAATGCAAAGGGGTGGGAAGTGGAGCAGATACCGCATATCCGTTCAACAAGAAAAAATACCTGGTCGAAGGTCTTCTGTTCGCTGAGTTTCTCGATGCCCCGGTGGTTGTATCCCGTTTCCCATTTTATATCCTTAACAATTTCGCCTTCACAATACAGCTTAAAGAGTTCAGGTTCCTCCTGAAGCGGATGATACGGCCCTATCGGTATGATCTTTTTTTCACCCATAGCTTACTTTTTATCCTTGCGGTAGGGGTAAACACCTTCCGCCCAGTTTCCTTCCGACAGCAGCTTTTCCAGGTTAGGATGGTTGAGGAAGTTGATTCCAAGTATTTCATGCATCTCCCTCTCTATCCAGTCCGCTGCTGTAAAAACCCCTGTCAGAGACTCTATTTCGGGTTTATCTTCATCAAGTACCACCTGAATGTTTGTTATATTGCCGTTACTGTCGTCACTGAAATGGTAAAGTATCTCTATTCCTTTTTTCGTGTGCATGGCCGAAGCTATGATAAACCGGAGCTGCAGATGCACATGCAGGAACCTTGCAACATTGACTATTGCATCACTATTTATATGAACGCTCAGGCGTTTTTCCCCGAGCTTTTCCACCCTGAGAATCTCCTTCTCAAACCCTGCCTTTAAAGTATCTGTTAAATCTTCAGTCTTCAATTTTATAGTTGTTAGTCGTTGGTTGTCATTTATTTGTTGCCTTTTTCCCGCTATCCGAATTTAGCCTTTACCAGCTTGACCACGCCTGCAAGTATAGCCTCGGGTTTTGGAGGGCATCCCGGTATATATGCATCAACGGGTATGATCTTGTCTACCGGTCCCGCAAAAGTATTACCCTCTGCAAATATCCCGCCCGTGCATCCGCACGCCCCTATAGCCACCACCAAACATGGTTTTGCTGCCTGCTCGTACACTTCCAGTAGCCTCTCCCTGTCCCTTTTGTTAATTGAGCCATTAACCAGTATAACGTCTGCATGGCGGGGAGATCCCACCAGCAGCATGCCGAAGCGCTCCACATCGAACCTTGGCGTCAGGCAGTCCAGTATCTCTATATCACAATTGTTGCAGGACGCACCTCCGAAGTGGAACAGCCAAAGTGATTTTTTCAGGCAGAGACTTTTTATTCCCACGGTATTACAGGTTTTAGCTTTTGTTTTATAAACCAATATAGCTCAATATAATAGCAATTATCACAAGTGCATTCATCCATATAAAAAAGAAACGCATTGCCTGCCCCACCTTAACCCTCGGATTAGTGTTCCTGATGAGTGTAAGCAGCAGTACCACGGCCACGATTTTGAGCACCGACCAGAGAACGGACATGCCACTGAAGGGGAGTCCCCCGAGCAGCATTGCACCCGCCAGGGAAGGCAGAACAAAAAGCATTATATACTTTGTAAATTTTATCATGGCATAGGGAGGCCCGGAGTATTCTATAAAGGCTCCTTCCGATAGTTCCGTTTCAGCTTCTGCAATGTCAAATGGCACCATGCCAAGTTTTGCCTGTATGCAGAATATCATTGCAACAAACAGCAAAACACCCGACAGGCTGCCTATCAGCGCACCGTTTTCCTGCTGCCGGGCAATGATCTCGTACAGGCTGATGCTCATTCCCGATTTCATGATCACTGTCGCGAATATCAGCAGGAAAGTAAGTTCAAACCCTATCAGCAGTTTTATTTCCCTTGAGGCGCCAACTGCTGCCAGTGGATTCCCGGATGCCAGTGCCCCTATCACATAAGAGAGAGAGGGTATGGTAAGAAGGTAAAAGATCACTATTACATCGCCGGTGAAGCCGGTTGTTATTCCGAATGCCGGCAATAGTATCAGTACGGCAGAGATAGCTGCACCAAACAGTCCGAGCACCGGTGCGGCAAGAAATGTAAACACCGAGCCCCTTGCCGGCACTATAGTTTCCTTTACCAGCAGCAGTTTAAGAAAATCATAGAAAGGCTGCAAAAGCACCGGGCCGCGACGGAACTGCACCCATGCGGTCACCTTCCTGTCGAACCAGCTCAGCAGTCCCCCGACAATCCCGGCAAACAACAATCCGGGAAAAACAAAAAAGTAAAACAGGTGTTCGGCCATACTGTCTATTTTCCTTTAATACTCTCCCAGTCCTTCTCTTTTATCAGTACCATATTATTAAGCTGATAAATATTCTTTTCAGGGTCTTCTTCCATATCAACCCATTCAACAGCTCCTTCCGGGTTATTTTTTATGAAATTTTCTATTTCGTCAGTGTCGTTAAGGTCAAAGTAATTATCGACCGTGCGGTGATGTTCAAAGAAGTCACTCATCATCGTGCCGAAAGGACATATCACTACGCATGACTTGCAGGCTACGCAAAGGTTGGTGGAGCGTCTTACCATACCCTCCATATCTTTATCCAGGGCATCGGCCGGACATGCGTCAATGCAGGGTGCCTCCTCGCATCTGCGGCACGTGTAGCGGAACACTGCCTGCTCCCTGATGGTTTTCCTGCCGTTTGTGTTGGGGAATTCGCTCAGCACGCCTTCTGTCCTGAGATTGTCGGACGATTCTCCCGGCCTGTTATCCCTGAGCCTGTCCAGATCTATGAGTAGTTTTTTTGCCATCTTTCTCTATTTCCAGATATCGGGCTGATCTTTGATTTCGTCGTACCTGAATACCGGCCCGTCCTTGCATACAAAATGTTCACCCATCATGCAGTGTCCGCACTTACCCAGTCCGCACGACATATTCTTTTCCATCGAAAGATAAATCTTCTCATCGGTATAGCCCATCTCAAGCAGTTTCATCACCCCGAATTTCATCATTATGGGGGGGCCGCAGACAACTGCAACCGATTCATCGATATTTACCTCCACCTTATCCAGCAGCACGGTTGCCACGCCCACTTCCTCTGCCCATGATTCATCGGCCTCGTCAACGGTGCGGTACACTTCGAATTTGTCTATTGTCCGGAGGTTTTCTATATAGGGCTTGTAAATGCATTCACCGGGGTTTTTTGACCCGTAGCAGAAGGTTACCTTTTTTATCTTATCCCTTTCAGCCTCCAGGTTGTAGAGCAGTGAGCGCAGCGGGGCAAAGCCGCATCCGCCGCCAAGAACCAGTATCTCTTTGCCGTAAAGTTCTTCGAGCGGGTAACCCCTGCCGTACGGCCCCCTGATACCCATGATCTCGCCAGGTTTCAGGTTATGTATCTTTTCGGTTACATAGCCTGCTTTCATAATGGTTACCTCTATCCTGTCTTTTATCAGGGGAGAGGATGAAGGGGTGAACGGCGCCTCGCCGGTTCCGTTCAGAGTCAGCTCAATAAACTGTCCGGTTGCAAAGGAAAATTCCCTTTCAGGTTCCAGCACAAAGCTTTTGATTGTGGGTGACTCTTCGATCACTTCTATCAGCTCGGCCCTGAGAGGTTTATATATATTAACGTCCTTCATATTATTTATTTGAAGCCAGTTCTTCAAGCAACTCGTTTTTGCTTATCTTTCCTATGCATGTATCTATGCATCTTCCGCAGCCGGTACAGGCAATGGATTTGAATTTAAGGGGTTTCCACACATATTTACACTGATAGCGGTTTTTGAACCTTACCGGCAGCTCTCCAAGGGGGTCTTCGCCAGCGGCCACACGTTCAAATCCGGGATACTGGCATGCATCAAGCTGTCTCACCTTCTCAAGGTCGGGTCTGTCCACCAGCAGAAAGCAGGTGCAGGTAGGGCAGATGGTAGCACATGCCCCGCATGATACACAGGTTGATGCATAGGATTCCCATATTGTGCCGGGCGACTCCCTGATAAGTGTGCCGGAGCTCTCGTAATCCGGCAGTTTATTATTTTTTTGTGATAGTACCTCCTTAAGTTCGGCCCTTATATTTAGTATACGGTTTAATTCATTTTCTCCGGCTTCGGTCACACCGGCATGATTATTAATCTCTTTGATCATTTCACTGCCTTTTTCCGAACAGGACTGCAGGTATATATTTCCGTCAAGCCCTGAAAGAATAAGGTCGCAGTTTTTTTCGGGAAAGGGGTTGACCCCGTAGCTCGTACAATGACAATTTTCCAGTATTGAGTGGCAGTCATATCCTATAAGTATGCTGTTTTCCCTCCTCTCCTTATAATATATATCTGTAAAATCCCTTCCAAGGTACATTTCATCAAGAATGTCCAGCGCTGCCAGGTCGCATGAAGGTACGCCCATTATGATTGTTCGCTGCCGTTTATCCTTTTCAAGTGTCACATTCTCCTTTACGGGGAGCAGAAAGGTTTTGAGGGGAGTGGATGGTTTAGGGTGGTTGTAAATTATGTTACCGGCATTTTCTTCATCAATCTTTTCATAGTCCATCGATCCGTTGAATGATACCGGTGCGTAAAACAAACAGGACTCTGCAAGCTGCAAAAGCACACCTTGCCAGTCCGTCATGGATATGACCAAAACCTTATCCATAATATTTCAAAATATTTGCAAAGCAAATTATTAAAATAGTTATTTGGTGTCAAGAAATTGTGAATTTATTTTCATAAAACAGGGTTGATAATAAAAAGACTAAATAAACATAAGTATTTAAAATGCAATAAATGAGGTATATAAAAAATATTTGCATTTTTAAAATTATCATCATATATTTATTGTGAAAAAATATATGTGAAAAATGTAACAATAAAATGATCAATCTCGTTCAGACCAAGCGACTTCAGAAGTACAGGATGGCTCTTCTGAGGTTAAAAAAGATGGGGCTGAAAAGAACATTCTCCTACAGCCTTTCAGAAGAGACGGGAGTAAGTGCGGTCCTGATCCGTAAAGATTTTTCACAATGCGGCATAAAAGGGAAAAGGCGGGGAGGCTATGATATTGATCAGCTTCTTAATCAACTGAAGTTGTTTTTCTGGCGGGAAAAAGAACAGAATGTGATTCTTGTGGGGCTTGGTAATATAGGCCAGGCACTTATTAAATATGAGGGCTACAGGCAGGGCAATATGAACCTGGTGGCAGCATTTGACATTGACCCCGCCAAACGCAGCCGCAGGTATCCGGTGCCGGTATATTCGCCGGAAAATATCAGGGAGGTTTGCGATGCCTTTGACGTTACGGTCGCCATCCTTGCCGTACCGGAGTTTTCAGCACAGGAAACAGCCCATTATCTTGTTGAGAACGGTATAAGAGGTATTTTGAATTTTGCCCCGGTATTGCTAAAGATGCCCGAACATGTGCTTGTGAACAATATTAATATCCTTATTGAACTGGAGAGGCTTATGTATCATATAGGTTTAAAGCAAAAAGCATGACGACTACCTCAGCATCCCTTAAAGCTTTCAGTGTCCGTATTGAGGGTATCGTGCAGGGAGTGGGGTTCCGGCCTTTCGTTTACCGGTTGGCCCGGGAGCTGTCACTGCGTGGATGGGTGGTTAACCGGAATGACGGGGTGCTGATTCATGCAGAGGGTGAAAAGGCTGTTCCCGGGATCTTTACAGACCGTTTAAGAAAACAGGCACCTCCGGCGGCAAACATATCCCGTATTGAAACACAAACTGCAGAACCGGGAAATTATGGTCAGTTCACAATTAAAGGGAGCCGGTCTGTACCGGGAAGCATAACAGGTGTCAGTCCGGATATATCCATATGCCAGGATTGTATCGATGATATGAAAAAACAGCCGCACCGGAAAGATTATCCCCTGGTCAACTGCACTAATTGCGGACCAAGGTTCAGTATTATCAATAGATTACCTTATGACAGGGTGAATACCACGATGGCGAAATTTGCCATGTGCACCGTTTGTGAGCAGGAATACAATGATCCCGGAAACAGGAGGTTTCATGCACAGCCCGTCTCCTGCAACAATTGCGGTCCCCTTTACACCACTGTAACCAGTGGTGTGAATTCCGGAAAAAAGGGAACTGAAAAGATTTTGTCTGATGATAAGGATATGGATGATCCTTTACATTGCAGATCCCGGTTGGATATTGAAAGACTGTGCACAATACTGGAAGGGGGTGGGATTGCAGCTGTCAAAGGCACCGGAGGGTATCACCTGCTGTGTGATGCAATGAATTATGAGGCCGTGGAGAAGGTGAGAGATTTGAAGGGCAGGGACAGAAAGCCGTTTGCTGTGATGTTCAGGGATACAGAAACAGTAAAAAAGCATTGCCTGGCGAATGACGGGGAGCTGGACCTTCTGCAGTCATGGCGCAGGCCCGTCGTCATCATCAGCCGGAGACCGGTCTTTGATGAAATAAACGGGAAGACCGGCTGCACCGCTGAGAAAAACTCTCAGTGTAACGGACGGAGTGCCCTTTCTGATGACCGTTGGAATGTTTTTCCGGTTGACGGCACCGGGTTGCCTGCCGGTTCAGACGACATGATCCTGTACCCGGAAGGAAAGCAGATATCGGGCAATGTAAGCGGGGGTGTTGGCAGCGTAGGGGCCATTCTTCCATATATGCCTTTTCACTACCTGCTGTTTGAGAAACTTAAACTTTCCGCCCTGGTATTTACAAGCGGAAATATTTCGGGAAGCCCTGTTCTGGCTGATGATACGGAGGCACACGCGACTTTTAACGGGAAAACGGATGCATTTGTAACCTACAACAGGGATATAATCAACCCGGTTGATGATTCAGTGTGCAGGTTTTCAGGAAAAGGTTTTCAGATAATCCGCCGTGCCAGGGGTTATGTTCCGGAAATGATAAATATTCCTTTCAGGGCTGAGGGCATCTTCGCTGCCGGCAGTGACCTGAAAAATGCCTTTGCAATAGGAAAGGGGAATTATGCCATTCCTGGCCAGCATACGGGCGACCTGGAAAATTATGATACTTTTTGCCGGTACAGGCATAATATTGAGCGTTTCAGTTCATTATTCAGCTTCACTGCCGGCACCGTTGCCTGTGACCTGCATCCTGGTTTTCATTCAGCAAGGTTTGCCGCGGGCATGGCCAGGGAGACCGGCAGCAGGCTTATCCGCGTGCAGCATCATCATGCCCATATTGCTTCATGCATGGCTGAGAAGGGGCTCGATGGGCCTGTGATAGGTGTTTGCTTTGACGGTACCGGTTACGGCGATGATGGCAAAATATGGGGAAGCGAATTTATGATATGCGATTACGATGGTTATCAAAGGCACAGTCATTTAAGTTATATTTCCCTGCCGGGAGGTGATACTGCCATCAGGGAACCATGGAGGACGGCACTGGCCTGTTTGAGAGATTCCGGGCATGGTGATGCGGATCACTGGGTTGACAATGCTTTGCACGGTATTCCCGGAGAAGAGATTGAGACGGTGGAAAAGATGATTGCCGGTGGAATCAATTCTCCTCTCAGTTGCGGTGCCGGCCGCCTTTTTGATGTTGTTGCAGCCCTAACCGGTATCTGCCTCAAAGCAGGCTATGACGGTGAGGCACCCATGCTTCTGGAAAGTATTTGTTCCCCGGGCATAGATGAGGGTTATGAGTTTGCAAACGGTTCCTTTGCCCTGGTTGAACAGGTAATGGCTGATATTAAAAAGGGAACGGCAACGGACAGGATAGCATCAAGATTTCATAACGGCATGGCAGATAACATACACAGGACCGTTATGCTTATTTACAGGGAAACGGGTATTGAAAGGGTTGTATTAAGCGGCGGGGTTTTTCAGAATTCATATCTAATGAACAGGGTTTTGCATTTGTTAGGCAGGGAGAGGTTGAAAATTTTCACCAATGCCATTGTTCCGGTAAATGACGGGGGAGTGGCACTCGGACAGCTGGCAATTGCAGCCAAAAAACAGAATAATCATGTGTTTAAGCATTCCGGCAAGAATAGAAGTAATTGAGGGTGAATATGCCGTCGTAAGCTTTGGCGGGAACAGCTACAGGGCAGGGTTACACCTGCTTGAAAATGTGAAGGCTGGAGATTATGTTTTGCTGCATGCAGGGTTTGCAATTCAGAAAATCGATCTGCAGGAAGCAGAAGAGACACTGCGGCTTATTGATGAAATGCAGGATCCGCCGGACGGGGCGGGCGGCGGCTGATAATACATTTGCCTCAGGTTAAACAGTCAATATGGGGAGGGTCTAGACCTTCGGCGTATCCGGGAGAAGGCATAATATGAGGCGGACAGGGCATTCTTAAAACTTGATAAGTATAAATACAATACTATGGAGTTATCGGAGGGATTCAGGGAACGCGGAAGAGTGGACAAGCTTGTCCGGCAGATCCGGCAGGAATCTGCAGGGGAGTATTTTTTCATGGAGGTATGCGGGGGTCATACAACCGCCATACAGGGTTTCGGTATTCCCAAACTGATACCCGGCAGTATCAGGCTGATATCGGGTCCGGGATGCCCGGTATGTGTTACTGCAAGATCATATATTGATCATGCCATTGCCCTCTCCGGGGACAGCGGCATTGTAATTGCCACTTTCGGTGATCTGCTCAGAGTGCCGGGCAGCCGTACATCACTGGAAAAGGTGAAGGCTGAAGGGGCTGCCATAAATATTGTTTATTCGGTAAACGAAGCTGTAAGTCTTGCAGAAAAAAATAGAAGCAAAACGGTTGTTTTCCTGGCGATAGGGTTTGAGACCACGGCACCTGGCACTGCTGCGGGAGTGCTTAAGGCTGAGCAGTTGAAAACTGATAATTTTCTTATTCTTTCCGCCCATAAAATTATGCCCCCTGCCATGAGGGCGGTGGTTGAGGGCGGCACAAATGTTAACGGTTTTATTTGCCCCGGTCATGTAAGTACTGTTACCGGCAGCGGTATTTATGGTTTCCTGCCGCGTGATTATGGTATAGGGTGTGTTATTGCGGGTTTTGAACCGGTAGATATCCTTCAGTCCGTTCTGATGCTTATCCGGCAGGTAAACAGCCGTAAACCGTATGTTGAGGTGCAGTATACCAGGGCTGTTAAACCCGGGGGTAACAGGAAGGCTGTGTCTGTTATGGAACAGGTTTTTTCTGTTTCCGATGACTGGTGGAGGGGGTTCGGCCAAATTCCCGGCAGCGGCCTGCAACTGAAAGCACGTTATAAAAGGTTTGATGCCCGCAGGGTTATGCCCGCTTTCGCTGAGGAGAACACTGATGACGGTGCATGTATTTGCGGTGAAATCCTCAGGGGAAGAAGCAGTCCCCCAAACTGCCCTCTTTTCGGTTCGGTATGCACCCCTGGCAATCCCTCCGGCGCCTGCATGGTATCGGCCGAAGGGGCTTGTTATGTTCATTATAAATTCAGAACCCATGCCTGACAGAAATACACATATAATGCTTGGTCACGGCAGTGGCGGAGAGATGATGCAGGTTCTCATTGAGGAGCTGTTCCTGCCCTTTTTCGGCCAGCCCTTTCCGGGCGGAATGGCTGATTCGGCTGTGTTGCCGGTTTCTTCGCTATTGCCTGTTTTTACAACAGACTCCTATGTTGTAGACCCGGTCATCTTTCCCGGTGGTGATATAGGAAAAATTGCCATCTGCGGCACTGTAAACGATCTTGCGGTAACGGGAGCAATAGCAAAGTTTATAAGTGCAGGGTTTATTCTTGAAGAGGGCCTGCCCTTTTCCCTTCTCAGGGAGATAGTTGTATCTATGGCCAAAGAAGCAGAAAAGGCAGGCGTGAAGATTGTTACAGGAGACACCAAGGTTGTGGAAAAAGGCAAGGCCGATAAGCTGTTTATCAATACAACGGGTATCGGTTATATGGAGGATAAACATTTTGGTATCCACAGGGGCAGGAAGGTTGCTCCGGGTGACAGGGTCATAATCAATGGTCATGTCGGAGATCACAGCATAGCAGTGCTTTCAGCCAGGGAATCACTAAACTTTTCAACCCCTGCAATTTCAGATTGTGCCTGCCTGGGTGATATGATCGGTAAATTACTTGAGTCGGGTGACGGTATTCACTGGATGAGGGATGTGACCAGGGGGGGACTGGCGACGGTAATATGTGAGATGGCAGGTTTGCAGGATTACGGCGTTGAGCTTGTTGAAACTGCCATACCGGTCAGAAAAACAGTTGCATCGGCCTGCAGCATGCTCGGTTTCGATCCTCTTTACCTGGCCAACGAGGGCAAAGTGGTGATGGTAGTTGACAAAGGAGAGGCAGATAATATTCTCAGCTTGTTAAAAACAGACCCGCATGGTACCGGTGCATCAATAATAGGCGAGATAACCGGTTTGCATCCCGGCGAGGTGGTGCTGCATACAGCCGCCGGGGGCAGCAGGCTTGTTCATCCCCTTGCCGGGGAACAGCTGCCGAGGATCTGCTGAATATATATGAAGTTATGCATGAGATAGCAATGGTTGAAGATGTCTACAGGATCATACTGGGTGTGGCTGAAGAGAACGGGATCAGCCGCATAGACAGGGTGAACGTGGTGATAGGCGAATACCTGCAGGTAAAACCTGCACTTTTTGAGTTTGCTTTTGAGGCGGCCGGATCGGGGACTCTGGCTGACGGAGCTGATCTGAATATAGAGATTGAACCGGTTGAGATTGTTTGCCGGGATTGCCGGCACAGGTTTCTGCTGATTGACGTAAAATATGAATGTCCGCGTTGTGGCGGCAAACGACTCGATATATTAAAAGGAAAGGATTTATACATTAAAAGCATAGAAGGAGAATAGTTATGGAGATAAAAGTCATGAAAAGGGTGCTTGACCGTAACAGGGATATGGCTTCCCGCGTAAGAAAACTGCTTGAAAGCAGGAATGTCTGTATGGTTAACATGATCAGCTCTCCCGGTGCAGGCAAGACCAGTCTGCTGGAGCATATCTGTGAGCGACTCGCAGGGAAAGTACGTATTGCGGTGATCGAGGGCGATGTTGCAACGGACAGGGATGCACAGCGCCTTAAAAAGTATGGGGTCCCCATTGTTCTTATCAATACCGAAGGAGGGTGTCATCTCGATTCCAACAGCATTGATATTGCACTTAAGGAATTCAATCTGGATGAGCTGGATGTCATCTTTGTCGAAAATGTGGGTAACCTGGTCTGTCCCTCCCACTTTGACCTTGGTGAGACATTTAAGCTGGCGCTGGTGAGCACCACTGAGGGAGACGATAAGCCGATAAAGTACCCGATGCTTTTCCGGGAAGCCAGGGCTGTTGTTCTGAACAAGACCGACCTGTTGCCCTACACCGATTTTGATATTAAATCCTTTAATGATGATCTGAAGCAGGTTAATTCCACAATACCGCTGTTTAAGATATCATGCAGGATGGATAACGGACTGGATGATTTAATGGAGTGGATTAAATTATCAGTAAGAAATTGCTGATAAGAAACTTATGTTCCTGGTTTTGCATCAATGCAGAAATACAGCCTGATAATCAGCTTCCGGCCTGTTCGGTGCGCTTTAATATTTCAGCCTGGCGATGCCCATAGGGTAAGGACCCCCCTTCCTGCTCCTTAAGGATCTTCCATGCTTTGGCTATGATGACAGCTTCCACATCATCTTTTTTGCAGGGTACCTCAACCACATATTCCTCAAGTGCATAAGTGGCAATATTCAGTTTTACTATCGCTTTTCCCATATTTTGACTTTTAATACCAACTATTGTTTATTTTCAAAATTAGACCTTATTTTTGATATAATTAAGTGAAATAAAGCTCAAAAAATTATTATCCGGATATTTTCCGGCGGCATATGAAAAATTTTATTGATAATTCTGAAATACTGAGACTGGTTGAGGCCATAAAAAAGGAGGGGCTTGACAGAAAACAATATTCTGATATTGTTGACGAAAAGGGCAATCAGTATGTTGACCTTGTCCAGGAAGGTGGCGGGGTACTGGGCATAGCTCTTGCAGGTTATACCTATATTCTCGAAAAGGCAGGAATAAGGTTCTTCAGCCTTGCCGGCACATCGGCAGGGGCTATCAATACCATGATGATAGCTGCCCTTGGGAAAACAGGTGATCCTGTTTCTGAAAAAATAATTGACATTCTCACCAGGAAAGAATTGTCTGATTTTTTAGATGGCGAACCCCGGATCAAAAGACTTATAATAAGGTATACCGGGAAAAGACCTTTTTTCAAATTATTCCTGTTTTTAAATGCTTTCAGGATATGGAGGATACTTAAAAATCACCTCGGGTTCAATCCAGGGTCCGATTTTGAGCAGTGGCTGACTGCCATTCTGAGGCAATCGGGCATTAACTCGCTTGCTGACCTGCAGGAATTAAGGTCCCGTGTGCCCACCCTTTTCGATCAGAATGACAATTACAGGGAAGTAACCAGGACACCGGGGCTTAAAATTATTGTCTCCGATATTACCACTAAAAGTAAAATTGTATTTCCTGAAATGGCCGGTCTTTACTGGGATGACCCTGCTTCGGTCAATCCTGCAAAATTTATCAGGGCATCGATGTCCATTCCCTTTTTCTTTTACCCTTTTGTGGTCGGAAATATCCCGGGTGCAGGGCAGCAGGAAGACCGGACACTCCCGGTTAGTGAGACCAGGTGGAGGAAACATGCCGGTTACTATGGAAAGATCCCCCGGGTGGTCCGGTTCGTTGACGGTGGCATGTTATCAAATTTTCCCATCAATGCTTTTCACCTGAATAGCGGGGTGCCCAAAAAGCCCACTTTCGGTGTCAAGTTAAGCACCTGGAGGGCTGGCTACAGCAGGACAGACCGGCTGGGAGGTATGATGAGTGCAATGGTCGGTACAATGAGGCAGTTGCACGATTATGATTTCCTTTTGAAAAACCCCGACTATAACAGTCTTATCTGCCATATAGAAGCGGATAATGAATTTAACTGGCTTGATTTCAATATGCCTTTAAACCGGCAGACGGAGCTGTTCAACCTGGGAGCGGAAAGAGCTTTCCGTTTTCTTGAAAAATTTGACTGGGAAAGGTATAAAAGATTGAGGACTTCAGGCAATTGAGTCCCGCCGTCCCGTTGCAAAATATTTGCAGCAGCATTATCTCCGGCACTAATCATAAATGTATCTTCATACATTTCATTTGATTACGGCGATATGTTAAAATTTAAACAAAAAGTTGTAAAATTGTTTTAATGTGCTATAAATTTCATTGTTGCGGGCAGCTTTATTTTCTTTGCGGGAAATCTTACGGGATATGATTGTAATGAAATTCGGGGGGACTTCCCTTGGCAATGCTGAAAGAATTAGGCAGGTTGCCGGTCTGGTTGAAAAAAGGAGTGACTGCTTTGTGGTATGTTCTGCCATGAGCGGTGTCACCAATCTGCTTGTTGACGCCGCTGAATTATGGAAAGGGGGATTGATTGAGAAGGCAGACGGCATAATTGAGGACATGAGAAAACATTTCGAACATATTTGTTATGACCTTTTCGAAGATACTGAAACATCCATAACAGCCAAAGAGTCGGTAAACATTCATTTTAATATTATCAGGAGCCGTATGGGGGGTGAGCATGATATTCACAAAGAGAACTGGCTTCTTGCACAGGGAGAGATAATAACTTCGGAGATAATCGCCCTTTTCATGAATTCCGGGAATATTCCTGTTACCTGGCTCAATGCCCTTGATTTTATACAGACCGGATGTGATAATGAGCCCTCGGTAGATGATATACGGCAGCGAATGAATGAGATAGTTGGAGAGAACCCGCGGGGAAGGTTCCTTACACAGGGGTATATATGCCTGGATAACATGGGTAATACCACCAATCTTAAAAGGGGAGGCAGCGATTATACTGCAACTCTTGCGGGTGCTGCCCTGGCAGCCGAAAAGATTGAGATATGGACAGATATAGACGGAGTAAGAAACAATGACCCCAGAATTGTTCCCGGCACATACCCGATAAGGGAGTTATCATTTGATGAGGCTGCCGAGCTGGCCTATTTCGGGGCAAAAATATTGCATCCTGCCTGCGTCTGGCCGGCAAGCATGAACAATATCCCGATACAGCTCAAAAACACCATTGAGCCTGAGGCTCCGGGAACACTTATACATTCAGGGATTAAGAAAAAAGGTGTGACAGCAGTTGCTGCCAAAGAGGGAATTACGGTAATCAGGATCAGGTCTGACAGGATGCTTAACGCATATGGATTTTTAAACCGGATATTCGGTATATTTGAAAAGTACAGAACACCGATTGATGTTATAACAACATCGGAGGTTTCGGTGTCTGTTACCATTGACAATGTGCAATATATTTCAGAAATTGAAGCTGAGCTCAGGGGACTGGGAGATGTGAAAACAGAAACCGGTCAGGCAATTGTATGTGTAGTGGGGGATATTTTTGAGCAGCATCAGGACAGGGCCGTAAGAATACTGGATTCACTAAGGCATTTTAACGTAAAGATGATATCTTTCGGCGGGAGCAGGAACAATATTACCATTGTGGTACCCGGCAGTCAGAAGAACGATATTTTGCGATCACTTAACAGCTTTTTATTCGAAAATGAGTCCAAACCCACAGACCAATGGTTGATATCTCAGGTATAAAAACGCCGTTTTATCTTTACGATCTTGACCTGCTAAGGGAGACGGTGTCATATGCCGCAAAGGAGGCGGGCAGTCACGGATATTTCATCCATTACGCCATTAAGGCCAATCATGATCCTTTGATAGCCGGGATAATCAGGGATGAGGGACTGGGTGTGGACTGTGTGAGCGGAAACGAGATAAGCAGATCGCTCGAATACGGTTTCCCTCCCGGTGGGATTGTCTTTGCGGGTGTCGGAAAAAATGATGATGAGATTAAGCTTGCCCTTGAAAAGGATATTTTCTGCCTCAACTGTGAGTCGCTGGAGGAACTTGAGGTTGTAAGGGATATAGCCCATAGCTGCGGCAGGAAGGCACGGGTTGCACTCCGGGTGAATCCGGCGGTTGAAGCCCGGACACACAGGAATATTACCACCGGCCTGGATGAGAATAAATTCGGGATAAACCTCCTCCATTTGCAGTCCGCGCTCAATATTTGCAAAGGTTCGGATAATCTGGAATTCACGGGGCTGCATTTTCATATAGGTTCACAGATAACTTCACATGAACCCTACAGGAAATTATGCAGACGGGTTAACCGGATTTGGGAACAATACAGGATAACGGAATACGGGGGCCGGATACTTAATCTGGGCGGAGGGTATGGAATAGACTATGGGAATCCTTCTGACAATGCCATTCCTGATTTTAAATCTTTTTTTGCGATCTTTTCAGACAACCTAAGGATGCCGGCAGGGACTGATATTCGTTTTGAACTTGGCCGCAGCCTTACCGGCCAGTGCGGAAGGATAGTTACCAGGGTTCTCTATACCAAGCAGGGTGTTAACAGGAAATTTGTAATAACCGATGCCGGTATGACCGAGCTTATGAGGCCTTCATTATACCAGGCTGTCCATAAGATTATCAATATAAGCTCATCATCTGGCAGGGAAACCTGTGATGTTGTCGGCCCTGTTTGCGAGTCGACCGATGTATTTGCAAGGGATGCTGTCCTGCCGGTTACAAAGCGTGGTGATTTGTTGCAGATACTTTCCTGCGGGGCTTATGCCGCATCGATGACACTGAATTTCAATTTGCGTGAAAAGCCGGGATCGGCATATATTGAAGGCGGAAAACTTAAATCCGGCAGAACTTCCGTGGGCGAAGGCATCGGGATGTTATCTCCAGGGGCCGGTATTTCTCATGGTAATTAGCGGCATACGAAAAATTCTGTTGTTTTTTGATATTCTTAAAAAATAACTATTTTTGCAACTGAGAAATTTTATATGACTTATACAATGAAGAGTTTGAAAACTGAAATCAGGGTTTACACACCGGGCCGGCCATCGGCTGCGCTGCCTGCTTTTTTATTCGTTCCTTCATTTCCTCTACTTATCCCGAAACATATGTTGATGTGCGGCATGCGCCGCAGCATGCATTGATAATCCCCCCCTAAGGATTGTTTCTCTGTTCCGGTCCAGGCTACCGGTAAGGGATTTGTTATGTTCACCCATTTTTCCATTTTAAAAATTGTTATTGTCATGTCTTACAAGGTAATTAAATTCGGAGGTTCCAACCTTCAGAAAACAACTGATTTCGGCCGCTGTGCAGAAATAGTAGGCGGTTACGAAACACCCTGTATTGTTGTAGTTTCGGCATTTTTCAGGGTTACTGACCATTTAAGGGAGGCTGCCCTGCAGGCTTCTGATTCCGGTAGTTTCCCGGGAATCTTTATGGAAGATTTTTCTGCTGCATGTTATGAACAGATAGATGCAAATATTGATGGTGACAGGCTTGCCGGACAAACCCGCGAAGATGTAAAGGCCCTGCTCGACAAGCTTTCCCACCTTTTCAGGGGAATCCATGCCATAGGGGAACTGCCTCCGACCATTTATGACACTATACTCAGTTTTGGCGAAAGGATAAGTGCAGTGATATTTAATGCCGTACTTCGTTCAAAAAACCTTGATTCATCCCTCTGCCTTCCGGAGGATTTCGGACTGGTAACTGACGGGGAGTTCGGGGCTGCAAGTATATTGCTCAGGGAATCATCCCGAAAGATTAAAGGGTATTTTACCGGCAGGAAGTATTGCGTCGTACCCGGTTTCTACGGTATATCGGAAGAGGGAAAGACCACTCTGCTTGGAAGGGGCGGCACCGATTATTCTGCCGCTGCACTCGCTTACCTTCTTGACGCAGAAAGTCTTGACGTATGGAAGGATGTTGACGGGTTTCAGACAGGTGATCCCAAGATTGTCAAAGATCCTCAGACAATTGAATTTCTCTCATATAATGAAGCGGCTGAATTGTCTTATTTTGGTGCAAGGATACTGCATCCGAGGACTGTGGAGCCTTTGCAGTTAAAGAATATTCCGGTGAGGATATTCAACATTGACTCTCCCTCTTCAGGGGCGGGCACCGTTATAGGGCCGGATACCGGTGAAGATTTCAGGGGACCGGACAGTATTACTTACAGCCGTAATTTTTCCGTTCTTAAGCTGAAAGGACCGGGAGTAGGGATAAAGCCGGGAGTTCTTGCACAGGTTGCAGGAATAATGGATTCGGCCGGGGTCAATATATCTTCGGTTTTTACTTCGCAAACGGCAATATGCTTTCTTTTGCAGGGAAGTGACCTTAAAAAAGCCCGCAAAGCCATTAAGTCCGCCGCCCCCTCCCTGATAAGCGATGTGGAAACAATTTCGGATATTGCCCTGGTTGCCCTGGTTGGTGAAGGGATCACGAAACAACACGGGGTTGCAGCAAAAGCTTTTCAGGCTGTAGCCGCAGAAAATATAAATGTTGAAATAATTGCTGCAGGTGCTTCAACAGCCGCTGTATATTTCGTTGTAAAAGAAAGTGAATGCGAGAAGGCAGTGAATGCAACCCATAATTATTTCTTTTCCGGCTGTCCGGCTCATGAACCCTGTCAGCATTCAGATCTTGCATCTATCATACTTTAAAAAAACGATCATGGAAAACAGTAAATATTCATTTGAAACCCTGCAGTTGCATGCAGGACAGGAAGCCGATCCTGCAACCGGATCGAGGGCTGTTCCGATATACCAGACAACCTCTTATGTGTTCAGGGACTCGGAGCATGCTGCAAACCTTTTCGGACTCAAGGAGTTCGGGAATATATACACCCGTATAATGAATCCGACCACCGATGTATTTGAAAAACGAATTGCAGCCCTGGAGGGGGGAGTGACAGCCGTTGCAACATCCTCCGGCCAGGCAGCGCAGTTCACAGCAATAACAAATATTCTTGAAGCCGGCGA
The DNA here is from genome assembly GCA_046483315.1 of Bacteroidales bacterium. Lineage (GTDB taxonomy): Bacteria > Bacteroidota > Bacteroidia > Bacteroidales > PUMT01 > PXAP01. The sequence continues at coordinate 26,749 of JAWODJ010000039.1, read as the reverse complement.
CAATCTTGTATCAACCTCATTCCTTTACGGAGGCACCTATAACCAGTTTAAGGTGCAGTTCAGGCGGCTTGGTATAGAAGTCCGTTTTGTCAGAGGAGACAGGGCAGAGGATTTTGAAAGTGCAATAGATGCGGATACCAGGGCTGTATATATTGAAACCATTGGTAACCCCGAGTTCAATATCCCCGATTTCGAAGCTATCGCCAAAGTTGCCCGCAGGCATGATATTCCCCTTATTGTTGATAATACCTTCGGTGCCGCGGGATATCTGTTCAGGCCACTGGATCATGGAGCCAACATAGTTGTTGAATCCGCCACAAAATGGATAGGCGGGCACGGAACATCGGTAGGGGGAGTTATTGTTGACGGAGGTAACTATAACTGGGGCAATGGCAAATTCCCGCAGTTTACCGAACCTTCGGAAGGGTATCACGGCATGAGGTTTTGGGAAGTTTTCGGTAGTGACGGACCCTTTGGAAATATTGCCTTCGGCATCCGTGCAAGGGTTGAAGGATTACGTGACTATGGTGCGGCCATAAGCCCCTTTAATGCCTTTTTGCTGTTGCAGGGATTGGAAACGCTCTCTTTGCGGGTTCAGCGGCATGTCGATAATGCTTTAGCTCTGGCAAAGTGGCTTGAAAAGCATCCGCAGGTTGAAACAGTGAATTATCCCGGACTGGAATCCAGCAGGTATCATAAACTTGCCGGCAAATATCTTAAAAACGGTTTCGGGGGAGTTTTGTCCTTTAAAATAAAAGGTGGCAGGGATGCCGCCGACGGTTTTATAAACAATCTCAGGCTTGTCAGTCATCTGGCTAATGTGGGTGATGCCAAGACCCTTATTATTCATCCTGCATCAACCACTCATCAGCAACTCACTGCTGAGGAGCAGGAATCTTCGGGTGTTATCCCCGGCCTGATGAGGCTTTCTGTGGGCATTGAGCACCTTGATGATATTAAGGCAGACCTGGAGCATGGATTTGCGAGTGTGAAACATTTTGTATAATTTAAATGCGTGAAGGTTACAGATCATTTTGACGGAAAAGGAACAAAAATCTCGTTCGAGCTGCTTCCCCCGTTAAGGGGAAGCAGTATAGACAGCGTTTACAGTACTATTGACCGTCTGAAGGAATTCAATCCTTCCTGTATAAATATTACATATCACAGGGAGGAAGCTGTTAGTTCAAGACAGGCCGACGGTGCCGTAATAAAAAAGGTGCAGAGGAAAAGGCCGGGAACAGTCGGTATTGCCGCTGCGATTCAGCACAAGTACGGTATTGATGTGGTTCCCCATATCATTTGCGGAGGTTTTTCACGGCAGGAGACGGAAGACGCACTGATTGATCTGGATTTCCTTGGTATTCATAACCTGCTGGTGTTAAGGGGAGACGGCGTGAAGGGTACGGGCGCCTTCAGGCCTCACGGAGACGGGCATGCCTATGCTGTGGACCTTGTTAGGCAGATTATGGACATGAACAGGGGAATCTATCTGGAACCGTTTTACGACAATCCTTCTCCAACAAACTTTTCTGTCGGAGTGGCCGGATACCCTGAAAAACATTACGAAGCTCCCAGCATGGAAAGAGATCTGCACTATCTCAGGATGAAGGTTGAGGCAGGGGCAGAGTATATCGTTACCCAGATGTTTTTTGATAACAGCGTCTTTTTTGATTTTGTCAGCAAATGCCGCGAAACCGGGATAAAAGTTCCGGTCATTCCCGGTATCAAGCCTGTTGCAATAAAAAAGCACCTGGAAATACTTCCCCGGATTTTTGGCGTTAATATTCCCGGTGAGCTGGCAAAGGAGATAACGGCCTGCAAAACTGACAATGATGTTTATCGCCTTGGTATAGAGTGGGCCGCCCGGCAATCCGCCGAACTCAAAAAATCAGGCGTACCCGCCATCCATTATTACACCATGAGTCGTCCCGACAATATCATTGGGATAGTTAAGAGGGTCTTTTAATCAGGCTCTGCAAAGAATTCATATTAATAACTGTTAAATGAATAACAATGTTAAAAAAATCACAGAAAAATTTGTATGGTATCGTATGAAATGTTATTTTTGTATTGTGAAAAATATAACAGGAAATTTTTAACTCAAAATATCACATTATGACTAAAATAAAATCACTGGCTGACCTGAAAAAAATGAAGGAGCAGCTTCAGTCACAGATCTCACTGCGGGAAAAAAGTGATGGCCCCGAGGGACTGGTACAGGTGAAGGTTGCGATGGCAACCTGCGGTATAGCCTCGGGTGCCAGGGATGTGATGGAATTTTTGATTGCCAATCTTGAAAAGCGAAATGTAGATGCCGTAGTGACGCAGACCGGCTGCATGGGGTATTGCTATGCAGAACCTACAATTGAAGTTAAGCTTCCCGGACAGGATCCTGTCGTGTATGGCTTTGTTGATCTTAAGAAGGCTGATGAGATAATTGAAAAGCATATTAAGCAGGGAGAGCTGGTTGACGGAATAATACCGGTTAATTACGAAACTATTGATCAGGATAATATACAGGAGGAAGAGAACAATGTCTGAAAAGAAAAAGCAGATCAGGATTGCCTTACGCAACTGCGGATTCATTGATCCGGAAAATATTGAAGATTACATCGCCGCCGATGGTTATGCCGCACTGGGCAAGGTGCTTGAGGAGATGACGCCCGAACAGGCCACCAAAGAGATGATTGATTCCGGATTGCGTGGTCGGGGCGGCGGCGGATTTCCAACAGGTGTGAAATGGGATATCGCCCGTAAGGTTGAGGCCGGCCAGAAATATGTTGTCTGCAATGCAGATGAGGGCGATCCCGGGGCATTCATGGACCGCTCCATCCTTGAGGGCGACCCCCATTCGGTGATCGAGGCGATGGCAATAAACGGTTACTGCATTGGGGCCGATCACGGACTGGTATATATACGTGCCGAGTATCCGCTGGCGATTGAGCGTCTGAAGATTGCGCTAAACCAGGCTCGCGAGTACGGGCTGCTTGGTAATGATATCCTGGGCACAGGATTCAGTTTTGATATAGAGATACGTTACGGTGCAGGCGCGTTCGTATGCGGTGAGGAGACAGCGCTTATCCACTCGATGGAAGGGCACCGGGGCGAACCCACTTTCAAGCCGCCTTTCCCTGCACAATCGGGTTACCTCGGCAAACCCACCAACGTTAACAATGTCGAGACATTTGCCAATATACCGGTCATCTACAACAAGGGAGCAAAATGGTTCGCCTCCATCGGAACCGAAAAATCGAAGGGGACAAAGGTTTTTGCCCTTGCGGGGAAGATAAATAATGTGGGACTGATAGAGGTGCCGATGGGAACAACCCTGAAGGAGGTCATTTTTGAGATCGGTGGCGGAATCAAGGACGATAAAAAATTCAAGGCTGTCCAGACCGGTGGACCATCTGGGGGGTGTCTCACGCAAAAACATCTGGATACACCGATAGATTTTGATAACCTGATTGCCAGCGGTTCCATGATGGGATCGGGCGGTATGATCGTGATGGATGAGGATGACTGCATGGTTTCGGTGGCAAGGTTCTACCTGGATTTTACAGTTGAGGAATCGTGCGGTAAATGCACTCCCTGCAGGGTAGGCAACAAAAGGCTCTATGAAATACTCGACAAAATAAGCAAGGGGAACGGCACCCATGACGACCTCGATAAGCTCAGGAACCTGAGCGGGGTAATCAGGGATACTTCGTTATGCGGACTCGGACAGACATCGCCGAACCCGGTGCTGTCGACAATGGATAATTTCGGTGATGAGTACATAGCGCATGTTGAAGACCAGAGATGTCCGGCAGGTCAATGCAAGGAACTGATACGCTATGAGGTGATTGAGGAGAATTGTGTAGGCTGTACCGCTTGTGCCAGAAACTGCCCTGTTAACTGTATAAGCGGCGAACGCAAGGAGGTTCATTTCATAGACCAGAGTATCTGCATCAAATGCGGTGCCTGCTTTGAGAAGTGCAAGTTCAATGCAATTAGTGTGTCATAATATTACAACGATATAATAATGGGAAAACTTAAGGTAAAAATAGATAATAAACTGGTTGAGGTGGATCAGGGTACTACCATCCTGGAGGCTGCCAGAAAGATAAATGTTGATATTCCCACTCTCTGCTACATGAACCTGGGTGATATGAATATTGAACACAAGCCCGGAGGCTGCCGCATCTGTGTTGTTGAGGTTGAAGGCCGCAGGAACCTGGCTCCCTCGTGTGCAACGGACTGTCACGACGGGATGGAGGTGAAAACACATAACATACGCGTGCTGAATGCACGCCGCACCGTGATGGAGCTGATGCTCTCCGACCATCCTTTCGAGTGCCTTACCTGTGCCAAATCGGGCAACTGCGATCTGCAGAGCATGGCTATAAAGCTGGGAATAAGGGAGATCCCCTATGAAGGTGAAAAATCGACATATAAGCCGGATTTTTCACCGGCCATATTGAGGGACATGGATAAATGCATTAATTGCCGCCGGTGTGAAAAGATGTGCAATGAGGTGCAGACCGTAGGGGTTCTTTCAGGAATTAACAGGGGTTTTGAAGCTGTTGTTGCACCTGCCTTTGAAAGGGATCTTGACCACAGTGAATGTACTTATTGTGGTCAGTGTGTGGCTGTTTGTCCCACTGCGGCGCTTACCGAGGTGGATCATACCAACCAGGTGCTGCGTGCCCTGGCAGACCCCTCCAAAACTGTTGTAGTACAGACGGCACCTGCAGTAAGGGCAGCCCTTGGCGAGGAGTTCGGGATGAAGCCCGGCACGCTGGTGACAGGCAAGATGGTTGCGGCCCTTCGTGAACTGGAGTTTGATTATGTCTTTGACACCGACTTCGCTGCAGATCTTACCATAATGGAGGAGGGCGCAGAGATACTAGGCAGGCTGAACAAGTTCCTGTCCGGCGATAAGTCCGTTAAGCTCCCCATACTCACATCCTGCTGTCCGGGCTGGGTTAATTTTTTTGAATATCATTTTCCAGATCTGCGCGATATACCTTCAACGGCAAGGTCGCCGCAGCAGATGTTCGGATCGATTGCAAAATCATACTTTGCAGAGAAGATAAAGGTTGACCGCAAGGAGATGGTGGTGGTATCAATCATGCCATGTGTTGCCAAAAAATATGAGTGCACCAGGGAAGAGTTCGCTGTTGACGGCAACCCCGATGTTGACTTTTCATTGTCCACCAGGGAGCTTGCAAATCTTATCAAGAGGGCAAACATCGATTTCAACAGGCTGCCTGATGAGGATTTTGATGCTCCGATGGGAGAGTCTACCGGTGCAGGGGTTATTTTCGGTACAACGGGGGGCGTTATTGAAGCCGCCACCAGGAGTGCCTATGAAATGCATACCGGTAAGGAACTTGAGAAAGTGGATTTTGAGCAGCTCAGGGGGATGGAGGGTATTCGTAAGGCAACGGTGGACTTTGACGGGTTCCCTCTGAAAATAGGTATTGCGCACGGACTGGGTAATGCGAGGGAGCTTCTTGAAGATATCCGTTCGGACAGGAGTGAGTTTCATGCAATTGAGATCATGGCCTGTCCGGGAGGCTGCATAGGCGGAGGAGGACAACCTCTGCACCATGGCAACTCAGCTATCCTGAAAGCCAGGCAGAAAGCGATATATGAGGAAGATGCAGGCAAGCCGATCAGGAAATCGCACGAGAACCCCTCCATCAAAAAGCTTTACAAAGAATACCTGGGTGAACCCCTTGGCAAAAAGGCCCATCAACTGCTTCATACAAAATATTTTGACAGGGGAAAGGAGATAGTCATCGAAGCAGATGTAAAGGAGGAGGATTAGATCACGGGAAGAATGCCAGGCTAATGGTTGCTTTAAATTACCGGACAGAAGATTAACAGATAGTATAAAGAAATAAACAACAGATAAAATGTCAGCTATAAAAATAAAACTTAAAGAGAAAGATATCCAGCAGCTTAAAGAAGTATGCGAATCTTTCGGTAACAAACCGGGTGAACTGATCAATGTGCTGCACAAGGCACAGGGGATCTTCGGTTACCTGCCGGCCGAAGTGCAGGAAGTGATCGCTCATGAACTTAATGTTTCAGTTGCAAAGGTTTACGGGGTGGTGACATTCTATTCATTTTTCACCATGGTGCCGCGCGGGAAGTATCCCGTATCGGTATGCACAGGGACTGCCTGCTATGTGAGGGGTGCAGAGAAGGTTCTTGATGAGTTCAAACGTATTTTAAAGGTCCCTGTCGGGGAAACAACTCCCGACGGCAGGTTTTCCATTGCGGGACTGCGTTGTGTCGGGGCATGCGGACTGGCTCCGGTGGTGCTTGTCGGCGACAAAACCTATGGACGGGTGGCACCCGACGGTGTTAAGGATATACTTAAGGAATATGAAGATAAGTAATATCAGGTTAGCAAAATAGTTGGTTTTTGGTTAGTTTTAGGGTAATTTCAATTAACTGCCTGCCGGTGTTTGTTTCCGGCAGGTTTTTTTATTTTTTACGGTTCCTGATATCTCCCGGGAATTTACCGTCAGTATGAATTTTTTTGCCCGGATTTATTGGGTGTGGTTGCTCAGAAAGTTCCGTAAATTGAATATTCGGTTGTATTGCAGTATATTGATGAGTAAACATTGAGCTCCGGGCGGTTTGTCACCATTTTTCTTTCAAGGTGAAGCACCGGATGCCCGGTTTTGATTTTCAGATAACCTGAAATCTCCCTGTCTGCCATGATGGCCCTTATCCTTTGTTCGCCTCCCTTTATCTCAACCCGGTAAGCATTGCGCAGTATGTCAAACAGTGATCTGTTCCGGAATGTCCTGGCTGTGAATCTGGGAAGGTTTATTGCGGGGATATAACTGATATCATAAAATATGGGCTTATCGTCAAGCAACCTCAGTCTGGTCATATGGATGCATCCCGATTCAATTTCCAGGTCCGATAACCCGAACATAAAGTTATCGGGCCATGGAATGATATGCGGCTCTTTAATGATATCGGTTTTAAGATTTTTGTTTTTTAATGCAGTTGTTGTTCCTGAAACCGATAATATACCTATCCCCTGGGGCATCTTTCTTACAATGCTGCCTTTACCCTGATGCCTGCTGATGTATCCGTCCTGCACAAGTGCAGCAAGCGCCTGCCTCACGGTCGGCCGTGTCAGTCCGTATACACTGCACAGATCATTTTCCGACGGCAGCAGGTCGCCTTCCCGGTATACGCCGTCATTGATGTGTTTGCGCAAAATTTCATAAAGCCGACGGTGCTGCGGAATATTTTTATAGCTGGCTTTCATTTGTCTGCCTGGTTAGAATAGTTTGTAAATATATAATAATTCACTTGTAATTACAAGTAATTTGTTATATATTTGTATGGTTTTCATTTAAAGAGATTAAGGATTGATGCAGTTTTATATTGATAAACATATAATTACAAGTAAAACCTATTGTTATGGCTGTTGCCGTTGTAATGCCCAGGCAGGGGCAAAGTGTCGAGACCTGCATAATTACCCGCTGGCATAAGTCCAGGGGGGAGCAGGTTAATGCAGGAGATATCCTTTTCTCCTACGAAACCGACAAGGCTGCTTTTGATGAGGAAGCCCCGGAGAGCGGAGTCCTTCTTGATATCTTTTTCAATGATGGTGAAGAGGTTCCTGTTCTGGATACTGTCGCCGTGATTGGAAAGGAGGGTGAGGATTATGGTGCTTTGATTCCGGCAGAAACCGGATCATCACGTAGTGCCGGAAAAGACCCCGGGGCGGGAACTGGCAGGGCAGTCGAAAAAGCCGGTGAGGCTGAACCGGGAGGGAGAGCCGGACAGGGAGAGGCAGTTGAATCAATCCGGGAAGCCGGACGAGCCGGCGGAGTTCAATCAACCGCAGAAGCCGGACAATCCGGCGGTGATAAGATCCGTATTTCGCCCCTTGCCAGAAAACTTGCAGCCGGGATGAAAATATCCCTGAGCGGGATAAAGGGAACCGGGCCGGGTGGAAGGATCATAGAGAGGGACATTAGAAATGCTGCTCAGGGTAAGGGTTATACCGGTCAAACCGGCTACCTGGCCGGGGAGCAGGCTGTAAGGTCAGAACCGGCGGCGGCATACGGCAAGTCCCCTCCTACATCATACGGCCCTGAACAGGAATCCGGAGAAGGCTTCACCTTCTTTAAGCTGAGCAACATGCGGAAAATCATTGCAGGCAGGATGGAGGAATCGCTCCGGAACTCTGCGCAGCTTACCCATCATATGAGTGCCGATGCAAGGAAGATACTTGCATGGAGAAAAGATGTCAAATCAGTTGCAGGCCGGGAGGGAGTAGCCGACATCAGCATTAACGATATGGTCAGTTTTGCTGTTGTCAGGGCACTGAAAAAGCATTCATATATGAATGCCCATTTTACCGGTGACGGTATAAAGGTGTTTAATAAGGTGCACCTGGGCGTGGCGGTTGATACGGAGCGGGGACTGATGGTGCCGGTGGTCAGGGATGCAGATGACATGAATGTGGGGGGACTGGCAAAGAGGTTGATGGAAGTAGCCGGGGAGTGCAGGAAAGGGGATGTTGATCCCGGACTGCTGGCAAGTGAGGCTGCCGGTTTTACCGTTACCAACCTTGGTGCGTTCGGGGTGGAGATGTTTACCCCGGTGCTGAACCTGCCCCAGATCGGTATTCTGGGTGTAAACACCATTACATGGCGGCCGTCGGATATGGGTGACGGCGTGATCGGGTTCATACCGGTGATAGGGCTATCCCTTACCTATGACCACCGCGCTGTGGACGGGGCCCCGGCCTCGGTCTTCCTGGCAGGGGTAAAAAAAGAGATTGAGAACATAGATCATTACAGAGATTTTAAAGTATAACAGATTATGCCAAAAGAACAGTTTATAGACCCCGGGAAGGTTAGGAAAGCCGGCAAGATCAGATTCGGCTCCATTCCCGTCAATTCTTACAGCAAGACAATTGAGGATGAGAGAAGCAGTTATTCCGATGACGACCTGGTGAGGATATACAGGGATATGTTTATAATCAGGGAGTTTGAAACTATGCTCCATGAGATTAAGACCAAAAATGAATACCACGGTATCAGTTACAACCATCCGGGCCCCGCACATTTGTCAATCGGACAGGAAGCCGCCGCCGTCGGCATGGCTTATCATCTTTCGGCGGATGATTATATCTTCGGATCACACCGCAGCCACGGCGAGATTCTGGCAAAGGGACTCTCGGCAATCCACAAGATGGGCGATAATGAGCTTACGGGTATCATGAAGTCATATTTCGATGGCGCAATACTGAAAATTGTTGAGAAGGGATTTGATGGTGACATAAAGGAACTGGCGGTGAATTTTCTTCTTTACGGGACCCTTGCAGAGATATTTGCCAGGCAGACCGGTTTTAACCGGGGACTCGGGGGGTCGATGCATGCCTTTTTCACACCTTTCGGTGTATACCCTAACAATGCGATAGTTGGTGGGTCAGGCGACATATCGGTCGGTGCCGCCCTCTATAAAAAAGTGAACAGGAAACCGGGAATAGTGGTTGCCAATATCGGTGACGCTTCGATGGGCTGCGGTCCGGTATGGGAAGGGATAACATTTGCGTCTATGGATCAGTTCCGTACCCTGTGGGAAGGGGAGTATAAAGGCGGACTGCCGGTTCTGTTCAATTTCATGAACAACCAGTACGGTATGGGCGGACAGACACAGGGGGAGACCATGGGGTATGATATCCTTGCAAGGGTTGGTGCAGGTGTCAACCCCGAGATGATGCATGCCGAAAGGGTTGACGGCTATAATCCTCTTGCGGTGATCGATGCATTTAAAAGGAAAAAACAGATACTTGAGGATAAAAAAGGACCCGTTTTACTGGATACCCTTACCTATCGTTATTCCGGACATTCACCTTCCGATGCCTCGTCATACCGGTCAAAAGAGGAGCTTGAAGCATGGATGGAGGTTGACTCCGTAAAAGGCTTTGAAGATCAGCTCGTTTTGGCGGGTGTGGCCAAAAAGGATGCTCTGGAAAAGATACGCAGGTCAACCGGGAAAATGGTTGAAAAGACGATCAGGTTGTCGGTTGATGATAAAATATCTCCGAGAATGGACCTTCGTGCAGATGGTGAGATAATAGGCAGGATGATGTTTTCGGGCGGATCGGCCGACCGGATGGATGACTGCGAGCCTGAAACGCTGATGCCCCTTGAAGAGAATCCTCGTGTTCAGCAGATTAAGAAGAAGGAGAGGTTTGCGTTTGACAGGGAAGGGAAACCTTTTTCAAAACTAAAGCAATACCAGTTGAGGGATGGCATATTTGAGGCGATAATAGACCGTTTTTATAAAGATCCTACACTTGTTGCCTATGGTGAGGAGAACAGGGACTGGGGTGGTGCTTTTGCAGTTTACCGCGGTCTCACCGAAGCGCTTCCCTATAACAGGTTGTTTAATTCACCCATCTCTGAGGGCGCCATTGTTGGGACGGCAATCGGATATGGTATGGCCGGAGGAAGGGTTATTGCCGAAATAATGTATTGTGATTTTCTGGGCCGCTCCGGTGACGAAGTGTTCAACCAGTTACCCAAATGGCAGGCAATGAGCGGCAACCTGATAAAGATGCCGGTAGTTATAAGGGTTTCGGTAGGCTCAAAGTACGGGGCCCAGCATTCTCAGGACTGGACCTCGCTGGTTGCGCATATTCCCGGACTGAAGGTGGTGTTCCCGGCAACGCCTTATGATGCCAAAGGCCTTATGAATGCAGCCCTGCAGGGAACAGACCCGGTCATTTTCTTTGAAAGCCAGAGGATATACGATACAGGAGAGCATTTTCATGAGGGAGGGGTTCCGGAAGGGTATTATGAGGTACCGTTAGGGGAACCTGATATCAAGCGAAGCGGAAAGGATATTACTGTCCTCACAGTCGGGGCCACCCTTTACCGTGCGATTGAGGCGGCAGATATACTCATGGAAAAATATGGCCTTTCGGCCGAAATAATTGATGCCAGGAGCCTTGTACCATTCAATTATGACCTGGTTATTGAATCTGTGAAAAAGACGGGAAGGTTGCTTCTGTCGGGTGATGCCAACACCAGGGGCTCTTTCCTGAACGATATGGCACGCAACGTTACCGAAACGGCATTTGACTTTTTGGATGCCCCGCCCGTTGTTGTGGGGGCGAGGAACTGGATCGTGCCGGCACATGAGCTGGAGGATTACTTTTTCCCACAGGCTTCATGGATTGTCGACGCCATACATCAGCGCATACTGCCCCTGCCCGGACACGAAGTGTCAGAAGATTTCGGCGATGAGATCATTCTGAAAAGGAGCAGGGAAGGGGTTTAACAGAAATCAAGCCATCGGCAGAGTCACCGGTTTGGCTGCATGCATTGATGGCGGACTGTCAGACGACCGGAACGGGTCATCCGGGCATGAATTTCCATACATCGAATTTTTCAGCCGGGTGCCGGTCAATGGATATTTTATATAAGCTGTGTATATTTACACCTGATAAAACAATATGTTAAAAACAAAAAATCAACTGATATGGAGCTTAGAAAATTAGGAAGCAGCAATGTTAAGGTTACCCCCATTGCCTTTGGTGCATGGGCCATAGGAGGATGGATGTGGGGAGGAGCCGAAAGGAACGATGCCATAAAGGCCATCAAAAAATCCGTAGAAGTCGGGATTACGACCATTGACACCGCCCCGGTTTACGGGTTCGGTCAGAGCGAGGAGATAACGGGAAAGGCAATTAAAGGCATGCGTGACAAGGTGCAGATACTGACTAAATTCGGACTTCGCTGGAACGATACAAAGGGCAAATATTTCATGGCAACAAAGGATAACCAGGGCAAACCGGTCGATCTTTACGGTTATTCGGCAAAAGAGTCTGTGATGAAAGAGTGTGAAGAGAGTCTCAGAAGACTCGGTACCGACTACATTGACCTGTTGCAGATACACTGGCCCGATCCTACCACTCCCGTTGAGGAAACCATGGAAGCGCTCAACATCCTTATCGGCCAGGGCAAGATTCTGGCTGCCGGGGTGTCGAATTATGATGTACAGCTCCTGGATGATGCCAGGAAAGTGTGCAATGTGGCATCCAACCAGGTTCCTTACAGCATGCTGAAAAGAAATATTGAAAAGGATATTGTTCCGTACTGCATCAAAAACGAAGTTGGTATCCTGGCATACAGTCCCCTTCAGCGCGGATTGCTGACCGGCAAGTTTAATCCTGCACACAAGTTCAAAGATGGTGATGCAAGGGGCGGATTGCCGGAATTTAAACGGGAAAATATTATCAGGGTCAATGAGTTCCTCGATAAGCTGATGCCGCTGGCCGAATCGAAAAGCGCAACCCTTTCCCAGCTTGTTTTGCGGTGGACCATCCAGCAGCCCGGTATCACCTGCGTCCTGGCCGGGGCAAGGGACCCGGAGCAGGTAGTTGACAATGCCGGGGCAACCAGGTTTTCACTCACTGAAGAGGAGACAGGATTCATAAACGGAGAGCTTGACAAACTGGAGCTTGTTTGATATATGTCTGAGTTTTTAGAAAAATTCCCCGAAAGGGAGAAGCTGTTGGAATGGTACGTGAAAAAAGGCAGCGGGAGTATACCCGATGTGAATGCCCACATCCATACTCCATGGTCCTTCAGCGCCTTTGATGATCCTGAACAGGCATTTATACAGGCATCGGAAGAGAAGGTAACTGTTCTGGGGATCAATGATTTTAACACCACCAGGGGGTATGATTCATTTTTTAAGCTTGGCATGACGTACCGTATATTCCCTCTTTTCAATATTGAGTTTATGGGACTTATGAGGGAGGAGCAGAAGAACGGGGTGCGGATAAACGACCCCGGCAACCCCGGCCGCATCTATTTCAGCGGCAAGGGGCTGGATTATCCGGTCAGCATGGGAAAGGGATCTGCTGACAGGTTGGTCAGGCTGAGGGAGGAGGGCCACAGGCAGGTACGGCAAATGACGGCAAAACTGAACCGGCACCTGAAGTCTGTTGACGGGAATCTGCAGCTTGATTTTGATGAGGTTGAAAGGAGATATACAAAGGGCATGGTAAGGGAGAGGCATATCGCGCGTGCCCTTCGCATCCTGGTATATGACAGGTACCCCTCGCCGGAAGATAGATCGGAATTCCTCGGGAGACTATTCGGTGTTGAGCCGTCTTCTCCCGCAGAAAATGAAGCTGCTGTTGAGAATGAGATCAGGAGCCGGCTGCTTAAATCGGGCGGGGCGGCTTTTGTGGAAGAGGATCAGCATGCTTTCCCTGGTCTGGATGAGATTATTTCAGTTATCACCGATGCGGGGGGTATACCCTGCTATCCCGTCCTGCTTGACGATCAGAAAGGCACGCTGACCGAATTTGAAGCTGACCCCGAAAAGCTTTGCGGCAGTCTCCGCTCACGCAATGTATCCTGCGTTGAACTTATACCTGGCAGGAATGATATCAGGCAGCTGAGGAGCTTTGTCTCATTTTTCAGGGAGCGGGGCTTTGTGATACTGTTCGGAACCGAACATAATACGCCTGCGGCTCAGCCTCTAAGGGTTTCGGCCAGGGGAGGAGTGCCTCTTGATGATGAACTAAGGGCGGTGAATTATGAGGGGGCATGTGTTATTGCTGCCCACCAGTATCTGAGGGCTAAGGGAGAGGAGGGCTATCCTTCATTGAAAAGATCAGGGGCTGCCAACCTCGGCAAGGCGGTGATTGAGTATTTTGGTAAAAAGTGACATATTAATTGATACCGGTATATGATTAGCAGGGAAATACATGAGCTTGTCGAGATATCCAGGTTCTACGGGTCAAACAAGGATTTTACCATTGCCGGCGGCGGCAACACTTCATACAAGGATAGCCGGAGGCTGTGGATAAAGGCAAGCGGGAGGTCACTGGCAACGGTTGACGAGAATGGGTTTGTCGTAATGGATCGCAGCAGGCTTGCAGAGATGAGCCTGAAAGAGTACAGCAGAGATCCCGGCGAACGTGAAAAGCAGGTGAAGAGAGATCTTAATGCAAGCCGTGCTGATCCTGAAACCAGCCTTCGCCCTTCAGTGGAGACCAACCTGCACGACATTATCGGTTACAGCTTTGTAATACACCTTCACCCTACACTCGTCAACGGACTGATGTGCAGCCGCGATTCCCGGGAGGTAACTGCAGAACTTTTTCCTGAAGCCCTGTATATTGCCTATACCGATCCGGGTCACACCCTTTTCCGGAAGGTGTACGATGAAATTAAGAGATACCGCTCAGAGAGGAATGCTGATCCGCAGGTAATATTCCTTGAGAATCACGGCGTCTTTGTCAGTGCCGACAGGACGGCCGAAGTAATTGATATCTGTTCCGGGATCATTTCAGTTTTGCAGCAACGGGTTGAGCCGTTGCCTGATACATCAGACCTTCCGTTATCCGGCGAAATAACCCGGATACTCCCCGCTGCACGCATGCTGCTTTCGGAAGAGTCTCTTAAAACACTCCGTATAAGGAACAGCAAACTTATATCGCATTTTACCCTAAATGAGGAGGGTTTCGCAAAAGTTTCCTCTCCGTTCACGCCCGACATGATAGTCTATTGCAAGTCAAACTACCTCTATATTGATGAGACAGGTTCCCCCGAAAGGGTGATTGAGACTTTCCGGGAGAAACTTCAGGAATTTGCAGAGGCTAACGGTTATTCTCCCCGTATCGTGCTTATCAGGGGACACGGATTGATGGCCGTTGGCGACAACTGGCAGTCCGCCGAAACCGCCCTGGATGTTTTTGAAGACCTTATGAAGATAAGGTGGTATACCGAAAGCTTTGGCGGCGAGCGATTTATGACTGAGCAGCAGATCAGTTTTATCGACAACTGGGAGGTGGAGCACTACCGCAGGCAGATTGCCGGAGGCCCTGGCGGTGAAGGAAAGGTGGACGGCAGGATCGCCATCGTGACAGGTGCAGCCATGGGTTTCGGGGCGGGAATAGCCGCATCGCTTCACGGGCAGGGAGCCAATGTTGTGATTGCCGATATCAATGAGGCGGAGGGCCGGAGGGTTGCCGGAGAGCTTAATTCGCAGGGAAGAAAGAACCGGGCTCTTTTTATTTATGCCGACGTCACCAACCCGGAGTCAGTGCATGATCTAGTGGAAGGCACTGTAAAGATGTTCGGCGGACTCGACCTGATGGTTTCCAATGCGGGAATATTGTTTGCCGGTGGATTGGAAGAGATGGATGCCGGACTGTTCGATAAGGTAACGCGCGTCAATTACCAGGGTTATTTCCTGTGCGCCAAATACGCCTCTGAGATCATGAAGCTGCAGCATGGCTGCAGGGAGGACCATTTTACAGATATTATACAGATAAATTCAAAATCGGGGCTTAAAGGCAGCAACAGGAACTTTGCTTATGCAGGGGGCAAGTTCGGGGGTATCGGACTGACCCAGTCCTTTGCCATGGAACTGATGCCCTGGAGGATAAAGGTCAACTCCATCTGTCCCGGTAACTATTTCGAGGGCCCCCTCTGGTCTGACCCTGAAAACGGGCTTTTTGTCCAGTACCTGAAGGCAGGCAAGGTGCCGGGGGCAAAAACCATTGACGACGTCAGAAAGCACTATGAGAAACAGGTGCCTGCCGGCCGCGGATGCAGGGTGGAGGATGTAATGAAGGCACTGTATTACCTGGTGGATCAGGAGTATGAAACCGGACAGGCAGTGCCGGTAACCGGCGGACAAATTATGCTGCATTAATTTTAAACATATGCAAACAAAAGCTGTACGGATATACGGAAAGAATGATATCAGGCTTGAGGAGTTTGATCTTCCGAAAATGAAAGATGATCAGATACTGGCAAGGGTGGTATCCGACAGCATCTGCATGTCATCATACAAGGCGGTTCAACAGGGCCCTGACCATAAAAGGGTGCCTGATGACGTGCATGAGAATCCCACCATACTTGGCCATGAGTTCAGCGGGGTGATACTTGAAGTGGGCGAAAAATGGGCCGGCCGGTTCAGGCCGGGAGATAAATTCTCCATCCAGCCGGCTATGAACTATAAGGGGAGCCTGGATGCTCCCGGTTACTCATTCAGGTACACCGGCGGGGATGCAACAAATATCATCATACCCAGTGAGGTGATGGAGACCGGCTGCCTTCTGCCATACCATGGTGAGAGCTTTTTCCACGCTTCCCTGTCCGAGCCGATGTCATGCGTGATAGGTGCCTTCAACGCCTCGTACCATACTGTGAACGGTGTTTACAAACACGATATGGGTATCAAAGAGGGCGGAGCCATGGCGATCCTGGCGGGAGCAGGGCCAATGGGACTCGGGGCAATCGATTATGCCGTCCACAGGGATGTCAGGCCGGGGTTGCTGGTGGTTACCGATATCGATGATGAGAGGCTCGAAAGGGCTGCAAAGATCCATACGCCTGAAGAGGCGCTCAGAAACAGTGTTGAGCTTAAATATATCAACACAAGGGATATTGCCGACCCTGTTTCACATTTACGGGAGATCACCGGCGGAAAGGGTTTTGATGACGTTTTTGTATTTGCCCCGGTAAGGCAGGTTGTTGAGACGGGTGATCGTATACTCGGTTTTGACGGATGCCTGAACTTCTTTGCAGGACCGTCCGATCCGGGGTTCTCTGCCGAATTCAATTTTTACAACGTGCACTACGCCTTTACCCATGTTGTAGGCACCAGTGGCGGCAATACCGACGACATGAAGGAGGCCCTTGAGCTTATGGCTGCCGGCAGGCTCAATCCGGCCGCCATGATAACACATATCGGCGGACTCGATGCGGTGATAGATACCACGAAGCGCCTGCCCGGTATACCCGGCGGCAAGAAACTCATATACACCCATATTTCTTTGCCGCTAACCGCAATTGACGATTTTGAGAAGCTTGGCAGGAGGGATGCATGTTTCAGGGAGCTTCACAGGATGCTTGAAGCAAATGACTTCATCTGGTCTGCCGAAGCGGAAAAGTTCCTTCTCGCCCACGCCCGGCCGGTTTGAATAAAGATAAAACTGATGCCTGGGCAATGCCTCGTTGTCGAAGATGCAGTCAGCGGTATCAGGGCAGCCAGGGAGGCTTGCTGCCGGAGTCTTGCATTGACCATCAGTTTTGACAATACAAACTAAAAGTTTTTAAGGGCGGCAGATCAACTTAAATCATCAGGCAATTCCATTTTATCGCCAATTCCAGATTGTGCAAAAGTGCCTGCAAAATACAACGGAAGGAATACAATCTTCTCGTCTTTAAGTACTGCTGCTTTTCCGGAATGAAAAACCACTGACCATGAAGGCTGGTAAGTATTACGATAAATATGCAGACTCCGGAGTTTTCCGGATGGTCCATCTTTGACTTCCACCGGATAAACTGTTCCGTTAATCATTAGTAAATAATCGACTTCTGCATTGCTGTTTTTTGCATCCCGTGCCCAGTAATAAAGTTGATTACTGGTTTGAGTTGCAAATTCCTGCCCAACGAATTGTTCGGCAAGCTGCCCTCTGTAAATTGCCAGTAAATTTTTGTGGTTTAAGGCTTCATTGTAATCCATTTCCATCACCCTGTTCATTAAACCAATATCAAGAAAAAGATTTTTGAATTTTTTGTCCGAAGCATAAACCTCCAATGGTATTCCGATGTTGCCCAATGCTTTAACTTTTTTTGCAATCCGTGCCTGTAATAAACTTTCATAAGCTTTTTTAATGGTAGGAATAGTAAAATCAACTGCCAACCCGGTATATTTAATTTGTTTGCCAACACTGGCAGCAATGGTTGAAAAAACGGCATTAAGACAATTTATATCGGTTTTTGGTTTATACTTATTGAAATCCAAACGGTACGTTTCAGAAATTTCATCTTGCACTTCAGCAGCTTGTTTCAGTGATTTAGTGTCTTTATACACTTTTATACACTCGGGCATTCCGCCAACCAACCAATAAATCCGAAGTTGCTCCAACAAAAATTCATGTGTGGAATCCGAGACCCCGGTAATTTTATTATTGCAGATTTCAGCAGCTTTGGTATAATTTAATGCCAGTAAAAATTCCGAAAAATTCATCGGATGAACTTCCATCGACTGAATGCGCCCAACAGGAAATGATATTTCACTAAAAGCAAATTCTAAAAGTGAACCCGCAGCAATTACATGTAAATGAGGCATTTTTTCATAAAAATAGCGAAGTGCCATAATCGCACGCGGACAAGCCTGGATTTCATCAAAAAAAATGATTGTTTTACCGGATTTGATATCTGTGCCGGTTCTCAATTCCAGTTCAGAACATATTTTTTGGGGATTTAAGTCTCCCTCAAATAAGGCTGTCAATTCCTGTTTCTCCTCAAAGTCAATTTTCAGGAAAGATTCAAAATTTTCGTCAGCAAGCTTTTCGACAAGCCAGGTTTTTCCAACTTGCCTGGCACCGCGCAATAATAATGGTTTGCGCCTTTTCATTTTCACCCAGTCTGTTAAACTGGGATAAATATATCTTTTCATATATTAAGTATTACAAGGTAAATATAGCTGTTAATATTTAATAATCCAATACTAATATATTTAAGTGTATTTAGTTTTCCGGCCGATCTGATGGCGCATCCCATATCAGAATCTGAAACATGCCAGCCTGATAACTGTCTGTAGGTTGCGGCAAAAATGTTTCAAAGGGATTGGTGCGGATACACTACTGTTCTGTTATTTATCCGGCGTCCGGTCACCGGTCTTTTCCTTTTTGACAAACAGGAGAGTGGCGGCACCGAACCATAGAACAGTTCCCGCCACCATCATGCTGTTCACCTGCCGGGGACCTGTTATCCCCTGCCAGTTGAGAAACGATGGTACGATGGTAAGTGTCAGTCCGCCAATAGCCAAAATGATCAGCAGTATCCTTATGTATGGTCTCATTGTTTGTGGTTGCATATTTAAATCTCTTAAGACGGTTTTCTTAGAATTGAATCACTGTTATCTGCCGGGCAGGTTTCCGGCAAATTTTTTCTGATAGAGAAATGAAATTCCTGCATACAGTAAAATTGCAGCCAGCCAGGTTGGGGGAGAGAGGAAGAATATCTCGATCCCGATTACCTGGTTTGCAACAAGTGCCAGTATCAGGAGCAGGAACCAGGTGATGCCCGCTGCCGTATTGAATAATATCCCGTGCTTCTCTGCAAAATAATTCTGAAGACCGATTTTTCTCAAAAGATAGAAATCGGTAAATATTATTCCACCCATCGGCACCAGTATGAGTCCGTACAATGCCACAAAATCAAGCAATCTCATTACCAGGGCCGGGAACATGGCTGCGATCGTTGTTATTGCCCCTGCGAAAAGTGTCACTTTCCACCTCTTCCAGTTCGGCGAGGCGACCTGCAGTGCAAGCCCCGCCCTGTAGAGTGTCGGGTTTGCCGTTGTCCATCCTGCGATTACAACGCAGATGGCACCTGCCAGTCCGACAGCCTGATAGGCAACCGGTCCGGGAGCATCACTGGTTGCTGCGGCATAGAGGATACCCGATGCTATCCATGCGATATAGTGCCCCAGGTACATCCCTACCGCAGAGGCAAAACCGTAGTACCATTTTCTGGCATACCTGAAGATTGTAAGGTCAGACATGCCAAGGTGCATTGCGGCATTGGCGAGCCAGGTAAAGAAAATTACGTGCCATATGGTGAACTGTGACTGGCCCTCCCGCGCAACGCCCGTCCATATGGTATCACTGGCAACCTGCCAGAAATTGCCCAGGTCCGGTTCTATTCCCAGTTTGGGGAATGTATTGACCGCGGCGGCAACGAAGATCAGGAACATCCATGGTGCGGCAATTTTGGCAAAACGTGCAACGGACTCGAAGCCCATGATGGCGATGACGGTTATAACCCCGCCAACAGCTATTACGGTGACGACCCATCCTATGCTGTTGGGGTA
Source organism: Bacteroidales bacterium (assembly GCA_046483315.1). Lineage (GTDB taxonomy): Bacteria > Bacteroidota > Bacteroidia > Bacteroidales > PUMT01 > PXAP01. The sequence goes on along the minus strand of JAWODJ010000039.1, from coordinate 6,859 downwards.
AAGATCACCAAGTGCCGGCATCGTTATATTAAACGGAATGCCCACTGCTGTGGCGGATACAGCAACCATGGCGCCTGCCAGGAAGCAGAACATAAGGGCATTCACAATATTGTAAATGAAGACCAGTACAGGTCCGCAAATCTTCCTCAATTGCCAGTAGAGTGAAAGTCTCTCTTTTACTGCAATGGGAGAGGTGAGCAGCGCCCAGCTCAGGACGGCAAGCAGGTTGCCTATGAATCCGCCGATGAACAGGTCGGTTACCGAAACGCCCCTGGCAACAAAAAGTATCCCTATTACGAATTCTGTGCCCGCAACATGCTCCCCTGCATACAGGCCCAGGAAATTGCCTATGCCCTGGAGTTTGTTTCTGGTGACGGGTTCCCTGTCAAATTCATACAGCTTGTCCAGTTTTCGGGTGATGGAGGAGATCCTCATGTTGGATGGTGTTGATTATTACCTGTTCATTGCGGATCTAAAAGTACATAATAATGTCGTTTAGCCAATATCCTGCAGATATCTTTTTCAGGTAATGTAATTTGATGGTGAATACAGTCTTTCCGTGCCCGGTGGTGATACCATACCTGTATTTTCTTTTGCAGGTAGGATATCAAAGGAGGTTCCCGTACTTGTGTACAAGCCACGTACACCCCAATCGCACTTTAATATCGATGCAAGAGGCTGGAGTGAAACTACGACTTAATACATGTTTTTAGTTTATTTGAATCAAGACGTCATCAATATTTAACGAACCCTTGCCAGACCCGATAATTTCTATATAGCAATCATTTGTATCGCACCCTATGGTAAAATAAAAAGGATAATTCATATAATTTTTTGAGCCGATGATATGAATTTATCAACCAGGGCTCTTCTGTTATTATATTATCCAGGCAGTTCATAAACCTGACATGAACATGATTTTATTCGGATATCCTTCCTTTGAGTAAAGTAAATGAATGTGGCGGGAAGGAATAGGTAAACTTATCTCCTCCGGCGCGAATATCATCTTTGCGTTCTGTTTTTACGTTTTCCACACCAAAGTCATTCCTGGCTTTTATATCCGGTCCGTTTACCTCATACACTTCAAATCTGCCGCTGAAGTTTCCGGAAGCAGATAAAATATCTGTGGTGACAGCCTGGTCTTTATTTCTGTTGACTACTGCAATAACCAGCTCTCCCTCATTACTGGTCGCAGATACATCAAGGTATGGAACATTGGTTTGCCGGGTGGGAGAATAACCTGCGCCGCTGAAGAATATGCCTGTACTATATGTTTCGCAGTCCACAAAAATATCCAGGGATGTACCATGCATGTTGTTTGCAAATAGTTGCAGCGGAAAATATATAGTCTGCAAAAACATATCGTCTTCACTTGTAAAAATAGGTGCTATAACATTCACCAGTTGTGCCATGTTAGCCATTTTAACTATGTCGGCATTTCTTATGAACCCGTTAAGGAAACTGGCCACCACCAGGGCGTCCTCCAGGTTGTAACGTTCTTCGAGTGCACGGTAACCCGTTCCCCCTCTTCCTCCACGGGCCCGGTACCAGACATTCCACTCGTCCCAGGCAATATAGATCATATCGTCTTCAGTCCTGTGGGGATCCAGCATCACTTCATTGATCATGCCACGAACTACCTGGGTGCGATCTTCCATCACCCGGGAACTGGCCATGAAGTCATAGTAGTTGTCATCCTCATTACCCACGTATATATGCAGGGCGATATAATCAATATAATCCTTGAGCTCCTGGATTATAGTACGGTTCCACAGGTCAGGATCGGCATCTGCTCCGTAATAGTTAGATGAGCCGGCAGCGATCAGTTTAATGCGGGGATCGGTAAGTTTCATCAATTTGGCAGCTTCACGAGCCTTTTTGCTGTAATCTTCAGCATTGAGGTGCCCCATTTGCCAGTGTCCGTCCATTTCATTACCCAGACTCCAGTAAATGATGTTGTGAGGTTCCTTATATCCATGTTTTTTGCGAAGCTCAGCGTAATATGGTCCTTTAGTGACATGAGGGGGGGCATTATTATCAATACCGGCAGGCACATTGGTATATTCTACCCATCTTCGGGCCTCTTCAATAGTGCCCGTACCCATATTCACTGCAAAAAAGGGCTCACTGCCGATTTTCCGGGCAAACTCCATAAACTCGTTTGTTCCGAATGTATTTGGTTCCAGTACAGACCAGGCAAGATCCATACGGGTAGGGCGTTCCTCTACAGGACCAACACCATCCAGCCAGTGATAATTGGAAACAAAATTGCCACCGGGGTAGCGTAAGATAGTCACATTGAGATCTCTGACCGCTTTTATGACATCGGTACGGAACCCGCTTTCGTCAGCAAGCGGCGATCCGGGATCATAAATACCGCCATAAATATGGCGTCCAAGATGCTCTGTGAAATTACCGTAAATGTGAGGATGTACTTCTCCTATAGTGCGGCCGGTATCAATTTTAATCTGCGCGTTTTGCCCTTCTGCTGCCAGTACATTGATGAGCAGGAAAATGAAAATCCATAAGATCTTTTTTGAACCATTTATTTGTGTTGTCATTTTCTTATTTATTTTGGGCTAAAATATCATTAACCTTTCACTTTTTATTGAATTTTTAACTTAATTTATCAACATATGAGCCAGTTTATCAACAATGTAAGTGTTGTGAATGAGAAAATCAGCAGACCCTATTTAATTAGCGATATTGCTTTAGGGATCATTCTTGTTTGAATTTTTAAATATTTAAGAGTTTTATTAGTTCATTCAATGCTTCTTTCCGATGAGACTATGCTTCCAAGTATTGATCTAATCTGTAATATTCACTTGTCAGGCTGGGAGAGAGCTTAACCAAAAAGGCTATCGTATTTATTTTGTAATTGTTTTTAATCAGGCATACTACTCTTTTAGATTTATGGCTTTATTCAAGAAATCCTTCAGTCAAAATTCATACAGCTTGTCCAGTTTTCGGGTGATGGAGGAGACCTTCATAACGGTTCGCTTTTATGTTTAGTGGCGGGGTTCATGCGATAGTCTTTGGCTTTACAGTAGTGCTAATTTAATGAAAAAGTGTTTGAATTCACTGAAAAGCAGGCCATTAAACATATACGCTGTTGGCAACTGTAGCCCCCTTTTCCCAATGATTTTTTATTTCTCCCAAGTCCTTTTTTTAGTCGTGCGTGGGGGAGGTTTTTTCTTTTCTTCATTTTTTCTGTGTGCTGGCGGTTTTGCTCTTTGGCGCGTACAGGAACGAGCACGACAATGTGCAAAACAGCGTTGGCTTTCTATTCGATGAATTTCTGAAATTTTCTCCAATGTTTTCCTAATTGACGCCATACGTCATTAAAGTCCGGTATTTCCGTTATTTGATTCGCCAGGTGATCTTTCCAATACTTTGCAAAGGTCTTTTCCTTTTGTTCAATCATTTTGAGAAATTTGTTGGGATCATAGCCTTTATGCTTTGCCTTGTCCTGAAAGGCGAAAATATGATCTTCAATTTCCTGTCCCTCTACTTCAAATAAGTACCAGAGATCATAAATGTCTCTTGGAGCAGTTCGCTGCATAATAGAACGCATCTTTTCCGCAATCACTTCTCCGAGTAAGTAGCAGAATATGCTGTATTTTTCTTCAAGGTCAGTATATGTATTGATGATCTGCTTTTCTTCTGGTGCATTGTAGATCAACTCATCCTGGCTGATGTCAACCTTGATGTCTTTATTGGCTCCGGCTCCGCCCAATGGCCCGGTATAGGAAAGGTAGAAATTGTAATTCCCGGTATCATGTTGTGTTTCATTTTGAATTGAAAGAGAAATTCTGGATTCATCATACACCCATTCGATTAAGTCGTTGAAAGCAGTTTTTATTGCCTCAATGTCAAAGTCTTTTCCGGTAAATGTAAAGTCAAGGTCTTCTGAAAAACGGTAATCCGGGAAATATGCCTTTTTCAGCACTGTGCCACCTTTAAAAACCAGATTCTCTTTCAGAAACTGATTATTTGCTATACCATAGGTCACCCAGGAAATGACATAGTTTTTTTCGATTTGAGTGTCCCTGACACCTTCTTTTCCGGCTATGGATTGTATTTCTCCTGGTTGTATCATTGGTTTACGTTTCCATTGATTTAAGGGCGGTTTTGAAATTCATATTATCAATAATCCCCCAGTGAGAATGATGATGCCCATATTTCGTTGCTGATGGATCCAAAGGAGCATAGGAAGGGGTGATGTTTCCACTTATGAAATTCTGAAGTTCAGGGAACAGGCCAAGTTGATTAATGATGAATCCAAGTCGTTTGTACACAGCCTGGGTATTGAATTTTTCAAGGTACTCCTGAAATTTTATGGGTTCTAATTTATCTCTGCTTTTGTATAGTGATTTGGTGGTTTCGGTTATTCCACCGGCATAGTCAGGTTTGTATAAGCAGTCAAGGAAGGTCTTTTCGAGATCGCTACAGTTTACTTTGTGAAAGTCGTCAATCCAGTGCTTTTTGTATCCAAAGAATCGCTTTTCGCTCAAGGCGATGAATTTAAACCGGACATTCTTTACTTGCTGGAATTTGGGTTTTACCTGTTCTTGTGTAACCACTTGTTCTACCATGGATGGTTGTGTGATCAAGCCGTGAATATCCAGGGCACTGTAGAACCCGATGTAATATTCTTTTGGCTGTGCCATGGCCTCTGCTGTCAAGTGCCAGTTCGGAAAATATTGATCAGGGTGTTGTTCGTATGGAATACGGTGATACAAGCCTTCTTTAATACGCATAATCAACCCCCTTTTTGTCATATCACTAAGTAACTTTCTTACGGTTGAATAGTCCTTATCTGCTAGAATAGTTATGGCATCCGTGAGTGAAAAGAAATCCCTCTTCTGCGCAATAAGTGCATTCAGAAGTTGAGATGAGCGGTATGATATATTCTTGTTCATGTATGAATTGTGAGTTTTGACTTCACATTTGAACTACAAAAGCAATATTAAGCAAACTTTTTGAAGAAACACAATTAATGCGTGTTCTATTATATCCTTATAGTGAGGTTTAAAGTAACTCCTTAGCTACAAAAAAACAATATCACCCAGAGGGAAAAAGCAGACGTCAGTCTAAAATTAATAGCATTTCAGGCTAATCCACAGGTTGTTCCCTATCCATCTTATATGCAGTTGGTGCTTGGTCAGAAGGAAGGGAACGAAGAATTATTCTGGCCTTGGGGACAGATCAACAAAATTCTTCCTATCAAAATTGGTGTTCGCATTCTATTCAGAGAAATAGGGGCCAACGAAAGAATGCCTCTTGATGATTTTGCAGACGTAGCTGTCGAAGAAGCGGTATGTATTGGAGAGCGGTTGCGGTCTCATGAAGATCAATTAAGAAAGTTGCGTGACGATAGAATCAGTGCGGCTTTGCCAAAAGTTAATGATGAAAAAAGTCAAACAAGATATAGAGCGCAATTTCTGACGTATGGACGGAAAGACGGATTACTCGATGGAGCAATGGCCTTATTCAGGTTTGCGAATGTTGATGGGGAAAGTGGAAAGCACATGATCGGAATAACACAGGCTGGAGTTGAGTTTGCCAAAATACCTAATCCGGTTTTGGATCAAGATAATTTAGATAAGTCATTAAACAAGAAAGAGGTTGATTTTTATCTGGCGCATGTAAAAAGTCATGTCAAGGGTGAATTTGCCGGGATTAAGTGTATATTAACCAAAATCAACCAAGGCATTAATGAACGGGAATCATTGAACAGCGAACTAAAAAAGGAGTTTGTCGAGTTGTGGGGAGCTTCTGACGCAGTGATCAATACGCAACGTTCCGGTTTGATGGCTCGCATGTTCGAGTTAGGACTATTGGAAAAAGAGAAAAAGGGAATCTATGTTACTTACCACAACAGCGATTTTGGAAAATCATTTTTAGCAAAAATCTAAGCCTATGAACAACTGTCAACGGAGTACTTCAGTGTCTTGCGGGCTATTGTTGCCAACTGTGGATATTTGTTATTGAGTATTCCGTGCTGATCTAAAAGTACATAATAATGTCGTTTAGCCAATAGCCTGCAGGTATCTTTTTCAGGTAATGTAATTTGATGGTGAATACAGACTGATGATAATATGATTTGCTGAATACCCTTTGTCACCCTCTGAGGAAAAAATAACCGTCCTTAATTTAGATACAGGTAAACGGGAAGTTCAAGATAATGATTGTACAGAAATTTTCAGTGGTTTTTGGGTTAGGTAGGTTTGGATAAAGCCCCCTGTCTGGAAAAGGTTTGGTAGTTCCTTTATCAGAAGGGGGGCTTTTTCACTTTTTCTGTAACCTTTCACCCACTCCAGGAAAAATACCCGTCTTAGTAAAATAGAATAATATTTAGTTAAAAATGGATTTAAGAAACGAAGAATTTTTTAAAAACCTTATTCACGGCTATTTATCAAATCAGGCCTCTGAAGAGTATGTCAGGGAGTTACAGACCTGGATTGATCAGTCTGATGATAATAGAAAGCAATTCATTGAATTCAGCAGAGCGTGGCTGCTGACTTCACAGGCTTCCCCGAAAGGGAAATTCAACAAGGCAAAGTATGATGAATGGAAAAAGCTGTCAGACAAACTTACTGCACCAGATAAAAAGACACCGGTAATATCCATTTCACCTTTACAAAAGATGATCAGGATAGCCGCTGTGTTTCTCCTGCTTGTGTCGGTAGGCGCCACCGTTGCCTGGAGAATTACTTCGCAACGATTGCAAAACTTGACGAGCATGGAAACTGTTCACCAGATTAATGTTCCTAAAGGAGGCAGAAGTGAGGTTATCCTGCCGGACGGCAGTAAAGCAATGCTTAATGCCGGTTCATATATCAGTTATTCAGGTAAT
>JAWODJ010000114.1:0-72949 GCA_046483315.1 Bacteroidales bacterium | reverse complement strand
TAGAAACAGGAAGCAAAGACAGTGTTTCTTATGTTTTAATGCAAGATAAAATTAGATTGGTACTTACCTCACCATTAAACTCCAAAAACCCAATTAATGATCATATTGTGAAACATGGAGATGGGGTTAAGGTAATTGCTCTTTGGGTTGAAGATGCTAAAAAATCTTGGGAAGAGACCACCAAAAGAGGGGCAAAATCATTTATGGAGCCTACCGTAGAAGAAGATGAACACGGAAGAGTAGTACGCTCCGGAATTTATACCTACGGTGAAACCGTTCATTTATTTGTTGAAAGAAAAGACTACAATGGAACTTTCTTACCTGGTTACAAAAAAATAAAATCCGAATTCCAACCTCAACCTGTAGGCCTTAAATTTATTGATCACATGGTTGGTAATGTAGGTTGGAATGAAATGAACACTTGGGTAAAATGGTACGAAGAAGTTATGGGCTTTGTCAATTTCTTGTCTTTTGACGACAAGCAAATTCATACCGAATATTCTGCTTTAATGAGTAAAGTAATGAGTAATGGCAATGGAAGAATTAAATTCCCTATTAACGAACCTGCTGAAGGCAAAAAGAGGCAATATTGTATCATTCATTCATAACCCCAATTTCAGAGCTTTCTGGTTCGGGACAAACAAACTGTTCGCCAATGCCCTCTTTTTCGGACAGATTACGGGGAGGTAAAAACCTGAATATCCACCTTAAAAAAATAGATTTTAAAGCAGTAATCATGTATTAAAAACCATCTTCCTCAACTGAACGCCGCTGAGCTGGTCCAGTTCTTTCTCCAGCTTATCCATTTCAGATGTATCGCCAAGAAGCTCAAGAAGAATAAGGCCGCAGGGACTGCAAAGGTCGGTTGAAATTTCATGGAGGCCGAGGCGGGTTTTTATGCTGCATCCGAATTTTGTAAGCAGACTTTGAACATTCCCTGCCTCCTTCTCACGGTTGGTGATCAATACACCAAGAATGCGGATCTCTTTTTCCATTATTATAAGTTTTTATTGTTCAGGATTTTATGATTAATCTTTTAGATAAATAATGACAATATCAGTTTAAACACATCCCGGGGGTTGGACATCAGGAGTTATCATTAAGATCAAACGACATAACCTGCAGATTGACCCCCCCGATCTCCCCAAGCTCCTCCTGCAGCCTGTCATGGTCTCCGCTCTCCCCTGCCAGTTCAAGAATTATAAAACCGTCACGGCTGCAAACCTCGCTGGTAAGCTCATGAAAACCAAGCCGGGTGCGAATACAATGCGCGTACCTGGACAAAACAGTCTGCGTACGTCCTGCCTCTTTAATGCGGTCAAAAACCTGTAGTCCCAAAATTCTTAACTCATGCATAATTATACCTGTTTATTTCAGAAATAGATATCCCGTTCACCTCCTTTTATACGCTCAATACGTCGCCTGATCTCAGGAATACTTTGCTGTCCATCTATTTCATCAAGATTATTCTCAATAACTTTCCAGCCCTTTTCAGCTGTGGCGGGACCGGCATAATCAACAAGATATTCAGCCAGCGTCAGTATTGCATTTGGCGTACAAAATCGTTTTATGAAGCCCGGTACCGAAAACTCCATAAAGTGCTCCCCTGTCCTGCCCTTCCTGTAACAAGCCGTACAGAATGAAGGAAGATAGCCATCATCCAGCAGTTCATCTATGATCTCATTCAGTGATCTCGAGTCATTTATCTTAAACTGCTCCTTATTGAGGTCCTGTTCTTCATTAATACTTTCAGAATAACTTCCCATTTCAAGTTTGGTGCCACCGTCTATCTGCGATACCCCGAATTTCATAACTTCTCTTCTGACCATGGCGTTTTCCCTGGCAGTAAGTATCATGCCCGTATAGGGGACAGCAAGACGAAGGATTGCAACAAGCCGTATGAATTCTTCATGACTCACCATGTAACGGGGATCTATTGAAGCCGACGACGCATCCTGTATCCTGGGGAAAGAGATTGTATGCGGGCCTACCCTGTAGCATGCTTCAAAATGGTTTGTATGCCGTATCAATCCCAAAACCTCAAACCTCCAGTCATACAATCCGAACAGCGCTCCTATGCCAACATCATCAATTCCGGCTTCCTGTGCCCTGTCGAGGGCAGTCAGGCGGTAATCATAATCCATTTTCTTCCCGCCCAGATGATATTTGTGATATGTGTCCCTGTGATATGTCTCCTGGAATACCTGATAAGTGCCGATACCGGCATCCTTAACAATCCGGAATCCGTCAATGTCAAGCGGGGCGGCATTGATATTCACCCTTCTTATCTCACCATTACCCTTTTTTACGGAATAGACAGTTTTTACCGTATGTGCAATATAATCAGCATTATAGTCAGGATGCTCACCATAAACCAGGATGAGCCTTTTCTGCCCGTTATCTTCCAGAGCCTCTACTTCATTAATAAGCTGATTATCGGTAAGAGTCTGACGTAAGGCAAACTTATTGGATGTCCTGAACCCGCAATAAGTGCAGTTGTTTGTACATTTATTGCCTACATAAAGGGGAGCAAAAAGCACTATCCTGTTTCCATAAACCCGCTTTTTGAGCTCCCTGGCCCCCTCTTTGATCTCTTCCACTAAATCAGGTGAATCAGCATTAATCAGAACAGCAGTCTCCTCCATTGTCAGACGCTCCTTGTTCAGTGATCTGGAAATTATCTGCCTCACGCGATCAGGTGTTGATTCTGTGTTATTGATAAGGTTCCAAATTTCTTCAGGATCAACAAATGGTTTCATCCGCTGGTCCTTAATATTACATGTTTCTGGATAGAACTTCATTCCGGGTTATAAATCTAAAATTAAGTAATCAATTGCTCAAATTCCTATGGCGAAGTTAATTCAAAAACGGATAAAAGCGAAGCAGGCATGACTAATTTTCAGGGTACCTGTGAAACTTTTATACGTTTTATAAATTTCTTCAGGATCAGTCCACCCTCCAGTCAACCGGTTCCTTCCCTTCACTTATAAGCAGTTCATTCACCTTTGAAAAATGACGGCATCCGAAAAACCCGTTGAAAGCTGAGAAAGGTGAAGGATGAGCTGCCTTGAGAACATGATGCCTGCCTGAATCGATAAGCGACTCCTTTGCATGTGCAAAACGTCCCCACAGAAGAAAAACAATACCCTTGCAGTTCCGCGAAAGCGCAGAAATAGCAGAATCGGTAAATATCTCCCAGCCCCTGTTCTGGTGTGATCCTGCACTTCCTGCCCTGACGGTGAGAGTTGCATTAAGAAGCATAACACCCTGCCCTGCCCATTTTTCAAGATTGCCGTGCGACGGAACCGGCAACCCGATATCATCATTAAGTTCTTTAAATATATTTACCAGTGAGGGAGGTGGTTTTATGCCATGCGGTACGGAAAAACAGAGTCCGTGTGCCTGACCGTTCCCGTGATAGGGATCCTGTCCCAGTATTACAACTTTTACCTTATCTGCCGGAGTCAGGTTAAAGGCATTAAATATAAATTTTCCGGGGGGATAGACCCGGTACCTTGCTTTTTCCTTTAGCAAAAAACTTTTAAGCTCATAAAAGTAGGGAGCTTTGAACTCATCTTTTAGCAGCTCCATCCACTTTTCATCTATCACCGGATTAACACGGGTCATTTATCCTGTTTTTCAGTATATCAGTTCTTCGGTCTCCTCCCTTGCCTCTTCCAGTTCTTCAATAATGTCACAACCATTATTAAAAATACTGTCATCCCTTATCCGCTTATGAAAAAAAACCGTTGCCATCTCCCCGGCCAGGTTGTTATTGTATTCAAACAAATGCAATTCCAGTCCGGCTTCACCAGAGGCACCCCCCGTCAGCTCAGGGAGACGGCTTATCTTGATCATGCCCCGGTAATATTTGTTACCCGATATCAGATGAACGGCATAAATGCCGTCCGGGGGGATAAGCTTTGTATCCTCCTCAACGGGCATTCTCAGTGTAGGAAAGCCTTTAGACAAAAGCCACGGGTCACCTTTAACCAGACGGCCTCTTATAATATAGTGATGATCAAGATAGGCGTTGGCCCGCTGAATATTTCCCTCTTTCAGGGCCTTCCTGATCTTGGTTGAACTGACTGTTTCATTGTCAATATCCTGATGAGGGATCTCCTCAACATCAAAATTAAAATATTTACCAAGCTCATACAGGTATTCATAGTCACCTTCACGGTTATGGCCGAAATGATGATTAAACCCGACAACAACTTTCCTGGCCTTTAATTTTCCTGCCAGTATCTTCCTTATAAAATCAGCAGAACTCATCTGCGAAAATTCCAGGGTAAAATTTACAACTATCAGATGATCCAGCCTGGTTGTCTTCAGCAATTTAATTTTTTCACTCTGAGAATTAATGAGTTTCAGATCCCTGCCCGAGGTTTGCGGATACAATATTTTCCTTGGATGAGGATGAAATGTAATCAGTACCGATTCGCCATCAACCTCTTTTGCAAGCCTTCGCAAACGGTTCAGTATAGTTTTGTGGCCGATATGGACGCCGTCGAATGAACCTGTTGTTATTACGGGATTTCGTATATCAAATTCCTTATCAAGTCCGTAATGTACCTGCATCTAGTTGCTGATATTATTATAAAACCGCAAATTTACTAAACTGAGTTATTCTTTTTGACAAAATATGCCACTTTCTCTATCGAGGTTACCATGTCGTAATCCTCCATATATACATTTGGAGAGACATTCAGCGGGACAGAAGTGAAATTGAGGATGCCTTTTATGCCCGCCAGTACCAGAGACTCAGCAACACCGGCGGCATGTTCGGGGGGAACAGTAAGAATGGCAATTGTAATATTAAGTTCCCTTATACGGTCAGCCAGCTGCTGGACCGGATAACAGTTAACACCTGAGATAACCCTGTTAACTTTTGCAGGATCATTATCAAAAGTAGCAATGATATTAAGCCTGGAGCGTTTACCCATAAAATATCCGGTTATTGCCCTGCCGAGGTTGCCAACTCCTATAACAGCGACATTCTGACCTTTACGTGTATCAAGGATAGAACCTATAACATTGACCAGCTCACTGATATCGTAACCTTTCTTATGACTGGTGGAGTATCCCATCAACATTATATCCCTTCTTACCTGAACCGCCGTAAGGTTTAGCATTTCTGCAAGCTCATGTGAATAGATATAGGTTTTACCCATGCTGAGACAGTTCAGAAGTATCCTCCTGTACTGGCTCAGTCTTTCGATGGTTTTTCCGGGTAGCTTCATCAATAAATATTTAATTTAACTATTAATATGTCATCTGGGAAACTCAATTTTAAAGATACTTCCTTCTCCCGGCCTGCTTTCCACATTAATTCTCCCCTTATAAAGACGGACCAGTTTTTTCACAATCGACAAACCAAGTCCGCTTCCTGAAATATTCTTTGTCTGCTCATTTTTGATACGGACAAATTCATCAAAAAGTGCCGGAATCTCATCCTTCCCCATACCAATTCCCGTATCCCTGACAGAAACAATGATCTTCTCTTTTTTGTCTTCAATTCTGAAGTCAACCTTTCCTCCTTCAATATTATATTTTATAGCATTGGAAAGCAGGTTATTGAAAATGATTTCGATCTCTTCCTGATCGGCATCAAAACTAACCTCTTCAGGAGCATCCAGGTATATTTTCACATCTTTCTGGATTGATATCGGCCCCATTGTGTCTATTGAAATTTTAGCAATCCCGGTAATATTTACAGGTACTACCATCCTTCTCTTTTTACCGGATTCTATCTTTGTAATATCGAGCAGGTCCATTATCAGGTTTCTCATGCCCTTTACACGCACAAGCGAACGTTCAATTATCTTTGTGTAAGCATCCAGATCATTTCCTGCCTGCCTGTCCTGCATGATTCTGAGATAACCTTCAATGGCATTCAGTGGTGCTTTCAGCTCATGTGAAAGTACCGACAGAAACTGGAATCTGATCTGTTTGCCTTCCCTGTTAAGCTTTTTTGTCATCCTTTTCAGGAAAATATGCTTGGTGACATTTTCAATGGCCGACCTGAGTTCCTGGGGTGTGAACGGTTTGGGAATAAAATCATGTGCACCCTGATTAGTGGCCTTTACAGCCAATTCGAGAGATGCATACGATGTTATCATCAATACCACCGACTCAAGACGTTTTTTATTAATATACTCAAGCACATCTATTCCAAGTATTCCAGGCAGCTTATTGTCCAGAAGAACAATATCAGGCGCCTTACTGTCAATTATCTTAATAGCGTCCTCACCGGTAAATGTTTCCTGGATTTCAAAGCCGATATTTTCATCCATAAAGGGAAAACCCACCGAATATTTTGTCAATATCCTGCTTATGCCGGAACATATTCCCGGCTCATCATCCACCACAAGTACATGAAGCTTTTCCATCCTAAATCTTTAACAGTTTAATGATCTCTTTATGAAGCTGATCGGCTCTTATCCCCTTTTCTATATACTTGTCGGCTCTGATCCATTTCCTTTCCTCCTCCGAACTGACCCCAAAGGAGATTCCTGTTTCAGCAGTTACGGCTGTTGCAATGATAACCGGAACATCGGGATACCTTTTTTTCATTTTGAAAGCAAGTATAAAACCGCTGTCCTCATTCTCCATCATCAGATCAAGTATTGCAAGATCGGGCTTTAATGCCTCCAGCAGTTTTTCAGCCTCTGCCTGGCTTTCAGCTGTTACGACCCTGAAACCAAACTGTTCGATATTAAGTTTGGTCTGAAAAAGATAATCCTCATCATCATCTACCAGAAGAATTGTCCTTTTGTGATCATTCATCATTTCTGATTATTATAATAGTTAAACATTGTTATCAGGAAGTGTGACAATGAACTTTGTCCCTGTCTGTCCCTTTTCCGGATCCGCATTGGATATTACACTGATCTGCCCGTTATGCATTTTAACTATCCCGTATGTCGTTGCCAGACCCAGTCCGGTTCCTTTACCAATACCCTTTGTGGTATAAAAGGGTTCAAATATTTTCTCCCTGTCCTCTTCCCTGATACCGGTTCCTGTATCAGATATATGGAACTCTGTCTTTCCGTTATCATCCTTTATATCCACTCTGAGCTCCCCACCATCAGGCATAGCCTCAAGAGCATTCTTAAACAAATTGGTCAGGGCCTGTATTATCTGTTCCGAATCAAGCCGGGCAGTTTTCTTATTTATTCCGTCCGGATCAATTTCAACCTTTATATTACGCGGAATAATAATGGCATCCAATGCCTGCCTCACAAGTCTCTCCAGGTCAACATCAGCAGGATTTACCTGGTTTTTACGGGCAAAATTCAGCAATCCGCCAACAATCTTCTTACACCTGTTGGCCTGCTCAACGATGAGCTTCAAATCAGGATATGCCTCCGAATTCTTTGGCAGCTCATCAAGCATAATATTGGAATACATTATTACCACGCCAAGAGGGTTATTCAACTCATGAGCTATGCCGGCCGATAACTGACCCATGCTGGCCATTTTCTCTGACTGCTTAAGTGCCTGCTGAACTGAAACAAGCTTTTCATTGGTGACGGCCAGGTCATTAACCGAATTGTGAAGTTTATCTATTGTCATGGGCAGACACATTTCAACCTCTGCCAGTCCCTCTATTATAGCTATTGCATGCTCTTCACAGGTTTCATAACCACATGCACCGCAATTCAGAAAATCCCTGGCATCAAACTTACCCATCTTCTCAAGCTCCTTCTTAATCTCTGCCACCGAAGGAACAGGCAACCTTTGATCATCAGGTTCAAATTTACATCTCAGGTCTAACCTCCCGAATTCATCAATGCTTTTTTGCCATTCTGCCCTGTCATAATTCTTTATCTTTTCTCTTACATAATTGCTTACAACAGATCTTCTTACATAATGCCTGCCTCCCTCCGACATTCCCGGCCCCATTATGCAGCCTTCGCAGCAAAGAAGTTCCAGATGTTGCCCGCCTATCAGCCCTGCTTCGAACTCTTTTATTGCTTCCTGGAAATCTTCTCTGCCCTCGGCAACTATTATGTTCCCTTCAAAGGCATTATCTTTAATATCAACAGTCTGCAAAAGTCCCCTGCTGATAGGAAAAACAGCACCCTTACCTGCCGCCGGAGGATCGAATTCGGACGAACTGATACCGGCGGGGGCAATATCCCTTTTACTGAACATCTCTCTCAGCTCGGCAAATGTAAGCACTTCATCAACTTCATCCGACTCTTCCTTTTTGGCAACACATGGTCCGGTGAAAACAATTTTAATATCATTCCCGAGTTTTTTCCTGACAACCCTGCTCATTGCCACCATTGGAGAAACTATACCTGCCAGTGAAGGAACAAGGTCAGGGTGGTATTGCCTTATATAATTTACAATAGCCGGACAGTCAGATGATATATACCTTTTATTACCTTTTTCCTCAAGTATTTTTTTATATTCCAGTGCAACAAGGTCCGCCCCGAAACCAACCTCATAAACATTGTCAAATCCAAGTTTTCTCATCATACCGACAAATTGCCGGTAATCTTCAATTTCTGTGAATTCGGCAGGAAAACTGGGTGCTACAATTGCTGCAACCCTTCCCGGAGATTCCAGTAAACCGGTAACCTCCGGTCCCGACCGGCTGTAAACCTTGGCACCCTGACTGCATACACGGGTACAGTTACCACATCCTATACAACGTTCATTCAGCACCTCTGCCTGACCGTTAATTATCTTTATTGCCCTGGCAGGGCACTCACGCACACATGTATAACATACCCGGCACCGGTCCTTGAGGGTTATTAGAAGTTTTTTATGATCATGTGAAGAATACATAAATTATAATTAAGACAGACGGGATTCTTTTTTCAGGTTTCCGGCTATAACAGAACTTTTCTTTCTGAATAACTGGTATGCAGTAATTGTTTACAATCATCCCCCATGGGCCGGCCAAGATAATTTTTATATAATTCAGCAACTCCCTGATTCTTATGGGAATACCTTATGGCCTCCTGGTCATCAATGCCGTACAAAGCCTTCATCCTTGCCCGTACGGCATGTTCATCCGCTCCTATGGGCTGTCCTCCGCCATTAATGCAACCTCCTGCACAAGCCATAATTTCAATAAAATCGTACTCACTTTTACCTTCCCTTATCTCTTCAAGCAGTGCTATGGCATTTGACATTCCACTTACAACAGCAAAACTGAAACAGTTCCTGCCAATCTTAATATCTGCCTTCTTCAGCGCCTTTGCACCGCGCAATTCCTGAAACTTAACCCGGGAAAGATCTTTTGATCCTGCAACATAAGGCAGAGTCCGCATAAGGGCCTCGGTCATGCCCCCGGCTGCACCGAACAATTTTCCGGCCGAACTTCTCATTCCGAAGGGTTCATCGGTTGCTTCCGGTTCAATCTGATTCATATCGATACCATAAAGCCTTATCAGTCTGGCAAGTTCCCTGGTTGTAAGCACGGCATCAATATCTGACAACCCCTTTTTGGTCATCTCTTCTCTCTGGGCTTCAAACTTTTTGGCCGTACACGGAGCCACTGCAACTGAAAAGATATTGTCTGAATCAATATCAGACATTTCAGGATAATAGGCCTTTAAAACCGCACCCAGCATTTGTTGCGGTGATTTACAGGAGGAAACGGCCGGCAAAAGATCAGGGTACCATTGCTCGGCAAATTTTACCCATGCGGGACAGCATCCGGAAATCAGAGGATATTTTTCTTTCTGGTCGTTTCTTTTAAGAAGTTCATGCGACATCTCCATTACAGTCAGGTCAGCTGCAAAAGAGGTATCAAAAATCCGGTTAAACCCGATCTTCCTCAGCGCAGCGTTTATCAATCCACCGACATCCTTTCCGGGTTTGATCCCGAATTCCTCGGCCAGTGTGACGGTAACCGAAGGGGCATATTGCGCTATCACATACTTATCCGGGTTATTGAGGGCATCTTCAAGTTCCGGAAGACTGTCTTTTTCATAAAGGGCCCCCGTAGGGCAAACCATAATGCACTGCCCGCAGTTTATACAACTGGAAAAATTAAGGTCTTTATTATATGCCGTACCTATGATTGCATTGTTTCCGCGATTAACAAAATCAATTGCGGATACTGATAACTTATCCTCACAAACACGTACACATCGTCCGCAAAGTATACATTTGGCGGGATCACGCACAATTGAGGGACTGGAATGGTCAAGTTTGTATTTATTCTTTTTTCCCGTTATGCGGCGCTCTCTTACACCAAGTTCCTCTGCCAGATCCTGAAGCTCACATTTGCCATTCCTGACACAATAGAGACAATCATCAGGATGATTGGAAAGAAGCAGCTCCACAATGGTCTTTCTGGATTTAATAACACGGGGAGAATGTGTCCGGATCTTCATCCACTCATTAACCGGCTGGGAACAGGAAGGTACAAGGCCCTGCCTGCCTTCAATCTCCACAACACACATTCTGCATGCACCGGTTGGGGAGAAATCCTTCATGGCGCAGATTGAAGGTATCTTTATTCCGTTTGCACTGAGGGCAGACATAATGGTTTCTCCCTTTTTAGCCTTTATTACTCTGTTATTGACTTCAATCTTAACAATCATTACTCAATTATTAGCAGTTCCCCGAAATTATTTAAATCCAATGGCGCTGAACTTGCAAACATCATAACATATGCCACAGCCAATGCACTTTTCCTCTACAATGAAGAAAGGGTGATGCTTTGTACCAATTATTGCAGAAACAGGGCATTTTGTTGCACAAGCTGTACAACCGGTACATTTATCCACATCAATATAAAACAATCTGAGTTCAGTGCATACGCCTGCACTGCATTTGCGGTCAAAAATATGCTCTTCATATTCACTCCGGAAATACTTAAGTGAACTGATAACCGGGTTCGGTGCCTTCTGTCCGAGTCCGCACAAAGAAGTATCTTTAATAACACCGGCCAGGCTTTCAAGTTGCATTACACCCTTAAACCGCTCAAGTGTGGAATGTCCGTTTTCGTCTACCGGCCGTTTTGTAATATTTTCATAGACCTCCAGCATCCGGCGAGTCCCTTCCCGGCAGGGAATGCATTTACCACAGCTTTCATTCTGGATGAAATCCATAAAGTATTTTACCGTATCAATTATACAGCAATCTTCATCAAGCACAATCATCCCACCCGATCCCATATAGACGTCCTCTCCCGCAAGTGATTCAAAGTCATAGGGTATATCAATGTTTTCTCCTGTCAGAAATCCACCTGAAGGCCCGCCAATCTGCACGGCTTTGAAACTTTTCCTGCCGGGCACCCCCCCTCCTGCATAAAATATAAGATCCTTCACTTTTGTTCCGAGAGGCACCTCTATTATACCCTGATTATGAACTCTTCCGGATAGCACCAGTATCTTGGTCCCCTTTGATGACTCACTGCCAACAGACATAAACCAGTCCGGGCCGTTTTCAAAGATCGAAGGAACATTTGACAGCGTTTCTACATTATTCACCACGGTGGGTTTGCCAAACAACCCAGAAACAGCAGGATAAGGGGGTTTTGGACCGGGCATGCCACGTTTGCCTTCTATACTGCTGATCATGGCAGTTTCTTCACCGCAAACAAATGCACCCGGACCTTTTCTTACAATAATATCAATATTAACACCGCTGCCGTATACATTATGTCCGAGCAACCCGTAATCCTTTGCCTGTTCTATGGCTTCCTCCAGCCTGGCAATTGCTGTTATGTAATCATTGCGGATATAAATATAGGCTTTGGATGTGCCTATTGCATATGCAGCTATAATAACCCCTTCAATAAGTCTGTGTGGATCACTTTCAATAAGTGCCCTGTTGGCAAATCCCCCGGGGTCGCTTTCATTTGCATTGCACAACAGGTAGCGCTGATCTGTCATTACAGAATGTGCCACCTTCCACTTTTTTCCCGTAAGAAACCCGCCACCGCCTCTGCCCAGAAGACCGCTTTTTTCAACAATATCGCAGGCCTCCTCGTGTGTATAGTTCCTTATTGTTTTTATATATGACCTGTAACCTCCTGTTGCAATGTATTCTTCTATTGAGAAAGGACTTATGCGGCCCCAGTTTTTCATAAGGTTCCTGTATTGCAAGGAATAAAAAGGCAACTCATCGATAAAAGGCACATCTTTCCATAATTCCACCGATGAACTTTTATGCTGCCCTAAAACAAATTCCCCGGGTACAATACTGTTGAACATACCGTCAAGTATATAGGGAAGTTTATCGGCGGTAACATGGCTGAACGCCACTCTTGTTTTTCCGGGTAACTGAACTTCCACCAACGGTTCCATGGAACAAAAACCTGTACAGCCTGTCTCAACAACATCAGCTTTTATGTTTCTTTCAGTCAAATATCTGTTTGTTTCATCAAGAGTTTCCCCTGCACCCGATATTATTCCGCAACTTCCTGTACCAACAAAGATCACGGGATATTTAACTCTATCCCTTCGCACATATTCAAGGGTCTTTTCCACATCAGCAGGAAGCTCAACCGACTCGTTCATAAGGACATTTGTAACAAAATAATCCTTATCTACCGGTATATGGATTTTTGCAGACATAGCTATTCTTCCCCTTCTGTATAAGAATCCAATATATCCCTGATACTTTCAGGTTCAATTTTTGTATGATACTGATCGTTTACCTGAATTAGCGGAGACAAATGACATGCTCCCATACAAGCTGCAATTTCCAGGCTGTACATTCCGTCCCTTGTGGTCTCGCCCGGATTGATCCCTAATATCTTTTTCAGCTCCTTCAGAATGTTACCGGAATTATTTACATGACAGGTGGTCCCGTGACAGAGACGTATGTGAAAACGTCCCCTGGGTTCAAAACGGAACTGGTTATAAAAGGTAGCCAGACCAAATATCTTACTTGAAGGAAGATCGAGGTAATTACCTACTTCAATGACGGAGGATTCTGATAAATAACCATATTGCTCCTGAATATCCTGCAATATTGGTATTAAAAAATCACGGTGTCCCTTCGGATAATGCGAAAGAATAAGGGATGTCCTTTCATCCATAATGAATTATTATTAACCGGAATAATTGAAAATATTACTTGTAAAACACAATTTTACAAAAATTTATTGTTATTATGCAAACATTGTTACAAATTTAACAATGTTTAATGACATGTATTTCTTTAAAATATTTATTACTTTTGCTTACATGTCAGGTATTTGTTGTCTTACTTACTAAAAAAATCAACCCGCGATTAATGCAGGACAAACAGGAAATAGTTATCTGCCTTGGCAGTTCATGCTTCTCAAGAGGAAACAGGATTTGTATGGGCATTATTGAAAAATTTCTTAAAGATCACAACCTGGAAGATAAATTTTTCTTTCACGGAAGCCGTTGCTTTGACAGATGTGAGAAAGGCCCTGTTCTGAAAATAGGAGATAAAATTTTTGAAGGAGTCAAACCGGAAGAGGTAGTTAAAATACTTACACAATCGTTAAGTATAAGATAAATAATATGGCCCTTATAAATATTGACAAAGAAAAATGTAACCTTTCATATGCCTGCGTCAGAATATGTCCGGTAAATGCTATAAAAGTTGAGGCTCACCAGGATTATCCGGAGGTAATATCCAATACATGCATTGGTTGCGGTCACTGCCTGAAAGTTTGCTCTCCCGGGGCAATAAGCTACAGCGATTCCAGAGAGGAAACAAAAACCCTGCTAAATTCAAAAAACAAGGTTGCTGCAATCTGCGGACCCAGTATATCAGGAGAGTTCCATGACATAACCGATTACAGGAAATTTGTGGAAATGATAAGGGCACTTGGCTTTGATTACGTGCTTGAAGCCTCTTTCGGAGTAGATCTGGTGGCCAGAAAATATCATGAGCTGTTCACAGGATTCAAAGGTAAATATTACATTAGTGCCAACTGTCCGTCGGTGGTTTCCTACATAGAAAAATTCCATCCTGAGCTGACCGAAAATCTTGCTCCCATAGTGTCTCCCATGGGAGCCACAGCAAAAGTGGCAAGAAAAAAATACGGAAAGGACCTAAAGGTTGTGTATATAGGACCCTGTATTGAAACCAAAAAAGAGGGAAAAAAATACCGTGATGACGGCAGAATTGATTCAGTTCTCACCTTTTCCGAATTACGGGAACTTTTCGCCGAATTCAAGATCACTGAAAAGAAAGTGGAGTTATCGGATTTTGATCCTCCGATAGGCTATAAGGGTTCCATTTACCCCATAAGTACGGGCATACTGGAAGCTTCCGGCATAGATCAGAATCTGCTCTCCGGTAATGTAATCACTGCAGAGGGAAGAAACAACATGCTTGAAGCGGTCAGACAATTTGAAAAACATATCGATTCAATCAAAAAGCATTTCAACCTGTTTTACAATGAAGGATGCATTATGGGACCCGGCACCTCAGGAGGAGGTGATAAATACCTGCGTCACGCCCTTGTTGTGGATTATGCTAAAAAAAGGCTTTCGGACTTTGATATGAAGGAATGGGAAGCAGCGATGGATGAATTCAGCAATCTTGACCTGTCAAGAAAATTTAAGAAGGATGATCAGAGACTGCCATACCCGGATGAAGACAAGATTCAGGAGATACTGCAGATTATTGGCAAAGAACACAACGTTGATGAGATAGGCTGCGCATCCTGTGGTTACACTTCCTGCAGGGATTTCGCGGTAGCAGTGGCACAGGGACTTGCAAAAACGGAAATGTGCCTCACCTTCACCCTTAAAAACCGTCATGACTACATAAAGACTCTCAGGGATACCAACCAGAAACTGGCTGAAACCCAGGCAGCACTTAAAAAATCGGAAAAAAATGCAAGGCGTGACCAGCAGCTTGCAAGAGAATCTTTTGAAACCACCCGTACAATGCTTGAGAAACTCCCGTCAAGCATAGTATTGGTTGATAATGAACTGAAGGTGATCCAGGCCAACAAAAGCTTTATAAATATCCTGGACGAAGAGGTGAAAATGATTGAGGATGTAATTCCCGGACTCGAGGGCGCTGACCTAAAAACCCTTCTGCCGTACAACTTCCACAACCTTTTCTCATATGTCCTGACAAATGATGACAATATTGTTAACCGTGATGTCCATTTCAATGATATTCTCTATAATGTTTCAATATTCACCATAAGGAAAAACAAGATTGTCGGTGCCGTTATAAGAGATCTCTATGTACCGGAAGTAAGAAAGGAAGAGGTAATAAAAAGGGTTACCGATGTAATTGACAAAAACCTTGAACTGGTCCAGAAGATAGGATTCCTTCTGGGCGAAGGTGCCTCAGAGACCGAAGCTATGCTTAACAGCATTATAGAATCTTATCAAATGCCTCAAAAACCGGAAAAGAATGGATAATAACTTCTATGTGGAAGTGGGGTACCAGCAAAAAAATCACGGTAAAGAGAGGATCTGCGGTGATGTTTTCCTGTCACAGAGAATAAAGGAGGAGAACAGGATTGTCGCCGTTCTTTCAGATGGCATGGGACACGGGGTGAAAGCTAATATCCTGGCGACCCTTACCGCATCAATGGCAATGAATTTCACCAGGGAACACAAAGATGTAACCCGTATATCTGAGATCATAATGAACACTCTCCCGGTCTGCAGTGTAAGAAAAATAAGTTATTCCACCTTTACCGCTGTAGATATAGAGATGAGTGCAAGAACCAGCATACTGGAATATGACAACCCGGGCTCTTTTCTTATGAGAGGAAGCAAGCCTCTTGATGCCGAATGGAACTGCCTTATACTCAGCTCAGAAAAAAACAAAGGGAAAGAGATAAAAAGCTGCCATTTTCATCCCCGCAAGGAAGACAGGATCATTATCTGCTCTGATGGGATCACCCAGTCGGGCATGGGATCCCGAAAATACCCTTTCGGGTGGGGATGGGAAAATGTACACAAGTTTATAGCAGATATAATTGAACAACAGTCCGATATTTCGGCACAGAAACTTGCCGCAAGAATACTCAATGCTGCATTCAAAAACGACAATTACAATGCCCAGGATGATACATCATGTGCCGTCCTGTATTTCCGCCAGCCCAGGAAACTTCTTCTCTGCAGCGGTCCGCCCTTTGATGAGGATAATGACAGTAAACTGGCTGCAATAGTAAAGGAATTTCAGGGAAAGAAGATCCTGTCGGGCGGCACCACCGGCGATATTGTTGCCCGGGAATTCAACATCAGCATAAAAGACACCTTTGAGTTCCATGACCCCGAACTGCCGCCCGTTTCATATATGGAAGGCATTGATCTTGTAACCGAAGGTATACTGACGCTCAGTAAAGTCTCAAAAATACTTAATGAGTACAACCAGAATTACGTGCCCGGTAAGGGGCCGGCTGATCAGATAGTAAGACTGCTGCTGGAGAGTGATGAGATAAAAATAATTATCGGAACAAAGATAAATATTGCACACCAGGACCCTAACCTTCCGGTAGAGCTTGAGATAAGACGAACGGTACTGAAACGGATCGCACGCAAGCTGGAAGAGAAATTCCTGAAAGAGGTCATCATTGAATACATATAGCTGCCCAGAAACCACTCAAACAAATAAATCCCTTATGTTACTGCGTCTCCCAAAAAACGATCAATAGTCCGTTCATATCACTTTCGGGGAAAAGAACGGTTTAACAGGCTTTTCAAACGGGATATGATCAGTCATACAACCTGACGTATTCAATAGTATTCCCTGTCCATAGCATAAACTTCTCAAAGTCAGCATATGAAATTATCAGCGATGCAGTGTTAAGGTTCGGATGAAAACTTATCCTTTCGGATCTCCTCAGGTTCTCATCGAGAAAAACATGCACATGATTTTCCGTATCATGTATCAGTCCGAAAGGAGAAACAGACCCCGGCTGCAGTTTCAGATACCTCATCAACCTGCGGGGTGAGCCTAATGAAAGTTTTCCCTGTTTCAGTCTGTGCTCCAGATCTTTTATATTCAATGAATTGGAATACTCTAAAATAACCAGGTAATGTCTGTTCCCTTTGTGATTGCGAAAAAAGAGGTTTTTACAGTGTGTCGACTCAATATTTTGCCAGTATTTAGATGCCTCGTCAACAGTGGGTACTGCAGGATGCTCATGGTAATCATATTCAATTTCAAGCTCACTTAATATCTGATACACCTTTTTGTCACCTCTTTGTTCCATGATAAAGATCTTTGCAAAAAAATGCTCGTGGCCTAAAAAGTATTTTATGGATGGACGTATTTCATGCTCAGTTCCCAAAGTTTTTCAGCGGATTTCTCATCAAGGGCGGCACGGGATGGTTTTTTATCTTTCTTCCTGACAAAGTACCGGCCGGTCTGTCCGTTTATATCCGGGGAAGTTGCAAGATAAACAGTGGTTTCGGCTCCTTTTCGGGGACTCGTCATAAATAGTCCGGAAATTTTTCTTAGCAAAGGATTCATATTTTCAAAAAGATTGGTGTCAACAACCCCCGGATGAAGGCAGTTTACAGTAACACCATCCTTTCTGAGCATACCGGCAAGATATCTTGTAAATAAAATATTAGCCAGCTTTGACTGTCCGTATGACTGAAAACTGCTGAATTTTTTCTTTCCTTCGGGATCATCAAAATTCATCCTTGTATAGCGATGTGCTTCTGAAGAGACATTTATCACCCGCGACGGGGCTCCTGAACGCAGCTCATCCAGCAGCAGGCTGGTAAGAAGGAAGGGAGCAAGATGGTTAACCCCGAAATTCATCTCTATTCCATCCCTTGTCTCATCCCTTTCCTGTTTCCAGATACCCGCATTGTTTATCAGCACATGCAACTGTCCGAACCTCTTTTTATAATCAGCAGAAAAACTCCTTATCGAGTCAAATGAAGCAAGATCACATTCCATAACATATATGGCGGGATTCCCCGAACGTCCGATAATCTGTTTTTTAATCCGTTCCCCTTTCTCAATATCCCTTACGGGCATTACAATACTGGAATTTTCCCTGGCAAGAGCTATGGCGGTCTCCCTGCCTATTCCTGATGTGGCTCCCGTAATAATTACATTCTTTTCTTTCAGATTCATCCTAATAATATCATATAATTTAATCAAACAGGAAACGCTTATAAAACAAAAAAGTTCAACCGCGGTCAACATCCGTATGACCTCAAGGGAAATATAACCACATCTTTAGTTTGCACCCGATAGCCGCCGAATACAGAATCCATATAAAACAGGGGAAAGATCAATCCTTCATCTCTCCGTATCTTTCCTGATACCTGTCGTATAAACGTCTGTGCTTATCATACATATCAATGCGACGTCCCTGTATGTAGACTTGCTCCACACGGGTGGATAATTCAAGGAGGTTCCCGTCCGTCACCATCAGTGAGGCATCCTTTCCCTTCTCCAGTGATCCCATCCTGTCATCCAGGTTAAGGATACGGGCGGGATAGAGAGTAATGGTCTTTATTGCTTCCTCCTGTGGCAGTCCGAATGCCACCGCGGAAGCAGGATGATGTGCAAGTCTTATGGCATTTGCCGCAGCAAAATCGCCTGCAATGCAATATTCAATACCGGCTTCATATAGCATTGAAGGCAGCGTATAGCTTTTGTCATACTCTTCCCATTGTCTGGAAGGTCCGTTAATTACAGGAGTAACTATTACCGGTATATTTTTTTCCTTTATCTGTGGCAAAACATATCCCGCATCCCTGGCACCGACAAGCACCATCTTTACTTTTTCCTTTTCTGCCCAGTGAATTGCCGCCTGAATTTGTCGCAGGTCACTGGCATATATATGAACAGGTATACTACCATCCAAAACAGGTATCATAGCTTCCCACCTGACATCCGTTTTAAGATAGGGCACTCCCCTGCTGCCGGCAGCTTTCTTTGCAGTCATATATCTTCGCGCCGAAAGGAAAGCTTCAGACAACTCCTTTAATGCATTATCCCTTACCCTTGCATTCGACATATCGGGCCAGTTAATAACCATAGCCGTCGGAGAACTTAAGGTCATCTCCTCCCAGTTCCAACCGTCAGTCAGCATAGCAGCAGATAACCCGGAAATAATTCCTCCTGCAGGAGTTGCAACGGTAACGGCAATACCATGAGTACGTGCAAGAGGTATATGTTCACTTTCGGCATGATACGCCACCCATGCCCGGACATTTGGATTAATGCTGCCGTGCTCATTCAGATCGACAGTTTCAGTTACTCTTCCAATCTCCGACAATCCAAGTGAGCTGCGGGCATGTATCATAGCAGGGTACACGAACTTTCCGCTCACATCAACAATCTCTGCACCTTCAGGGATATCAGCTTCAATGCCTACGGCAGTTATTATTCCGTTTTCAAACACAATAGTACCTTCCGGAATATTATCACCTGTTACTGTAATAATTGTGCCTCCTTGCAACACCAGAGGTGAATCCTGGTCAGAAGCCGGTATTTGAGCCTGCAAAGGTGTTTTATAAGATAAAACAAAAAGACAGGCCAGGACTGTGATTATATGTTTTCTCAAGATCATTTCTGTAATTTTTATATGATTGACTGATATGAATATTATTTAATATCGGATATACTGTTTACCCGGCTGTTCATGCCGGAAGAGTTCCGGCTGCCGGACTTTTGTTTTATTTCATTTTTCCTGCCTGCCGCTTTTTGTATCAGGATGGCACGCTCCTCAATGACTTCTGTTCTTTTAAGCATATCCTCCTCCCTGTCAAAATATTTCCTTCCATCAATCCAGGTTTGCTCGGCATGGGTGAATCCGGAAAGAGGATGCCCGCTCCAGATAACAAAGTCAGCATCCTTACCAGGCTCAAGCGAGCCAACAATTTTATCAGCACCGATTATCCTGGCCGGATTTATTGTTATAAGATCCATTGCCGTTATCTCATCAATACCTGTTGCCAGCATCTTGCCTGCCTCCCAGTTCATCCTTGTTGAAAGTTGCGTATTATCAGAATGAAGGGAAGTAAGCACTCCCTGGTCAATCAGTGTTTTGGCATTATAGAGGATGCCATCGGCCGATTCAACCTTGAATGAACTCCAGTCTGTCCATATAATGGCACCTGCACCATGTTCCCTGAGTATATCTGCAATCTTATAACCCTCAACGGTATGTTCAAAAGAGGCTATTTGAATGCCCATATCCTCAGCCAGTCTCATAAGCATTTGCATCTCATCCTGACGGTAAGCATGAGCGTGAATGATCCTTTCTCCCTTTAACACCTCTGCCATCGCCTCTTTTTGAAGATCTCTGCGCGGTGGTATGCCCGTACTGGATTTCTGCCAGCTATTCCACTCTTCAATGTAATCAAGTGCCGACCGGAAGGCATCTTTGATGATCTGCTCCGCTCCCATCCTGGTGTTCGGGTACTGGTTGCTGTTACGAACCACATTTTCGCCCAGGGCAAGTTTCAACCCCGGTTTTGCACCCTGCAGGATCATTTCATCAGGCAACAATCCCCACCGCATCTTGATAACCGCATCCTGACCGCCAACCGGATTGGCTGATCCGTGAAGAAGGTTTGCTGTTGTCATTCCTCCTGCAAGGAGCCTGTATATCCATATATTGTCAGACTCAATAACATCCTCTATCCTTGTCTCGGGAGTCATATTGTTGCCAGTCTCGTTAACGCCTCCTTTTATGCTGGTGTGCAAATGCGGATCCACCAGTCCGGGAGTAACATGTTTTCCTGTTGCATCAATAACAAAAACTCCATCCGGCACCTCTATATCTGTACCTACCTCCTGTATTTTACCGTTACTTACATATATACCGGCATTTTCTATCCTGCCCCGGGGGCCCTGCGTCCATACAGTGGCATTCTTCACCAGCAAGCCGGAAGGCATCGCTGGTATGTTCTCCAGTCCATATTCCATTGAAGGAAAAAGCATCCTGCCTTCTGACATTCCCGGCATCTTTTCAGCATTATTATCTTCGGTGTCAGCTGCAGCAGATAATCTTTCCGCTTTCCAGTTTATAAAAGTCCCGTCAGCCAGCTCGCCAATACCGAAAAGTTCACTGGCAGAAGCAGAAGCAGAAAGGCGTATTACCCCTTTCATTTCCAGTGAGTCACCCGGAAAAACCAGCTGCAGCCTGTAACCGTCATATTTTACTGAAATAAGGCTTACCCTTTTTTCATCCTTTTCCACCGATCCGCTTAATCGGGAGGGTGTACCTTTTATCTCAAGCACAGGATCATCAAGGTCGGCGGACTGTATTTTCCATTTCCCCCTTACATCCGGATCTGCAGGCTTATTAACCTCAAAAGGATTACCGTCAACCCAAACCTCCTCTATCTTTGTTGAAGATTCAAAAACAGGGCCGTCTGTCACCACGAAGCTGGCTACTTTGCCCTTTTCAAGCGATCCGTATTTATTTTCAAGCCCCAGCATTCCTGCAGGCACTTCAGTCAGTGCTGCCAGCGCCGCCTCCTCCTCCAGTCCCCGTTTCACTGCAAGGCGAAGCTGCTCAAGAAAAGATACATCATCTCTCAGACCACTGGCTGTCAGGGCAAAACTTATACCTGCATCATTGAGCCTCCCGGGATTTTCAGGTGCAAAATCCCAGTGTCTCAATGTCTCCAGCGATACGCTCATTGCATCTTCCGGAGTCACTATGTCTGGCGTTTTCGGAAAATTAAGCGGCAGCACCAGGGGTATGCCCGAATCTTTAATAACATTCAACCGGCGGTATTCATGTCCGCTTCCCCTGATCCACATATCCAATCCAAACTCTGAAGCAATATTTCCTGCCCTGATGAAATCAATCTCATCACGGACTTCAAATAACACCGGTTGCCTTCCGCTTCCGGCCTCAAGCAGCGACTCAAGTGCAAGGTTCATTTCCGGCCTTGCCAGTCCGCGACCACTTTCATTATAAGCCTCGCGAGCTCTCCCGTACCATTCGGTGTCAATAAAAGTCTGCCTTATTAAAGAAATAACACCCATCAGGGATGTAGGGTACCTGCCCCCCAGTCCGCCAGAGCGCTCAAAACTCATGGCCTGTGACACATTTGATTTCACAACCAGCATGTTATTATCCTCTTCTCCAAGGCTAACCAAAGCCGTTTTGCCCCTGAATATTCCCGCCGGGTACACAACATTTGCAAGTACGAATCCCTGGCCCCGCATTTTTTCAGCTTTATCGCTATCGTGACTGTAACCTGAGGCAACATCAAACCATGAACGAACCTGCGGATTATAATGAAGCGCCCCTGCAGATGCCGGAGAATCTGTTTCGGTCATCAAAAACTGTGCAGCCATTTCAGCATATTCAGGGGGAATATTCAGGTTATTGAGTTGTCTTCTGACTGATTCATCAGGATCAGTAAAACCCGTTTCTGCCCATAAATCAATAAATCCCGGATAGATGGTCTTACCTTTCATATCAATGATCCACGCATCAGCAGGAGGCTGAATATCTGTACCGGCAGATTCAATAATTCCCTCGCGGATTACCATTATACCAGGCTCATATGATTTACCGGGAGCTGCAATAATTTTTGCATTTATAAAGGCATATACTGCCGGGGTGTTATCTCTAAGACCAGTTGAAGGAGCTGTCTGCCCCATCACCCCGGTATTGCCAATAAAGGCAAGCAACAGGATAAAGCTACACAAACGATTCATCATTAATATATTAGTGTTATTTAATAATTTGTTTATATCCGAAATACAGATGATTTTTTATTTTAAAAATAATTCTTGTATATTTAAAGCCGGGAAAAAGGATCTTTTTTTAATAAAGCCCTAAAATAATCAATTAATTGAAACCCTGTAAACGGGAGTACACAAAATAAATATTTAAAAACAGGGATGCTGCATGACCCTGAAAAGCTATCTTTTATAAATTGCATCTAAGTGAGACATTGATAATGAATTACTAACTATACCAATACAAAATGAAACGAATTTTTTACCTTCTGGCAGTCATCTTTTTCACATCAGTTGTAATGAGTTCCTGTTCGGCCAAAAAGTGCCCTGCTTATGCCATTCATGAAACCGAACAAACCGAGGAGAAAAGCTGATAAAACTCTGTTATAGAGTTTACATATTAAGAGATTTCTGTATTTTTACAGTCACCTCGCACTGGTAATTCCGGCCCGGCTGATCTATAGTCCTGATAAACCTTTTATCAAAATACAGCAGCCACTGCACTCTACTTTCAATCTGCCGCAATCATCATCTGTGGCAACTTTTTTTGAGAATTTCCTTTTTTATGATTACTTTTGCATGCGGTTTAACCAACCTTAAATATTATTCATCTAAATAAACAAAAAGATTATGGGAAAAATTAAAATCGGAATTAATGGATTCGGAAGAATAGGTCGTTTGGCATTCCGTTCAGCTGTTAACAGGGATGATGTTGAGATCGTGGGAGTAAATGACCTTATCGGTGCCGATTATATGGCATATATGCTGAAATATGATTCCACTCACGGCAGGTTTGGAGGATCGGTTGATGTTAAAGGAGACAAGCTTGTTGTAAATGGAAAAGAAATCAGGATAACTTCTGAAAAAGATCCTTCTGACCTGAAATGGGGTGACATAGGTGCAGAATATGTACTTGAATGCACCGGCATTTTCCTTACAGGGGAAAAAGCCCGGAAACATATTGAAGCCGGCGCCAAAAAAGTGATTTTATCAGCTCCTTCAAAGGATGATACTCCAATGTTCGTAATAGGAGTTAACCATAAGGATTATTCCGGTGACATTGATATAGTATCAATGGCCTCCTGTACCACCAACTGCCTTGCACCTGTTGCCAAAGTACTGAATGACAATTTTGGTATTGTTGAAGGACTGATGACTACTGTTCACGCCACTACAGCCACACAACAAACTGTTGACGGAGTTTCCGCAAAAGACTGGAGAGGCGGACGAGGTGCAGCCCAGAACATAATACCTTCATCCACAGGTGCGGCCAAAGCGGTAACCAAGGTTATCCCTTCCCTCAAGGGCAAGCTGACAGGAATGGCATTCCGTATTCCCACTCCAAATGTATCGGTTGTTGAT
Organism: Bacteroidales bacterium; assembly: GCA_046483315.1. Taxonomy (GTDB): domain Bacteria; phylum Bacteroidota; class Bacteroidia; order Bacteroidales; family PUMT01; genus PXAP01. The sequence goes on along the minus strand of JAWODJ010000114.1, from coordinate 48,979 downwards.
CTTACCTGCCGCCTGGAAAAACCGGCACCATATGATAAGATTAAAGAAGCCATGAAAAATGCCTCCGAGGGTGACCTTAAAGGGATTCTGGGATATACCGAGGAAGCTGTTGTTTCCAGCGATTTTAACGGTGACGGCAGGACATCTGTCTTTGATGCTGCTGCAGGAATACCCCTGAATGATAATTTTGTCAAGGTTATTGCCTGGTACGATAATGAATGGGCTTATGCCAGCAAACTGGTTGACCTTGCACTCTATATGGAATCAGTGAAATAATTCACATCCTGTCCCGTGGCACTTTAACCAAAAGTATCGGTAAACAGGCATAAATATCAGTTCACATTAAAGAGGCTGTCTTATTAAAAGGCAGCCTCTTTAATTTTATCAGCTAAAAGGGTAAAATTATTAATCTCTAACCATAAATCTCTATAAATTTAAATGGCAGTTTAAATGTATTCTTATAGTGCTTACCGAGATCCAGTATATTTTCGTCATCTTCCTCATAGTACCAGTTAACTATACAGTCATTCCCGGAATCATACTGTTTTTTCAGAAGGTGAAAAAACCTCAGAATAAACTTTGATGAACCGGAGTTAATATATTCAAACTGGAAGTGGAAAGTTGTTAACTTCTGTGGTGATTTATAATAATCTACCATTGAAGAATAGACAACACTGTAAAATGATTCCGGGTCTTCCGGAATCGACCTTCCTTCCATAGTCAACACCCCTTTGTCCGGATCCAGCTCAATAAAAGGCGTTTTTAAGTCTTTTTCAATTCTAAGAACTTCCATATGCATAGAATCTGATTATAATTTTATTCATATCTGAGTGCAACAATCGGATCAAGCCTTGAGGCTTTTACCGCGGGAAAATAACCCGATGAGAGTCCGACAGCAAAACAAAGGACTACTCCTGAAATAATCCAGAGCCACGGTATCACAAAAGGTGAACCGGTAACAAGAGATACAAGATTACCTATCAATATACCAAGAAATATACCTACAAAACCTCCCAATTGACCTATAATAACAGCTTCGAATAAAAACTGGTGTTTAATATAGGTGCTTTTGGCTCCCAAAGCCTTCCTTATACCTATTTCCCTTGTCCGTTCGGTAACCGACACAAGCATTATGTTCATCAGTCCCACGGCAGCACCAAACAGAGTTATGATACCAATTAGTGTGGCGGCTATAGTAACATACCTGAGGTTCTCAATTACCATATTTGCAAGGTTATCACTCTTGGTTATCCTGAAATCCGATTCGTCTCCCGGCCGGAGTCCTCTTACCTGACGAAATATACCCTCGGCTTCACTGACAGCTATTTCAAGCAGTTGTGCACCTTCAGGCATAACGTTTATTCGGAAATTCATTCCCGGGCGGGAAAAATACTGCCGGACATTTGTGATCGGAAGGATGCAAATATTATCCCCCCCGCCACCAAAGCTTGTGCCTTTTTCCTCCAATATGCCAATAACCCTGTATTTGCCGCTTCCAACAGTAATGATCTTATCCAGGGGGTCCACACCGGTATCAAAGATATTCCGGACGACTTCCCTGCCAATAATTACCTGATGACGGCTCATCTCAATATCACCCGCAGAGAAATTCCTTCCCCTGGCTATCTGATAGCCTGCAGTTAAAATATATTCCTCATCTGCACCAACCACAGTTACATTGGGATTACTCTTTTTTGAACCATAACTTACAGCTGCATTACCGGAGGCATTTGAAAATATTGAAATACTGGCCGGAAAGTCAAAATTATCCTTAAATGTGTTGGCCTCCCTGAAATTTATATGAGCATAGTTTCTTGCCGGTTGCCTGTCAGGCGAAACGGTTGTTATGGTACGCCCCTCTATGAGAAAGGTATTGGCCCCCATACTCATAAAGGAGGTGCTTATTGAGGACTTCACGGCATCAATCGCTGTAAGTATGCCGACAAGAGCCATTATGCCAAAGGCTATTATAAATATTGTAAGGACTGTTCGCAATCTGCTTGCAAGTATTGACTGGAAAGAAATACGCATATTCTCCCGAAATAAAGATACAAGCCTTAAAAAACTGTCCATAATCTTAAAAGTATAAAATAAAAATAATCAAACAAGAGCATCCAGCCAACAAAATTAACTTATTTGTTCAAATTCCTTCATATTTTGATTATCCTATTTTATGTATTTAAATCAAACTGTTAAATAATTAATTCTGATTTCCTATAATTTTTTAATCAAGGTCACATTATTGTCCCATCTGAATAATAATGCCAAAAGTTTATGATATCATGTGAGTTCAACCGAAAATCAATAAAGGATGAGGGTTTGACCTGCAAGTCAACTAAATTAAGTATTAAATCTGAAAAAATATAAAAAATACTAAGAAAATAGTTGCAAAACTAATTTATTAGTTTTATATTTGTAAAAGCATTCAAATAAAAAACACAAAAAGATGAAGCAACTTACAAGGGCAGAAGAGCAGATTATGCAAGTATTATGGAAACTGGAAAAGGCATTTGTCAAAGATATTATAGTGCACCTGCCTGATCCCAAACCCGCTTACAACACTGTTTCAACAATAATAAGAATACTGGAGAAAAAAGGTTTTGTCGGATATAAAGCTTACGGAAAAACACATGAATATTACCCCCTTATAGATAAACCTGAATACACACAGAAGTATCTGAGAAATTTTGTCAAAAACTACTTCAGTAATTCATATAAACAAATGGTCTCGTTTTTTGCCAAACAGGAAAACCTGAGTATATCAGAGATGGAAGAGATGCGCAGAATGATAGAGGAAGAGATCGAAAAACAAAAACAAAAACAATAATATTAAACCCATTAAAAACCATGAGATCATGTTAGCCTGGATAATTGAACCTGCAATAAGCCTCATCCTGTTTTACCTTGCATATTTTTTATTCCTCAAAAGGGTTACCTTTTTCAGTGCCAACAGGTACTACCTTCTTACGGCAATTCTGTTTTCCCTTTTGCTGCCGCATATCAACTTTACCCCTCCGGTCAGCGTTGCAGATTACTCCTATCTGATTCCTGAAATTACAGTAACCGGGCAATCACAGGGTGAACAACTCCCTGAAGCAGGTTCTCCGGTTACAGTAAGCAGGGTAATTATGATCATTTACCTGACGGGTGCCGGACTTCTGGGTATGAGACTGGCAATAAGGCTTTTACAGTTATATTTCCTGGCCTCCCGAAGCAACAGAAGAAAAGTCAGTGGGGCCCGCATCATCAGCCTGGGCTCAGAGACTGCTCCTTTTTCATTCCTTGATAATATATTTATTAATGAAACCCTGTACAGGGAAGAGGAAAAACAGAAAATAATAGAACATGAGCTGGTACATATCAACCAGTACCACACGCTTGATCTACTCCTTCTGGAGCTGCTTACCACTATACAATGGTTTAACCCGGTTGCATGGCTATACAGGCGTTCAATGCTTGAAATTCACGAGTACCTTGCAGATGAGGAAGTGATTAAAAGAGGTACAAGCGTCCACTTTTACCAATCTATGCTAATGAACTTACAGATGGGAAGGGAGTTCTTCTCTCCTGCCAGCAATTTCAATAAATCCTTAACACTAAACCGTATTAAAATGATGACAACAATCAAACCTGCAGCATGGAAAAAGATAAATTTCTTTTTACTGCTGCCCGCATTGATGCTACTGGTATTAATGTGCACGAAAAACGAAGAGGAAAAATCGGCTGTAACCACAACAGAGCTCAAAATACCCACCAGGGCATCTGTCTCTGAAGATGGGATATTAAGATCTAACCCCGGAGACGGAACTGAATCAGGTATCACCGATGAAGAACTGGGTGAAGTTTTCTTCGTGGTAGAAGAGATGCCAGGTTTCCAGGGTGGCAAACAGGATGAGTTCAGGAAGTACATTGCCGAAAACCTGCGTTATCCGCAGATTGCAGCTGAGAATGGCATAGAAGGGCGGGTATTTATACAGTTTGTGGTTAAGGCAGACGGCAGTGTAGCTAATGCAAAGGTAGTAAGAGGAGTTGATCCGGCACTTGACAGGGAAGCGATGAGGGTTGTAATGGCCTCGCCCGACTGGACCCCGGGAAAACAGAGAGGGGAAGCAGTGAATGTTGCATTCACTTTCCCGATTAACTTTGTGCTGAATTAATCATACACTTAAATTTAAAACCGGCAAACCAACTCATCAATGTGCCTTCATACAGGAAAACTGTCTGCAGGCACCTTCAGGCAAACCTGCAGGCTATACCGGATAACCGGACGTCCAGGTAATAACAATATTAAAATCTTCGAAAATATTCTTTTCGAAGATTTTTTTTTCCCGGATTATTATATACTTTTCCGTAAAAAACCGGGAAATGCTGGAAAAACTTGCAGACTGGCTGGAATCAATTGCGCAACCCTGTTTCTATTCCTCCTTTCTGGGCGTTGAATGTCCGGGATGCGGCATGCAACGAGCTTTTATCGAATTAATAAGAGGCAATTTCCGTGAATCACTTATACTCTACCCCGCCCTGTTACCCGGTATTTTACTTATTGTTTTACTTGTTGTTCATTTAATATTTAAATTGCAGAGAGGAGCTCTTTTTATTAAAATTTTATTCATAATAAATGCCTTTATAATGGTTTTAAACTATATTTATAAGATATTAACCCCTTAAATTTTTAAATTATGGCTGAAATAAATCAACCTTCTGAAGAAACCAATGAAAACAAAGAAGTAGTTGTCCGGGAACAAGTCCCCAATGCAACTGCTGTACTGGTATTAGGTATCCTGTCGCTTCTTTTCTGGTGCTGCTGGGGAATTGGATTGATCCTGGGTATTATTGGACTTATACTTGGTGTGAAATCCAAAAAGATATACAATGAATCCCCTGACCGATATTCAGTTTCCTCCTACAAAAACCTCAATGCGGGTTATATTTGTTCCCTCATCGGAACCATACTGGCCGGTTTATATCTGCTGCTGATTATTATCGGGCTTCTGATAGGAACAAGTTTTATGAATTTCTTCCCCTGGGAAAATATTCTCAACAACATTAATTTCTAATATCCAGAAAAAATAACACTTACCCGGGTATTTGGTCTTATGGAGTTAAAGGATACAATAAAAGCTTTTGAAAAACTTGGAATATTTCTCGAACAATTCCGTAAGCCTGAATATAAAAGCGGGATAATGATGCCATGGCTGGAAGAACTCAATGACAGGTTCTTCCGGCCCATGGAGTCACTTATAAAAAACAGCCATGTCAGTAATCCCTGGTTCACTGAGACCAACCTTCGTTTTGCAGCGGGAAATACCGGCAGGATGCTTAAAAGTGAAGATATCGTTTCCTGGCTCAGCTGTTATGATATTCCGGGCCGCAGAACAGATCCAAAGACAGTTGCCGTAGTCATGGCTGGTAACATCCCCCTGGCTGGTTTTCATGATATGCTGTGTGTAATAATCTCGGGTCATAAACTCACTGCCAAACTTTCGTACAAAGATGATCAGTTGCTTAAAATGATTTCTGCAATACTGATCTCAATAAACAGTGAATTTGAAGATCTTGTAGCATTTGAGGAGGACAGGCTGAATAATTTTGATGCCATTATTGCAACGGGCAGTGACAATACATCCAGGTATTTCGAGTACTATTTCGAGAAATATCCCCATATCATAAGGAAAAACAGAAATTCGGCAGCAATTCTGGATGGAAGTGAAACAAAAGAAGATCTTGAAGGTTTAGCTGATGATGTTTTAAGGTATTTCGGACTGGGTTGCAGGAGTGTGTCAAAAATATTTGTTCCCCTGAATTATGATTTTTCATTGCTTGCGGAGGCTTTCGCAGGATACAGCTATATTATTGATCACAATCAATGGGCAAATAATTATGAATACCAGAAAGCCATTCATCTTATTGACAGGATACCGCATCTTGATACAGGTTTTCTTCTTATCAGGGAGGAAAATGCACTGGCTTCACCTATATCTGTGCTGAATTATGAGAAAGTAGGCAGCACCGGTTCTGCACTTGAGCTGACAAATAATAATTCCGGAAAAATTCAATGCATTGCAGGAAATCAAAATATATCAGAGAATCTGGTTCCCTTTGGTAAAACACAGGAACCCGGTCTCAAAGATTATGCCGACAACATTGACACAATGGAATTCTTACTTAATCTTTAGCAGTTTATGATTTTTAAATTCAGGCTGATTGGTACAGGTAAAGAGCCATTCTACAGGGATATTGAAATAAGAGAAAACCACACCTTTTTTGATCTTCATAATGCAATTCAGGATGAATTGGGATATGACAAAAAACAGATGGCTTCATTTTTTCTCGCAAATAATAAATGGGAAAAAGGGCTGGAAATTAATTTATTTGATATGGCAGAAGACAGCCATACCCCCGTTATTATAATGGATAAGACCCGTCTGTGTGACTTAATAAAAGAAGAGAAACAACGCCTTCTTTATCTCTTTGACTTTTTTTCAGACCGGGCCTTTTTTATTGAATTGCTCTCTATCATCACGGAGGATAAAAACAAGAATTATCCTTTCTGTTCATCCGGCAAAGGCAGGCCTCCTGAACAAATAATTATAGAAGACCCTGATCTTACAGATATCTGATATTTTTAATAACCCAGGTAAACCAGTTGCTTAATACCTACCGGCCATATCTTGTTGTAATAACCGGCCCCACAGGAGTTGGCAAGACAAAGCTTTGCGCAGACCTTGCAGCAGTTTTTAATGCCCCTGTAATATCTTCTGATTCCCGCCAGATGTATCGTGAAATGAGAATAGGTACGGCACCCCCCTCGACCGATCAGATGAAAAAAGCAAAACATTATTTTATCGGGAACCTTTCCATTCATGAATACTACAACGCAAGTATGTTTGAAATGGAATCCCTTGCCCTGACTGAAAAGTTATTCACAAAAACAGAAGTGGTTTTCATGACCGGAGGATCAGGGCTTTATATAGATGCAATATGCCGTGGGATTGACGACCTGCCTGATGTTGACCACAAACTGAGAAAAGATCTCAAAGAAAAATACCGTTCAGAAGGAATTGGCTGGCTGAGACAACAGTTAAAAAAATTAGATCCTGCACATTATGATGTGGTGGACCTGAAAAATCCCAACCGAATGCTTAAGGCTCTGGAAATAAGTTTTATAACAGGAAAGCCCTATTCCTCTTTTCTTACCGGGAACAAGAAAAAACGTTTTTTTTCTGTTATCAAAATAGGGTTGAACCGTGAAAGAACTGAATTATATAATATCATTAACTCCCGGGTGGACAAAATGATGGAAAAGGGGTTGTTGAATGAGGCTGAAAACCTTTTCCGGTATCGTCATTTAAATGCCTTAAATACAGTTGGGTACAAAGAACTTTTTGATTACATGGAGGGTAAATGTACTCTCGGGAGAGCAGTGGAGCTTATTAAGCGCAACAGCAGGCATTACGCAAAAAGACAAATGACCTGGCTTGCAAGGGACAAGGAAATCACATGGTTTCATGCCGGTGATTACGCCGGAATACTAAAATTTATTGAAGAACGTACCGGTATAGAATCAGATAAAAAGCGGCAGTAAAAAAGTAGCCGGCTAATTCATTTCCAATGCAAAAAACGGATAACCAATTTATAATAAGGATTTACGGAATCATGATAAATGATGAGGCAGGGGTCTTGCTTAGTGATGAATACAGATTTAATATGTGTATGACAAAATTTCCCGGCGGAGGGATGAAATTCGGAGAGGGTCCTGAGGATTGTATGCGTCGTGAGGCAATTGAAGAATTTGGCCAGCCTGTTGAGATATTAAATCATTTCTACACGACCGGGTTTTATCAAAAGGCCATGTTTTTCCAAAGCCATCAATTAATAAGCATATATTACAGAATTAAACCAACGGGGAAAATAAAATTTCACATATCGGATAAACCTTTCGATTTTCCTGCAGATACAGAGGGCAGCCAGTCTTTTCGCTGGCAAAATATTAAAACGCTTAAGGCAGAAGAGTTGAGCTTTCCTGTCGACAGGTTTGTGGCCGGAATGTTGCAGGAACAATACAGGGAAGGCCTGTTGTAAACCTGGCAGGATGAACCTTTTCAGATAATATATTTACCGTGAATAGTTAACTCTTTTCCCTGATCTCTTTAACCAGCTCCTCTATTCCTTTCACAAATGAATTCCAGGAGTATTTTTTCTTCTCGGACTTAATGTTCCGGATAAAATCTGCAGAACGGTTATTATCAAAAAAGTCTGCTATTGCAGCAGCAATCTCATCCGGATCCTTTTCGCATACGTACCCTACCCTTCCATGAGGCACCACATCCTTCAATCCCCCTACATTGGTAACCAGCATAGGTTTATTAAAATGATATGCAATCTGTGTAACACCACTTTGGGTAGCAGTCAGATAAGGAAGAACCACCATATCGGAAGCTGAAAAATAATGCCCCACATCTTCTTTAGGAACGAAACTGTTGGTAAACAGAATCATTTTTTCCACACCGAGTCTCTCTGCCAGATCAAGATATTTATTCTCATTTTCATAAAACTCACCGGCGACCAGTAATTTCAGATTAATATGACTAACCCTGTTATTAGCCAGGGACCTGAATAAAAGATCGAGTCCCTTATAACTCCTGACAATGCCGAAAAACAACAGATGATGCTGGTCCTGATCAAGTCCCAGATAGTCACATGCAACCTGGCGTGATACCGACTCACCAAAAAAATCGTAAACAGGATGAGGGATAACTTTTACAGGCTTTACCGTACCTGTCATCTTAAGGTCATTCATTACCGTTGATGACATTGTTATAAATCCATCGCAGGATTCAAGAAAGTATCGGTTAAGCCTTCCAGACGCAACCATTTTCTCATGTGGTTCTAAATTATGTAAAAGCCCAATCACACACACTTTATGTTTTTTCTTCACACGCCTTATTACAGAGCCAAGCGCAGGTGCAAAAAAAGGCATCCAGTAGTGCACTATAAGGCAGTCAGGCATCATCTTAACTATCTCAGCAGCTGCTTTACGCCAGCTTAAAGGGTTTATTGAATTAATGAGTTGTTTTGGACGGACTCCTGCATGAGGCGCCCCCTTTTCATATTGTGATTTACCCGGGAAAAAAACAGAAGGGTATTGTAATGAAAACCCGATAATCCCGGCATCATGTTTTTTTTCAAGGGCAGCAAAAAGTGAATCATTGAAATTAGCAATTCCACCTCTTAAAGGTGAAGCAGGCCCGACAAGATTTATCTTCAAAACCTATAAATTTATCTTTTTCTCAATCTCATATGAATTCTTAAAAGGTGAATTCCTGGCGATCATCTCCCCGATAAATCCTGCAAGGAACAGCAGTGTTCCCATTATCATTGCAGTAAGGGAGAGATAAAAATAGGGACTGTCAGTAACCAGGGCAGTCCTGACCCCTCTGCTTAAATGAAGGAGCTTCATACTGCCAAGATAAACAGCAGAAATCAACCCGGCAATAAAGACAAGCGTGCCAAGTGTACCAAAAAGGTGCATGGGCCTTTTCCCAAACCTGGATACAAAAGAGAGCGACAGAAGATCAAGAAAACCTTTTATAAACCGCTCCATACCAAACTTGGTTGAGCCGTATTTTCGTTTCCTGTGTTTAACCACTTTTTCGCCAATATTTGCAAATCCTGCATCCCTGACAAGCATAGGAATATATCTGTGCATCTCACCATATACCTCAATATTTTTTACCACCTCATTACGGTAAGCCTTTAGTCCGCAATTAAAATCATGGAGTTTTATACCTGTTACCAGCCTTGCAGTAAAATTAAAAAACCGGCTGGGCACCTTCTTGCCGGGAGGATCATGCCTGTCCTTCTTCCACCCCGACACAAGATCATACCCCTGCGCCTTTATCATTTTATATAACTGCGGAATCTCTTCAGGATCGTCCTGCATATCGGCATCCATGGTAATGACAACATCGCCTTCCGAAACTTTGAATCCGGAATAAAGAGCAGCCGACTTGCCATAATTCCTCCGGAATTTCAGGGCCTTAATTGATTTATTTGTGGTAATAAGGCTTTCTATAACCTCCCACGATTTGTCACTGCTACCGTCATCTATCAATACAACCTCAAATGAAAAGGAATGTTCCTTCATTACCCTCATTATCCAATCAACCAACTCCTTAACAGATTCCTCCTCGTTGTAAAGGGGTATTACCACGGAAACATCCATATACAGACATTTTATCTAATGTTAAACAGAGTCAGTTTCAAAAGGGTCAGCCTCTTTTTTTAAAAAAATAGAGGTGATAAGTGAAAAAATAAATCCCATAAAAGCACTGCCCAGCAGACCAAGTAAAGACATCATCAGAGGGTTTGTAAAACGTTTTGCCATATTCATTGCCACCTCTGTCTGGTCATCACTCATGCCGGCTTCATAATATGTCTGCTCCATAATGGCATAGGTCTTATCTATCAGACCGGGATCAATGACCGTGTATAACAGGTATGTAAAGAATCCAGTAATGATTCCCGCAAAAACAGATGTAAGGGTACCAACAGCCAGTGCACGGCCATAAGTAATGAACCCTCCCTGCTCCTGATCACGAAAAGCCCTGGTTGCCAGCACAATGCCGGCTATAGTTATCAAAGATGAAACGTAACCCAGATATTTGTTTGTTGTAGCATCCATCATCCACAACAGAAGACTGTAAATTATCAGTGCTAGCCCAAGCATTGCGCCATAATTCATTGTACTCTTAAGCAACGATGATTGTTTGTTTTTTTCCATTTCTCTTGAATTAAGTGTTATCGGTAAATTTAATTAAATTTCTACTCTTCTTTAAAAGATAAATATATTGATTTTTTAGATAACGGAAACATTTAAAATTGGAATTATATCATGATTTTACTACCTTTGCAGACGGGTAAGTCTTATACGACCAGCTCCCGTTGAACTCCCCCAGATCCGGAAGGAAGCAAGGGTAGACGGTTGTAGCGGTGCGATATAAGTAGCTTACCCACTTTTTATTACATACTATAAATATGGTATTACAAAATTTGATTCCTCATTGTACACATATTATTTTAATTTTGTAAATTAATACCCTTAATAAATCAACAATATGAAATTTTTCCTGGATACAGCGAATCTTGAACAGATCAAAACGGCTCATGAAATGGGCATCATTGATGGTGTCACCACAAATCCTTCATTGATGGCAAAAGAAGGCGTGAAAGGTGAAAAAAATATCCTGGACCATTATGTGAAAATTTGTGAAACAGTTGACGGAGATGTAAGTGCAGAAGTAATATCAACCGACTTCAAAGGCATGATCAGTGAAGGAAAAAGACTGGCGGCACTGCATAACCAGATTGTAGTGAAGATACCGGTTATTGCTGATGGTATCAGGGCAATTAAATATTTATCCGGTGAAGATATAAGAACCAACTGCACACTTATTTTCAATCCTGGACAGGCTTTACTGGCAGCCAAGGCAGGTGCGGCTTACGTTTCCCCTTTTATAGGGAGGCTTGACGATATCGGGCAGGATGGTATTGAACTTATTCATCAGCTGGTGCATATCTTTGAATTGTACGGAATTGAAACAGAAATTATTGCAGCGTCAATAAGAAATACCAGCCATATCCTTCAGTGTATGGAAGCAGGAGCTGATGTGGCAACCTGTCCTCTTGATGCAATAAAGGGATTGCTGAACCATCCCCTTACCGATGCAGGACTGGAGAAGTTCCTGGCAGATCATAGAAAACTGAATAAATAAAATATTTAATTTTGTTACTGAAAATCCACCCTGCAAACCCCAGCCAGCGATCAATCCAAAAAGTGGTTGAGATACTTGATGACGGCGGACTGGTTATTTATCCCACCGACACTGTTTACGGTCTGGGATGCGATATTTTCAACACAAAAGCAGTTGAAAAAGTTGCCAGGTTAAAAGGAGTGAGTACTAAGAATGCCGACTTCTCCTTCATTTGTCACGATTTTTCTCATCTTGCAGATTATACAAGACCGATCGGCAGTTCCCATTTCAAGCTGATCAGAAAAAACCTTCCGGGACCTTTCACATTTATCCTGCCGGCAAGCAATAAAGTTCCCGGGCTTTTTAAAAACAAAAAGAAAACCGTCGGCATCAGAATTCCGGAGAATAATATCATCCTGGAAATTGTAAAGAATTTAGGACGGCCTATTCTTACAACATCAATTCATGATGAAGACGAGGTTCTGGAATACACAACAGACCCTGAACTTATTCATGAAAAATTTAAGCAACAGGTTGATGTAGTGATTGACGGTGGCTACGGTAATAACATACCATCAACAGTGGTTGATTGTACTGACCACGATCCCCTTATTGTCCGGCAGGGTATGGGAGAACTTAAATTATAAAGCCGGCAAAAAGCTCCGGGGAAAAAACGTAAAATTAATTCCTTACTGATAACTACTATTTCTTCCAGAAAGAGGGTGCGAAAAGAGCAAGTATCGTAAATAGTTCAAGCCTGCCAAGCAGCATAAGAAATGACAAAAACCATTTTCCAAAATCAGTAAAATGGGCATAATTTTCCACCGGACCCACCATACCTGTTCCCGGCCCGATATTTCCAAGGGTTGCCGCTGCAGCACCGAAGGAGGTTTCCATATCATAACCAAATGAGGATATTACAACTACACTGGTAACAATTATCAGTATATAAATAAACACAAAAGCCATTACATTGCTTATAATGTGCAGCGATACAGGCCGGTGGTTCAACTTAACAGGTATTACAGCATTAGGATATATCAAACGCTTTATTTCCAGATATGTGTTTTTCATTATCAACAAAACCCTGATTATTTTCACCCCGCCCCCGGTTGAGCCTGCTGAACCTCCAAAAAACATAAGAACAAATATCATAACGGAAAGCAAAGGCATCCATAATAAATAATCAGCGGTGACAAATCCGGTGGTAGTCATTATTGAAACAACCTGAAATAAGGCCAGCCTGAAAGATTCTTCGGCAGTATTATCCCCTGTAAGAAGCAACCCGACACTTATGATAAGAGAAAAAACAAGGATAAAACCGAGATAAAACCTGAACTCTTCATTTTTCCATATTTTATTAAATTGCAGATGAATGGCAAAATAGGAAAGAATAAAGTTCGTTCCTGCAATCATCATGAATATAGTTATAACATAATGGATATAGGCAGAATCAAAATGGCCGATACTGGCCTGTTTTGTTGAATAACCACCTGTGGCCATGGTTGTAAAGGAATGACATACTGAATCAAAAAGGTTCATCCCCCCGGCAAGAAGCAAAAGAATTTCAAGAACTGTAAAAACTATATATATGCCCCATAAGCGCTGAGCTGTTTGCTTAACCCTGGGGTGAAGCTTCTCCTTTGTAGGGCCCGGAACCTCAGCAATAAACAACTGCATGCCGCCTATTCCCAGAACAGGCAGTATGGCAAGTGATAATACTATTATCCCCATGCCACCCATCCATTGTGTCAGACTCCTCCAAAAAAGCAAACCATGTGGCATAGCCTCTATATCATCAATAACGGAGGCACCTGTTGTTGTAAAACCCGATATGGTCTCAAAAAAGGAATCACTGAATGAAGGTATGCTACCGCTTATCCAGAAAGGAAGGCAGCCGAAAAGAGAAAACACCACCCATACCAGGCTTACAATAATAAACCCCTCCCTTTTTCCTACTGATCCATTTGAATCCCGTGTAAAATACCAGATAATAATGCCAGTTGTAAAAACAATACCGGCAGTAATAAGAAATGCACTGAAATCTCCGTCGTCATAAAAAAAGGCTACGGGAAGACAGAGTAAAATAAAAAAACCCTCAATAATAACAAGAAGACCCAGAATATTAGCTATTCTCTTTGAATTGATCATTTTATTACTTAAAAAACCTTCCGACTTTATATATTGCCGAAGGAAGTGCGAATACAATTACTGTATCCCCGGATTTTATCTGGGTATTCCCGTGAGCAATAAAGCTTGATTTTCCTCGTATAACACCGCCTATTATTGCATCTTTCGGAATATCAATGGCTTTAACCGGAGCTCTGGTAATAATACTGCCTGGTTTGGCAACATACTCAAGTATCTCTGCATCTGTACCTGTCAGGCATTTTATTGAAGAAACCTCATCATCCATTGTATAACGGAATATCCTGCTGGCGGTGCTTACTTTCTTATTAATAATGGTATCCAGACCCATATTCTCTGCTATTGAGATGTAATCAAAGTTTTCCACCTCACAAATAATCTTTTTAACACCAAGTTTTTTAGCTATTATACAGGAGAGAATATTTATTTCTGCACTGCCGGTCACTGCTATAAAGGCATCCATGCTACCGGCACCCGATTCTTTCAGAAAATCAATATTTCTGCCATCTCCGTTGATAATAAGAGTGTCATCAACCAGTTCAGCTATCTTATTACATTTTTCTTTATCAATCTCTATAAGTTTAATATTGCTGTTGTGTTCAAAATCAAGGGCAGTTCGTATGCCTGTTTTGCTACCCCCAAGAATCATTATATTCTTTACACGGATATCCTGTTTACCGCTGTATTTCATTATTTCATTTATTCCTGACGGACCGGTGATTACATAAACAAGATCATCGCGGAGGAACTGGTCGCACCCCCTGGGAATAATTGTTTCGCCATTCCTCGTTATAGCCACTGCCCGGTACTCAAGCCTGATGTTCTTCTTGGCTATGTCCAGAAGGGATTTACTGATTACAGGTGCATTCTCATCGAGTTTTATTACATATAGCGACAATTTACCTCCGGCATAATCAACAAAATCAGTTGTCGATGTCTTATTCAGTAATGTTATAATCTCTCGTGATACCAAGCGCTCAGGATAGATCATGGAATCAATCCCAAGAGAAGTAAAATACTCCCTGTTCTGACCAATCAGATATTCAGAGCTGTCTATACGTGCAATAGTTTTTTTTGCTCCCAGTTTTTTTGCCAGTATGGCCCCCGTTATATTGGTCTCTTCAGAGGGTGCCACTGATATAAAAAGATCACATTTTTTAATATTTGCATCTCTGAGAACTTCAAATGAGGTAGTAGATCCCCGAACAGTCAGCAGATCATAATTTTGTTCAATAAACCCAAGTTTCATTGTATCGGGGTCTATGACAACTATGTCATGTTTCTCGTTGCTGAGCATTTTGGCAAGATGAGTGCCAACCTCTCCTGCACCTGCAATAATGATCTTCATCTCCGGCTTATTTTATATAAATACCCTTTCCCTGCATGATAATTAATCTGTACAAATTAAGGTTATCAGGATATATAATAATGTGCTGCGAATTCATAAAATTGTTATACTTCTTATCAGTTTATGGATCACCCATTGAGTTTATACATGCATTTCCGCGTCACAAAGTACATAGTAAATTAATAAGAAAAAAATAACTATGCCGACAAATGTACATGAATTTTTTTAATCCGAAATTACATACAGACGGATGAAAAAAATTCATGGGAAAGCGCAGCGGTTCCGACTGTAAGTCAATTATACATCTGATAAATATTAAAAATAGAACTAATAATAGCATGTATAATCAACCGCAGGTTAAAATTTTGTAACTTTTTTAAAACAAAATTTTGGCTTTTTTACAGGAGAAATATACATGAAAATTTTTTCAGCCAATTTATACACATACGAATGAAAAAAATTCCACAGTCAGATAAAAAAAATAATCACTGTCAATCTCTGATTGCATAATAAAAAGCTCCCGACGTATTTACGTCATGATAGTCAAGTCCGGCTTCCCTGCACTGCCGAATAAATTTCTGCCGGCTATTGAACGGCACCGAAGAATCAATAATCACTATACCCGGAATAATAAAATTGCTCAATTCCATTATATCTGCTGAAGAACCTGAAGAAATTACAAGCAGATCAACATAAACCATTTTGCCTGGTTGAATGTACCTTAATTCATCACTGCAGGAAAAATAAATATGATGTCCGTTAAACACTGCAAAACTACCAAAAGAAAACATGGGATGATTCACTTTCCCCTGACGGGGAGAAAAAATATCGCCGGCAGAAATGACCCTTGCTTCATTCCCGGTATTCAGATATACAGCGGCTCTCTCAGCTTCATAAGGTAAAGATCCTGAAAACTGCCCGTTACCGTTTCCTGTAATGATAAGATTATCCTTCCCGCTTATAAAATTATACAATGAAAGTCCGGATGTATTATATACAACAAAAATATTCTGGCCGGAAGTTTTTATTTTATGGTCAGCCCTTATTATCAACCCTGTAATGGTAAGGATTATGGCACAATTAAGCAACCAGGATTTCTTTATGATAAAAAAGAGTGAACCGGAGATAATTATCCCGTAGATGACCAGAAGCAAAGGTTTTCCGATAACAATATCCGGAGTATGTGAATAGGGCAGATGATTGATTGTATCAATAATAAAGTTCAGAAAAGAAAGGAGACATTTCAGAATAAAGGCAAAAACAGCTGCCAGGGAAGGAATGAAAGAGGTTGCAAACAACATAATGCCGGCATATAAAATGGTCATAGCCAGGGGCACTGCAAATATATTTGTCAACAGGAAGTAATTTGGGAACTGATTAAAATAAAAGACTATAAGGGGAAAAATAAACATTTGTGCTGCCAGGGAAACGGTGATAAGTGTCCATATTTTATCAAAAACCATATTTTTGAACTTAAATACAGAATAAAAAACAGGCTGATAGAACGCAATACCTGTAACAGCAAGGTATGAAAGCTGAAATCCGACCAGAAAGAGTGCAAAAGGTTCTGCGATTAGCTGAACAAATGCCGCAGCTGCCAGTGTATTAAAGATATTTGAGGACATGTTAAGTGATCTTGAGACCGAAAGAAAAGAGAACATTGTTGCAGCGCGGGTTACCGAAGGTGATAAACCGGTTAGCAATGCATAGAACCAGATGATAACCAGTATAATAAAAAGTTTTATAAAATAAGAATACCTGGTTTTATTCATAAATCCAAATACCCAGTGAAGAAAAATATAAAGAATACCTACGTGCAAACCTGATACGGCCAGAATGTGCATGGCACCTGATTCAGAATATGACTGCTTCAGCTCCCGGTCCAGTGCTTCCCTGTACCCCAGTAGCAGAGCACCGGCAACAGCATATTCCTTTCCCTCTATGCCGTTGTTTTTAAGAACACCCAGGAGATATTTCCTTAATCGTCCGGACATGATCAGAAGACTTTCGGGAATACCACCTTTAGTGCCACCTATAAACCATTGATTGATTGGCACATAAGCTTCATAAGATATGCCACGCATTCGCCAGTACTTAATAAAATCAAATTCAAAAGGATTACCGGGATTACTGATCTTCCGGAGGTTATTGGGAATAACAATCAGGTCGCCGACTTTCAGCATGCCGGCACAACTATCTTTTTCAAACCATCCGATGATCCGGCCGGAGATCTTCTCAGTTCCATCAAATGAAAAAAAAGCATAAGGTTCAATGAGTGTCCTGTAACTTTTTTCTCTTTCCTGTGGTAATTCAATTACCCTGGCAAAGAGCAGACCTTCTTTGGAAGTATAATCATCAAGTGAAGGCCTCTGCAAATTTTTCCCCGAAAGGTAGATTGAGAAAGCAAAGAGAAAACAACTGATTATCAACCCGTACAACCAGCGAATATTGAAATATCCGGGTGCATCAATTATCAAAACCAACAGGAGCAGAAAAAAAAGAATGACACAGGCCGGTACTACAAAATATAAAGGAATATTAAAATAATACTGAACTGTAATACCCGTTATAACAGGTATAAGCAGGCGGAGCATTGGCATCCTTTTTAAACACTCAATACCCATTTGTTTGTCATTTGGCGTTCATCCCTTATTAAAGTTAATGAAAACCAACGACTATATCAACGAAAAGGCAAACCTTAACGTAAAAAGTTATTCAAGAAAAAAAATATTATTCAGATATGTTTAACGCGGTATTTGACATCTACTTTACCCTTGCTGATTGATGTCAGTTTACTTTTTAAAAGCCGTTTCTTAAGAGGGGAAATCAGGTCCGTGAAAAGTCTGCCTTCAAGGTGATCATATTCATGCTGAATTATCCTTGCCGCAATTCCCTCGTAATACTCTTCTTTATAACGGAAATCCCTGTCATAATAGCTTATGCTTACTGCAGATTCTCTTTCAACATCTTCCCTTATATCGGGTATACTCAGACAACCTTCATTATATGTGCTTAGCTCTCCTTCATAGGACGTTATCCGGGGATTAATAAATACCTTTTTGAAGTCCTTCAGTGATGCATCATCCTCTTCCAGAGATGATGCATCAATAACAAATATTCTAAGGGACTGCCCGACCTGGGGGGCTGCCAGGCCGATTCCATCACTTTGGTACATGGTTTCAAACAGACTTTCTATAAACATATCCAGTTCCGGATAATTGTCCGGAACTTCAGCAGAAATTTTCCTCAAAACAGGTGATCCGTATAAAAAGACAGGTAATATCATTGATCTAAAATTTATCCTGGTCAATATATGATTGTAACATAATAACTGCACTTATTTTATCCACCAATGCTTTGTTACGCCTTGCCTCCCTGCCGGTGCCGGCGGAAATCATAACCTGTTTTGCAATTTTGGAGGTAAAACGTTCGTCAATACGCCTGACAGGAATATCCGGGAACACCTTTGTCAGCTTTTTTACAAATGGTTCTGTATATTTAACAGATTCCGAGGGTTTATTGTTCATCTGAACCGGAGATCCCACAACGAAAAGTTCAACAGCTTCCTTCTCTGTATATTCAATAAGATAATCGAATATACCGGATACAGGCACAGTATCCAGGCCGGTGGCAAAAATTTGCAAAGGATCAGTCACGGCCAGTCCGATCCTCTTTTGTCCAACATCAATTCCCATTACCCTGCCCATAGAGCAAGAATTAAAATAAACTTCTGCAAAAATACAAATTATTTAACAGGAATTGTAAAATAAAAGGCAGCTCCTTCTCCTTCAGCACTTTCTACCAGAATATCACCACCCAACAGGCCGGCTATGCCTTTTGAAATAGACAGACCAAGCCCTGTACCGTCAAAGTTTCTGGCAACTCTCTCGTCCACCTGTCTGAAACGCTCAAAAACAAGTTCATGATCTTCGGGAGATATCCCGATGCCGGTATCTTTTACATAAAATCTAACGGAACCCTGCCCGTTATGTTGATAACCAATCTCAACCTTCCCCCTGTCAGTAAATTTTACAGCATTATTTATAAAATGCATCAGAACCTTTCGTATAAGTATTTCATCAGAAGTTATCGTCTTATTGTTAAATGACATCACATCTGTCACTTCAATTTTTATTCCCTTGCCTGAATACAACTGCAACTGCTCCTCAGCATAATTTTTCATACTATTAATCAGTTCACCGGGATTAAACTCCTTTATCTTTATAAGCATCTGGCCGGAATCAATCTTTGCCATATCAACAATATCGTTTATCACGTTAAGTAATTTCCGTGAGCTCTGAAAAATAATCTCAGTGTATTGCAATGAAGGTTCACCTACATTCTCAGATCTCAATAACTGACTGAATCCAACAATACTGTTCATAGGTGACCGGATTTCATGAGACAAATTAGCTAAAAAGGCCGACTTGAGCCTGTCTGACTCCTCAGCCTTTTCCTTCGCAAGGATTACCTGTTCTTCCATCTCAATCCGGTCAGTGATATCAATAATAAAACCTTCCAGTGCAATAATGTGATTTTTTTCGCCGGAAACAGCTCTTCCCTTCTCCCATACCCATTTAACCACCCCCCCACTGGATATGATTCTGTAAACAAGGTAATAGGGCTGATTCTCTTCTATTGCTTTATTTACCTGACTCCATACCTCTTCCCTGTCATCAGGATGGATAATATCACTATAGGAAAATTCTTTATTTGAAATAAAATCCTCTGCCTGATAACCGGTAAGTATTGAAAAACCATCCGATAAAAACTCCATAGTCCATGACCTGTCAAAATTACACCTGTATGCTATACCGGGAAGATTGGATATCAGTGTTTTCATCGCCCTTTCGCTTTCCCTGAGCTGTTCCAGCCTGGTCTTCCTTTCAATTGCTATTGATATCTGCTCAGCCACAATCTGCAATGTACGCATATCCGTTTCATCATAGAACGTATCATCGGTGTAAGATTGTAAAACAATTGCCCCGGTAACCCTTTCGCCTCTCCTTAGTGGCACTCCCAGCCATATCTTACACGGAGAACCCACCCTGTCTATGATATCCTGATCCTCAAGTGCAGCCATCTCTTCTTCTTTAAGCAGCAAAGGCTTATTCATGCTTATCATATAGGCTGTTAATGTCCTTCCGGCAGGGAAAGTTCTGAACTGATCAACATCATCGATAAATATCGGCAATGAAAGAGAATTATCCTCCTCATTATACAGGGCTACAAAGAAATTCCTTGTATTAATAAGCCTGGACATAGAGTCTTTCAGAGACTGGAGAAAGTCATACAGGTCATCACTTTCATTTGTCAAAGTGGCAATTTCACTTAATACCTCATGTATGAGCTGATGTCTTCTTATCTGGGTAAGATCAAGGTCAACAGAGTAGAATTCCTTTTCTCCCATGTTATTGACAAACATAATATGAGAGCAAAAAACATGTACACTGCTTCCATCCTTTTTTTTAAGCTTCAGTTCTGAAGAGGGGATATGAATATTTTTTTCAGTATAGCCGGAAATACTTTCCAGTACCGTATCTTTAATCTCATCAGGAATAATAAGATCTTCCAGTTTCCGGCCAAGGGCCTCTTCGCGCGAATAACCGTAAAGGATCTCACTGGCCTTATTCCAGAAAATGATCTCACGCTTATTATTATATCCCTGAGCCGCGACCATTGACATTGATTCAAATACCTTCTGATACTGGTCACTGTCTGCATACAGGATCTGACCACCCATATTCATGTCTCTTAAGTGAAACTGATCATTATTGGATTGACCCTGTTTACCCGGTTGTGCACCGGCGACGGCATCATTTCTCAAAGGCATCAGTTTATAATACTGAATAAGTAACTCAAGCTCACGTCCGGAAGGGGGAAGATTCAGGTAAGCAAAAGGTTCATCTTTAAAAACAGGGAATAAGTGCCTGTCAGATTCATCAACCAGCGTTATCAGGTGAACATCTGTACCATTAAATATAGATTTTAAGCTGAAAATATGATCCGGGTTTCCATTGGCAGGTTTAAACATAACAAGCGCATCCGGATAATCATTTAAAATGCTGCCTATTTCAGAATACTCATATATTGCATCAAAACTTAGTGAAAGGTCTGCAAAACACTTCTGCAGCATTTTACTTTCATTAATATCAGATAACAGTATAACTGGTCTCATTATTAATATTTAAAGCACATACCGGTTTATAGGCAAATTAACATGAATATTGTACATGCTGACAAAACATCCATTTTTGTTTATCATAAAAACAAATTGTATGCACCGGCGGTAACCGTTGCGCTTAACTTGCATTATTTTTATTAACCAATTATATATCAGTAATTTAAATTATAAAACGATATTTATATTTATGGTCCCTTATAGCCCCACATCAGTCTGAATTGTAAATCATAACTGCAGTTTTATTGCCGGAAAACAAAAAAGGGAGCTGAATGCCCCCTTATAATACGGAAAAAACCAGATAAGGTTATACTACAGGATATTTCTTTATTATTTCTTCGGGTTTCATAATAATATCCACATACTGGGCTCTTGAATAAGCAAAAGGATCGGTGGAACCGGCTTTTGAAAGATTCCCTTTAAAGTCCTTAATAGAATTATAGGATTTTGAATCCATCCATGATTCCAGCTCAGTAAGAATTTTGCTTATATGTTTGGGTTTATTCTTGTATATAGCACTAACTATCTGAACAGAATCAGCTCCTGCCAGTATCATTTTCGCAACATCGCTGCCTGAATAAATACCTGTATTACCACAAATATTTCCTTTAACATGCTTATAGAGCATACCGGTAAACCTGAGTGATAAACGGTAATCTCCTTCCCTGCTCAGAAAAAACGGGAATATATGCTTCTCACTGTCAACATCGATATCAGGCTGAAAGAGACGGTTAAATAAAACAAAACCATTCACTCCTGCTTCATCCATTTTTGAAGCTATATGCAAAGGATTTGAATAAAACGGGCCTATTTTTACAGCAATTGGAATACTGACAACTTTCTTAACCGCTTTCAATATATCAATTTGTTTATTTTCAAGGGTTTCAGCATCTGAATTAAAATCTTTGGGTACTGCATAAAAATTCAATTCCAGACCATCAACACCGGTTTCCTGTATCAACTGTGCATATTCAACCCATGTCTCCTTATAAACTGCATTCAAACTTCCTATCAGGGGTATGGATAATGTCTCCTTTGCCCTCTTAAGCCCCATAAGATACTCTTTAGGTCCGGCATGTTCCACCTTAGGATGGATACTGGTCATTTCAGCATGACGTTCATCAAATTCGTGCATTGAATCATCCATTTGAACTTTCTCGTACTGAATCTGCTCTTCAAAAAGCGACTTGTAAACAATTGCGGATGCCCCGGCTTTTTCAAGTTGAACAAGGGTGTCCGGATTCTGTGATAAATTACATGCACCAACAACAACGGGGTTTTTTACATCAATTCCCATAAACTTGGTCCTAAGATCAGCCATATTACTAATTTTTAGTTCAACAATAATCTAAATCTTTAACAATAAAAACAGCACTTGGTTCATCTGTTTATATTTAAAAATCTTAGGTCGGAGAAACACCCTCTGTAATTATTGTACTATGCACTGGAAAAATCCATCGAGGCCATCCTGACATAGCTCCTGTATCTCCATCTGGCATTCTCCTCAGCAGCTTTGAATAAATCAGCAGCCACCTCCGGGAAAGCTTTCTGAAGAGACGTATACCGTACCTCAGATTTTAGAAAATCCTGAAACTTACTCCAGTCAGGTTCCTTGGAATCAAGCACAAAGGGATTCTTTCCTTCATTTTCAATCAGAGGATTATAGCGCCAGTTTGTCCAGTAACCCGCTTCGACAGCTCTTTTACTCTCTTCAATAGTCTTACCCATTCCGTGCCTGAGACCATGATTTATGCATGGTGAATAGGCAATAATAACAGAAGGACCGGGATATGACTCTGCTTCCTTTACTGCCTTGAGAAATTGAGCCTGGCTTGACCCTATTGCAACCTGGGCAATATATACGTATCCGTAACTCATAGCCATAACACCAAGGTCTTTTTTCCTGATCCGCTTACCGGAAGCAGCGAATTTTGCAACAGCTCCTATCGGAGTGGACTTCGATGCCTGTCCCCCGGTATTACTGTAAACCTCAGTATCCAAAACAAGCAGGTTTATATCCTCACCCGAAGCAATTACGTGATCAAGGCCTCCGTAGCCAATATCATAAGCCCATCCGTCACCTCCGAATACCCATACGGATTTTTTAACAAGATATTGCTTCAGCTTCATTATCTCCCTGGAAGTATTATCTTTCTTATCCTTAAGCAACTCTATTATTCTGGCAGAAGCATCTTTTGACCTCTGAGCATCGTCTTTACCATCAATCCATTCATTATAAGCTTCTTTAATCTCTTTTGATAAATTACCTTCAAGGGCGCTTTTCATTATGTCTTCAATCTTTTCACGCATCTGCTTCACACCAAGGACCATCCCGAATCCATACTCAGCATTGTCTTCAAACAGGGAATTAGCCCATGCAGGACCATGTCCGTTTTTATTAAAGGTATAAGGTGTGGAAGGTGCCGAACCACCAAAAATTGACGAGCATCCGGTGGCATTGGCAATCATCATACGATCACCGTAAAGCTGGGTTATAAGCTTGATATAGGGTGTTTCTCCACAACCGGCACAGGCACCGGAAAACTCAAACAGGGGCTGTGCAAACTGACTGTTCTTAACTGATTTTTCTTTATCCAGAACAGTATCCTTGTATCCAACCTTACTATTCATATAATCCCAACGCTCATCTTCCCCCATTTGTTCTTCCAGTGTTTTCATCACAAGTGCCTTGGTTTTGGCAGGGCATACATCCACACAGTTGCCGCAACCTGTACAATCCAGGGGACTGATCTGCATCCGGTACCGGTATTCTTTGGTTCCTCCCAGTCCTTTTATTGTAACAGTACCTTCGGGAGCATTTTCAGCCTCCTCTTCTGTAAGAAGGAATGGCCTTATAACGGCATGAGGACAAACATATGAACATTGGTTGCACTGGATACAATTATCCGGAATCCATTCAGGCACATGTACAGCAATACCGCGTTTTTCATAGGCAGTGGTACCGGAAGGAAACGTACCATCTTCACGTCCTGCAAAAGCGCTTACCGGCAAGCTGTCACCATTCTGCGCAATTATCGGCTCCATTACATTCTTAATGAAATCGGGAATATCCCTGTTATCCTTAACGGCTTTGTCATCAACATCCTTCCATTCACCAGGAATATCAACTTTTATTACATCTCCACCCCGTTTTACCGCGGCCTTATTCATATCAACTATTTCTTCGCCTTTCATCCCAAATGACTTGACAATAGCTTTGTTCATCTCATCAATCGCCTGATCATAAGGAATTACATTTGAAATTTTGAAAAATGCTGATTGCATAATTGTATTGGTTCTGTTACCAAGTCCGATTTCTTCAGCAATTTCGGTACCGTTTATTATATAAAACTGAATATCATTCTCAGCCATATATTTTTTCATCCCGGCAGGGATTTTCTTTTTGGTTTCTTTCTCGTCCCATATACTGTTCAGAAGAAAAGTACCGCCTTTTTTCAGTCCTTTGAGTAAGTCATATTTTTCAAGGTATGAAGGTACGTGGCAGGCAATAAAATCGGCAGTATTGACAAGATAAGGTGAACGGATCGGCTTATCACCGAAACGCAGATGAGAAACTGTTATACCTCCAGATTTCTTGGAATCGTAGGCAAAATATGCCTGGGCATACTTATCTGTGGTATTTCCTATTATTATTATGGAATTTTTATTGGCACCCACTGTTCCGTCGGAACCAAGACCGTAGAATTTGGCAGCATAATTACCTTTGGGAGAAACATCAATATCAGGCAACAACGGAAGTGAACGGTATGTTACATCATCCACTATACCAACTGTAAACCCGTTCTTAGGTTCGGTCATATTAAGGTTATCATAAACAGACTTGATCATGGCAGGAGTTGTATCCTTTGAACTAAGTCCGTATCGGCCTCCAACTATAACCGGTGAATCAGGCTGCCCGTAAAACAGCTCCTTAATGTCAAGATAGAGTGGTTCCCCGTTTGCTCCGGGTTCTTTGGTCCTGTCAAGGACTGAGATCTTTTTGACCGATTTTGGCAGTACCTTCATAAAATATTTCGATGAGAACGGCCTGTATAAATGGACTGTGATAAGACCAACCTTCTCACCCCCGGATACAAGGTAGTCTACTGTTTCTTTTATCGTTTCTGTAACCGACCCCATTGCAACAACAATGTTCTCAGCATCCGGGGCGCCGTAATATGTGAAGGGATGGTACTCACGGCCGGTAATTTTAGTAATCTCCTTCATATACTCCTCAACAATATCAGGAACAACCTCATAATACTTGTTGGCTGATTCCCTCGACTGAAAATAGATATCAGGATTCTGAGCAGTTCCCCTGGTAACCGGATGCTCAGGATTAAGGGCACGTTCACGGAAAGACTGAACTGCATCAAAGTCAACAAGCCTGGACATCTCTTCCTGGTCACATTCCTCAACTTTCTGAATCTCATGTGAAGTACGGAATCCATCAAAGAAATGAAGGAATGGAATCCTTGTTTTGATTGAAGCCAGGTGGGCAACACCGGCAATATCCATAATTTCCTGCACACTACCGGTTGCCAGCATGGCAAAACCGGTGTGTCTTGTACTCATAACATCACTGTGGTCACCAAATATTGACAAAGCCTGGGCGGCAAGACTTCTTGCGCTCACATGAAATACCCCGGGCAGAAGTTCGCCGGAAATCTTATACATATTCGGGATCATAAGTAAAAGACCCTGTGATGCAGTAAATGTAGTCGTAAGTGCACCGGCCTGCAATGAACCATGAACGGCTCCTGATGCACCACCTTCAGATTGCATCTCCACCACTCTCAGTTTATCTCCGAAAATATTCTTTCTGCCATGAGCGGCCCACTCGTCAACGTTCTCAGCCATATTGGATGAAGGGGTAATGGGATAGATAGCAGCAACCTCACTGAACATATATGCGACATGAGCTGCCGCGTGGTTCCCGTCACAGGTAATAAATTTTTTCTTTTTAGTCATATATAAATATATTAATTGGTTAAATAATTTATCCTGGTTTGGAGTTTTAAAATAACTATAAAACTCTGGCGAGAGGCAAAAATATAAAATCCGGTGAAATAATCACATGACATTACTCATAATAGCCGGCATGCTACTCCACTATACGGGTGAATCAAAAAAAAAGATAACATCATGACCTATTGTCGCATACCTTTAATAAAGTCCGTTCCCGTTATTCACTATTCATTGAGATAAGGAATTCTTCATTTGATCTGGTTTTTGAAACCCTGTCACGAAGAAATTCCATTGATTCTACCGGATTCATATCGGAAAGATAGTTTCTTAGAATCCATATCTTGTTCATCATCTCTTTATCAAGAAGAAGCTCCTCTCTTCTTGTACTTGATAAATTGACATCAACAGAAGGATAAATCCGTTTATTGGACAGCTTACGGTCAAGCTGCAGTTCCATATTTCCGGTTCCCTTAAACTCTTCAAAGATCACATCATCCATTTTAGAACCAGTCTCAGTCAGGGCAGTTGCCAATATTGTAAGAGAGCCTCCGTTCTCAATATTTCTTGCTGCACCAAAAAACCGTTTTGGTTTCTGAAGTGCATTGGCATCAACCCCTCCTGAAAGCACTTTGCCGGAAGCCGGAGAAACTGTATTGAAAGCCCTTGCAAGCCGGGTTATGGAATCAAGTAAGATAACAACATCATGTCCGCATTCAACCATTCGTTTTGCCTTTTCGATCACCATATTTGCAACCCTCACATGCCGGTCAGCCGGTTCGTCAAAAGTTGAGGAGATTACTTCCCCCCTGACACTTCGCGCCATATCAGTAACTTCTTCCGGCCGTTCATCAACAAGCAATATCATCATATAAACCTCCGGATGATTGGCAGCAATTGAATTGGCAATTTCCTTCAGCAACACGGTTTTACCTGTCTTCGGTTGTGCCACTATCAAACCGCGCTGGCCCTTACCAATAGGCGCAAAAAGATCTACAATGCGGGCTGAAAGGCTGTTGCTCTTTTCACTTACAAGAGTAAATTTCTGATCAGGGAACAGTGGTGTAAGAAAGTCAAACGGAACCCTGTCTCTTATAAAATCAGGGGTACGTCCGTTAATCTGCTCTACCTTAATGAGCGGAAAATATTTTTCCCCGTCCTTTGGGGGTCTGATAGTACCCTGAACTGTATCTCCGGTCTTAAGGCCAAAAAGCTTTATCTGCGATTGAGAAACATATACATCATCCGGTGAATTCAGATAGTTATAGTCGGAAGAACGCAAAAACCCGTAACCATCGGGCATAATCTCCAGAAGTCCTGATGAAGAAATAATACCATCAAAATCATATTCACGGGGTATCCCTTTCCTTTCATATTGTTTTTTATGAAATCCCTCTTTAGACTGTCTGTCGGACTGTTGAGCCCTTCTTTCATTTTTATGGGAAGGCTGTTGTGTCTTTTTTTCGTCCTGATTAACCGATTGTGATTGTTTACTGATTTCCTGATGAGGCATTTTTTGCCTGCCCTCATTCTTATTTTCTGATTTAATATCTGAGCCGGTTTTTTCAGAATATGAAGCTGTTTCATTCTTTGTTGCATTACCGCGACCTTTATCGTAACGGGAAACATGGCTTTTTTCAGGTCTGGTACCGGTATTATCCTGCTTTTTATTGTACGGCTGGTCTTCTTTTACCTGTTTTTGTTTTGACGGGGGCCTTCCCCTACGCTTACCGGTGCTTTGATCCTGATTTTTTGAAACACTCCGGTTTTTTCCGGCATCTTTTTCTGAAGTGTTTATTGCCTGCTGATCGAGGATCCTGTAAATTAAATCCTGTTTTTTTAAAGACTCTACACGCTTTATCTTAAGCTCTTTAGCTATATCACGCAACTCAGAAACAAGTTTCTTGTTAAGTTCAAGAATATCATACATCTTTTTGATCGGAATTAATTAATAAAATTGTAAGTAGTAATTATGATAATAATCGCCGGAAAACTGAAGAAATCCGGTGTTTTATGCAAAGGGAATTATAAGAATGTTGTGCAATACGAATGTGGAATTATAATGCAATAATAAGTATTTAATGAAAATAAGCAAAAAATACCAAAATAATTGTGTTTTTTCGATATCTCATTGCCGTTTTCAATAACTTATACTTAAGTTTGCTTCTGCCTGCAAAGTTAATGTATTTTTATTTTAAAAAAAATCTTTCTGTTCTTTTAAACTCACTTAAAGAATGTAACCGTGTTTGCAACTTTTACATTTCAGTTTTCGTATTTATTCAGATAAATCAAAATTACAGGCTGAATGAGACAATTAAAGATCATCAAACAGGTAACCAACAGAGAAACTCCTTCGCTGGATAAATACCTGCATGAAATTGCAAAAGTTGAGCTCATCTCAGCCGAGGAAGAGGTTGAGCTGGCCAGGAAGATCAGGAACGGTGATGAAAAAGCACTTGATCTTCTTATCAAGGCCAATTTAAGGTTTGTTGTTTCTGTCTCCAAGCAATATCAGAATCAAGGACTTAGCTTGCCCGATCTTATCAATGAAGGAAATCTGGGACTAATAAAAGCTGCTCAACGATTTGATGAAACCAGGGGATTCAAATTTATTTCATATGCTGTCTGGTGGATCAGACAATCAATATTGCAGGCACTTGCAGAACAGGCAAGAATTGTCCGCCTGCCTCTGAATAAGATAGGGTATATCAACAAGATAAACAGGACATTCTCGGAACTCGAACAGAAGTTTGAACGGGAGCCCTCAATACTCGAAATAGCCCAGGCATTGGAGCTTGCTCCAAAAGATGTAAAGGAATCACTTAAAACCTCAGGCCGGCACGTATCGATGGATGCTCCTATCAATCCCGATGAAGAAGGTAACATGTATGATGTTTTGCTCGCCGATAACATGCCCTCGCCGGATAAAGGACTTTTAAACGAATCACTGAGAAAGGAAATTGAGAGAGCATTATCAACACTAACATACCGGGAGGCGAACATTGTCAGACTCTATTTCGGTCTTAACGGCAAACATCCTCACACACTTGAAGAGATAGGCGAAGCATTTAACCTTACAAGAGAAAGGGTCAGGCAAATTAAGGAAAAAGCAATAAAGCGCCTCAAACATTCTACCAGAAATAAGATCCTGAAAACCTATTTATAACCCCTGAAAAAAATTTATTCTTTTCTGAAACAAACTTATCCTCAATGCAACCACTGATAGCTCCTTCATTACTTGCTGCAGACTTCGGTAACCTTAATGCTGATATTGAGATGATCAACGGCAGTAAAGCGGACTGGCTTCATATTGATGTAATGGACGGGGTATTTGTACCAAACATAAGTTTTGGATTTCCGGTGCTGGAGGCTGTAAGGAAAAAAACATCCAAACCACTGGACGTTCATCTGATGATTATGAATCCTGAAAATTACATTGAACGTTTTCATAAGGCAGGTGCATCGATCCTCACTCTGCATTATGAAGCAGTTAATCATCTTCACAGTGCCGTTACAGATATACAATCCATTGGCATGAAAGCAGGTGTTTCACTCAATCCGCATACCCCGGTTGCAGTTCTGGAAGAAATACTTCCATATCTTGATATGGTCTTGCTGATGACTGTTAATCCGGGTTACGGAGGACAAACTTTTATCGAGAACAGCTACAATAAAATAAGAAAACTTAAAGCCCTTATAAACGAAACAGGATCACCGGCAATAATTGAAGTGGATGGAGGCATAGATATTAAAAATGCCCCTCATCTCGTGAAAGCCGGAGCAAATGTTCTTGTGGCAGGGAATGCAATATTTAAATCAGACGATCCCCCTGAAACAATAAGGTTACTTAAAAATTCACCCGAAAAAACTGCCTGAGTATATCAACCTATTCTGCACCTGCAATAAAATCTTCCAGGTAGGAAAAATTCCGAGTTAGTCCCCCCTCCCTTACAATAGTAGCCCTTTCTATGATACCTTCCCTGTCATTTAAAAAGGAAGGAAAGACATTTTCAATAAGTTTCTCCGAAAATTCAACTGAAGCATCCCGGGGCAGCTCACCGGGCAGATTATCAACTGCCATAACAGTAATATTCTTCAGGTCGAATGGATCTCCCTCCAGGCCGGTTACCGGGTCATACCCGTAAAAAGGTTCCTCAATTGATGAAGCCCTGATGGTTGATGCAATGGGCTTTCTTATATCACAGCTCACATCAGCAATTACAGAGATATTAAATTGCGGACTACGGTAATCTTTCTCCTCTAAAAAAACAGGTGAGCGGGGATCCCAGTAATGACAGGGTATAAAAAGATCGGTTACTTTCGAATAAGGTTGAAATACGGAATCATATTCTTCGGGGTAATAAAAGAAATGCTGAAGATCAAAATCTTCTCCATCTTTTCGTTTAACGTAATCCCATGGTTCAATCTGACAGATAACGGGTTCATCAAATGTTTTTTCAAGAAAATCGTATGGTTTTACTGACTTATAATCAAGCCTGGCAAGGGTCTCCATGGCACCGCCTGCCACACGTCCTCCACCGGTTATCAGTATTTTAACAGGTGGAAGATCGACTTTTTTAACTTCAGCCATCATCTCATTCATGTCATGGCACTTATGAGCAGGTTTTAGATTGAAAAGGTTATACCGTAATCCATAACCGCGCAAACCATTATATGCCCCTACCATACCTGCCCATCTGCCAAAAGCAACCAGTCTCACATTATCTTCACTGGTAAGGTACTCGAAGTCTACAAGGGTAATTTTATTCCGGACTATCTCCTGTAAAAGCTTCCGGTTATAGAGTTGTTTTTTGGCAGTATGAGAAAAAAACAGATATGTTTTCCCGGGAAGAAGTGTTGATATGTCCACCTCCTTAATCCCAACAAACAGGTCGCATACTGAAATGTCCTCTTTTACAGGTATTCCGGCATCCCTGTACTCATCATCACTGAAACATCTTATTTCGCTGCTTTCAACAGAAATATCAAATTCAGGATAAAGTTTCAGTAATTTAACTGCAGCTGTGGGAGTCAGGGCAACTCTTCGATCAACAGGTATTTTTGTCTCTTTAAGAACTCCGATATGCATAAAGGAATTTTTTACTAAAATAATCATTTTAAGTGAAAATATTTAAATCAATGCACCGTTTTATAATTGGCAGGATTTTTGTACTATTGCATATTGTTCATGGGGCTGACTGGTTTTGACAGCAAGATGAGCAGATATGTAAGCATGCCGAGCAAAGCAATTCAACTCGTTAAACTGTGGTGCAAACAATTAAACGGCGAGAATAACTACGCGCTTGCAGCATAATCTTAAGAAGATCTATGCTCCATCTGCGGTCAAGGATCGCAGACAAGCTGTCTCTCAAAAACCCCGCCCTGCGGTTTTTGATATAGAGGCACCGACAAGTTAGGGCTGGTCAGGAGTTTTTCCCGGACTTCTGATGAGAAATAAGGGAATAAGGTTTAGTTAGGCTGTCTGTTGCCGGCCTGAACCCGACAATTAATAACAGACTAAGCATGTAGAAATCATATAGGTTCCTTGTTTGGACGAGGGTTCGACTCCCTCCAGCTCCACAGATTTTATCTTAATGCCTTAAATATATAATTAAGGCATTTTTTTATTTATATAACCTGCTTTATCCTTCCAATAAAAAAGGGCATAATGTGATCCTGCCCATCTTATACATTTTATATGGAATCCCGCGGGAAAGGTCACCCGTTTTTGCGCGGATTGGCCCTGCTAACCTTTAAACTCCTTCCCAGTACATCTTTGCCGTTAAGATTTTCAATGGCGCTTTCCCCCTCTGAATCATTTTCCATTTCAACAAATCCATAACCCTTTGATCTGTGAGTAAATTTATCAGTAATGATCTTGACAGACATCACTGTTCCGAATTCGGCAAATAATTGCTCGATATCGGTTTCTTTTAATGAATAGGGAATATTCCCGATGTAAATTGTCATAGCTGTGAAGGTTTTATCCAAACAAATAAATATAAAATCATAAACAAGTTATGAATTAATGTTTGAATAAAAAAAATCCCGGTAAAAAAATCCGGAACAATAACTTCATATAGTCTGTTCCGGATTGTGTAATAATATGCACATCATGTTTTTACTGTCCCAGGGTTGCAACCATGACAGCTTTTATGGTGTGCATGCGGTTTTCAGACTGGTCAAAAACAACAGAATGCTCGGATTCAAAAATATCTTCGGTTACTTCCATAGATTCAATACCAAACTTTTGATACATTTCTTCTCCGACTTTTGTTTCACGATTATGAAAGGCGGGAAGGCAATGCAGAAATTTCACTCCGGGATTTCCACACCAGGTTATGGTCTTCCTGTTAACCTGGTAAGGTTTGAGCAAATTTATCCGGTCTTCCCATACAGATTCGGGTTCACCCATTGATACCCATACATCGGTATATAAAAAGTCCACTCCACTAACTGCTTCCCGGACATTGCCGGTTACAGTTATTTTTGCTCCTGTTTCCTTTGCGATAAGCCTGCATTTATCAACAAGCTTTTTATCAGGCTGACATGCAGGTGGTGCGGCAGCCCTGAAATCCATACCCATCTTTGCAGCTCCTACCATAAGTGAATTGCCCATATTATTTCTTGCATCTCCGAGATAACAAAATGCAATATTTTCAAGAGGTTTATCAGAGTTTTCCATCATTGTCATAAGATCAGCAAGAACCTGGGTGGGATGAAATTCGTTGGTAAGGCCATTCCAAACAGGCACTCCTGCATATTCAGCAAGTTCCTGAACAATATCCTGGCCGAAACCACGATACTCAATACCATCATACATGCGACCCAGAACACGCGCCGTGTCTTTCATTGATTCCTTATGCCCTATCTGTGAGCCGGTTGGCCCCAGATAGCTTACGTGAGCACCCTGATCAAATGCAGCAACTTCAAAAGCACAACGGGTACGGGTTGAAGTCTTCTCGAAAATCAATGCAATATTTTTGCCTTTTAGCCTTTGTTGTTCGGTACCTGCATATTTGGCAGATTTAAGAGTGACTGATAAATCCAGCAGGTATCTTATCTCCTGTGGTGTAAAATCAAGTAATTTCAAAAAATGACGATTTCTCATGTTATAAGCCATGATATGTATTGATTTAAATTCAACAATAAGTGATATGTTTTCTGCATTAAAAGGGTTTTTCGTATAATTGGATTACCTCTGATAAAAAGCATAAGTAATTATTAATCAATCCTCGTATTCCATTGTAATTTTGGTTCCATACTTTCTATCTGACAATTTAAAAGCTTCGGTTATAACGCTCTTCCCTCCTCCCTTTTCTATAAACTGTAAACATGCTCTGATCTTGGGAGCCATGCTGCCTTCTGCAAACATTCCCTTCTCCATGTATTTAACAGTATCTGCTCTATCTAAAAACTCAACTGCCTGCTGGCCGGGTTTATTAAAATTTATAAAAACGTAAGGAACGTCTGTAAGTATATAGAATTCATCTGCTTTGATCCTTGCAGCAAGCAGTGACCCTGCAAGATCCTTATCTATAACAGCCTCAGAAGGCCTGACATTTCCCTGATCATCATAATAAACCGGAACACCCCCTCCTCCTGCTGCAATTACAATAGTGCCTTCATGAGCCAGTTTTGCTACTATATTCTCGTTTAATATACTTATTGGCCCGGGAGAAGGAACAACCCTGCGCCATCCATCCTTTATCTTTACTTCTTCCCTGAATTCCCAGCCCTTTTCACCGGAAAGCCTGTCTGCCTGATCTTTAGTATAAATCTTACCAACACGTTTGGAGGGATTCATAAATGCCTCATCATTTTTATCCACCTCAACCATAGTGGCAAGTGTAACAATTTCCCTGTTCAGATTATGCTTCCTGAGAACATTCAGCATAATTCTTTCAATCATGTAACCAATCCCTCCCTGGGAATCGGCAACACAAATATCCAGTGGCATCTGAGGTATTCCATAGTTCTGTTCCCCTGCATCGTTTCTCATGAGGATATTTCCCACCTGCGGGCCATTACCGTGAGTTATAACAAGATTATAACCTTCCTTCAACAGGAATACCAGGTTCTCAAGGGTGTCAGAGGTATTTTGTTCCTGTTCATCAATTGTCCCTGCCTGATCTCCGCGCAATAATGCATTGCCCCCAAGAGCCACTACAGCTAATTTACACATATACAGTTATTTACTAACTCATAGTTAAGTATACAAAGCTATAATATTTTTCTGATATTTATTAAATTCCCATACTGAAATTGATACAGTAACAATTTGGCTTTTGTTATTTTTAAAAAAAAGGGGGATCTTGGATAAAAATTTGCAAATTTACAGGCGAAAGAGACAGCACTTCATTTAATAATGAACCTGACAGGTTAAATTACCGGAAGAGGCAGGATTAGGTACTTAAAAATATCATGGTTTCAGCAAAAGAACAAAAAGAGCAAACCGTAAAAAAACCAAAAGGTACAAGCGGATTTTTCAGGGATGAACGTTTCAGACTTGCCCTTGGCAGTTTTATTTTGATTTTCGCCTTATTTCTGACCTTATCATTTGTATCCTACTTCTTTACATGGAAAACCGACCAGAGCTTTGAATGGGAAAAAATTATTTCAAATCCGGATATCAGGGTTGAAAACTGGGCAGGCAAAACCGGGGCATGGCTCTCATCTCTATTTATTAACAAATGGTTCGGGATAGCTTCATTCTGCATACCTCTTATTCTGATATTGACCGGTTTTAAGCTGATAAGGATCAGACTGGCCCCATATGGAAGGACATTGAGGATAACAGTGGCGGGCGCTATCATTTTATCTTTAACCCTTGGCTACATATTCAAAGATGCCGGAGGATTTCTGGGAAGCGGTCCAGGCGGCGCCCATGGATATTTTATGGCAGAATGGCTAAATGCCTTTATAGGAAAAACGGGTACAGCATTTCTATTAATCCTTCTTTTCTTTTTCTTATTGCTTTTCTCGGTAAAACGCTCATCTGAGATCATTAAAAACATCGCCTGGAAGATAAATATCAGAAACCCCGAAACCGGAAAAAGTAATAATAACGATAACATTAATCTGACACAACCTGAAGCAGCAGAATCAATTGCCGGAGAAAATGTCATTAAAAGAGACGAACCTTTCGAAATTGACAATGAAGGCAGCCAAAGTCATGAGGGAAGTATATATGAAGAAGAAAACGAAGATAAAGATAGCATCAGACTGCTGGTAAAAGAAAAAAAAGCTGATGATCATAGCCTTTCGGAAGACCTTATAGATACTCATACTGTTGAGGATTATGATCCGACCCTTGATCTTCCCTCCTATAAATTTCCTCCCGTAAACCTTCTTGAACTATACAAATCAGCCGAAAGCTCAGTAAGCAAAGAGGAACTTCTAACCAATAAAAACAGGATAGTTGAGACTCTTGGCAATTACAAGATCCAGATAGATAAAATAACAGCTACGATCGGTCCTACGGTAACTTTATATGAGATAGTCCCTGCCCCTGGTATCCGCATTTCCAAGATAAAAAATCTTGAAGATGATATTGCCTTGAGCCTCTCCGCGCTGGGAATCAGAATAATTGCACCAATCCCGGGAAGAGGCACCATCGGCATTGAAGTTCCCAACCAGAATCCTGAGATAGTATCAATGCGCTCAGTTATAAGTTCTTTGAAATTCCAGGAAGCAAAATATGAGCTTCCCATAGTTCTGGGCAAGACAATATCGAACGATACTTTTGCCGTTGATCTCACCAGGATGCCACACCTTCTTATTGCCGGAGCAACGGGACAGGGAAAATCAGTAGGCCTTAATGCCATACTCACTTCACTTCTATATAAAAAACATCCGGCACAATTAAAGTTTGTACTGATAGATCCCAAAAAGGTGGAGCTCACAGTTTATTCAAAAATAGAGAACCACTACCTTGCCAAACTGCCCGACACTGAAGAAGCCATAATTACAGATACGGAGAAGGTTATTCATACACTGCAGTCGCTTACCATAGAAATGGATGAGAGATACAATCTGCTTAAGGAGGCACATGTAAGAAATATAAAGGAGTATAATGCCAAATTCACAGCACGCCGGCTGAACCCTGAAAAAGGCCACCGCTATATGCCATACATTGTTGTTATAATCGATGAATTTGCAGATCTGATTATGACTGCCGGACGCGAAATAGAGACTCCCCTGGCAAGACTTGCACAGCTGGCAAGAGCAATAGGAATTCATCTGGTAATAGCAACACAGCGTCCTACAACAAATATTATAACGGGAGTTATCAAGGCAAACTTTCCAAGCCGCATAGCCTTCAGGGTAACCTCCATGATGGATTCCAGAACCATACTTGATACACCGGGTGCCAACCAGCTCATAGGGAGGGGTGATATGCTGATCACTGCAGGAAATGAAATGATAAGATTACAATGTGCTTTTATCGATACCCCTGAGATTGACCGCATAACTGAATTTATCGGATCTCAGAAAGGGTATGCCACCGCCCATCTTTTACCTGAATATGTTGGGGATTCAGGACAGGAAACGGCCGAAGTCGATCTGAGGAAAAGGGATGATATTTTTGATGAAGCAGCCAGACTGGTTGTCCAGCACCAGCAGGGCTCAACTTCTCTTATTCAGAGAAAGTTTTCAATCGGATATAACCGCGCCGGACGGATAATTGACCAGCTGGAAGCCGCCGGTATAGTGGGTTCTTTTGAAGGCAGCAAAGCACGGCAGGTTTTAATACAGGACGAATACAGTTTGGAACAGTTATTGAGAGAATTGAATAATTAAAGTCTTAAAAGAATGTATATAGTCCTTATCACACTTCTGATTGTTTGTTACGGCAATATGTCAGGCACACAGCAGGAGGAAAAAGCCCGGAAAATTCTTGAACAATTTTCAGAACAGGTAATTTCAGCTCCCTCTGTATCAATAGACTTTACGGTTATTGTATCAAGCCTCAGGGATGATATACCTGAAGAGTTTGAAGGAGAGATAATAATCAGCAATGATAAATACAGGTTAAGTTTCATGGAGACAGAAACCCGGTTTGACGGCAAATCGGTATACACCTATATGCCGGAGGTAAACGAAGTAATAATAAGTGACCCTGAAGAGAGTGGCGGCCTTATCTCTAATCCTGCAAAACTTTTCACCATATACAATGAAGAGTTCAGCTACCGGTTTATAGGAGAAGAAAATCACGAAAGGATAACGCTTTATGAGATAGATCTGCATCCGGTTGAACTTGATCATGATTTTCATACCGTAAAACTTTTCATAAGACAGGAGGATCATATACTGCATTCAGCGGTAATTGCCGGAAAAGACGGTAACAGATATACTCTTATAGTCAATGATTTTAATTTTACCGGTGAACTGCCCGGTTCATTCTTTCTATTCAATAAATCAGATTACCCGGGGGTAGAAGTTATAGATATGCGCTGGTAGCCATGGTGTTATTCCGGATATGCAACCCTTGCATGATAAATATTGCGAAGTTTCTTCTTATAAACCTCCTTTATCTTTGAAATATCCCTGAATGTAATTTCAGTATTTGCGAATTGCTCTTCACTGACCTGGTTATCTATAATTGAGTCAACCAACGCATTGATAGATTCCATATTAATCTCTTTAAGGCTTCTGGAGGCAGCCTCAACAGAATCGGCCATCATCAGTGCTGCTGTCTCCTTTGAGAATGGCCTGGGTCCGGGATAAGTATATTTGCCAGCATCAACCTCATCATCAGGATACTTGTTAAGATATGACTTGTAAAAATACTGAACCCTGGTCGTTCCGTGATGGGTGAGGATAAAATCAATGATCTGTACAGGCAGATTATTCTTTTTTGCCATTTCAACACCTTTTGTTACGTGCGAGATGATCATTTGTGCGCTTTCTTCAAATTCGAGTGAATTATGCGGATTATAACCTGAAGTCTGATTTTCAATAAAATAAAAAGGATTTGACATCTTGCCTATATCATGATATAAAGCTCCTGTCCTTACAAGGAGAGGATTCCCTCCTATCTCATTAACAGCCGCCTCAGAAAGGTTAGCCACCTGGATAGAATGCTGAAAAGTACCTGGCGCTTCTTCAGCAAGTTTTCGTAAAAGAGGCTGATTTGTATCTGACAGCTCCATTAGTGTTGCATCAGATATAAAACCAAACGTTTTTTCAAAAATATATAGTAATGGATAGGTAGTGAGCACAAGCAGTCCATTACCTCCAAACCACACAAAATTGATCCATTCAATTGCTTCGATGCTTCTTTCCTGGATAATAGCAATTCCAAAATACAGCAGGGAATATGACAGGATAATTATAACGGCGGTAAAGAATAATTTGCTGCGGCGATGCAGATTAGTAAGGCTGAATATTGCAACAATACCAATTACAAAATTCAGAAAAACAAATTCAAAACTGTTGGGAGCAAAGAAACCGACAAGCAGCAATATGATGGTATGAATAAACAGGGCAAGCCTCTCGTCATAAAAAGTTCTCATAATTATGGGTACGATCGCAAAAGGAACTATATAAAAACTGATCATGCTGAACCTGATAAACATTATAGACATAAAAACCATCATAAACAGCAGGAAAAGAATGAAAAGTGTCTTACGGATATTATGGAGTATCTCACGTCTGAAGTTATATAAAAAGAGGTAAAGAATGATTACCAGGCTAAAGACAAGAATAAACTGTCCCAAAAGAATCATATTAAGATTTGCGCCACGCAACTTTGTTTCATATTCCCTTCTGAGAGATTCAAGTATCAGAAAAATATCACCGGTTATCAGATCACCCTTGGATACAATACGTTCTCCCGCCTGTACCATTCCCCTGGCATGAGAAATATCTTCCAGCAGGCTCTGACGCACCCTGTTGGTTGTTGCCTCATCAAAAAACAAATTAGGCATGACAAAGTCGCTGTATTCCAGGGTATTAAAAAACTCAGCCATATACGATGGCTTATCACTGAGTTCTGCAGAAAGCCATTCATCAATCTTTCCTGTAATATGTTCGTATGCTGATTTCTGAGTAAAGAACTCTTCAGGGGAAGTTCTCTCTCCAATATTGTTTTTTACAATTATTATTGATTCCTCTAAAGAAAAGCCCCTGTCTGCAGCCTCCACCGGGTCAAGAATACCCTGCTCATACACTTCTCTCAACAACCCACTGCTGAAATCAATAAAAGCATCCTTAATATTCATGAAATCAGGATTCTCACTCACAGGAAATTCAGGCATATCAACACCTGATTCAGATTGATTATTAAAATAACCTTCCCAGCTTCTCTGAAAATAACTATTATAAGCCTTAATGATCGAA
The DNA here is from genome assembly GCA_046483315.1 of Bacteroidales bacterium. Taxonomy (GTDB): domain Bacteria; phylum Bacteroidota; class Bacteroidia; order Bacteroidales; family PUMT01; genus PXAP01. Next base: position 9,240 of record JAWODJ010000114.1, on the reverse strand, counting down.
TCATACACCAGACTGTCATACTGGAAATAGGGACGGAAATCTTCCAGAACACTATCCCGTTCAGCTTCCAGTTCCGATTCGGATTTATATATGGGAAAGTTAAAGGGGGCAATCAGTGTTTCATGCATCCACGGACGACCCCGTTGATATTCATACCTGAATTTACCTTCCCGGGGAAGCAAATACAAGATAAGCAGGGCAGTAATCACGAACAGTGAGATAACAACTATCCCGTTATAGTATTTTTTAAATAATTCCAGGATTCTTTCCATGAATTTTGATTAAGCGACATATTATGCTCCCAAAAAGCAAACCTACATATTTTTTTCCTCTATATCCAACCTGCCGGCTCTGTTATTTGATAATTATAAAAAAATTTGACTTCGTCGATTTTTAGTGTTTATATAAAATCTTTTGGCAATATTTGTCAGATGAATCATCCATATGCCAGGTCGAACAAAAAGACATGAATTTTACATCAGATAAAAATGGCTAAAAGAATTTAATAATGTATATTTCTCCTATAAAAAAGAACCAGATTTTTGTCTTAAAATAAGCTCCAAAATTTTATACATATTTGAATTTTATGCATTATGCCTTATCAGTCCTGCCGGTTGTTCCATTAAGATCCGGGCCATCAGAAAAAGATGAGATGACCAGTCAGGTTCTTTTCGGAGAGCTGGTGATTATTATGGAAAAACAGCAAAAGTGGAGTTTTGTTGAAATATGTCATGACGGATACCAGGGCTGGCTATACAACCCTATGGTTCATCACGTAAATGAAGAAACCGCATTGCAGCTGCTAAGCTCTCCTCCACAGATACTTGGCAGTCTCTTACTTTCGGTTTCAGATGTTAATGGCAGACAGCCCTTTTATATCCCTGCAGGAAGCTCATTATACGGATACAAACATGCATCCAACAGTTTTCATTTCAATGGCTTTAACTTCTCATGCCTGCAGGAACCACTATTCTATCAGCAGGAAGATATCAGGGAGAATATCAGCCAGGCAGTCCGTACATTTATAAATATCCCCTATCTATGGGGAGGGAAAAACCCTTTTGGAATGGACTGTTCAGGCCTTACACAAATAGTTATGAAGATATTCGGCAGGAGTATTCCAAGGGATTCAAAACAACAGGTTAAAGCAGGATCTGCTGTTAACTTTATTAACGAAGCCAGGCCCGGCGATCTGGCATTTTTTGATAACGAAGAGGGGGAGATCATTCATACCGGCATAATAACCGGCCAGCAAGAAATAGTTCATGCCTCCGGACATGTAAGAACTGACAGGATAGACCACCAGGGAATATATAACAGCGCACTAAAACAATATACACACAAGCTGAGAGTAATAAGAAATATTATTGATTAACAAACTCAGTTAAGGTATGTACTTATTCGCACCATATTCAAGGGTATTCATAGCACTTATTATCCTGATTATTGTTTTTCTTTATTTTAAAGGCATAATCGGTAACAGATCAAAAAGAGAGGAACCTGAAAAATAAAACAGGATAAAAGAGAGTTCAGATATCCCAAAGTATTATTATACTCCACCCCGCAATGGAAACCCTTGCCTTAAGCTAATGGTTGGCGACTACAAACCCCCGTAACGGACTTTCACCACCCGGCTGTCTGCCATACACGACACATCATTTAATAAAACGAGGCTCCCGGGAGCCTCGTTTTATTAAATGGTAAATTACATCTGTTATTCAGATGCCGCAGGACCGGGCGCAGCAGTTTCTCCCGCCGGAGGAAGCTTGCTTCCTACCAACGCAAAGAATAAAATATAAAGATAACAGATCACTGGTACGATAAATGAATATTGAATATTTAATGCATCACCAACCATACCCATAAAAATGGGAATAACTGCTCCACCAACTATAAACGTATTTATTACTCCGGTGGCCAAACTGACTTCGCTTCTGTCAAGCCCTTTAACTGCTAATGAATATATATTGGGGAACATTACAGAATTAAACAAACCTATTGATACAATTGCCCAAAGTGCAACCCTTCCTGTAGAGAGCATTGAAGTTATTGCCAGTATGATAGCAACTACTGCAAAAACAGAAAGAACAAGATTGGCCTTTCCCCTTCCAATCATCATCAGGAAATAATTCAATACAACAAAACCAAGGAAAGTAAGTGACATTGGCAAGCTGTATTCAAGTGTTACAAAACCAACTATAAATGCCCAAATCACTATAGCACCGGCAAAAATAAGTTTCATTTTCTTATTTTTAACATCGGAAAGGGCAATCGCAGCAAACAAACGGCCTATCATGGCACCTGCCCAGTACAAACCAACAAATTTCAGAGCCAGTTCCCTGCTGACACCTCCTCCCAGGCCGGGCTGAACAACATAGGAGGATATAGCCGTACCTATACCGACTTCGGCTCCAACATAACAAAAGATTCCGAGTGCCCCAAGAAGCACGTGTCTGTATTTAAAAACCGTCGCGTAATTCCCGAGACCTTCCTGGCTTAATACCGGAAGTTTAATAAATCTTATGCCAATAGCTACCAGCAAAATAACACCACCTATAATTAAAAACGGAGGAAGGAGGTCGCCCGGTCGAATAGCCTCGGGAATCACCTCACTTGCCAATCCGTCAACTGCCGCTCCGATTTGAGGAACAGCAGCAGGAAGAATAAGTCCCACAATCATAAGAGGCGCCAACCAGGTGGCAATTGAATTAAGTGCCATTGTAAGATTAAGCCTTCCCGAAGCTGTTTCAGGGGGTCCCAGCTTTGTAACAAAAGGATTGCATGAAGTCTGCAGAATAACTACACCAAGGGAAAGAAGCAATATAGCTCCAAGGAAAAAGGGATATGATTCTGTCCTGATAGCAGGAAAAAATAAAAATCCTGCAAAAGACATCAGAATCAGCCCTAAAAATATGGAATTTTTATAGCCAATCCTTTTAACCACACTTCCCGAAGGTATTGAAAAAACAGCATACGAAATAAAGAATGCTGAATTAACCAAAAAGCCCTGTGTGTAAGTCAGATCGAAAGCTTCCATCACAGGGTCACTCAGGGTTATAATAAAAGTGGTCACAAAACCGAAAATGAAATAAATCATGGAAATGAATATCATTCCCACTCTCAGTGTATTGTTTTGATTTGACATGGTAATTGATTTAATTATTAAACAATTTGGTTTAAGCTGTATCCTATATTCAATACATTAATGATTAATTCCAAAACCCTGATAAACTAACAGAACCGGATCTACATCCAAAATTATTTATCAGCCTCTTTCCATATCAGGGCACTGGCTCCCAGTACCGCTGCATTCTTATCTGTCAGCTGAGAGGGCAGTATGCTGACTTTGTTCCTAAATGTGCCCATAACACTCTCTTCCAAATATTTTTTGGTAGGCTTGAATATATAGTCGCCTGATTTGGATAGACCACCAAGCAGGAAAACAGCTTCCGGACTTGTATGCGCAACTGAATCGGCAAGTTTTCTGCCAAGTATTTTACCGGTGGCATCAAAGGCTTTCAGTGCAACAGGGTCGTCTTTCCGGGCAGCATTATATATCATTTCTGAATCAAGCTCACTGAAGCTGTAATTTACCAGATCACTTCCGTCACTGTCAGATGCCATGATCTCAAAAACAGTTCTTTTGATTCCGGGTGCAGAGACATACGTTTCCAGGCAGCCTAAATTTCCGCAACCGCATTTTCTTCCGTTTTCAACAACATTAACATGCCCCAGTTCCCCTGCAAATCCATCATGCCCGTATACGAGGTCTCCGTTAACAACTAACCCGCTCCCCAGTCCGGTACCCAGGGTTATCATAATGAAATTTTTCATTCCTTTTGCTCCGCCATAGACCATCTCCCCGAGAGCTGCGGCATTTGCATCATTGGTAAGTCGCACGGGAACTTTATAATGCTTATTAACCATATCTGCAAAAGGGATCACGCCCCTCCATTTGAGATTGGTTGCATTTTCAATAGTTCCGTGATGAAAGTTTCCATTGGGTGCACCAATGCCTACTCCAATTATCTTATATGGTGCTTCAAGCTGTTTTTCAGCATTTTTAAGCTCTGATACAAGATTCTCAAGATAATCATCAACATTATCATATACATCAGTCGGAGTTACAGATTCAGCATAACAGTTACCTTCGTGATCAACAAAACCGCTTTTGGTAAAAGTACCTCCAATGTCAATACCTATTACATACTCTTTCATAATCCAGTTTAAAATTAAGGTTAAAAATATTTACATAATAAAATTATTCACAGAATAAAGAGGTAAAGGTAAAAAAAATAGTATAACAGAAAATGACCGGCTGTTTTTTTTCACTGACCGTATAAATTATTTTAAGTATGATCGTTTCATCCCGATCAGCAAAAGATATCATCAGCCGGATATTGTCGTAAAAAATATCTGTAACAGGGGGTTGAGGGTAACAAGGTTCCGGAATCATAAGATACCCCCTCTGCCATAATTGAATATTTCAGGGGCATATTCAGTAAAAAACCAGGATCAATCTCTATTTTTACCATATGCGAAAATTCAGCAGCTATTATATTGACGATGTATCTCTCTTTACCAAGAAGTTGTTGTCGTGGAGCAGAAATTACAAGGAAATATGTATTCTTGATTCAAACAATTATCCTAACATTCTTACATCTGATCATACATATCACGACTATGATGTTATTGCCGGAATTGGTTCACTGAAAACATTCAGTCCTCAACACGGGAAGTTGTTACCTGCACTTGAGAGATTTGTATCAGACAGTGATGACTGGATTTTCGGACACCTGGGTTATGACCTGAAAAATGAAACAGAAGCACTTTCTTCGGTCCATCCGGACTATATAAAATTTCCCCCTGTCAGTTTTTTTATTCCCATATATATCTTCCTCTTAAGGGATAAAACACTTTCTGTAGGTTGGGAGACATATTGTAATAATGAATTTGAGATAGAAGCAATGGTCCGGGAAATCCAAAACAGTCCGCCGCCCTTCACCATGGACATCAACATTGAAAAAATCACAAAAAGAATATCAAGACCGGTCTATCTGGAGTCTGTTGAGAAAATAAAATCTCATATTCAAAGAGGGGATATCTATGAAATAAATTTCTGCCAGGAATTCTTCTCCGAAAAGTCATTCATTGATCCTCCCTTAACATGGATAAGACTCACGGAAGAATCCCCCACCCCGTTCTCCTGCTATTACAGGGTGCAGGATAAATACCTGCTTTGTGCCAGTCCCGAACGTTTTCTGAAGAAAGCCGGCAACAGGATCATTTCACAGCCAATCAAAGGCACAGCCAAACGGGGGCGAACTCCTGAAGAAGACCTGCTGATGGCAGGATCTCTTGTCACTGACCCGAAAGAACGGGCTGAGAATATCATGATAACAGATCTTGTAAGGAATGATCTATCCAAAATAGCAACTGATGCATCAGTAAGGGTTGATGAGTTATGCGCCGTATATCCTTTCCCGCATGTATATCAGATGCAGTCATCTGTTTCAGCAACACTACCGTCAAAAATCATGTTTACCGACATTATAAGGTCCGCTTTCCCGATGGGATCAATGACAGGTGCCCCAAAAATACGGGCAATGGAGATTATTGAACAATATGAAAAAAGCAGGCGAGGACTCTTTTCCGGCTCAGTGGGATATATAACACCCGAAAAGGATTTCGACTTCAACGTTGTTATCAGAAGTATCCAGTATAATCAAACAGACTCTTTCCTCTCATTTATTGTGGGAGGTGCCATTACAAGTTTGTCAGTTCCTGAAAAAGAATACAACGAATGCCTGCTGAAAGCAGAAGCCATCATGAAAACCCTTAATCAGAATATGTGAACATGCCAGATAAATGCTAAATATGACTGATCATTCACTGCGCCGGGAAATCTGGTAAAAATTATCTCTGCCGCAGGAACAAACAGTAATAAACATAGGGCAGAAAATTATTCATTATTCTGTTCAGAAACAACACTTTCAATACGTGAATCTATTTCTGACATGGCACTGGTAATATGTTTTTCGGGCGCAATAATGCTGTAGCCGCTCCAAAATGAAGGGTCATATGCATGGTTGCCATCCATAAAAATACGATCGGTACGCAGTGATTCCCTCCTGTTAAACCTGGTTACATTGTCAGTCTCTACCCTGCTTGTTACCATCTCTACGAATACATGGTAATTATTGCTGAAAATGTGATACCTCTTCCTGTAGCGAATATGCAGGTCAGCCCTAACATGATTCAGGTGGTAACGGCCATTAAAATATCTGTAGCTGACAGTGTATGCCACCTTATTAATAGTTGCCCTGAAGTTCCTGTTTTTCCTGGTTAAAAACTTATTCTGCGCCTTATTTACATATTCAGGGTGAACTTCAAAATCAGCTCCTAAAAATGCCAGGCTCTCCATATCAATATACAAGACACCTTTGTACAAAGGTTCGTTTATATGTTTTTTCTGTTCAAAGTCAACCACATAGGCCATTTTGCCTTCCACAGAAACGATATCGGCTTTTGTAAAATCATAATCATTCATATATTCCGGATCAAGGAAATCGGGTACATTACTAATAAAATCCAGGTCCAGAGAACTTCTTATTCCTGCCCGTATCTTAAGTATGAGGGTATCACTCTGATCAACATTGCTTATTGTCCTTGACTGGAGAAGACGCACCTGGTCATTCTCGAGCTTTCTATGGTAGGGTGATTTATATACCTGGAAAAGAGCTTCAGAATAATTAATAAACTTGTTACGCCTAAGTACACCTTCGCGGTAGAAATTTAAAAGATAAACCGGGTCCTCACTATAATTATTTTCTATTTTTTCCCTTGCCTCCCTTATAATTTCCAAAGGATCAAAATACCTGATCATAACTTCCTGTATCGAAATATAATCAGTCTCCAGTAAAATATCAACTTTATTATCTTTAAAAAGTCTTACAGGAATAATCTGGCTTCTGTAACCAAGATGCGACACAGACAGAAAATCTTCAATATATTCGCCGGGGATCTTAAGGGTAAACATCCCATCTGCATTGGTGGTTATTCCCAGGGACTTACCCTCTATGGCAACTGTAGCGAAAGGGAGAGGATTCCTTGACCTCTCATCAAGTATATGACCTCTTACAATCAGATAGTCTTCCCTGGTTCCTTCCGGTGAACCGTTATCAATGGTGTCTTTTTTAATTTCGGGCCGATAAACCAGTATATGGTTCTCAAAGATGTTAAAACCGAGTGCGGGATCATCTATAATCTCTTCCAGCCATGATGCCATGGTCTTTTCGTCTGACCTGATCCTAACATTTTTATCAGAATCCAGTATCTCCGTATCATATACAAAATAATACCCTGTCTGACCTGATATCTGGTTCAGTACCGAGTATATGCTTGAATTTTGTCGTGGCAGTGATATTTGTTGATTAAAAACATCATCCTGTGCTGTGGCAACACCCTGAAAAATAATCAGGATTGCAAGTAGCGGCAATCTGACATGTACAGAAATACCGTTAAAGGATCCTGAACTCAGCAACAAAAACCTTACCAGTAAAGTTGACAAAAACAACTTAATCATACTTTTCCGGACTTTCTGATTTTGAAGTATCCTTTCACTCTTTATCTTTGAATATTATTCCCGAATCAGGCAATATCTCATAATCGAGATCCATAGATAAAGCTATCACCTCGGTAATTGTGTTTATGGCATTATTATCAAAGGTAACCGTCAATCTTCTTTCTCTTATGGCATCATCCTCAAAGTCTATACTCACATTGTAATTCCTGCTTATAACGGAAGTAATATTATCAAGGGTTTCATCCCTGAACTGCATCCTGTTCCTTCTCCATGAGAGGTATGTACGGTCAATAACCGGTAGCTTTTGCATGTCGTTTCCGGTACCTCTCAGCATTTCCCATTCACCAAGAATCTCAGGATTCTGGTTACTATCCTTAATAGTAACCAGAACCCTGCCTTCCTCAACAATCAGTTCAAAATCATTATCATTGGCTTTAAGATTGAAAGCTGTTCCCAGTACCTCGATCAGGGCATTACTTGTCTCAATTATAAAAGGCTGATTATTTTTTGGCAGAATGTCAAAAAATGCTTCCCCCGAAAGGGACACCTTCCGCTTATCTCCTCTGAAAACTTCAGGATAACTGATAAGTGTATTATCAGCCATGTAAACCACACTGCCATCTTCAAAAGTCTGCACAAAAGTACTGTTATCCGCACCTGTCTGTAATGTCAGGAGCCCGGATGTTTCATATTCAAAAAACAGGTAATAGCCCAGGCCCCCTACAGCGATGATCACAAGCAAAGCAGCAGCATATGCAAATCTGCGGTAAACGGGCAACCCGGGAACCGGGTCTTTCTGTTCAGGTATAAGCCCTTCATTATGCAGTCGTTGCCTTACTTTATCCCACGCCATATCTGTATCAACTTCTTTATATGTGTTCAGGTAATCCATTTCCGCATAGTATTATTTTGATTATTGATATTCTTTAATGCCAAACTATTCAGGGCAATGACGATTCATAATATTTACCCAGCCTTTTCCTGAGAAGTTTCAGTGCTTTTGTCATATCGGCCTCAACAGTTTTGACCGAAACCGATAAAAAACTTGCTATCTCCTCATATTTCATTCCTTCATAACGACTCATACGAAATATGCGGCTGCACCTCTCAGGCAACTCCGAAAGAGTTGCATTGATAATCTCACTCAATTCTGATAATTCCATTTCAGTACTTTCAAATCCGGTATTTTCTTTTTCCCGTTCAAGCACCCTGTCAGCATATCTCCTTCTCACCGCGAGTGAATCAAGATATTTGAGAGAATTGTTCCTGACAGACCTGTACAAATAGGATCTGACTGAAAAACGGATATCTGTTTTCTTCCTGTTTTTCCAGTAATTATAAAACAACTCCTGTACAATTTCCTCTGAAGCATCCCTGTCTTTTAAAAAACCATACGCATAATTCACCAGTTCAGCATAGTACATCCTGAAAAGCTTCTCAAACGCAGAAATATCATCATTCCTGGTCGCTCTCTGAAATTTTATATCCTTAAATGCCATATCAGAAACACCTTATGGCAAAGATACTAATAATACTAATTTGTGAATAAAATTTCAAGACTTTTTGATCTATTAGAAAAATTCTTTACTAATTAAATAAGAAAAGTGATAATATGATAGAAGATCGTATGTTATTAACTACCCCAACGTATCCCT
>JAWODJ010000127.1:0-7108 GCA_046483315.1 Bacteroidales bacterium | reverse complement strand
ACTGATGAACTGTGGCTCAAAAATGCCGGCCATGCCAACATGATGGCCAGGTTGCTGGCTGATGAGGTATCAAAAATACCCGGTATTAAGATAACACAAAAGGTTCAGATAAACGGGGTATTTGCCGTTGTTCCGCCCGCGATAGTTCCGGAACTGCAGAAGGAGTTTTTCTTTTATGTGTGGAACCCGGAAACATCAGAGGTGCGATGGATGACCTCCTGGGACACCACTGAAGAGGATATCAGGGGGTTTGTCAGGTTATTGAGGGAAAAAATGCCGTGAGACAGCCAGGGTAAAAGCCGGTTGCGCCTGACCGGAATATGCCCGGCCGGGAAAACCCAGGACAAGGACCAGCGCAAAGTTCCAACCCAAACCAAACCGGACAAAAACAGGCAAAACTAATTCGGATAAAATCAAACCTAAACTCAAACCCAAACCCAAACTTAAAATCAAATCTAAACTCAAATCTAAACTCAAATCTAAACTCAAATCTAAACTCAAACTTAAACTCAAACTCAAACCCAAAAACCCAAACCATGAACCTCTATGAAAACCTGAATTCAGCCCAAACCATTACCCGGGCCATTTGCAGCTGCGCCCGGGACTGGTGCCTGCCCCTTGCGTTTCTCGCACTTCTTTTTACCTCCTGCGGCGAGCGGGAGCAGCCCGTTACTGAGACCGAACCTGGCGCGATCAGGGTTTACAAGGAGAACCCCTGGTACTTCCAGTATAAGGGCGAGCCTCTGCTGCTGCTGGGGGCATCCGATTACCACAATATATTCCAGCGCCCCGATCTGATCGAACATCTGGACAGAATGCAGTCCGCCGGCGGCAACTATGTCCGTAATACAATGGCCTCCCGGGAGCTGCTGCCCGATCACAATGATCTGTGGCCATACCATATTGTTGAGGAGACAGATGACCCGCTGATAAACATCTATGATCTGGACCGCTGGAACGACGAGTACTGGAGCCGTTTTGCAACCATGCTTGAAGAGACCCACAAGAGAGGTATTATAGTTGAGATAGAGCTGTGGGAGAGGCATGACACATATCGAACCCGTGACCAGGCAGGCTGGCTGAGGCACCCATACAATCCTGACAATAATATTAATCTTACAGCAGAGGAATCGGGATTGCCAACCGGTGAGTGGCATGATCCGCAGAACCATACCGGCCATCCCTTTTTCAATTCGGTACCCGGACTGATGGATTTGCCACGGGTGCTTGAATACCAGGAGGCCTTTATCGGCAAGCTGTTGTCTTATACCGTCGACTACGACCACATTCTTTACAATATGAACAACGAGACGCAGGAACCGGTTGAGTTCGGTAAGTACTGGGCTCGTCACCTTCTGGAGTGGGCCGGGGAAAATGAAAAGCATATCGAACTTACCGACATGCAGGACAATCACGATGTAACCGAGGAGCCGGTGAAGATGGTGATGGATTCCGATCTTTACACTTTCGTGGATATTTCCCAGAACAACTTCCAGAAGGGTGAGACCCACTGGCAGAGGATAGAGTATATCCGGAATTATCTTAAGGAGGATCCGATGCCGGTTACAAACATCAAGGTGTACGGAGCAGACAGTGCACCTCCGATGTTGGATTTCTGGGGTGATACAGACGAAGCATTACAACGCTACTGGAGAAGCATTATCGGAGGGTGTGCATCGGTTCGTTTTCACCGTCCTCCCTGGGGCATTGGATTGAATGATATTGCTTACAACAACCTGAAGAGCATGAGAATGATCACCGATTCGATGGATTTTTTCAACCATCTTCCATCAAATCATCTCATAAGCAACAGGGATCCAAATGAAGCCTATTGTATGTCATACGATGGCAATGAGTTTTTACTCTATTTTCCTGCGGGAGGGTCGGTATTTCTGGACGCAACACAAGGCGAATACGAACTCATGTGGCTGCGTACACATATGGCTGAATGGCAGGAGGCCTATAACCTTGAATTACCCGGAATTATCGAGACACCCGATGAGGACCACTGGGCGGTACTGATAAAAAGGAGGTAGCAGGCATTCTGTCTCCAGCACCGCCCGGACATCAATAGTTTCAGCCCGGATATCAATAGTTTCAACCATGGTATCAACAATTGCATTCCTGGTACCAATAATTCCATTCCGGGTACCAATAATTCCATTCCGGGTACCAATAATTCCATTCCGGGTACCAATAATTCCGGTCCGAATTATCAATGTTAATATTTCAGTAATTTATCCACCAGGTCCTTCCTGCCCATATTCAGAAGCTCTTTCCTGAGTTTGTAGTGTTACTTTTTGTAACCCATAAGTTTGCCGGCCAGATCCTTCCTGCCCATTTTCAGCAACTCTTTCCTGATCTGGTTACGATACTCCTTTTTATACCAGAAGAAGAACTGTTGCTGTGCCTGCTTCTCCTGTCTTGTCTTTGCCACACTGATCCTTTCCATAGTATAGGGGTTTATGCCCGCATAAAAGATCACGGTGGCCAGGGTCATGGGGGTGGGAGTGAAGTCCTGTACCTGCTCGGGCCTGATATTCATTTCTTTCGAAATAACCGCAAGTTCGGCCATTTCAATATTGCCGCAACCAGGATGGGAGGAGATAAAGTAGGGGATAAGCTGCTGGTTCAGTCCCTCTTCTTTGTTGACCTTGTCAAACAGCTTCTGCATTTTCCTGTACAGGCTGAAAGGAGGTTTGCGCATCAGCTTAAGCACCTGCTCATCAGAATGTTCGGGAGCAACCTTCAGTCTGCCCGATACATGGTGCTTTATCAGCTCTTTTGCATAATCCCGGTAACCTTCCTGGTCCATTCTGCCGAGAAAAAGGTCATACCTGATGCCCGAGCCCACGAAAGCCTTTTTGATACCCGGCATGCTCCGCACTTTCCTGTATATACTCAGCAATGGCGCCGGACTCGTCTCAAGGTTGGGGCACACAACCGGGAAGATACAGGAGGGTTTACGGCACCGGGCGCACACCTTCATATCCTTTCCCTGCATTTTGTACATATTGGCTGACGGGCCTCCCAGATCTGAGATATATCCCTTGAAGTCCGGCATCCTTGTGACACTTTCCACCTCTTTAAGCACCGAACCTTCCGACCGGCTCGAGACAAACTTGCCCTGGTGCGCCGATATGGTGCAGAAGCTGCACCCTCCAAAACAGCCCCTGTGCAGTGTTACCGAGTGCCTTATCATTTCATATGCCGGTATAGCTCCCTTGTTCCTGTAACGCGGATGTGGCAGCCTTGTAAAGGGCAGGTCGTAGATTTTGTCGATCTCCTTTTCTTCAGGTGCCGGGAATGGAGGATTGACAACAACGGTCAGATTGCCATTCGACTGTAATATCCGTGCTGCCTGAAGCTTATTTGATTCCACTTCAACAAGACTGAAATTTCCCGCATAACTCTTTTTATCCTTAAGGCACTCCTCATGAGAATGAAGCCTGATAGTTTCTGTTATGCCATCACCCCCGGCCTTTTTATCCTGGCTACCCGAACTCCCGGCTTCATCTCTGCTACCGGCCCCACCGGCCTTTTTATCCTGGCTACCTGAACTCCCGGCCTCCTTCCCTGATCTCTCATCACCTGAATAAAATCTATTTTTTTTTACTATTACCGCAGTCTGCGCTATATTAACCAAATTCTCCATCGGCACCCCTCTGTCCATTAGCCTGGCGATCTCCATAATCGCCTTTTCGCCCATGCCATAGACAAGCATATCTGCACCACTCTCAATCAGTATTGAGGGTTTAAGTTTGTCCTGCCAGTAATCATAATGGGTGAACCGGCGCATGGAAGCTTCTATTCCTCCAATAATGACTGGTGTATCAGGAAAAAGCTGTTTCAAAATCCGGGTATAAACGATAGTCGGATAGTCCGGTCTTTGTCCAGCCTTACCGTCAGGAGTGTAGGCATCGTCTGACCGAAGTCTTTTACCTGCAGTATAGTGGTTAACCATTGAATCCATGGCGCCTGCCGACACCCCAAAGAAAAGCCGGGGCTTACCCAGCTTTTTGAAATCCCTGAGATCATCCCTCCAGTTGGGCTGTGGTACAATGGCCACATGCAGACCCATGTTCTCCAGTACCCTGCCCAGCACTGCAATACCAAAAGAGGGATGGTCAACATAGGCATCACCTGAGAAGAGGATAACATCAAGCTCATCCCAACCCCTTGCAAGCACCTCCTTGCGGGAGGCTGGAAGCCATAAATCCTGAAAACTACAGATCATTTACAGCCTCTCTGATTTTTAAAAGTCTCTCCATTAGTCTTTCAAGGAGATCCAGATTAAGCATGTTTGCGCCATCGGATTTAGCATTAGCTGGATCGGGATGAGTTTCAAGGAAAATACCGTCAACACCCACAGCAATACCTGCCCTGGCAATAGTTTCGATCATATCCGGCCTTCCGCCTGTAACACCTGCATCCTGATTCGGTTGCTGGAGGGAGTGGGTCACATCAAGCACTACCGGGTAACCGGTTGCCCGCATCTCGGGAATTCCCCTGTAATCGACTATCAGATCATGGTAGCCGAACATGGTGCCCCTTTCAGTTACCATTATTCGTTCATTTCCTGTCGACTTCACCTTTTCCGCAGCGAGCCTCATTGCACCCGGAGCCATGAACTGCCCCTTCTTAATGTTAACCACCTTTCCGGTATTGCCCGCTGCAACAAGCAATTCAGTTTGCCGGGCAAGAAAAGCCGGGATCTGAAGAACATCCACATAGCTTGCTGCAATCTCAGCTTCTTCAGCGGCATGAACATCCGTAACAACCGGCACTCCCAGCTTCTCCCTGACGCCTGTCAGTATCCTGAGAGCTTCTTTGTCACCTATTCCGGTAAATGAGTCAAGCTTTGTCCTGTTGGCTTTTTTATATGAAGCCTTGAAAACAAAGGGTATTTTAAGCCTGTCGCAGATTCCGGCAACCGTTTCGGCAATCCGGAAAGTCATTTCTTCGCTCTCAACCACACAGGGTCCTGCAAGAAGGAAAAAATTTCCGCTGTCAGCATGTTTTAATCCGGGAATGTCTGGTATCATTATTTTCTATTTTGGTCAAATTTACGGCTCATTTGGGATAAAATCCGAAAAACTTTGAGATACGTTCATGAAACTTATGAAATCCTGTGGGACTGGCAAACATAAGGATACATTTTTTATATATTATATTGGCGCCGTTACTCTCGGCGTATTCAATAACTTCTTTATTCTCTGCCCCCTGTTGCAGGAAGATATTTTTAATACCCCTGTCAACTGCCTCACGGACAACAGTCATACTCGCCTCAGGTTTTGTGGTCACGATAAGTGCCTCAACATCATAAGGCAGTTCGCTGACCGATTTATAGCATATATCCCCCTCAAAACTATTCATGTTGGGATTAACCGGCACAATATCATACTTTTTCTTTTTCATTTCCCGGAATATTGAATTTCCAAACTTGTGCTTATTACGGGAAACACCCGCAATTGCAAACTTGTTGCATGCCATGAACCGGTCAATTTTTTCTTTCATAATGATTATTCAGTATTTTAAGTTAACGTTGTTTATCAATATACTTTCTACATGGTAAAAAATTCGCTAAAATCGGACTATCCACCACCGGAGATAATGTCATTTGCACAAAAAATACTTTGTATGGTGGGCTCAAGGTTTGAGATTCAATAATTGTAGAAGTCTTTCCACCATTTTTTAAGCATCGACGATATCTCTTTCTCCCGGGCGTTTTCCTGTGGCATGTAGATCTTCCTGCCTTTTATTTCCTCCGGAAGGAACTCTTCCTGAATAAAGTTACCTTCATAACTGTGCGCATACTTGTAATCCTTTCCGTATCCAATATCTTTCATGAGTTTAGTGGGTGCATTCCTGATATTTAGCGGAACTGGCAGATCGCCCGTTTTCTTAACCAGCTCCAGCGCATTGTCAACAGCCATGTAGGCCGAATTGCTCTTGGGCGAGGTGGCAAGGTAGATGGCGGCTTCCGAAAGGATGATCCTAGCCTCTGGCATTCCTATCATATTTACAGCCTGGAAGCAATTAGTGGCCAGCAGAAGGGCATTAGGATTTGCCAGTCCGATATCTTCGGCTGCAAGGATAACAAGTCGCCGTGCAATGAATTTAATGTCTTCACCCCCTGCCAGCATCCTGGCCAGCCAGTAGACCGCCCCGTTGGGATCGCTTCCGCGGACGGACTTGATGAAGGCTGAGATGATATCGTAGTGCTGCTCGCCGCCCTTATCGTAAAGGGCCATGTTCTCCTGCAGCTTTTCGAGGACCTTTTCGTTAGTTATTTCAACAGTACCATCATCTTCGCTCGTAACTACCAGCTCCAGCAGGTTATAAAGCTTGCGGGCATCACCACCCGAATACCTCAGCAGCGCCTCGTACTCAATCACCTTTATCTCCCGCTCCTTCATAACCACATCATCCTTAAGCGCCCTGTCCAGAAGACCCAGCAGATCATCCTTTTCAAGGGGCTTCAAAACATAAACCTGGCAGCGGGAGAGGAGGGGTGCGATGACCTCGAAGGAGGGATTTTCGGTGGTGGCACCGATAAGTGTAATTATACCCTGTTCAACTGCACTTAAAAGTGAATCCTGCTGTGACTTGCTGAAGCGGTGCACCTCATCGATAAAAAGTATTGCATTCGGTCTGTTGAAGAACTGCTGCTTTTTGGCCTTTTCGATAGCTTCCCTTACATCCTTGACACCCGAATGCACAGCGCTGAGGGTATAGAAGGGCCTCTCAAGCGTGTTCGATATTATCCGCGCAAGCGTGGTCTTACCTACCCCGGGCGGTCCCCACAGGATCATCGACGGCACTTTTCCAGACTCTATTAATTTCCTTAACGGGGAATTCTTCCCGGCAAGATGCTGCTGTCCCGCATAATCATCGAGGATTTTCGGGCGCATACGTTCGGCAAGAGGCTGGTTGTAGCTCATTTTATTAATATAATGTTTGGCTGCAATAGTTTGCCATGGCTGATATGGCTTATCTCCTGAACGAGAAAAGCCAAAATTCAGTAATTATGCAAATTTATTAAAAATGTTATGCATACAGAGCCCTACCAATTATTTCTGCACGCCCGTTGCAATGAAAATGCACA
>JAWODJ010000060.1:0-33998 GCA_046483315.1 Bacteroidales bacterium | reverse complement strand
GAAAACTGCTTCTCCACAGGTGTAGTGAATGCATCCGGTCAGTACGCAGGCGGTCTGATTGGAGAGAATTATGCCAATAGTGAGGTCAGTAACTGTTACAGCCGAAGTACTGTCAACTCTTCATCTAATGGTGCCGGGGGCCTTATCGGGTTAAGCGGAAATGGTTGTACAGTGAATAATTGCTACAGTACCGGAGCTGTATCCGGATCATCTGGCGTTGGGGGACTTATTGGCACAAACACATCAATAGTGAACAGCTCATTCTGGGATACTCAAACCTCCGGCCAGGCTGCAAGCGCTGCAGGGACCGGTAAAACCACCGCGGAGATGAATTCCATTGCCACCTTTACAGATCTTGCCACTGCAGGGTTGAGCAGTGCCTGGGATTTCAGGGGCTACCCGAATGATGATACCGGGTTTGATGATTTATGGGATATTGAGCCGTTATTGAATGACGGTTATCCGTTCCTTAACTGGCAGTACGCCTCCCTGCCCTCCGTAAGGATGACAGATATTGAAAGTATCGGACCTTCAACTGCAATTATCAATGCGGAGGTTACCAATGACGGGGGTGCGGAGATCACTCAAAGGGGTGTATGCTGGAATACTACCGGTAATCCTGTTACGACAGATAATAAAACCCAAGACGGAACAGGTGCAGGCCCGTTTTTATCAGAGACAGCGGGGCTGGCTGAGAACACTGTCTATTACATGAGGGCTTATGCCACCAACAGTGCCGGCACCGTTTACGGAAATGAGATAACCATAAAGACAAACCTGTCCGGGGGCCAGGGAACGGAGAATGACCCTTACCTTATTTCAACCCTGGAGGACCTTGTTTGGCTTATGGCTAATAGTGATGAGTGGGACAAGCATTACAGGCAGACCGCTGATATCGATGCCTCAGCTACTACAGGGTGGTTTGGCAACCAGGGATTTTCTCCGGTAGGGAACACTACAAGTCAATATTTTAAGGGAAGATATAACGGCGATGGTAAAAGTGTTGACAACCTTTTTATTGACAGGCCGGAACAAAACCATGTTGCATTGTTCGGTGCTATATGGGAAGCAGCTGTGGAGAACCTGGGGGTGGTAAATGCAGATATAACAGGCGGTTCTTATACGGCTGCTGTTATTGGAAGAGCCATCTCCTCAACGGTTACGGATTGTTACAGTACCGGCATCGTGTCGGGTACCTCTGCCGGGGGACTGGTAAATTATTCCGATGGCTCAACAATTGTTTCCAGCTACAGTGAATGTGATGTTTATGGGTTAAATGCCGGGGGACTGGTCAATGACAGCCGCAGCTACAGTGTTATCGATGATTGCTATTTTGACGGGGATGTGTCGGGTAATGAAAATGTTGGCGGACTCGTTGGAATAAACAGAGCTACGGTAAAGAAAAGTTACACTTTGGGTACGGTTACGGCAGATTTCAATTATGCCGGTGGCCTGGTTGGGTATATGGACGGCGGTGATGCAATTGTATACAACAGCTACAGTCATTCGGCGGTCTCGGGTGAGGATTATGTCGGGGGACTTATAGGCTACGCGGGTTCAGATGTTCTTATCGAAAGATGTTATGTAACCGGTACGGTAAACGGAAATAATTATGCCGGAGGACTTGCCGGGGTACTGGGACTGAACAGCTCCGCGGTAAATTGTTATGCCACGGGTGATGTAAACGGTAATGGTAATGTCGGCGGACTGGTTGGTAATACTTATTCTAACAGTATAGTGGATTTTTGTTTCAGCACGGGTAGCATAAGTGCAAATTTCAACCAGGGAGGACTTGTGGGATTGAATAACGGGGCTGTTTCAAACTCATTCTGGGATACCCAGACATCCGGTTTATCTGCTCCTTCGGCAGGCACAGGCAAAAGTACTGCTGAGATGAATAATATTGCAACCTTTACCGACCTGGAAACCACTGGCCTGGATGTGGCATGGGATTTTCTTGATAATCCCGGCGATGATACCGAAAACAGTGAGTACTGGCATATTGATCCTTTAGTAAACGGGGGTTATCCTCACCTTACATGGCAGTTTTTACCTTCAGTGGTAACCGCACCTGTTAGTGAGATAACTTTTGAATCTGCAATATCAGGTGGTAATGTAACGGGAGATGCCGGTTCACCCGTTACAGAAAGGGGTCTCTTATGGGGCACCTCCCTTCCTCCCACAGAAGCAGATAACAAACTGACTGATGTTGAGGCCGGACAGGGTGAATTTATTTCAAATATTTCCGGCCTTGATCCGAACATTACCTATTATGTAAGAGCATATGCCATAAACGCCAACGGAACAATGTACGGGGAGGTAGAGACATTTACCACGTTAAAGCTGACACAGACGATAACGTTTGATGAAATTCCCGGAAGGACATATGGTGATCCTGGTTTTGAACTGACGGCAAGCGCTTCATCGGGACTGGGTGTTACCTACGAAAGCTCAAATACTGATGTGGCCACGGTAACCGGCAGCACGGTTGCTATAACGGGAGCCGGAACGACAACCATTACCGCATCACAACCGGGAGACGGCACTTATTATGCTGCAGAGAGCGTGAACCGGGTGCTTGATGTCTCTGAGGCAACGCTAACCGTTACGGCCGGGGACAAGTCAAAGACATACGGCGATCCCAATCCTGATCTTACATTTTCCTATGCCGGATTTGTTTATGAGGAGGATGAATCGGCACTGGATGAGGTACCGGTGGTGTCAACCACGGCGGGCACTTCAACGGGTGCCGGGGAGGTTGAAATAACGGTTTCAGGCGGCAGTTCCGGTAACTACGCATTTAATTATGTAAATGGCACGCTGACCATAGAAAAGGCAGTGCTGACAGTCACCGCCGGTGATAATTCAAAGACCTACGGCGATGCGAACCCTGAATTTACAATAAGTTATTCCGGTTTTACCGGGGGTGATAATGTTACCGTGATCGACCAGGAACCTGTTGCAACAACTACGGCAGATGAAACGACCGGTGCGGGTGAATATGAGATCACTGTTTCAGGCGGAAGTGATAATAATTATGCCTTTGATTATGTAAGCGGCACACTCACTGTTGAAAAAGCACCGCTGGAAGCCACTGCCGATGATCAATCACGGTATTACGGGTATCCTGATCCCGTGTTTACGATCAGTTACTCGGGACTGGTGAATGATGACGATGCATCTGTTATCGATGAAGAACCGGTGGCGTCTGTTACGGCAGATATAAATAGCGGACCCGGTACCGATGTGATTACAATAACCGGTGGCAACGACAACAACTATTATTTCATTCAGCTTAATAACGGGGTACTTACTATCGAAAAAGCACCATTAACAGCCACTGCAGATGACAAGACAAAAACCTACGGGGAGCATAATCCTGAACTGACTATCAGCTATGATGGTTTTGTACTGGGTGAGGACATCGGGTATATCATTGACCTGCCTTATGCATCAACCGCGGCAGATATAAATTCTGATGCAGGCTCTTATGATATCCTTCTGTCAGGTGGTTATGACTATAACTATGAATTCATCCTTGTTGACGGCACGCTTACCATAGAGAAGGCTTCACAGACTATTGATTTCGGTCCTCCTGGCGGGGTCAATGCCGATTCCCAGCCTTTTGAACTTTCTGCAACGGCCTCTTCGGGATTGACTGTTACCTTCAGCAGCTCAGATACCGGGGTTGCTTCGGTAAGCGGGACAACAGTAACGCCTCACAGTGCGGGAATTACTACTATTACAGCCAGCCAGCCGGGAAACAACAACTATGAGCCCGCCCCCGATGTGGAGCAGGAGCTGGTGGTTCAAACAGCCACTGGCCTTGACAAATTAAAAAGGTCAGACATACGTGTTTATCCCAATCCGGTTGAATCTTTGTTATATGTTGAATTACCCGATGGCAGCGACAGAAGATTCAGTGTCATTGACGTACTTGGCTCTGTAGTCCTGACAGGTTTTGTTGAAAACAACAGCATTAACTTCAGCCACCTGAAGTCGGGGATATATCTATTAAAGATAAATACCAGCACAATAAGGATAATCAAAAAATAATGATAAAGAAATCCTTACTGGCTTAATCTCACAAAAGATTATGCAAAAAGCTTGAGGATATGACCTGTGGTCCGTCTAACATGCTTTATACATGCCTTTTTGTGTGACTTGGCATATGGATGATTCACACATTTGAAATACTTAATTTAATTATTTTTAACTTTGCAGGATAAAATTCCGTGTTATCAGGCAACCCTGGCAGTGGGGATATCTTTATCTTAACAGCCGGGGTTAGCAGAAATATTTATGCCTCAATAAAACAGTCCTATAAGAATGTCGGATAATTCAGAAAAGAAGCTTTTTGCCGGATTCCCTCCCGTTTCTGTACAGGCGTGGGAAGAAGTTATCAGGAAAGACCTGAAGGGGGCAGATTATGAGAAGAAGCTTATCTGGCAAAGCCTGGAAGGTATTCCTGTTCGTCCCTACTACAGCAGTGCAGATATTAAAGGTCTCGGGCATCTTAAGACCCTGCCGGGCGAATTCCCTTTTGTCAGGGGAAAAAAAACCGGGTCGAATGGCTGGCTGGTACGGCAGGATATTTATGTTGATGATATAGCTTCTGCAAATACCAAAGCCCTGGATGCCCTGATGAAGGGTGCCACATCAATTGGCTTTGTGCTTGATGATAAAACCGAATATACCCGGCAGGACATTAACCTTCTTTTAAGAGATATCTGTCTTGCTTCGGCCGAGATTAACTTTATTTCGGTTAATCCGCCGGCAGATCTGGTGAAAATGATCGACCAGGAGAACATATCACGGGGAGGCGCGATTTCCGATGTTCACGGGTCGGTGGAATATGACCCGCTGGGAACTTTGCTTACAACCGGTAAATACCCGGGAGGGGAAAAGAGTTCATTCGGGATAGCTGTAACGATGGCGGAAGATGGCGGCAGACTGCCGAACCTTACTGTGATAAATGTGAATTCCTCCCTGTTTCACAATGCCGGCGGATCGGCTGTGGAAGAACTTGCCTTTGCCATATCTTCCGCTGCCGAATATATGGAACGCCTTACAGCAAAGGGAATCTCTCCTGCCGTGGCAGCAGGAAAGATTAAATTCACCTTTTCCACCGGGAGCAACTACTTCATGGAGACAGGCAAATTTCGTGCTGCCAGGTATCTCTGGGCCAAAATGCTGGAAGCATGGCAAGTAAGTCCGGATGTGGCAGGTAAAATGGTTATTCATGCGGTTACTTCACGGTGGAACAAAACCATTTATGATCCCTACGTTAATATGCTGCGTTCTACTACCGAAGCCATGTCTGCAATACTGGGCGGTACGGACTCACTCACTGTGGAACGTTTTGATAAAATTTTCAAAAAGGAAGGGACACTTTTTTCGGAACGGATTGCCCGTAATACTCAGCTTGTATTAAAGGAAGAGGCCTACTTAGATAAGGTCATTGATCCGGCAGCCGGCTCATACTATATTGAGTCGCTGACTGATTCACTGATAGGTGAATCATGGAAACTTTTTCTTGAGGTTAATGAAGCGGGCGGTTTGACGGAAGCCTTTAAAAAAGGAACCCTGCAGGAGAGGATAGAGGCTACCGCCAAAAGAAGGGACCACTATCTTGCAAACCGTCGTGATACCCTTCTTGGTACAAACAAATATCCTGATTCCTCCGAAAGGGTCCTTGGCAGGATAGATGCTTCGGCAGTATGGCCGGCCCGGGCAGCAGATAAGGACAGGCTTGCCAGGCCTTTGAAACCTTATCGTGGGGCACAGGCATTTGAGGAGCTGAGAATAAAAACTGAAAAATACAGGGGAGAGACACCCAAAGTCTTTTTGCTGACATATGGTAATCTTGCTATGCGTAAAGCCAGGGCGGAATTCTCTGCCGGATTTTTCGGATGTGCAGGGTTTGACATAATCTATAACCAGGAATTCAGCAGTCCTGCCGATGGTGCAAAAGCAGCCCTTGAAAGCAGTGCTTCAGTAGTTGTGGTATGTAGTTCCGATGATGAATATCCCCTGATTGTGCCGGAAATTGCCGGAACCCTGGGAGAAAAGTCCATTCTTGCGGTGGCAGGGTATCCAAAAGAGAGCATTGAGGAGCTAAAGAATTCGGGAGTGAAACATTTTATCCATGTGAGATCTGATGTGCCGGAAACTCTGCAACAATTTCAGAAAGAACTTGGAATAGAGTAAAAAAATGATGATGCCTGATTACAAAAAGATAAATATACGATCAACTCCAAAAACCTCCGGTTCTGCAAAAAGACCGGCAAATGAAAAATCAGCTGAAAACAGTTGGCTTACCACCGAACAGATACCGGTAAAACCGGTTTATACCGAACATGACCTGGAGAAGCTGGAACATTTGTCCTATGCTGCCGGACTGCCTCCTTACCTGAGGGGGCCCTATTCGACCATGTATGTGATGAGGCCGTGGACCATCAGGCAGTACGCAGGTTTTTCAACAGCCGAGGAATCAAATGCCTTTTATCGCCGTAACCTGGCTGCAGGACAAAAGGGTTTGTCTGTTGCCTTCGACCTTGCAACTCACCGTGGTTATGATTCAGATCATGACCGTGTGGCCGGAGATGTTGGTAAAGCCGGTGTGGCCATTGATTCAATACTGGACATGAAGATACTGTTTGATAAGATCCCGCTCAGCGAGATGTCGGTGTCAATGACCATGAACGGGGCTGTCTTGCCGGTAATGGCTTTTTATATTGTTGCCGGACTGGAGCAGGGGGTCAGACTTGATCAGCTTAGCGGCACCATACAGAACGACATACTCAAGGAGTTTATGGTCCGTAATACCTATATCTACCCGCCGGACTTTTCAATGCGTATCATTGCCGATATTTTTGAGTATACCTCGAAGAATATGCCCCGGTTTAATTCAATAAGCATATCCGGATATCACATGCAGGAGGCAGGGGCAACTGCTGATATTGAGCTGGCCTATACTCTTGCTGACGGACTTGAATATTTGCGTGCCGGGGTGGATGCCGGAATGGATATAGACTCTTTTGCTCCCAGGATATCCTTTTTCTGGGGTATAGGCATGAACCATTTTATGGAGATTGCCAAGATGAGGGCCGCACGTATGCTTTGGGCCAAAATTGTAAAACGCTTCAATCCGAAAAATCCCAAATCACTGGCTTTACGGACTCATTCGCAGACTTCGGGATGGAGCCTTACCGAACAGGATCCTTACAATAATGTTCCGCGTACCTGCATCGAGGCTCTGGCAGCCGTACTTGGCCATACACAGTCGCTGCATACCAATGCTCTCGATGAGGCCAGTTCACTGCCTACCGATTTTTCGGCGCGGATAGCCAGGAACACGCAGATTTACCTGCAGGAGGAGACTTTTGTAACCCGCACTGTTGACCCATGGGGAGGGTCATATTATGTTGAACGGCTGACCCACGAAATTGCACATAAAGCCTGGTCAAGAATTGAAGAGATAGAAGAACTTGGCGGCATGGCAAAAGCCATTGAAACGGGTGTGCCGAAAATGCGAATAGAGGAAGCATCTGCCAGAAAGCAGGCACGCATCGATTCAGGAAGGGATGTCATTGTAGGTGTTAACCGTTACAGGCTTGACAGGGAAGATCCGCTGGAGATACTTGATGTTGACAATACCGCTGTGCGGGAGGCACAGATAAAAAGATTAAAAAAACTAAAGGCTGAAAGAAATCAGGAGGAGGTTGATAATGCACTTAATGCCATTACAGAAGCCAGTCGCACCGGTAAGGGCAACCTTCTCGAGTTGTCAATCGAGGCTGCAGGGAAAAGAGCCAGCCTGGGAGAGATCTCATATGCCTGTGAAAAAACAGTCGGGAGGTATAAAGCTGTGATACGTTCAGTTTCAGGAATATATTCCTCAGAATCAGGAAATGACGATAATTTTGAAAAAGCAAGCCGTCTTGTCAGGGAATTTGCAGAACGCGAAGGACGCCAGCCACGCATAATGGTAGCCAAGATGGGACAGGACGGGCATGACCGGGGTGCCAAGGTCGTAGCAACGGGTTATGCCGATATAGGTTTTGATGTTGATATCGGTCCCCTCTTTCAGACACCTGTCGAGGCTGCCAAACAGGCAGTGGAAAATGATGTCCACGTGCTTGGTGTTTCAAGCCTGGCTGCGGGACATAAGACGCTTATACCCCAGGTCATTGAAGAACTCAGAAAACTGGGAAGGGACGACATCATGGTTGTTGCCGGCGGTGTCATACCGGCTCAGGATTATGATTTTTTATACAAAACCGGTGTGACGGCCATATTTGGTCCGGGCACACCTGTATCAGCAGCAGCTGTAAAAATTTTGAATATATTGCTTGATACCGGGGAGTGAGATCCCGGTCACCAGGCTGTGAAAAAAAACTTTAATTATTATTTGCCATGGATGAAAAAGGAAGATCCAATGCCGGCCAGGGATTCGGTGTAGCCGGGTTTGTAATAGGGCTTATTGCCCTTATAATATCTTTTATTCCCTGTCTTGGAATGTATGCACTGGTGCCAGGCATTATTGCACTGGTATTCTGTCTGATTGCCTTTTCACAGGCCTCTTCGGCAAATGCACCCAGGGGTTTGATAATCGCTGCATTGATAATTTCCGTAGTGGGCACTTCAATTGCTGCCTGGCAACTTCACACGATCAGGCGTGCCACCACAGGCCTGGATAAATTCGGTCCCGAACCGGATGAAACATTCAGGGATGATATAGGAAATGAGATAAGGGAAAACATCAGGAGGGCACTTGACGGTTTGGAAGATTATGAGCATATAGACAGCCTGGAGGATGACACCATCGAATTTGACAGTAAGGAGATGATAGAGCAGCTCGAAAAGCTTGAAGGAGAAAAAAACAACAATTAACAGCCTCTAACGGACATTTTTAGGAGGGCATTGCCATATCCCGGTTGGCCCCGGCATTTATGCCTTATCCGGTAAGCAGATGCCTTATTGCCTGATAATAAGGTTATCAAATCCCGGTGTAACCATCTGTTTATGAAATATCTTTCAACAGCCGGCTTTTCATATCAGATTATCAATTTGTCAATTGGTGTGCTGATAATATTTATTTTTGCCTGTCCTGCCATATTTGATTCCGGCAATTACCCGGTTGAATGTGTTCACATGGAAATTCTCGGGGAGGAGTGTGAGAGTTGCGGACTCACACGGAGTTTTTCTGCAATGTTCAGGGGTAATTACTCCTCTGCTTTTGATTACAACAGGAGCGGCCCTCTGCTTTTCGGATTTTTTGCAGTACAGCTTTTTTTAAGGATCGGGGCAGGAACAGCCCTTATGGTCATTAAAAGACGAGACGGGAAATTAACGGGCAGTGGATCAGTGCAGGCAGGAAGGAATGAAAACGGTACGGGCAGGTTATCTGTTTACCGGAAGATAAATACAGTGGCCGTGATTGATGCATCTGTTTCTCTCTTTCTTTTTCTTGTGTGTTTCCGCTATCTCCTGTTTTCCTTGTAGATACACGAAGAAATTAACCGGCGAATCTCTCCTTCAGCGGAATTTCGCGGGATACTGCGTCTCATAAAATAATATTTATTAAACAGGGCAATCTGTCGGGTTTGAAATGCTGAACATGAATTACCTGCATAAGTTAATTAATGGATTATTAATTTGATTAACCTATCTTATTAAGATCAAAGGTTTCTTTGGCCCTTATACCTTTTGGCGTCTTCTGCAGGGTGCAGCATTCATTATAAAGGTCATGCTGAAAGAACAGGATATAGTTGTTCCTTTCGGCTTCCTCAAGAAAGCTCTCCTTCTCCTTCAGGGTTTCCATAGGCATAACATCATAGCTCATTATGTATGGCAACGGGATATGGGCTGTTGAAGGGAAAAGGTCAGCGGCAAAAACAATTGTGGTGTCTTTATATCTGATAAAAGGGATGAGTTGCCCGATGGTATGTCCGTTGTATATGCGGACACCCAGTCCGGGAAACAACTCGCCATCCTGCTCAATAAAATGTATTTTGCCGCTCTCCTCCATCGGTATGAGGTTTTCCCGCAGAAAAGAACCTTCTTCCCTGGTGTTGGGATTCATGGCACTTTCCCACTGGGCCCTGCCGATCCGGTAGCGTGCGTTGGGGAAGGTAAGCTCGAAGCCTGATTTGTCGTTAGTGTATCTGACCCCGCCTCCGCAATGGTCATAGTGCAGATGTGTTATCAGCATGTCGGTTATGTCATCAGGCTTGTAACCGTGTTCTGCCAGGGCTTTTTCTATTCCTTTGTTTTCATTAAGATGGAAACGGCTCATGAATTTCTCACTTTGTTTATCTCCAAAACCGTTATCAATAAGTACAACCCTCTCTCCCGTGTCTATGAGAAGGCTGCGCAGAGCCCAGTTGCAAAGGTTATTTTCATCGGCAGGGTAATGCTTTTCCCACAATACCTTGGGTACGACCCCGAACATTGCTCCCCCGTCTATCTTGAAGTTGGTGATGTTAACAGGAATTAGCCGCATAATATCTTTTTTATAGTAACAAAGCCGGGACAATTTGGTTTTATCCGGCAATTTTTTTTATCTGTAATAATTGCGGAAACGGGTTACTTTGTTTCTGGAAAGACAAAAATAAATTATTTCATTTACTTTTACCTCTCATCTGTACAAAGCAAGTTTGTGTAACTGATGTTAATGAGGATTTCTCTTAATATAAATGAATTTTTCATTTTAATTGTATGCGTATTCATTTTATTGCCATAGGGGGAAGTGCCATGCATAACCTTGCAATAGCACTTCACAAAAAAGGATATACGGTAAGCGGATCTGATGATGAGATATTTGAGCCCTCGAAAACGAGACTGAAGGACAGGGGCCTGCTGCCAGGGGCTATGGGATGGTTTCCTGAAAAGCTTGATAACGGGACTGATGGTGTTATCCTCGGCATGCATGCACTTGCAGATAATCCCGAACTTAAGAGGGCCCGTGAGCTTGGCATAAGGATATACTCATATCCGGAATTTCTTTTTGAACATGCCAGACTGAAAACAAGGGTGGTTATCGGGGGCAGTCACGGAAAAACAACCATTACAGCCATTGTACTTCACGTTCTCCAGTACTGCCGTATCAATGCCGACTATATGGTTGGCGCCCAGCTCAGGGGGTTTGATGTGATGGTAAAACTTTCGGATGATGCAGATCTTATGGTGATGGAGGGTGATGAATACCTCACCTCTGCCATTGACCCCAGACCAAAATTCCATGTGTACAGTCCGCATATAGCATTGCTGAGCGGTATTGCCTGGGATCATATAAATGTGTTTCCCACCTGGGACGGTTACAGGGAGGTGTTTGAAAAATTTATTGATCTTATTGAGCCTGGCGGAACCATAGTATATTGCAAAGAAGATAATGAGGTACTGAGGATGGTGAACAATGCAGGCGGGAAATTGAAAAAAATTGCCTATGGATTGCCGGAGTACGGAATAAAAGGGGGGATCAGCTACATCATGAATGGCCGTAAGGCAGTTTCCCTTAAGGTTTTTGGCCGGCATAACCTGATGAATATAGAAGGAGCAAGAAAACTTTGCCTGGAGATGGGTGTGCAGAATAATGATTTTTATTCAGCAATCAGTTCATTCCCCGGGGCGGCCAACAGGCTGGAATTGCTTACGGAAAGCAGTGGCAATGCTATTTTTCGTGATTTTGCCCATTCTCCTTCCAAGCTTAAGGCAACGGTTGAGGCAGTTAAAGAGCAGTTTCCCGGAAGGAAACTGGTTGCTTGCATCGAACTGCATACCTTTTCGAGTCTTAGCGGCAACTTTCTGAATCTGTATAGAGGGTCGCTCGATGATGCCGATATTCCGATAGTCTATTTCAATCCCCATACCATAAAACTAAAGCGCCTTCCGCCTCTTGAAGCAGTCCGGGTTAGGGAAGCTTTCGACAATAAAGGGTTAAAGGTAATTTCCAATTCAAAAGAGCTGGAAAATTTACTGAGCAGCCTGGAGTGGAAGGATACGAATCTTCTTTTGATGAGTTCGGGGAATTTTGATAATATTCCCCTGAAAAATCTGATAAAAAATATTAACAGCAATTCTGGTTGATTTTTGTAAATCGAGACTTCCAGGTAAAAAAACTCCTTTTCACTGTAGCATACAACTGCTTATTCATAAACCGTTAACAAAACCGGGTGCAGGGTTCAGAATTCAAGCTTTCTGCTGTTAACTATCCTGCCGGCTGTGTCTTTTTCACGGAGGAGATAAAAACCCTTCTGGAGCTTGAGCAGTCCGATATTTTTCCTGTCGTTGGTGATGCACACCAGGTTGCCGTGAGCATTATAAATTTCGATCCTGTTATTGCCCGGTGTGGCTGAATAGTTCTTTCTGGCGGTTAGGGGAAAGTTTTTTTCCTGGATGGTTACTTTGCCTGAAACGGGATATATAAACCGGATGAGCTTCATAGACGTAAAATTAAGGCTCAATCTAACAGACCCTGCTTATCCCGGAGCAGAACCAGGTTTAAATTGATACTTTCCTGCCGTAAAGTTAAGAATAAAATGCAAAGATTCAACAATGATTTATGTATTGTTCAGCATATAAAAATTAAAGTCGTGATCCGGGAATAAGCATATAGTCATTTTGTGCCCTGGGGGATTTACGGTTAACCGGGAAATTGTCTGAAATCCAATTGTCAGCATTATGGGTAGCTGATTTAACAATTTATTTTTTCAACTTGATTGTGTGTATTTTAAGCTGAAAAAAATTCATGTATATTTGCACCCATATTTTTTATTTCATGGACGTATCGTCTTTCATTGATGTATTCCGGCAAAACATATTGAATACCTCCTGGCTTGAGATTACCGCTGTAATATTCGGCATGGCAAGTGTCTGGTTTGCAAAAAAGGAGAATATCCTTGTATTCCCGACCGGCATAGTAAGTGTTTTAATATATGTTTATATATGCTTTTATGCAAAGCTATATGCCGACATGGGAATAAATTTTTTCTATTTCCTGATGAGTGTTTACGGCTGGTATAACTGGAGTCGCAAGGATTTGACAATGAAAATTCTTCAGATAACCCGGTGCAGGAATTCAGAGTACCTGATCAGCCTTGCCGGGGGCGTTGTATTGTTTTTTATATTTTACTTTGTACTGAGTGAATATACTGACAGTGATGTGCCGGTATTGGATTCTCTTACCACCGCGATCTTCATTGTTGCCATGTGGCTTATGGCAAAGAAAAAGATTGAGAACTGGACGGCATGGATACTTGGAAATATAATATCAATTCCGTTATATTTTTATAAAGGATTGGTATTTACAAGTTTTCAGTTTACAGTTTTTTTGATTCTGGCAATTTTAGGCTATATTGAATGGAATAAAAAATTGCAGTCCCCGATACCTGACAACACTGAAAAATAGTCAAATGTCTTTATGTTAAAAACTTTTCCCCGATACGGAACTATCTTAGCTTTTACGGCCATCTCGCTCATTTTCGGCACGATGTCATGCAGCGAAGAGTGTATCTATAAGCCAAGGTCGCTTGCCGGAGTGGATTTTCACTCTGTTGTTGAGGGAAGTGATGTCCAGTCCCCTGTTAACATTCAGTCGCTTAGCGGCATAGGGAGAGAAGACAGCCTGCTGGTCAGCATGAGCAGTAACAGACGGTCCGTTGAACTTCCGATGAACGGGTCGGCCGATGAATCGGGTTTTATTTTTGTTTTTGAAGAGGAAACAGATACTGTATGGTTCACATACAGTGTTTTGCCATGGTTCCTTTCCCGGGAATGTGGATTTGTGCTGAATTTTGAATTACTGGAAGCAAGGCATACTTCAAATTTGATAGACTCGGTTGTCATTGTCACCAGGGAAATAACCAGTTTTGATGATACGAATATCAGGATATATCATTAGTCTGTCGCTGCTTATTCTTTATCCTGCCATGGCACAGACAGAGCCGGCAGTCATACCTGATGTTATGCTTACTGACACGACTGATATTACTCCTGGCAGGCGTATTGATACCTCGGGTGTACCTGCTGGTATGCCTGCAGAATCAATGTCCGACTCTGTCGCCGAACAGGCAGACGGAAGCTTTGAGCAGGGTTTCAGGATCGGCATTAATCTTTCAGAGCCTCTTTTTATGGTTTATGAACCATCAAAACTTAGTGTGGAGATGGTTTTTGACCGTAATATCGGTACGGAATATTTTGCTGTAGCTGAAACGGGTTTTGCCATGCGGGAATTGAATGAACCGGCATACCGGCTTGAGGAAAAGGGGTTGTTTATGCGGTTCGGAGGGGATAAAAATTTCCTCAAACAATTTAATGATGTGGTTGCCCTCGGTGCCCGGCTTGGTTTTTCTGTGTATGAGAGAAGTGCGCCACTGGTTATTGTTGAAGGCGGGTACTGGGGCGATTATTCCGGTTCTCTTGCTGCAGAAACTTTTTTCCGGCAATGGGCGGAAGTTGTACTGGTGCTTAAAACCGAGATATTTAATAATGTATTTCTGGGATGGAACCTGCGGGGCAAAGTTCTTTTATTCGGAAGGGAAGACAGCCATATGGATGAACGATATATTCCCGGTTTCGGAACCGGCGAGGTGAACAGTACATTAGGTTTTGATTTTTATATCTATTACCGTTTCCCAACAGGCAGAATGAACCAAAAAGGCAATTAAATTGTTTTGTTAACCATGATAAAACGAATAGCACGCATTATATTACTGAACCTGTTGGTTCTGGCATTTAAGGGCGGACTTTTTAACGCCGGAGCACAGATCTATGTTACTGGATTCGGTGTTCACCTTGGCAATCCGACGGGTGTGACTGCAAAATATTTTTTTTCTGAGGCAGATGCAGTAGAAGGATTGGTTGCATCAAGCTGGCAGGGTTATTCTTTGACCGGCCTGTATCAGAGGCATTTTTTATTTGATGACCCAAAGTTGCGAAATACACACTGGTATATTGGGACCGGGATACATCTGGGAAAATGGAACAATACGGCACCTTTTTATGGAGGAACAGGCACCCTGAACACTTTTGGTGTTGACCTGGCATTTGGTATAGAATCGACCTTCGGTGACTATCCCTATACTTTCGGGTTCAACTGGATGCCCTCTGTAAATATCACCGGGCAGTTCGGGTTGAATATTTTTCAGGCAGGTATTACCGGGCGTTATATCTTCTAAAAGGGTGCTGATGACCCGGTCAGTTTTTCAAATCATGATAACCGGAGATCCGTAATCGCTCTGAATTTATCGCAGTCGAAATATTAATAATATTTTTGCAGGGAAAAAAAAATATATATCTTTGCAATCCGAATAAAAAAAATACGGTCCGTTCGTCTAGGGGTTAGGACGCCAGGTTTTCATCCTGGTAACAGGGGTTCGATTCCCCTACGGACTGCTACACAAACAATCATTTAACACTTATACCAACAGAATGGCAAATCATCTTTCAGCATCCAAAAGGGCAAGGCAGAGCGAGAAAAAAAGATTGGAAAACAACTATTATGCAAAAACTGCCAGGGGAGCGGTGAGAAAACTTCGCAAAACAACTGAAAAGGAAGAGGCCGCAAAATTATTACCTCGTGTTTCTTCCATGCTTGACAGGCTGGCCAAAAAAAATGTAATTCATAAGAACAAGGCGGCAAACCTTAAATCTGGTCTTGCCAGACTTGTTAAAAGTCTCTGACAGGGAGTTTAGTTTAATTTTTAGATAGCCGTTTTCTGATGAGAACGGCTTTTTTTATATGATATTACCGGTTTTTTTCTTAACTTGAGTATAAACATCACTCAATTGTTAAATGGAAGAGATCAGAAGATTAAGCATTAAGAACTGGGCCGAGGATGACCGGCCCAGAGAAAAGCTTCTTGGCAGCGGCAGCCTTTCACTTAGTGATGCTGAGCTTATTGCCATATTAATAGGATCGGGGAACAGGGATGAAACAGCTGTTGAACTGGCCCGCCGGGTACTTGGCTCCTGTGAAAACAGTCTTAACCTGCTTGGAAAGCAAACGGTAATGGAGCTTATGCAATTCCGGGGCATAGGCCGTGCAAAAGCCGTAGCTATAGCTGCCGCGCTCGAGCTGGGCCGGCGCAGAAGAGAGGAGGCTGTTTCGGAGAAACCCTCGGTTCAGAGCAGCAGGGATGCATATACGATAATGCAACCTATCGTTGGTGATCTTTTGCATGAGGAGTTCTGGATATTGATGCTGAACCGCTCCAACAGGCTTATCGAAACTCTCCGAACCAGCCAGGGGGGCATATCGGGAACGGTTACCGATATACGGATGATACTGAAAAATGCAATTTTACATTCGGCATCATCACTGGTCCTTTGTCATAATCATCCTTCAGGGAATCTCAAACCCAGCCGGGCTGATATGGATATCACCAGGAAAATGAAAGATGCGGCCGGGTTCATGGATATTAAGGTACTTGACCATATCATAATGGCTGACAGACATTATTTCAGCTTTGCAGATGAGGGACTGCTGTAGGGGGGACTGAAAAAAATTGTGGTTTCTTTGCCGGGTGAGATGGGGGAATCCTTCCTGTCCGGGTAATTGAGTAAAATATTTGGTATTTGCTGTCTGTTACGCCGCTGATGAGCACGACATTAAAGTTTGGTTACTTTCATTCTGTCATCACACTCTTCCAGTAACCGGGCAACGGTTTTTTTATGTACCGGATGAACCAGTCCGGGTTCAACCTCGGCAAGAGGCTCCAGGGCAAATCGTCTTTTCTCCAGAAGGGGATGAGGGATTACAAGGTTACCGGTGGTAATTATTTTTTTGTCGTAAAAAAGGATGTCAATATCTATTATTCTGGCAGTAAACTGTTTATCCTCCCTGGTCCTTCCAAGCTGTTGCTCTATCAGGTGAATCTTTTCCATTGCTTCATCGGGTTGAAGGAGTGTTACAGCGATTACAAGCTGGTTCAGGAAATTAGTCTGGTGAGTGAAACCCCATGGCTCTGTTTCAAAAACGGATGATACAGCTTCAGGATGGCCAATATGTTGGGCAATCTTCTGCCTTGCCCTCTCCAGGTATACCATCCGGTCTCCCATATTACTGCCCAGCAGAAGGTAAATTTTTGCCATTGTTTACTGAATGTAAATATATAGTCTTAAACAATAAAGATAGATTTCAAAAATTAAATAAACAATGATATTGTTGCGCGGTATCAGCCGGCGGGATTATTATTCGCTGACGGCACCGCTTAATGTTTTCCTTTAGGATTTTTTGTTTTACTTTTATACCAATATTAATCAAATACATATACAATGAAGAGTTTTTTTAAATTTTTACTTGCTTCTGTTCTGGGAGTTCTTATAGGCCTGATGTTCGTGTTTTTTATTTTCATGGGCATCATTGGAGTTATGATTTCGACGGCCGACAGGGCGGTTGATGTTAAGCCTAACAGTGTTTTTCATATGAAGCTTGACCAGCCTGTTGTGGACAGGGCTTCAAAAAATCCTTTTGACAATTTTGATTTTCTTACCATGCAGCCCACTTCACGGCTCGGACTGGATGATATTCTGAATAATATAGAAAAGGCAAAAAAGGATGACAATATTGAGGGTATCTTCCTGGAGATCTCCATGCCCCAGGCGGGCATTTCCACACTTGGTGAGATAAGGGATGCGCTGGCGGATTTCAGGGAATCGGGGAAGTTTATTCTTGCCTATGCAGATAGCTACACGCAGGCGGCCTATTATCTTGCTTCGGTGGCTGATCATCTTTATCTCACTCCTACAGGACTGGTTCAGTGGACAGGGTTGCGATCTGAAGTTTTGTTTTTTAAGGGCACCCTGGAGAAGCTTGGCCTGGAACCGCAGATAATCAGGCACGGCAAATTCAAGTCCGCCGTCGAACCCTTTATGTATGATGAAATGAGTGAAGAAAGCCGGGAACAGGTTATGAGCTATCTTGGGTCGATATGGCAGGTGTTGCTTGAGGGTGTATCCGACACCCGCGACATCCCTGCCGGGAGCCTTGACAGTATTGCCGGGGAGCTCCTGGTACGCAGTGCGGAGACAGCAGTTGAACACGGCCTGGTGGACGAGCTTATGTACAGGGACCAGGTGCTGCTTAAGCTTAAGGAGCTGAGTGGAATTGACGAGGATGATGACATAAGGCCGGTCAGTATATCCCGGTATACAAAGGTTCCGGCGGAGAGAGAGTTTAAGGGACTGCCGCGGGAAAAGATTG
Organism: Bacteroidales bacterium; assembly: GCA_046483315.1. Lineage (GTDB taxonomy): Bacteria > Bacteroidota > Bacteroidia > Bacteroidales > PUMT01 > PXAP01. The sequence continues at coordinate 15,793 of JAWODJ010000060.1, read as the reverse complement.
CAATAGTGTTTGCAGAGGGTGTTATAGGTATTGGTGAGGGTGGCGAGTTATCGATAGGTTCGGAAAGGATATCGCGTGCAATGCGCAAAGCCAGACAGGATACCACCATTAAGGCAATAGTGTTCAGGGTTAACTCACCGGGAGGCAGTGCACTGGCTTCGGAGGTGATATGGAGAGAGGTTGAGCTTGCTGCCAGGGAGAAGCCGGTTATTGTATCTATGGGTGATGTTGCAGCATCGGGGGGCTATTACATAGCTGCCCCGGCAACAAAAATTGTTGCCAGTCCCCAGACAATCACCGGCTCTATTGGTGTTTTCGGCCTGTTACTGGATGCAAGCGGTTTTTTGAATGATAAACTCGGAATAACCGTTGACGTTGCAAAAACCTCTGAATTTGCTGATATAGGAAGTTTTTCCCGTCCCATGACCCCTGCCGAGAGAGATATCCTGCAGGAGGGTGTTGAGGATATTTACCGTGTTTTCACCAAAAGGGTGGCTGACGGCCGGGAAATGGACCGGGAGAGGGTGGATGAGATCGGCCAGGGCAGGGTATGGAGCGGATACGATGCCAGGGAACTCGGACTGGTGGATGAGTTTGGCGGATTGAAGAGGGCTGTTGAGATAGCCGTTGAAGAATCGGGTCTTGAGACCTACCGTATAGTATCTCTGCCCGCACTGAAAGATCCCCTTGAAGAGCTGGTCAAAAGCCTTGGCGGTGAAGTAAGAATGAAGCTTTCAGGTGAATACGGCGGTATTGTTTCAGGCTATTATGAAACGTTGAGATCGGCACTGGAGAACCAGGGTGTACAGGCAAGAATGCCATTCGATATTCAGGTCTATTGATATGCGGCAAAACGGTCATCCCCTGATAAAGGCCCTGCTTTTTCCTTTTTCGATGTTATACGGGGTGGTGGTTTTAATCAGGAATACATGTTTTAATTTCGGAATATTCATCTCCCGGGATTTCGGGTTTCCCATCATCTCGGTAGGTAACATAACCGTCGGGGGGACAGGAAAAACCCCGCATGTGGAGTATATTGTTTCTTTGCTCAGGGAGGAGTTCAGAGTGGGCGTTCTTAGCCGCGGTTACAGACGGAAATCCTGCGGTTTTGTTATTGCTTCAACTGCTTCGGAGGTACGCGATGTAGGAGATGAGCCGTTGCAGATAAAAAGGAAATTTCCCGATGTGGAGGTGGCTGTTGATGCTGACAGGGTAAGAGGAATACGTAAGCTGTGTTCTTATAACCACGGGTTGCAGGCAATGATTCTGGACGATGCATTTCAGCACCGCCGGGTCAAGGCCGGTATTTCCATTCTGCTGGTCGATTATAATCAGCCGCTTAAAAATGATCTTTTACTTCCTGCAGGAAGGCTGCGTGAATATGTTTCTGCAAAGAACAGGGCCGTTATAGTAATTGTAAGCAAGTGCCCTCCCGGTATTAAGCCCATCGAGCGCCGTATCCTTATGAAGGATCTGAACCTCTATCCCTGGCAGTCGCTTCTATTCTCCACTTTTTCCTACGGTGAACCGCTGCCCGTGTTCGACGATTCCGTTCCTTTCCCCGGAAGGGAAAAACTGCGGGAGGAGAAAACACGTATCCTGATGATCACCGGTATAGTCTCTCCGCGTCCCCTGAAGAAGCATCTCAGGGGTATCACTCCGAAAATTAAGCACATGGCTTTTCCGGATCATCACCAGTATACAAAAAGGGATGCTGCAAGGATCCGGGAAGCCTGGGAATCGTTAGGGGAACAGCGAAAAGTCATAATGACATCGGAAAAAGATGCCATGCGGTTTCGTCAGACCGGAGATGATATTGATCCGGAAATAAGAAAAAATATGTATTATATCCCGGTAACGGTAAGTTTTATCGAAAAAGACGGGGAAGCCTTTAATAATCAAATTTTGCATTATGTTAGAAACAATAAAAGAGACCATATCATATGTTAGTGATAAAGCCGGCCCTGACCATGAGGTGGGAATAATACTCGGAACGGGACTGGGGGGACTGGTAAGGGAGATTGATATCAGCCATACCCTCAGCTACCGGGATATACCAAATTTTCCTGTTTCGACCGTTGAGGGGCATAAGGGGCGATTGATTTTCGGTACTCTTGCCGGTAAAAAGGTTGTTGCCATGCAGGGCCGTTTTCATTTTTATGAGGGCTACAGCATGCAGGAGGTGACTTTCCCGGTCAGGGTTTTTAAATATCTGGGTATAAAGCATCTTATGGTTTCCAATGCCAGCGGTGGTGTTAATCCCGAATATGAAATTGGTGACCTGATGATTCTCAATGACCATATCAACCTGCTGCCAAACCCCCTGATAGGTAAAAACAACGAGGAGCTTGGCCCGCGATTTCCCGATATGAGTGAACCATATGATCATGATATGATCACAGGGGCCATGTCCATTGCCCGGAAACACAATATCAGGATTCACCAGGGATGTTATGTGGGCGTGACCGGCCCCACCCTTGAAACACCCAGGGAATATATGTATTTCAGGATCATTGGCGGTGACACTGTGGGCATGTCAACTGTACCTGAAATTATAGTAGCCAGGCAGATGGGCATACCCTGTTTTGCCATTTCAATAATAACCGACCTGGGTGTGCCGGGAAGGATCGTTAAGGTGACGCATGAAGATGTTCAGGTTGCCGCTGAGCAGGCCGAACCTGAAATGACACTGATCATGAAGGAGCTGCTGCAGGCACTGTAATATCAGTATACGGGCAGGCTGTGATTTCTGACCCTTTCAACGGCCATTCATGCAGATCTGTTCGGGACGGTATGGTTATGATATGCTGTCGCCGGGTTATTTCCTGAATCTGCCTCCCAGCACCACTGTTTCCCCTGACCTTCTGATATCCCCGTCCGGATGTAATAATTCCATGAAAACAAGATAGATTCCAAGGCGGGACTGGTGCCCGGCATCATTGCGCCCGTCCCACGAATATATTCCCGAAGTGCCGAGAAGCTCGTTTCTGACCAGCCTTCTGACCGGCCTCCCCCGTGAGTCAAAAATTGTTATGTTACCTGTATAGCCGGGTTTATCCAGTTCATATTTAATATTTACAATATCATTGTAACCGCTGTTATCGGGCGAGAAGATCTTCGGGTCGATGCTGAGGATTTTTTCAGTGGTGCCTGTGAATTCAGAGAACTGTGAATTTTTATATCCGGGAGTTGCAAATCCGGAGTTCTCGCTTGCGCTCAGCCAGTTGGTGCGGTCGGATGCGGGCCTGCTGAAATTTATTCTCTCCAGTGAAACGCCTTTTACGTTTGTTAAAAGGGGTGAATGCATGTCTGATGTATATTGCATATCATCTATGATATTCATCTGCAGTCCGGCAATAATCACTCTTCCGTTTTTATTGTTCATAGGAGGCATACGGTCCATGTTGACAAATGACCATGGTTTCGGAGAATAATAATGGCTTTTCACGGCTTCCGCATCAGTTGTCAGGACTATGTATTCATCCGGGAACAGAAGGTATCCTCCCGGGGCAATGATATATGCGGGATCAGGTACCCCTTCTGTCATTCCTGCCAGTATAACCTGTTTCAGATCAAAGACGGAGCCTGAAATATTTATCAGCTCTACAAAATTTGCTCCGCCCGGAAAGGGATTGAAGAGTATTTCATTTATTATAATATCCCCTGTTTTTGGTGATTCCGGTATTTTAAACAGTACTTCGGAGGTGTTGCCATCAAGAAAATTACCGGCACAGTCGTACAGGTTTCCCTTGATTACCAGGGTATAGTCAGTGCCTTCCTCAAATAGCTGCGGGAACAAAAGATCAACTTCTTCAAAAAGAGGTTCTGCAGGCATGGCTGAAAGGGGCGGACCGTATCCTGCAGCAGCATAATCACCGGGTGACCAGCCGGATTGGGGATGCATAGGTTCGCTGAAATGGAGTCTTACAAGGCCGGCTTGCTGAAGCGATGCCCTGACCAGGGCGGGAGGCTCTTTGTCGGGGTTGTTGCGACGAATTGAATTGGGTGCTCCGGGAGTACCTCCCGTGCTGCTTTCAGAGGCAGACCAGTTGCCTGAGCTACCGCAAGGGTTGAAAGGATCGATCTGTTCAAGCGACCATCCCCCGGAGGCTTTCAGACTGCTGCCATACCATTTGTCCGAATAACTTACAGCTGAGATGACATTATCCTTATCATCTTTTAGTACCACGGTCTGCCCGCCCATAGCAAGCACGGAGAATCCCGGCAGACCTGCAACATTTCCGAAGGTGCTCAGCAGATCGGCATTTTTTTCATGTGTAACAAGAAGATAGCTCTCAGGCATCATGACATGCCCGGGAAGGATTTTTGACCTGTTACCTGTCTTTATGGTCCAGTTTTGCAGGTTAACCGGGTTGGCGGAGCGGTTGAACAGCTCAATGTATTCTGCATCAGGGAGTCCGATCTGCGGGGACGGCCTTACCATCAGTTCGTTTATCACGATATCAAAAGGATCACTACTGACGGCTTCGGACAGATAACCGTGAAGGAACAAAAATGCAGCATAAAGCAAAATAATTTTCTTATGCATTTTTTCACTCTTCGGTAAAGCTTTATTTAAGTTAAGGAAAATTCCGGAAAAAATACAATAGTGGTTGAATTAATAAATTAACAATATGTTATGAAAACAAACATAATGTTGTAATATGTGTTATTGCTTACAGGGTTATACAATTTTATACTGATACATAATGTTTTTAAACAGGAAACCATATTTTTGCACATTATATTATTTGGGTTCTTTTTCCCCGGCAATAATTTACAGTGCCGGATTATTTTATCAATACATAAATTTCTTTTATTATGAGAGTTGCTGTTGTAGGTGCTACCGGACTCGTTGGCGGAGTAATGTTAAGGGTGCTTGAGAAGCGCAGCTTTCCTCTTCAGATGCTTCTGCCCGTTGCTTCAGAGCGTTCGGCAGGGAAGACTGTAAGGTATTCCGGTCAGTCGGTTGTTGTTATAACCCCCGAAGAAGCACTAAGGCTGAAACCTGATCTGGCATTGTTCTCTGCCGGCGGAGAAACATCGCTGCACTGGGCTAAAAAATTCAATAAGGCAGGAACTGTTGTTATAGATAACAGCTCTGCATGGAGGATGGATCCCTCGGTGCCGCTTATCATACCTGAAGTTAATGGTGAAAGCATAGATGAAGGGCATAAGCTTATTGCAAATCCAAACTGCTCCACCATCCAGATGGTGCTTGCACTGGCTCCGCTGCACAGAGAATATGGTATCCGTCGCATTGTTGTCTCCACGTACCAGTCCGTTACCGGCACAGGCATTAAGGCCGTAAGGCAGTTGGAAGATGAAAGGGGCGGAATATCCGGTGAAAAGGCATATAACTATGTGATTGATAAAAACTGTATTCCCCAGTGTGATAATTTTACGCCGAATGGATACACAAAAGAGGAGATGAAACTTGTCAATGAAACCAGGAAGATACTTGCCGACGATACGATTGCTGTAACAGCCACTGCTGTGAGGGTGCCTGTAGTCGGCGGTCATTCGGAATCGGTCAATATTGAGTTTAAGGAGGATTATGATATTGACATGGTAAGGATACTTCTCAGCCGGACACCAGGGGTTACCGTTCTGGATGATCCGTTAAGCAGCCAGTATCCCATGCCCGCAATGACACAGGACAGTGATGAGGTATTCGTGGGGCGCATACGCAGGGATGAATCGGCCGAAAATGCCCTTAATATGTGGATTGTAGCCGATAATCTACGCAAGGGGGCAGCCACAAACACTGTTCAGATAGCAGAATATATGCTGAAAAGGAATTTAATATAGGAAATCATTATAGGGGTACCGTTTTTCATGTATTTCCCTGACCCGGCTGTATATCAGTTTCCTGAATTTATCAATGTTCATCTTTTCCCTGGCTGAGATGAAAATGCAGGGATCATTGTTCCTGGCCATCCATGTCTGTTGCAGCTCATCCAGGCTGATATTCTCTTTTTCCGGAGGAGTAAGATCGTCGTCGTCTTTAGGAACGTGATTGTACAGGTCAATCTTGTTGAACACCAGGTATACCGGCTTGTCGATTACGTTGATCTCATGCAGTGTCTGATTTACAATATTGATCTGCTCTTCAAAATTGGGATGTGAAATATCAACCACATGAAGCAGGATATCCGATTCTCTCACTTCATCCAGGGTCGATTTAAATGATTCAACAAGCTGGTGGGGTAGTTTTCTAATAAAACCTACGGTGTCGGAAAGCAGAAAAGGGAGATTTCCTATTACCACTTTCCTCACCGTGGTATCAAGGGTGGCAAAAAGCTTATTCTCGGCAAACACATCTGATTTACTAAGAATGTTCATTATGGTCGATTTACCTACGTTGGTGTATCCGACGAGTGAGACCCTGACCATCTTTCCCCTGTTTTTACGCTGGGTGGTTTTTTGCTTGTCTATTTTCTCAAGCTTCTGCTGCAGCCTGGCAATTTTATCCCTGACAATACGCCGGTCGGTCTCTATCTCCGTCTCCCCCGGTCCGCGAAGTCCGATACCACCCCTCTGCCTTTCAAGGTGAGTCCATAACCCCGTCAGCCGGGGCAGCAGGTACTGGTATTGCGCCAGCTCTACCTGGGTTCTTGCATGTGCTGTCTGTGCCCGCCTGGCAAAAATATCGAGTATGAGGTTTGTGCGGTCAATGACCCGGCAGCCGATCATCTTCTCAATATTGCGGAATTGTGAAGCTGAAAGCTCATCATCGAAGATAGCCATATCTATATTGTGCAGCTTAACATATTCCTGTATCTCTGAAAGTTTGCCGGACCCGACATAGGTACCCGGATTCGGGATGTCCACACGCTGGTAAAAACTCTCTACAGGCTTTGCCCCGGCCGTTTCTGTAAGGAATGCCAGCTCTCTAAGGTAATCTTCCACCTCTTCGGCTGACTGGTGCTGGTTAATCACACCAATCAGAACGACTCTTTCCTCTTTCAGACCGGTTGAAACGGTTTCTATCATTTAAGGGGATTAAAATTAATTGTATTTTGTATGACGAAGTAATATGAGAAATTCAATAAGACAAAAAAACCCTGATGCATTATCAGGGTTTTTTGTAAGCTTTTATCGGGCTTTATCCCTTTTTACTGTAGTACAAAGTTTATGGGGAAGGTAAATGCCACACGAACGGCTTCGCCCCTTTGTCTTCCGGGAGTCCACTTGGGTGATGACATAACCACCCTGATTGCTTCACGGTCAAGTGAAGGATCAACACCTCTTACAACGGTTGCGTCGGATACCTCTCCATTGGCATTTACCACAAACTGCACGAAAACTCGTCCCTGAATTCCGTTTTCTGCAGCAATCTGCGGGTAACGCAGGTTTTCGGCAATGTACTTCCTGAACGCATCCTGTCCGCCGCCCTGGAAATCGGGCATATCTTCCACTATGAAGAAAATTTCTTCTTCTTCGGCTTCTTCTTCATCTTCCATCACCATTTCTGAAAATTCGATCCGGGTATCTGCCCTTGCTTCAACATCGTCAATAAAAAGATCGTCTTCGATATCCACGTCATCCTCGACGATATTAAGCACCTCAGTTACCTGCGGAGGGGGAGGAGGAGGTGGTGGCTGAACTTCTTCCGGACGGGTTATAGGAATGATCTCCTCTTCCATAACCACATCAGATAATTCCCCAAGTGAGGACGTGCCAACCTCACGGGATGTCCATTCAAAGGCTATCAGAATCAGGGCAAGAACCGTTACAAGGCCTATCTGGAGGAACAGCCCTTTTCTTTTTTCGAGATCAGCTTTTTCGGATTTTTTAAGTTCCATCGTATAATTTTTTTGAGGGCTTAAAAATAGTTAATTAGAATATAAATTCAAATCTATTTTTCAAATATATCCTGTTTAACAAAAATATACAAATTTTATTAGTCTGATATTTTGCTGATAAGCAGACCAAATCTATAAATAAAACTGGAAAAAGTTGCATGTAGTATGCTTTATTTAAAAAATTAACCTGAAATATACATGAAAATTTTTTCAGCCAATTTACATACAGACGGATGAAAAAATTTTTATGTTAAAGCGAAGCGGTTCCTCCTGTAAGTCAAAATTTTGTATTTTCTGAACAAAATTTTGACTTCTTGTTTTTTACAGGAGAAACCCGCATCAGCCTTCGGCAGACAAAATAAAATGAACAAACCATGCGGGTTCCATACGTTTGAAACACTGAATATGCATTAGATGCAAAATATAATTTACTGATTATTAAATTGATTAACCTAATTTGTACGTATGAAATGTAAACAAAATTTTGGCTTTTTTACAGGATACAATGTACCTTATTTTGCATAACATAAAAAATTATTAATTTAGCACGGCAAAAAGGGGGATTTAGCTCAGTTGGCTAGAGCGTTTGGCTGGCAGCCAAAAGGTCAGGGGTTCGACTCCCCTAATCTCCACGACACTAAAACCGGAACCGGGTCGCTGCAATTACAATATTTGTAGCGGCTTTTCTGTTTCAGATTTAAACGTAGTCTATCATGGAACGAAGGAAATGGGTAATCGCCCTTCATGAAATACTTAACAGCCTGACTCATGGGGCAGGGGTTTTGCTTAGCATTGCCGGTCTGGTTCTTCTGGTTGTTTTTGCCAGCATAAGGGATCCCGATGCATGGAAAATTGTAAGTTTTTCTGTTTACGGATTCAGTCTGATAATGATGTTCACAGCCTCGACTCTTTATCACAGTTTCAGGAATAAAAGGACAAAGCACTTCCTTAACCTGTTTGATCATGCATCAATTTATGTACTTATCGCCGGGACATATACACCCTTTACCCTCGTTTCATTGCGGGGCCCGTGGGGCTGGTCCATTTTCGGTGTGATCTGGGGACTGGCTCTGGCGGGTGTAATATTCAAGATGTTTTTCTACACTGAAAAGCTCCGGCTGCTTTCAGCAATAATTTATATGTTTATGGGCTGGATAATAATAATCGCTCTCGGACCTCTTGTAAGGAATGTTCCTGCCGGCGGACTTTACTGGTTACTGGCAGGGGCTGTCAGCTACAGCACAGGAGTGTTTTTCTATATCCGGAAGAAGAACCGTTTTAATCATGTGATATGGCACCTGTTTGTGCTGGGCGGCAGTATCAGCCATTTTTTTGCTATCTTTTACTATGTCCTGCCTCATTAAGAGTGCAAAGCAGAAGATCAACCCCCGGGCTATTCAATAACCTTTATCATCTCTTCCGGGTCCTTTGACGCTTTTTTGACGGGAACCTTTTCAGGTTTGCCCACAGCAACAAAAGCCATAAGCTTATATTTATCCTCCAGTCCGAGCATTTCTTCAAGTGTCTCTTTTACCATCATGGGAGCACTCAGCCAGCAGGCCCCGTAATCCATGTCAACAGCTGCAAGAAGCATGTTCTGTATGCAGGCTCCGGCGCTTTGAATATCGGGATGATTCCGTTGTCGGTTAATCTCGTCGTGATCCATGGTAACTCCCTTTTCCAAAACCGACTCGTAGGTCTCCATGGCTACAGCCACAAGGGCGGGAGCATCCTGGAAGAAAGTTGCAAACCATTCCACCTGCGATTTAACATTTTGCGCTGCCCGGGACTCATTGGCAGGAATTTTATCCAGATGTAGCGCCACCTTGCGTGCCATGCTTTCAAGAAGCTCTTTATTGGTGATTATCACGAATTTCCAGGGCTGAAAATTTGCCACGCTTGGCGCCAGGCTTGCCAGCCTGACCATCTCTTTCAGATCCGACAAAGGCACGGGGTCCTTTTTGTATACCCTTACACTTGTTCTTTTTTCTATAGCCTGCTTAAGTTCCATGGCGGTTGCTTTTAGTGGGTTAAATAATATTGTGTGAACAAAATTAAACCAATTTTGTATGAGTGCTAATATAATGCTTTTAACCGGGATTTAACAACAGGAAATCCGGGGTACCAGTCGTGCGATGGCCCCGGAATAAACCGGAATCTCTGACATCGATGCTAACAACCCGGTCAGTGATATTATTCTTAGTTTAAGAGTGGGTTAAAAATACTAATGATTGCAGGGAAAGAGAGTATTATTATTTATTTTTGTGCCTTATTTTTAAATTTCCCCGATGCCGGTAAACAATAATAAAGAGGAGATAATTACCAGAAAGCATGTCTGGAAGATCATTTACCCAATTATAATTGGCCTTGCAGTGGTGACATATCTTCTTCAGAGAGAAGTTGATGTTGACCTGTTCTCAATAATAACCTTTACCTGGTACTCGACATTGTTTATAGCCATAGCTTTTTTGATGATGGTTGTAAGGGATGTGGGCTATATGATACGTTTAAAAATACTCAGTGAAGGAGATTTCACCTGGCGGCAGTGTTTTAATGTGGTTATGCTCTGGGAGTTTTCTTCTGCCATTACTCCCAGTGCCATAGGAGGCACCGGTGTTGCCATATTTTTTGTTAACAGGGAGGGACTGAATATAGGAAGGAGCACCGCAGTGGTTATGGCCACTTCGTTTCTTGATGAGCTTTACTTTATTCTGATGTTTCCCCTGCTCTTTATCCTGGTGTCTGGAAGCACCCTCTTTGCCATAGGGGTGGAACCGGGAGAGGATGTGATATCTTTTACAAATGAGTTTTTCTATTTTGCCACGATAGGCTATGTAATAAAATTTTTCTTTGTTTTGCTGGTCATCTACGGCCTTTTTATCAATCCCCGGGGATTGAAATGGTTGCTTCTATGGATCTTCCGGTTGCCATTCATTAGAAAGTGGAGATATAAAATGAATGAGACCGGTACTGATCTGATAAATACATCCAGGGTCTTTAAAAGAAAATCAGCCGGATTCTGGATAAAAGTGTTTGCCGCCACTTTTTTTTCGTGGACTGCGAGGTATTGGGTGGTTAATTTTCTTCTTATTGCTTTTTTCTTTGGTGTAAGGAGCTATGAGATAATTGATCATATCCTGATCTTTGCCCGTCAACTGGTGATGTGGATCATGATGCTTGTAAGTCCCACTCCCGGTGGCAGTGGTTTTGCCGAATTTGTTTTTTCACGCTACCTGGGAGATTTTATCCCTGTCGGTTTTGCCGTTGTTATGGCTCTCATATGGAGGCTCGTGAGCTATTACCCGTACCTGTTTATCGGGGCAGTAATGCTGCCCCGCTGGCTGGCAGGGAAATTTCCCGGCAGGAAGAAAGTAAAAAAGCCTTACCGGCCATAGGTTTCAGCACGGCTCAGTTCCATCGCAGCTTAATAACCCGGATATAATGATCATAAAAACAACATTATTATCAGCTTTTCCTTTCTTAAAATAATATAATTCCTATTTTTGTTACAGATGTAAAAATTAATTTTATGGTAAAGGCCAGATTCTTAACTATACTTTTCACGGTCCTGGTTCTCTCCTGCCAGTCCGGCCGTGACCATGATAAAACAATAAGTGAATTCGAGCCGGCCGATTCGGTTATTCAGGAAGACCCTTCTGTAATATCAGATGAAGTGGTCTGGGACATCATTTATAACTTTTCTTCCATAGTTGAGATACCCGCCTTTATGAAAGACATTGGAGTGCCGTATTACAACGGGTTTATTTCAGCCGCCGACCATATCGACAATTATGATGATAATTTCAGGAAAGCTTTTTTGGCAGGGGTGTTAGGCTCCGACATTGGCTATATGAACATGTACAACCGCACCGCAGACATTCCCCGCTACCTGACCGCACTCAGGCAGCTGACGGACAGCCTGGTTCCGGAGAATATTTTTGATTTTAACAATATGGAGCGGCTGGCAGGATCAGAATCAGATCAAGGATCGTTTACCTACAGTTATATGCAAAGTTATAACCGCATGGACGAATACCTGAGGCAGGAAAGCATGACACACCTCAGTACTGCAATGGTATCGGGTGTATGGTTAGAGGGGCTGTATCTGCTTACCCGTGCTTCCGGGTTACATCCTGATAACGAAATCCACGAGCGTATAGGCGAGCAGAAGATCATCCTCAATGACCTTGTCATAATACTCCGCAGTCATGAGCGCTCACATCCGGAATTTGCCGGGCTTACCGGTCAGATGTCTTCAATAAAGGAGGAGTTTGACCAGGTTGAGATTGTTTACGAGGTTGACGAACCACAGGCCGTTGAACGGGACGGAATGCTTGTCATAGTGCAGAACCAGCGCAGCACCGTTAATATAGAGGACCGGCAGATTGAGAATATCACGCGCAAAGCTGAAACAATTCGCAATAACCTAATATTATAACGGGATGAATCCCCCATATTACTGTGTAACACAAAAAGACATGAACAAACCAGGGGGATCCATGCATTTGAAACACTTAATATGAATTACATGCAAAACATAACTCATTGATTATAAAATTGATTAACCTGATTTATTCGCATGAATCCCCTATCAGCCTTATTTATTCGCATGAATCGATTTTTAATGGTTTTGTTTGTTGCTGCAGTAATAACCCCCGCCTCGTCGCAGACTTTGGAGCAGCTTGTCGATATATGCGTATCCCGTCTGGATGATGCCACCTACCTGAGGGATTTCCAGGTTGAGCTGGATGCCGCCGAGCCGGGCCATCCTGCCCCTGTAGCAAGATATTCAATGGTGCTGAACAGGAACACCCAGTACAGGCTTTCAATATGTAATTCAGATGCTTCCCCCGGCAGGGGCATAATAGAGCTTTACGATAACAGGGGACTGATAGGCAGCAACTATGTAGAATCGTCCGACACCGACTATCCCTCTTTTGACGTGCAGATACAAAGTACCGGGGTCTATCATATCTTCATATCCTTCAGGGAAGGTAAGCCGGGAACGGCGGTAGGTATTTTGTCCCTTGTCAAACGTTTATAAAGGCCATGTGATCTTCCCTTTCGGGGAAGGGAACGCACTGTTGCCCCTATCCTGATACCGGGGGACTGACAGCGGAGCACTGTCGCAGGTGTTACCCCGTTGGCAGTAATTTCCACGGCTGCCATACCAGCAGGTGAAGTCCGATAACAATGCACCATAAAATTACGTTGCTCCAGAATCTTTTCCGAATTGCAAGAATATAGTGGCTAAGCAGGAATGCCACGGGAAGGGTGGCGGGAATCGCCATCTCAATGTTGGCCGTTTCAACAACAAAATATATAATCACGCTGATGGCATAAATCCAGAAAAACAGGATGAATATTTTCCGCGAAAGCACCTTCATCTTATGCATAGAGCCTGCAATTTTCCTGCTGGCAAAAATTATCATCAGCAGCATAAAGCCAAAAAATATTTTCTCCGGAAGGAGCATGAAGCTGAAAACATCGCGGGTGGTGAAGTTTGCAGCAATCACTTCCAGGCTGCAGTCTGCCGAATCATGTATGAAATAGCTCACAGCCAGAAAGAAGAACCATGGCGTGGCAAGCCCCATAAGACTGAATACCCATTCGCGCCAGATGACGGGCCTCAGGATGAAAAGCGCCACCCATACCAGAAAGATGAAATATACAAGGTTGAAGTAGAACAGGCTTCCCAGTCCGAGCAGGAATGAGGCTTCGAAAAAGTTGTAGCTGAGGCCTTCGGTTTTATATGATGCCAGGAGCTTTTCTATGGCAGGAATGAGGAAAACCATCGCTATCAGGGCCGGGTGGAGCCTGTGCAGGGGGGGGAGGCTGCTGGCAAGCAGAATAAAGAAAAAAGCCGGCAGCAAGGTCCTTTCCTGCAGGAAAAGGTATTTGTTGTTTATCCTGGTCAGGTAGAACCCTGTAATCATTACCAGCGCCATTGCCATGATCTTCGAGGTTAGCGAATGGTGAGGAAGGTAGCCGGTCAGCATCTCATAGAGTGGCATGGGGATATAATCAAAAGCCATTTGCCGGTAAGAATCCGATGCCAGTGAAGGCCACCATGCAATTATTGTCAGCAGCGGGATCAGCAGGTATCCTGCCGTGGTATTATATTTAAAAAAGCGCAGCAGCATCTTACCACTATTATTCCTTTGGTTATTCCCTGATACCGGGTATGATCAAGACAGGTATAACCGTCAAATTTATATTCAGTGTTGTTTACAGTATGTCCCTGCCGATATCCCTGCGAAAATATTTCCCTTCAAATTCAATCACTTCAGCAGTTCTGTAGCACCTCTCCAGTGCCTTTTCCATTGTACCGGCAATTGAACTTACAGCCATCACACGCCCCCCGCTGGTCAGCACTTTACCTTTTTGCCCGGTTGTTCCGGCGTGGAAGATAATATTTTCACCACTACTGCCGGCCGTACCGGGCTCTGAAATTTCGATCCCCTTTTTGTAAGAACCCGGGTAGCCGCCCGAAACCAGCATAACCGATGCCACGGTTCGCGGGTCAATATCGATGGTGTGCTTTTTCAGCATCTGTTTCTCCATATCTGCCATCAGTTCAAGCAGGTCATTTTTGATGCGCGGCATGATGGCTTCGGTTTCAGGATCACCAAGCCTAACATTGTATTCTATTACGTACGGATCACCCTTCACATTCATCAGACCGAAAAATATAAACCCGCGGTAATCGATCTTCTCCTTCTGCAATCCCGTGATAGTTGGTTTAATGATCCTGAGCTCCACCTTTTTCATAAATTCATGGTCGGCGAACGGAACCGGCGACACGGAGCCCATACCCCCCGTGTTGGGGCCGGTGTCATTCTCGCCAATGCGCTTGTAGTCCTTTGCCTCGGGCAGCAGGAGATAGTTTTTCCCGTCGGTGAGCACAAAAACAGAAAGTTCTCTCCCACTCAGGTGTTCCTCTATCACAACCCTGCAGCTTGCATCGCCAAACTTACCTTCGAGCATGCTTTTAAGTTCACTTTCAGCCTCTTTTTGATCGTCAATTATCAGCACCCCTTTCCCTGCCGCCAGTCCGTCAGCCTTCAGGACATAAGGAGGCTTGAGCGTGTCAAGAAAACCGTATCCCTCAGAGATGGTCTCTTTTGTAACAGGCAGGTACCTGGCAGTGGGAATGCCGTATTTCTTCATGAACTGCTTGGCAAAGGCCTTACTTCCCTCAAGCAGTGCGCCCACACTGTCGGGGCCTATCACACTTATGCCTGAAAGCTTTTTAGAGCGGGACGATTTTTCTCCTGCTGATTTTTTGTTGTTCGATCCTTCCCCGGTTAGTGGTTCAACATTGTCTGCCTTTGATTCTTCGCAAGGTGAGAGTTCTTTCTTAACGGGGGAAGTATCCCGGCCATAGAAATAATCCTTGATCCCCTTCACAAGCGGCTCTTCCGGGCCTACCACCACCATATCAATATTTTTTTCAAGGCAGAAAGTGCCTATGGCCTCAAAATCATTGACCTTCAGGTTCACGTTTTTCCCATGCTTTTGTGTTCCCGCATTCCCCGGGGCGATAAACAGTTTATCAAGAAGTCTGCTTTGAGAAATTTTCCATGCCAGCGCATGCTCCCTTCCCCCGGAGCCTAAAATCAGTACGTTCATTAATAAAAAGATTTCAATTACAACATTAATTACCAGTTATTTGCCATTCCCTGTCGCAGGGTAACATTTATTTAAAATTTACGTAAACTTAAAAATTAAAAAGATAAACGGTTTAAAAATATTAAAATTTGCTTTCTGAAATTTTCCTGAGCAGGATAACTGTTTGGTGCTTAATCTTTTTTTAGTAAGTTGCCTGAATATATGGCAGAATGAAATTCAGAATAAAATGCAACCCTTAATCACTTATTTCCGTCATTTAGTTGTTGGATTATTCATTTTTACCAAAAAAACTGTCGGGCATTAGCTAAAAATAATAAAATGGCGTATTTTTATAAGTTGACTCTGTTGGTATT